>JAUNNH010000005.1 GCA_030531505.1 Eubacteriales bacterium
ACGCTCTTGTTCGGCTCGATGCCGAAAATGGCCTCGGAGAGCTCGATCTCGCCGATCTTCTCGCCTGCCATGTTGAAAACATTTGCTTTAGGCATTTATGCTGCTCTCCTTTCTTTACTTCGTACGGGCGGAAGCCTTCTGCGGGTTGGTACGGGCGGAAGCCTTCTGCGGGTTGAGGGAGATGCCGGCACCCTCGCCCTTCTTGACGGGCTGGGTCTTCGCGGTATCCTTGATATACACGATGCTGCCCTTGGGGCCGGGGACGGCGCCGCGGATCGCGATCATGTTGAGCTCGGAATCGACCTTCACGATGTCCAGATTCTGGACGGTGACCTGGTCAACACCCATGTGGCCAGCCTGCTTCTTGCCCGGGAAAATGCGGGAAGGATCGGTGCTGGAACCCATGGAACCGGCGTGACGGTGAACCGGACCGCCGCCGTGGCTGGTGGGGGTACGGCCCTGGCCGAAGCGCTTGATAACGCCGGCGTAGCCTTTGCCCTTGCTGGTGCCGGTGACGTCGACCTTGTCGCCCTCGGCAAAGAGGTCGGCCTTCACCACGTCGCCGACTTCCAGCTTGCTGTCGTCCTCAAGACGGAACTCTTTCAGGTGCTTGAGCATGCCCACGCCGGCCTTCTTCAGGTGGCCCGCCTCGGGCTGGCTCAGTTTCTTTTCGGCGACTTCTTCGTAGCCGAGCTGAACGGCCTTGTAGCCTTCCTTCTCTTCGGTCATCTTCTGCACGACCACGCAGGGGCCGGCCTCAATGACGGTGACGGGAATGACCTTGCCGCTCTCGTCGAAGATCTGCGTCATGCCGACCTTCTTGCCAATGATGGCTTTCTTCATTGTATTTCCTCCTTCGGTTATTGGTTGCCTCGCTTAGCCCGGCTCGCGCCGTCCAGAGGCTGGCAACTTAACCCGTCCGCACTCGCAAGCTGCGGACTGTGGGTTATTTATAATGGTGTGTCTTACAGCTTGATCTCGATCTGAACGCCGGCCGGGACTTCGAGGTTGGAAAGGGCCTCGACGGTCTTCTGGTTGGGGTTCATGATGTCGATCAGGCGCTTGTGGGTGCGGCGCTCGAACTGCTCACGGCTGTCCTTGTACTTGTGGACGGCGCGCAGGATGGTGACGATCTCGGTCTTGGTGGGCAGGGGGATGGGACCGGAGACCTTGGCGTCGGTGCGCTTGGCAGCCGCGACGATGGTCTCGGCGGCCTTGTCGATGAGCTGGTGGTCGTACGCCTTGAGGCGGATGCGGATCATGTTCTTGTTGGTGCTTGCCATGGTTTTGTTTCTCCTTTTTCGAACGTTTTTTCGCGGCATTGGCTCCGCTCGTATGCGTTCGCATGAAACCCGTTTGCAAATCCTGTACACACAACCGTGCGTATCAGACCGCGTCCGAAAAACAAACCGGCCTTTTGGCCGGTCGATCCCACGGCGCGCGATATACGCGTGTACCGGATGGGTTTCAGCCGCCCGATTGCGTATCGGGACTGGCCCGATACCGGACATACTCCACGGAAGTTACCTCGCTCGCGCGAGCAATCTCCCGCTTCCTCGCATAACACATGCTTTCGCGCACGTGCTCGAGTAGTATACCAATGATCGGTGCGGCTGTCAAGAGAAATTTCGTTCTTTCTGCAAAAAACTTTGGAGAAATCCTCCGCTCAGCGTCGGGACTCCGCCGGCGCCGCCCCTCTCCCCCTGCATGCGAGCAGGAGGAAGAGCGGAACCAGCAGCTGGACCGGCAGTTCATAGCGTGCAAGATAATAGATCGGCGTACCGACGAGCATGCCCGTCGCGATCCCGAGGGACGGCAGGAGCGGCAGCACCAGGCTCCCTTCCCCGTTCAGGAGAAGCAGCAGCGCCAGGAGCAGCAGCAGCCAGTTGAGCGGACCGAGGGGCAGCGAGGGCGTGTCGGTCGGCAGAGGCAGGAAGTCCAGAAAAGCAGGCAGCTTATTCTCAAAGCGCAGGGTGCGCCCCCGGACTTTCGTCTCTCCTTCATATTTGAAATTGAGGGGGCTGCCGACGCTGATATTGGCCGTGCTCCCGACCGATTCCGGCCGGTTCAGCGCCCAGAAGCCAAAGGTCTCCAGCACCCAGCCCTCCGCATAGATCCCGACGTTCTGCGGCAGTATCGAGAACCACATCTTCATGAAGCGGCTGCCGCGAAGCGCTTCGAAGTTGAACGCGTCATCCCATTTCAGTAAATCCACGCAGCAGGGGCGGTAGGCCGCGGGATAACGCTCCAGCGGCAGCATCTCGTTGAGAAAGCTCTCCTCCTCCTCGGAGAGGACGCCCTCCTCACTCGCGGCCACGCGCGCCATTTGATTGAGCATCAGGCCCCCGATCTCTTCCTTGGGCGTACCGACGCCGAGCTGCCGGTACACCGGGACGATCATGATCCCCCAGAGCAGCAGCGCCACCAGGGTGAGCAGCAGGGCCGGACGCAGCGCGGCGCTCTCCTTCCTCTGTCTGCGGCGGCGCAGGAAGAGGACGAGCAGACCCGCGGCGCCGCCGAGGATGGCGCTGAAGCCGTTGTTGCGGCTGAAGAGCACCAGGAGGGTGAGCAGGAAAAAGCGCAGGCCCCAGGCCGTGCTCCGCTTTTCCGGCTTTTCCGGCAGCACAAGGTTTGCCAGTTCAAGCGTCCAGAGTACGACGAAGGCGGCAAAAAAGGGATCCTTCCACATGGCGATGCTGATCGCGGCCACATAGGGGTCGAGCCCGAAGATGAGGGCCAGTGCCGTGCGCCCGTACCAATGCAGACGTCCGCGCTCCCCCACCCAGGTGCAGAGTGCGGCGAGCGCCCCCGACAAGGTCAGCATCTGCACCAGCGCGTAAACAAAGCAGCCGGCCGTGACATCCTTGCTGCTTAAGGCACCGCCCACGCGCAGGCACAGACGGATGAAAAGCGTGTACAGGATCGGATTGCGATTGCTCAGCGTGCTCAGGTCGAACGCCTGTCCCACCGACTGGCTCGTATCCGCAAAAAAGAAGGCGGGATAATAGCGCAGCAGATAGGGCAGCCACAGGATCATCAGCAGCGCCCAGCTTCCCCAGAACCATCCGTTTCTCCAAACTCGCAGCGGTTCCGTGCCGATCGCGGCACGCCCGGTGCGAAAAAGCCGCAGTGCAAGGCAGGCAAGCAAAAAAACGACGGCGGCCAATGCGAACAGGAGAAGCCAGTCCCTCCCCGTCCAGGGGAGCAGGTAGTTTTCCGTCATCCGTCCGTCGTATGCGGATTCGATATGCATCTTTCTGCCGAACTGCCAGGCCGTGGCAAAGAGCAGAGCATAGAGAGCCAGCAGCACCCGCGCGCCCGGTCGCTCGGGAAGTATCCAGTTGCGCTTCATGGTCTTTCCTCCGCTCCGACGGCCTCCGAAAAAGCCGCCCGTTTTGTTATCTTCAGCCCCGCGCCTGCAGCCCGTCCCGGGTCTCCGTGCTCACAGTGAACACCTCCGTGCTCACAGACGAGAGCCTTCCGCGTCACACGGCCGGGCAGTCCCCGCAGATCCGTCACCCGCCGCGCGCACGCGTTCAGCCGCGCGCTCCGCCTGCTTCAGCAGGCCCTCCGCCTCCTCACGCAGCTGCTCGCCCGCAGCTGTTAGGCCGAGCACGCGGTTATCACGCCGCAGCAGTTTCACGCCCAGCTCCTCCTCCAGCGCCGCCACCGCGCGGCTGGTAGTGGAGTGGCTGATATACAGCCGCTTCGCACCGAGGCTAAAGCTGCGGCATTCGGCGACTGCCAGGAAAATGCGCAGCTTTTCCAGCTCCATCAGAAATTAAAGGTGTGCGGCAGCAGCTCCGAGAGCTTATAGCTCACATAGCGGTTGCCCGCTTTGGCGCAGAGCACCTCCATATCCGGAGAGAACTCCGCCAGGAACTGGCGGCAGGCACCGCAGGGCGTGCACCAGTTCTCACTGTCGGCATAGATCGCGATGCGGCGGAAGTTGCGGTGCCCTTCGCTGACCGCCTTGCAGCAGGCGGTGCGCTCGGCACAGATCGTGCTGCCGAGCGCGGCGTTCTCAATGTTGCAGCCGGTAAAGACGGTGCCGTCGTCACACTCGATGGCCGCGCCGACCGCGAAGTGCGAATACGGAATGTAAGCGTTGAGGGAGGCCTGTTTGGCCATGGACATCAGTTCTCTGTCGGTCATCGCTTTCTGCTCCTTTTATAATGATTATAGGATGGCGAAAAGCCAAAAAGCTTTTCGCCGTGCCGCTTTGCGGCGCAGCAAAACAGCGGGGCTGTTTTGCCATATAATCCTTGCAATGAACATCGGGCGAATGATTCCATGAATCATTCACTGCCAAACTTGTCGTTTGGCAGTGAAATCAATCGAACCTTCGATTGATTTCGCCATCCGATGATCATTATATTACTAATAAGTATTACCCCAGATCGATGGTCCAGTTGGGGAAGTTATAGAGCGGGTTGCCGGCGTTGGCGTCGATCCCCTTGCAGACACCGCGATGGGTGATGATCTGCTGGCGCTCGAAGCCGATGGTGATAAGGCTGCCTACGCTGCGCGTGACATACTCGGCAAGCTGGTAATAGGTTGAGGCGCGGGAGGCGTCGTTGGCCAGAAGGTACTGCTGGATCGCTCCCTCGATGCTCGCGTCGTTGGAGCGGGAGAAGTTGATGTTCGTGACACCGTTCTCCTCCTCTTTGCGTGTCTGCAGGATCTCGGTCAGATCGAAATTGGCGCGCAGCTGGGTCTCGGCATAGTACATGTCCAGGGTCAGCTCCTTGTTGCCAACCTGGACGACGCCATCCTCCAGCGCTTTCTTGTAGTTCTCCCAGGTGAGCTCGTGGACTGTCACCTGCAGGCCGATGGAGGCCATGTCTTCCTTGAATTTATAAGCCACGCCGGACTTCGCGGCGCTGTCGGAGCAGATGACGAAGTTGAGGTTGATCTCCTGCGGCGAACCGGACATGAATTCCAGCATCCCATCGTCGTCATAGTCCTGCACGCCCGCGCCCTCCAGGACACGCTTGCATGTGTCGAGGTTGAATTCCAGGGCGGCGGCAAGCTGCGCCGGATAATCCTTGCAGGTGGGATACATCGGGATCGGGGTTGCCACAGCGTTGCCGTCGAGCAGCTCCTCCAGATACGCGCGGTCGAAGGCATACTGCATGGCCACGCGGAAATAGCTGTAGCGGCCGAGCATGCTCTCCTGGTTGATTGCCACATAGTGCATGTTGGTGGTGGCAAAGGTATGGATCTCGTTGGTGCTGGCATAGCCCAGGCTTGAATAGCTGGACGGGTCGTTCACCACCACGTCGATGTAGGAGTCCTCATAGGCAGCGATGGTGTCGGCGGCGTTGGTGTATTCCTTGATGTAGATCGTGTCGACCGGGAGATTCTTGTAGCCGGGATAGTATTCATTCGCGTGCAGCTCGGTGTTGTCCTCGTTATAGCAGTAAGGACCGCTGCCGATAGGACGCACGCCGTCCTTGGTGTCGTAGGTACCGCGCTTGATGATGGGGAGATTCATGAGCTTGACGAGTTGCGTATCTCCGATGCCGAGCGCGACCTGGAACTGGTCCTCGCCCGAGGGCGAGGCGCCCTGGTAGCTGGAGAAGCGGCCCTTGAAGCGATCGGCGTTGATGCACATGCCCATAGAGTAACAGAGGTCGCTCGGCGTGACGGGGTCACCATTGGAGAACTTGCGCTCGGTGTCGATCGTGAAGGTCCAGAGCGTACCGTCGTCGTTGCACTTCCAGTCGAGGATCACATTGGGGATGACCTCAAAATTGTTGTTGATCTCCACCATGTTGTCATAGACAAGATCGCAGATAAGCTGGTTGGCCCGGTTGGTGGCGACCATGGGGTTGAAGCTGTAGCGCGGATTGGAGTTGAGGGAAAAGACCCGGTCCAGACCGAGGGAGCGCTCCACATCCCGGCCGCCGGTAGAGTCCGGGACCTCGTTCCAGTTGATCTTTGTCCCGGCACAGCCGGAAAGGCCGAGCAGCATCGCCGCGGCGAGCAGCAGGAGGATCATTCTCTTTATCTGTTTCATGCTTGATCTCCAGATTCGTAAGGGGATTAAAGGACAATGCAGGCGCACTGGCCGCCGCGCTGTCCCTTTGTGTAGCGGTGGGACCAGTATTTCTCGTGCGAGCAGAAAGTACACTCCTCCGACACGTCGATCCGCTCCGCCGGGACGCCCAACTGCATGAGCCGCCGCGCGTTCGCCGCGCGCAGGTCCACCAGCGTCTTGCCGTCGGCGCGGCGCACGAAGAGTTCCGCGGTGTCGCCGCCGAGCCAGGCTGTGATCGCCTCAGGCACATCGTCGTCGGTCTCGAAGCAGCAGCGCCCGATGGCCGGACCGATGGCGGCACAGAGATCCTGCGCCTGTGCGCCGAGCGTTTTGAGCTGCCGCAGCGCTTCGCCGAGGATGTCCCCCACCGAGCTGCGCCAGCCGCAATGCACCGCGGCGGCGGCCTTCCCGTCCTTTTCGTACAGCAGCACCGGCACGCAGTCAGCCGTAAAACAAAAGAGCGGCAGCTGCCTTGTCGTGGTGGCGATACCGTCGGCCTCATAGGGGACCGTGCTCAGGCAGACGTGCCGATCCCGCTCGTCGACCAGACGCACAACGGCTCCGTGCACCTGTTTGGTGACGGCGCAGTCGTCCGGTCCCGCACCCATGAGCGCCGCCACGCGGCGGAAGTTCTCACGGATGTTCTCCGGCTCGTCGCCGTGGCCGGAGATCAGGTTCAGACTGCTGAGGTGCCCGGTGCTGACCCCACCATAGCGCGTCGTGAAGGCGTGCCGTGCGGGGATCAGGCTGGACGTCATATACACCAGGCCGTTTTCGTTGTGTTCAATAAATGCCATGTTACTCGTTTCTGCCGCAGCACTCTTTGTACTTGAGCCGGCGGCTCCCGTCGGCCTTCATTTTCCCGCAGGGGCAGGGATCGTTGCGCCCGGGCTTGGGGACTTTCTTGACTGGCTTTTTCTTCTCCGGTTCCCCGCCGACGTTCGCTGCCGCATTCTTCGCCACAGCCTTGCGTTCGATCGGCTGCTCGCGCCGCACCTGCACCGTGAAGAGGCGGCGCACCGTCTCCTCCCGGATGCCCTGGACCATGGCCTCGAACATGTCGAAGCCCTCCTGCTTGTAAGCGTCGATGGGCTTGACGCTGCCATAGCCGCGCAGGCCGATGCCCTGCTTGAGGTCGTCCATGGCGTCGATGTGGTCCATCCAGTACTCATCCACCACACGCAGCATGATGACCCGCTCGAGCTCACGCATGAGCGGCACACCGTTCGGTCCGACGCCGAAGGCGGCCTCGCGCTCGGCGTAAATCGCCTTCGCGCGCTCCAGCGCCAGCGGCGCGATATGCTCGCTGTCGGCCTTCCGCACGCTCTCGAGGCGGATCTCGCCCCGGCGCAGGAAGAGCTTCTGCAGCGGCTGCAGCGCCTGGTCGAGCTGCTCCTGGCTCTCGGCAGCGGTACCGCCGAGGCCCTCGGTCACAACGGACTGGATATACTCCTCGAGCATGCCGAGGATCTGTTCGCGCAGATCCTCCCCGTCGAGCACCTTCCGGCGCTCGCCATAGATGATGTTGCGCTGCTGGTTCATCACGTCGTCGTACTCCAGCACGCTCTTGCGGGCCTGGAAGTTCCGGCTTTCAACGGTCTTCTGGGCCTGCTCGATGGCACCGGAGAGCATCTTGGCGTCGAGCGGCGTGTCCTCGTCGATCTTGAGGGTGTCCATCATGTTCATGACCCGCTCGGAGCCAAAGAGGCGCATGATGTCGTCGGTCATGGCGAGGTAGAAGCGGCTCTCGCCAGGGTCGCCCTGACGGCCGGAGCGGCCGCGCAGCTGGTTGTCGATACGGCGGCTCTCATGACGCTCGGTGCCGAGGATGAAGAGCCCGCCCACGGCGCGCACCTGCTCGGCCTCGGCACTCGTGACCTCCTTGTGTGCGGCCATGCGCTCGGCGTAGAGAGCGCGGGCCGAGCGGATCGTCTCGTCCTCCGTCTCGGCGTAGCCGGTGGCCTCGGCGATGATCTCCTCCTCGAAGCCGGCCTTGCGCAGATCCTGCCGGGCCATGAACTCCGCGTTGCCGCCGAGCACGATATCCGTGCCGCGGCCGGCCATGTTGGTGGCGATGGTGACGGCGCCGAGCTTGCCCGCCTGGGCGACTATCTCGGCCTCCTTCTCGTGGTACTTGGCGTTGAGCACGGTGTGCGGCACGCCGCGCGCCTTCAGGAGGCGCGAGATGTATTCGCTCTTCTCGATCGAGACCGTGCCCACCAGCACCGGCTGCCCCTTTTCGTGGCACTCCAGGATCTGCTCGATGATGGCGCGGTTCTTGCCGTTCTCGCTCTTATAGACCACGTCGGGGTGGTCGAGACGGATGACGGGGCGGTTCGTCGGGATCTCGATGATGTCGAGCTTATAGATGGCCGCGAACTCCTCGGCTTCGGTGACAGCCGTGCCGGTCATGCCGGAGAGCTTGGCGTAGAGGCGGAAGTAATTCTGGAAGGTGATGGTGGCGAGGGTCTTGTTCTCTTTCTGGACGTCGACGTGCTCCTTGGCCTCGATGGCCTGGTGCAGGCCCTCGGAGTAGCGGCGGCCGAGCATCAGGCGGCCGGTGAACTCGTCGACGATGATGATCTCCCCGTCCTTGACGATATAGTCGATATCGCGTTTCATGATGCCGTGGGCCTTCAGGGCCTGGTTGATGTGGTGGGAGAGCGTGGCGTTCTCCATATCGGCCAGGTTCTCAAGACCGAAAGCGCGCTCGGCCTTCGCGATGCCGCGGGCGGTCAGCGTGGCGCTGCGTGCCTTCTCGTCGACCACATAGTCGGCGTCGAGGTCCTCCTGTTCCTCCTCCTTCTCATCCACGGAGGCATAAACCACCTTCTTGAGGCGGGAGACGAAATCGTCCGCCTGGCGGTAGAGATCCGTGCTCTCGTCGCCCTGGCCGGAGATGATGAGGGGCGTGCGCGCCTCGTCGATAAGGATGGAGTCCACCTCGTCCACGATGGCGAAAGCGTGGCCGCGCTGCACCATGTCGCGCTTGTAGAGGGCCATGTTGTCGCGCAGATAGTCGAAGCCCATCTCGTTGTTCGTGCCGTAGGTGATATCGCAGGCGTAGGCCGCGCGGCGCTCGTCGCCGGTGAGGCCGTGGACGATCAGGCCCACGGAGAGCCCCATAAAGCGGTGCACCTTGCCCATCCACTCGCTGTCGCGGCGGGCCAGATAATCGTTCACGGTGACGATGTGCACACCCTCGCCGGTGAGGGCGTTGAGGTAGGCGGGCAGCACGGCGACCAGGGTCTTGCCTTCGCCGGTCTTCATCTCGGCGATGCGGCCCTGATGCAGGACGACGCCGCCGATGAGCTGGACGCGGAAGGGCTTCATCCCCAGCACGCGCCAGGCGGCCTCGCGCACGGCGGCAAAGGCCTCGGGCAGGATATCGTCCAGGCTCTCGCCCCCGGCGAGCCGCTCCTTGAAGACGGCGGTCTGGCTCTGCAGCTCGCTGTCGCTCATGGCCTCGTAGCGGGGGCCGAGCTTCTCTATTCTGTCAACGATCGGATTGATCCGTTTAAGCTCTCTGTCGGAATAGCTGCCGAAGAGCTTGTCAAGAAATCCCATAGTATCGGTACCTTTCTGCTGTGAACATAGATATACAGGTTGGAGTATACCACAAGAACAGGATAAAAAAAAGTCCCTCCCTGTCAAAAAATCTTGTCGCGGGGCAAAAGCTATGGTACAATACCCTGCGTTGAGATTTTCGCAGACGAGGGTATGCGCTATGAACCACATCGGCTTTGACAACGACAAATATGTAAAGCTTCAGTCCCAAAACATCCGCGACCGTATCTCCCAGTTCGGCGGCAAGCTGTACCTGGAGTTCGGCGGCAAGCTCTTCGACGACTACCATGCCTCCCGCGTGCTCCCCGGCTTCCAGCCGGACAGCAAGGTGCGTATGCTGCTGGAGATGAAGGACGAGGCGGAGATCGTCATCGCCATCTCGGCGGACGACATCGAGCGCAGCAAGCGCCGCGGCGACCTCGGCATCACCTACGACGAGGACACGCTCCGCCTGATCGACGCCTTCCGCGGCATCGGGCTCTTCATCGGCTCCGTGGTCATCACCCACTACCGCGGGCAGAGCATCGCGGACAAGTTCAAAAAACGCCTTGAGACGCTGGGCATCCCGGTGTATCTGCACTACATCATCCCCGACTATCCCGCGAACATCCCGCTGATCGTCTCGGAGGAGGGCTTTGGCCGCAACGAGTATATTGAGACGAGCCGTTCGCTGGTCGTTGTCACGGCCCCCGGCCCCGGCAGCGGCAAGATGGCCACCTGCCTCAGCCAGCTCTACCATGAGAACAAGCGCGGCGTTCAGGCGGGCTACGCCAAGTTCGAGACCTTCCCGATCTGGAACCTCCCGCTCAAGCACCCCGTGAACCTCGCCTACGAGGCCGCGACCGCGGACCTCGACGACGTCAACATGATCGACCCCTTCCACCTCGAGGCCTATGGTGTCACCACCGTGAACTACAACCGCGATGTGGAGATCTTCCCGGTGCTCGAGGCGATGTTCCGCCAGATCTACGGCGCGAGCCCCTACAAGAGCCCGACGGACATGGGCGTCAATATGGCCGGCTACTGCATCAGCGACGACGAGGCCTGCCGCGAGGCGAGCCGTCAGGAGATCATCCGCCGTTACTACGCCGCGGCCTGCCAGGTCCGTCAGGGTCTGAGCGATCCCGCCGAGGTGCGCAAGATCGAGCTTTTGATGAACTCGATGGGCATCGGCCCGGCCGACCGCGCGGTCGTCGCCCCGGCGCTTCAGCGCGCGGAAGAGACCGGCAACCCCGCCATGGCGCTGGAGCTGCCGGACGGGACGATCATCACCGGCAAGACGACCTCGCTGCTGGGCGCGGCCTCGGCCTGTCTGCTGAACGCGCTCAAGTACCTCGCGGGGATCGACAAGAAGCACCTGCTGCTGCCCCCCGGCATCATCGAGCCGATCCAGCACCTGAAGGTCGAGCACCTCGGCAACCACAATCCCCGCCTGCACACCGACGAGCTGCTGATCGCGCTCTCGATCTGCGGCGTCACGAACCCGATGGCGGGCTACGCCATCGACCAGCTCGAGAAGCTGCGCGGCTGCGAGGCGCACTCCTCCGTCATCCTCTCGCATGTGGACCTGGACCTCTTCAAGAAGATCGGCGTGAACCTCAGTTGCGAACCGCGCTACCAGGCCAAGAAACTGTACCATAAGTAAATAACGTTTATAAATCATAAAGCAGAACGGACCGCCGGTGCGATCCGTTCTGCTTTATGATTTATAGTAGTCGTCCTCCGTCCAGCGGGCCGGGTTGTTTTCGATGTAGTCCCAGATCTCGCGGTAATCTGTTTCTCCGCGGATGACATGCTCGTGGAAAGATTTCTGCCACAAACCCGTTCCCGCCTGCTTGGATATCCAGCGCTTCATTTGCCCCACGATCGTGCTGATTGTAGGGGCGGCTATCAGCCGCCCGCTTTCATCCCCGTTTATGCTCAGGATCATATGGATGTGATTGGGCATGATAACGTATTTCTCAACCGAGACACCGGGATATATCTGTGGGATATTGCCGATCCCATGCTGAACCCACTTCCCTGCCGCAGAAAGAACATATGGCAGATCTGTTGCATTTTGCGGGCGGCTGATAGCCGCCCCTACGGCGGAGTCCACCCTGTTTCGCATATCCCAAAGCAGGTTTCTCCTCCCCTGCGTGCAGATCGTGACGAAATACGCGCCAGGGCTGCTGTAATCAAATTCTTGCAAGCGGATCGTTTTCCGTTCAGGCAGGTCCAACGCGCACACCTCCGCATTTTTCCCGTAGGGGCCGGCGCCCTCGACGGCCCGCCTCCCCGCCTATATTATATCACGGTATTGACAGATGAAAAGATTGTATTCTGCCGGAAGGTATGCTAAACTGAAATCGCCACACAATTCAACATTTTCCAAACAGGGAGTGGTTTTTACTTTAGTAAAAACGCATTCTCCATCTTTGCATTCCCTGTTTGGATGTTAAAGAATTGTGTGGCAGCAAAAGGAGCTCTGCGTTTTTCGTGCGTGGCTTCTTTTGAGGTCACGCACTTTTTGTTTGCGCACAAAAACAAGAGAAAGAAGGATCCAGTATGAGAGTATGTAAGTATTGCTCGACAGCTTTTGAGGACGAAAACAAAACATGTCCTGGGTGCGGTGCAAAAGACTACTACGTTGTTACAGAATCATCAGATAATCAGAAGAATCCATCTGTAAAACGAAAATGGATAATTACTATTTTTACTTCTATTGTTAGAGCACCAAAAACAGTAAAGACATTTCTGCTTGCCTGCATTGTAGTTACTTGCCTTTTAGCTGCTGTAAACATTCATCTCCTGCATTCTTCTCGCCTTTCGGAAAACACTGTACCTGTTGAATCTGTCACGATTGATTTAGGATTCAAGGATATCGGTGAATTAGCAACGCAGGCCGTCTACTATACAAATGTGCAAATCACTTCTGATTATAGAAAACTATTTAATACTAACATCAATATCCCTCTTACAAAGAATAAATACATTTATAGTTACGATGGCCTAATTAAAGCAGGACTCGATTTCGAAAAGATTGAATACGAGATCAATCACGAAACTAAAACCATTGCAATTAAACTGCCGGAACCAATTATCATTAGTAATGAATTGGATCAAAACAGTTTTGAAATCTATGATGAAACAGAAAACATCTTTAATCCCTTACAGATTACCACTTTGAACGAGGGCCAAAAAGCCGCCAAAGAAGAGGCGGAGCAGAAAGCAAAAAAGAACGGACTATACGAGAATGCGCTTTCAAATGCGAAGGTACTAATCGATACGGTATGTAATGGTTTTTACCCTGATTACACCGTAATATATAAATAAAAAACAAAAGGAGAAAACATGAAAATCATTAAAACCATTGTCATGATCATTGTGTTTATTATTATTCTATTTTACTTAGGTGTGTTTATTACTGCACATATTTAATCATATTTGATTAATATTTCGCCAAAGAGATGCAGCATCTGTCATACTTGAAAGCCGCCTTGCTTCTTTAGTGAAAACCGCCCGTATTTTCCCCACAGGTGCTTGCTAATAAATCCTTCTCTCGAAAAAATAACAGCCCCTATAGTAGAACGCCGATCGGGTTCGTCCCGGTCGGCGTTCAATCTATAGAAAAGGGTGAACGTCTTTGCAAAAAGAACACTGTGGGCACGAAAGCGCGCAGTTTGCGGAGGAGCTGCTGCGCGTCCGGCCGGAGGAGCTGGCGGACTTCTTTGAGAGCCACCGGTCGGAATTCATTATCAGTCCGCATCCTTTCGCAGACTACATGCGGAAAAAGCTCAGAGAGAAAGACCTCCTCCAACAAAACATCTTTCTCGCCGCCGACCTGCCGGAGCGCTATGGCTACCGGCTGATTGCGGAAGGAAAGCATACGCGGCGGCGCGACACGATCCTGCGTCTCTGCCTTGCGGCGGAGTTTACACTCGAGGAAACGCAGGAGGCGCTGATTCTCTATGGCATGGCCCCGCTCCACGCGCGTCTCCCCCGCGATGCCGCACTTCTCGTGGCGTTTCGGAACCGCCTCTTCGACATCCACGAGGTCGATGCGCTCCTGCGCGGGAACGGTCTGCCGTCGCTCCTGCCCTGACATGTTTTCGCGTTGCCCCCGCTTTGGGGGCAACGGAGCGGCACTCCATCGGGTATAATCGAACTCACTTCAAAAAAACAAGGAGGAAAAACCATGAAAAAACTCGTTTCCGTTATGCTGCTCGCCGCGCTGCTGCTCTCCCTTTTCACCGCCACCGCCTCGGCCGCAGATTCCAATCCGCTCAGCAAATACAGTGACAAAGAGCTGCGTGAACTCTACGAAGCGGTCCGTGAGGAAATGATCGCCCGCGGCCTCCCGCTCGCGCAGGAGGTCACGCTCCGCGAGGGCAAGTTCATCGTCGGAGAGGACATTCTCCCGGGGACCTACACGCTCAAATGCCTCTCGACCTCGGGCGACACCTATGGCGACATGTACTCTGCGCTGGGCGGCGTGGCCGATTCCTTGGGTGAGGATTGGGGCGGTCTGTTCGGCTCGCTCGGCGGCATGATGAGCGATGTCATCAATGCCGAGGTAGAGATCCTCGGGGACTATGGCGCGGTGCTCAAATCCTTTGAGCTCAAGGCCGGCGACTCTGTGCGCATCACGCTCTCGGAGGGCACCGCCCTACAGATCACCGACGGCACCTGTGTCCTGATCGCTGACTAGCCGAAAGGAACAAGCAAGGGAGATATCGCTTTGTCGGACCACATTTGGAAGCCGGTCAAGGTCGAAGACATTGGCTGGGATACCCGGGTCATCTATGAAAATGAGCTGGGTGATGAGCACATCCACCTGGCCGATACCGCGGATCTGTACAGCGATGGGCGAAGTCCCCATGTTCTCTGCTGGTCTGGCTGCAGCGGCGATTGGCCCGGCTGCCGGAAGGGCTGCGTGTTTATGGGGGCTTGCCTGGAATATGCTGCCGCCGAGCACCGGGAGCTGGAATTCGTCCCGCCTGTCGATCCGTTCAAGATCATGCTCAACCACACCCGTTACATCGACGAACATAACTGTTACGTTGAGGAGTTTGATACGCCGAAAGGCACTCACTGGGAAATTTGCATCGATGTCAGCCAGCAGCTTTTGGATAATCTCAACGAAGAGGCTCGGGCAGAAGGCCTTGAATAAAAAGAACAATCTATCACGTAACCCAATCAACAAAGCCCCAGCCGGGAGCAGTGCTCCCGGCTGGGGCTTTCGTGTATATAGCTTCATTTATCGCTTTTTATCCACGAATCGTTTAAAAGACTCGGAAGCTTTTGTAAACGCGAAGCTGACCGCGGTAAGCAGCAGAACAAACAGAAGCGCCGCGCCTGTCTCCGACCCGCCGGCCAGGCGGCGCAGCAGCGGACCGCCAAGCTGAATGACAGGGATATGCAGGCAAAAGACTGCCAGTGTAAACTGCTTGCCCAGCGCTGCGCTCAGCGCCTTCCCCACGCGGTCGGTCAGCCCTCCCCATAGCGTATTCTGTGACAGCGCACAGACCAGAATGACCGGCAGAAACAGCAGATAATAAAAATCATAAGCTGTATGATGCCGAAACAGTGCGCCATAGAGCGTCAGCACGGCCGCCAGGATCTCTGCCGCCGAAAGCGCCATGCGATACTTTTTATTCTGAAGTCCCTCCCGACAGCGCTCATAAAACAGCCACACCAGGCAGCCGAGACTCAATCCTCCCAGTGCGCGAATCGTCCCGAGCGGGATCAGATAGCGCTGCGGATTGAGAAAGTTCGGAGCATAGATCGCATCCATATTCCCCTGCAGGAAGAACAGTCCGGCGTAGCACAGCAGCGCGATCACGGGCAGCGCGTGGACGAAGAGCCGTCGGCTGAAGGAAAACAGCAGCGCCAGCGCAAGGCTCGCCAGCAGCATGGCCGAAATAAACCACAGCGGCGGATTGACATGGAGCTCGAACAGCCCGGACATCTGCAGGCAGAGCATATCCGGGATCGATCGGTACAGTCCGCCCAGCACGGAGACGATCCCGCCTCCCTGCTCGGGGAAAAGCGTCAGAAGGAGGATAGAGGCCTCATAGAAAAACGCCAGCCCCGTAAAGCGCTCCCAGAGATAGCGTCCCGGGGAAAAGGACGTCTCCCGTGCCATACGGCGCATCTGAAAGCAGCCTGCCGCCAGAAAAAAGAAATCCACTGCCGGAAGGACGACGCCCGGGAGCTTAAGACAAAAATGCTCGACCGCAATGACATAGGCAAAGAGATAGCGCAGCACTTCCACGTTCCCCTTCCGCTGCGTCGCCGTTCTCTGCCCGCTTCTCTCGCCGGCCATTTTATCCCAGGTTCCCCGTGGCGAACATGGTCGCCGTGAGGGCTACGACCGGGGCGGTCTCACAGCGGAGGATGCGCTCGCCCATGGAGCAGACGTGCAGGCCGCAGATGCGCGCGAGCTGCGCCTCGAATTCCTCGAAGCCGCCCTCCGGCCCGGTGACGATCGCGACGCTCTTCACGTCCTTATGCGCGCCGAGCACCTCGTCGAGCTTCTCGCGCTCGCCGGTCTCGTACATGAAAAGCCCGAGCTCGCGGTGCGCGGCCTCGTTGAGCGCGTCGGCAAACTCGCCGCACCAGCCCACCTGCGGGATGATCCCGCGGCCGGACTGCTTGGCCGCCTCCTCGCTGATGCGCTGCCAGCGCTCGAGCTTCTTCTCGGGCAGGTCGGGCCTCGCGACGCAGCGCTTGGCGTGGAAGAAGAGGATCTCCGCCGCGCCGGCCTCAACGCACTTCTGGATGATGTAATCGGTCTTGTCGCCCTTGGGCAGGCCGCAGAGCACCGTGACCTTCACGCTCGGCTCCGCCGGGCAGGGCACGACCTCGATCACCTCGGCCTCGACCTCCTCCTTGTCCGCGCGCACGAGGCGGCACTTATAGTCCGTCCCCTCGCCGTCGCAGATGATGAAGTCCTCGCCGGGCTTCATGCGCAGCACGTGCACATGCTCCGCGTCCCGGCCCTTCATGATCGCCATGCCGCCGAGCAGGTTCGTCCCGGCCATAAAGAATCTCGCCATCTCATATCCCGTCCTGTCTGTCGGATTTTCTCCATTATACTGAAATCCTCACCGCTTTGCAAGAGAGCGAATAGAATAGGGCGACAGGAGGTGCACGCCATGAACCCCGAGGAGCAGAACTACGAGCGGCGCCTGCGCAGCTTTGGCCGGGTCTGGGACCGGCTGGGCCGCCCGCGCCCGATGGGGCCGCCCCCTCCCCCGCCGCCGCGGCCGGGCTTCGGTCCTCCCCCGCCACCGCCGCCCGGCTTTGGGCCGCCGCCTCCCCCGCCGCCCGGAGCACGTCCCCCGCAGCGGCCGGGGCGCCGTCCCTGCTGCCGGAGACGGCGGCGATAGGCGAAGAAAGCCCCCGGCTCTGTCTTGACGGACAGAGCCGGTTTTATTATAATAAATTAGTTAAATATACACTCTATTCAGATATACAGGAGATGTTTGCCATGCCTACCACCTGGAGCCGCGCCCCCGAGGAGTTTCACAAGATCTATGTCGCCAATACCGACGCCTTCTACCGTCTCGGCAGCAACCAGGGCCTCGCCAAGGAGCTGGACGAGTTCGTGACCAAATGCGCGCTGAGTCTCTGGAGCCGCTGCGGCGGTCTGAACGAGAAGCACGTCGCCATGGCCAACCAGATCTATTCCCGCAATCAGCCCCGCCCGACCTGGATGCTCTGGAGCCTGACCAGCGCCGTGTGCGAGGAGGACGTGTTCCTGCCCCCGGTGTTTTACTGGAACCTCGCCGAGAGCGACGCCAAGCGCGGGACCGAGTCCTCACGCACCTTCATCCGCATGCTCACCAATATCCTGCTCTACCTCGCCGCCGTGGATGACGACGTCACCTATGCCGAGGCGGCGTTCATCACCGAGTGCACGGACCGCCTGACCGCGATCTGCGACACCTCCGGCGTGCGCAAGTCCCGCGACGGGCTCAACCCGCTCGACTACGTGACCAGCGGCGAGCCCAGCTTTCAGGAGAAGCACCCTCAGGTGCAGACCTCCGGCGGCGAGACGGCGCCGGCGGCGAAGGAGGACGAGCAGCCCAAGCCCGACTTCGACGCGCTCATGGCGGAGCTTGAGGATCTGGTCGGCCTCACCGAGGTCAAGAAGGACGTCAAGAACCTCATGAACCTCGTCAAGGTCCGCAAGCTCCGGCAGGAAAACGACCTGCCCGTGCCGCCCATGTCGCTGCACATGGTCTTTCTCGGCAACCCCGGCACCGGCAAGACTACCGTCGCGCGCCTTGTCAGCGGGCTTTACGCCGCCATCGGCGTGCTGAGCAAGGGCCAGCTCGTGGAGGTCGATCGCTCCGGCCTGGTCGCGGGCTACGTCGGCCAGACCGCCATCAAGACCCAGGAGGTCATCAAGAAGGCCCTCGGCGGCGTGCTCTTCATCGACGAGGCCTATTCCCTCTCCTCCGGCGGCGAGAACGATTTCGGCCGCGAGGCCATCGAGACCCTGCTCAAGGCCATGGAGGACCACCGGGACGATCTGATCGTGATCGTCGCGGGCTACACCGGACCGATGGAGAAGTTCATCAACTCCAACCCCGGCCTGGAGTCCCGCTTCAACAAATATGTCTTCTTCCCCGACTACGACGGGGAGCAGCTCACGGAGATGTTCCGCAAGCGCTGCGAGAAGAACGGCTATACCCTCAGCGAGGAGGCGGACGCCGCCGCTGTGAAGCTCTTCACCGAGCTCTACGAGGAGCGCAGCGACAACTTCGGCAACGGCCGTGACGTGCGCAACATCTTCGAGGACATGATCGTGCGCCAGTCCAACCGCGTCGCCGCGATGGAAAACCCGAGCAAGGAGGACCTGATGGCCGTCCTGCCCGCGGACCTCGAGGATTCGGAAGAGGAAGAGGAGGAAGCCGATGCGGCGCAGGACGCGCCTGAAAAAGAGGAGAAAAGCGAATGAACGAAGCACTGGTTTCTGTCGTTATACCGGTCTACAAGGTCGAGGCCTATCTGGACCGCTGCGTGGAGAGCGTCGTCCGGCAGAGCTATGAGAAGCTCGAGATCATCCTGGTGGATGACGGCTCGCCCGACCGCTGCGGCGCCATGTGCGACGCCTGGGCGGAAAAGGACGCGCGCATCCGCGTGCTCCACCAGAAAAACGCCGGACTCGGCGCAGCCCGCAACCGCGGCACGGAAATCGCCTCCGGCGAATTCGTGACCTTCGTCGATTCCGACGACTATCTGGCTCCCGACGCGATCGAGCTGCTGCTGCGCATCCGGCGCGAGCAGAAAGCCGACATTGCCTGCGGCGACTGCTGCAGCGTCGGCCGGGAGGAGAAGGCTGTCTTCGACCGCGAAGGCGAATATAGCGTGCGCGTCTTCACCGGCAGGGAGGCCTGCATGACCCTGCAGGGCTGGGAGCTCTATATGCCGATGGTCACGGCCTGGGGCAAGCTCTTCCCCCGCGCCTGGATCCTGGACGATCCCTTCACCGAGGGGCGGCTGCATGAGGACGAGTCCACCACCTTCAAGCTCTTCTACCGCGCCCGGCGCGTCGCACTCACCACGCGCGCCGTCTACGCCTATTTCCAGAACCCCGACAGCATCATGCACACCCGCACCGAGCGCTCGCAGCGCGATACGCTCCTGGCCTACTGCGAGCAGATCCGCTTCTTCGAGGCCAACGGCGAGGAGGCGCTCGCCCGCGCCGCACGGGACAAGCTCCTGAACGTGGCGGTGGACTTCGCCGACCGCGGGGAGGAGGTCTTCGGCGCCTTCCTGCGCAGCGAGGCCTGGCAGTACCGCAATCCGAAGACCCGCCCCAAGACCCTCGTGCGCTATTTCGGCTACCGCCTGACCGGGCGTGATTTGAACAAGCTCTATCATAAGCTCATCAAAAAATAAAGAGGAATCCGCTGTGGCAAAAACGCAAACCGGGGATTTCAGCAGCAGGGCGCTGGCAAAGAACGTTGTCTTCAGCGTCGTCACCTTTGCGCTGAATTTCTTT
The DNA here is from genome assembly GCA_030531505.1 of Eubacteriales bacterium. GTDB lineage: Bacteria > Bacillota > Clostridia > Oscillospirales > Oscillospiraceae > Limivicinus. Next base: position 19,608 of record JAUNNH010000005.1, read on the forward strand.
ATCAGCTTCTATATCACCCCGCGCATCACGAACCAGTTCGGCAGCGATACCTACGGCTACATGAAGCTCTCGAACGATTTTGCGAGCTACGCCTCGCTCTTTTCGATCGCGCTCAACTCCATGGCCAGCCGCTTTATCATGCTCGAGCGCTCGCGCGGGAATACGGAGAAGGCCCGGCAGTACTTCTCCTCGGTCGGCGTGGCCAACACGATCCTCGCGGCCATCTTCGTCGTTCCGGCGCTGCTGTGCGTGCGCTATCTCGACTCGCTTTTTGAGATCGCTCCGGCGCTTGTGTGGGAGGTCAAGCTCACCTACGCCCTGACCTTCACGAACTTCATCCTCCAGCTCTTTTTCTCCATCTACTCCAACTGCTACTACATCACCAACACGCTCTACCTCTCTTCTTTGCGCACCTCGCAGGCGAGCATCCTCAACGCCGTCACGGTGCTGAGCCTGTTCTTCTTTTTCCAGCCGCGGCTGAGCTACGTGGTCTGCGGAACCCTTGCTGCGACGGTCTTCACCGTCTGTGCCAACATCCACTACACCCGCAAGCTCACGCCGGACCTGCGCTTCCGCTTTGCCGACTTCTCGCTGCGCAGCGTCTGGACCATCCTCTCCTCCGGCATCTGGAACAGCATCACCCAGCTCTCAAACCTGCTGACCAATCAACTCGACCTGCTCATTACCAACCTCTTTATCGGCGCGGCCACCATGGGCCACCTCTCCGTGGCCAAGACCGTGCCGAATGTCATCATCAACTTCAACGCCACCATCGCCAACGTCTTCTCCCCCAACCTCATGCGTCTCTACGCCGAGGGCGATCGCGAGGGCATGAAGAAGGCCGCGAAGAGCGCGATGCGCTTCATGTGCCTCTTCGTCTCGCTCCCGAACGCGATTCTGGTCACGATGGGCACACAGCTCTATTCCCTCTGGGTCCCCAGTGAGCCCGCGCAGCTGCTGAACGTGTTTGCGATCCTGACCATCCTCAACTCCTGCATCACCGGCCCTCTGCAGCCGCTCTATCAGATCTTCACGATCACCAACAAGGTGCGGGAGAATTCCCTCGTCATGATCTGCTACGGCTTTCTCTATCTCGGCGTGGTCTACCTCCTGCTGAAGACGACGGACCTCGGCGTCTACGCCATCCTCGGTACAAACCTCGTCGGATCGCTCCTGGTGGCAAGCTTCTACCACCTTCCCTACGCTGCCAAGCACATCGGCCTGCCGCGCTGGGAGTTCTTCCCGGAGATCGGGAAAAGCATCCTCTCCTTCGTGGTGGTGAGTGCGATCGGCTTCGGCGTGCGCAGCCTGCTGGATCCCTCCGGCTCCTGGCTTCGCTGGTTTGCCGGTGCGGCGCTCACGGCGATGCTCGGCTTTATCTGCAATCTTTTCCTGATCCTGCACCGCGAGGAGCGGCAATTCCTGCTTGAGAAGGCCGGCGGCAAACTTCGCCGTCTGCTGGGGAGGGGCGAGGCATGAAAAAACAGATCCTACTGCTGAACGACCGTCTTGCCGGCGGAGGCGCCGAGCAGGTTCTCCAGCGCATCGCAGCCGATCTGGCCGCCCAGGGCGCCGCGCTGACCATATGGGCGCCGGAGGGCACAGAGGACGAGCTTCGATGCCTCTACCCCGCCGGGACACGTTTTCGCCGGCTGCCCTTCTGGGAGGGCGAGAGCGCGCGCTTCAGCCCGCGCTGGTTCCGGCAGCGCGTCTGCCGCATCCTCTTTGAGGGATTACTGCTGCGCCTCAGGCGCTGGGACCGCGTCGTCGCCATGAAGGAGGGCCCCTGCATGCGCCTCGCCGCCAAACTGCGCGCGGAAAAGAAGCTCGCCTGGGTCCACACCGACTATGCCACCTTACGCTGGACACATTGGCATTTCCCCAGCGATGAGGCCGAGCGCGCCTGTATGGCCGCCTTCGACTCCATCGTCTGCGTATCCGAGACCGTGCGCCGCGGTGTGATCGAGACGATCGGCGATCCCGGGAACCTGCGGGTCCTTTACGATCCGATCGACGTCGCCGCCATCGAGGAGAAGACCCGGTGCCCGGCGGAGGACGCCGTGCGGCCGGCGGACGGCCCGCTGCTCGTCGCGGTCGGACGGCTCGCCGAAGGCAAGCGCTTCGATCTGCTGCTGGACGTGTGCCGGGAGCTCGCGCGCGATCATCGCTTTACCCTGCGCATCGTCGGCGGCGGCGAGTGCGAGGAGGCGCTGCGCGCCCAGCTGCGGGAATACGCCCTGCCCCAGTTCAAGCTGCTCGGGCAGCGCGACAATCCCTACCCCTACATCGCACAAGCCGACTGGCTCGTTTCGGCCTCCAAGAGCGAGAGCTACGGGCTGACCGTGCAGGAGGCACTGATCCTCGGTGTGCCGGTCGTGGGCTGCGCCTGCGGCGGCGTGGCCGAGAGCCTCGACGAGCGCTTTGGTATTCTCTGCGGTCTTGAGCGTGAAGAGCTGCTCGCGGCACTGCGGCGCGTGCTGACAGAGCACGGACTGCGGGAGCGCTGTGCGCGGAACATCGCGGCGCATTACGACCGGAAAGCCCTTGGAGAACCGCGCCTCGCGGCGATCCGCGACGCGATTCTCGGCTGACGGAAGCTTAAGAGCACGGCATTCCAAAACGGAGTGCCGTGCTTTTTTGCTGGACAAAACGACTTTGCTGTGGCATAATACGCACGCATTTCATTGAAAAGGAAGAAACACCGCATGAATCAAAAGGAACTGCGCGAGATCCGCCGCCGCTTCCAGCCGGAGCGCAGCGGCATTACGCACATCTATGGATGTTATGTTAACTCAAATCGGGAGATCATCTCCGAGATCGACGAGTCGCTCGGCCTGCTGAGCAAGGAAGAGGGCGAGAAGTACCTCTCGCTCCTCAAGAAGGCGCTCTCCGGAGCGCTCGGCAAGAACCTGCTCGACATCTCCTTTGCCACCAAACAGGTGATGGACAGCGAGGAGCACCGCCTGCTCTCCGCCCTGCGCAAGAGCGAGCTGCAGGACACGGAGCTCCGGCAGAGCTTCTACCGCTGCATCATCGACTCGCTCGACATGGACGAGAGCAACTACGTGATCCTGCTCGCTTTTGACGCCTACGACGTGCCGCACTACGGCAAGGACGGGAATCTCGAGGACAGCGGCGAGGTGTACAAGTACCTGCTCTGCAGCATCTGCCCGGTCAAGAGCGGTAAGCTCGAGCTCGGCTATGTCCCGGAGGAAAAGCGCTTCCACTCGAACCTGCAGGGCCAGATCGTGGCCGCGCCGGCGCTGGGCTTCCTCTTCCCCACCTTTGACGAGCGCAGCACCAATCTCTATAACGCGCTGCTCTACACCCGCAGTACCGAGGACGACCACCAAAGCTTCATCGACGCGGTCTTCCGCACGCAGGTGCCGATGCCGGCCAAGCGCCAGCGGGAGGCCTTCGGCCAGGTGCTGGAGACCTCGCTCGAGCAGGCGGGCAGCTTCCAGGTGCTCCAGTCCGTGCACGAGCAGCTCAGCGAGCGCATCGCCCTGCACAGGGAGAGCAAGGACCCCGAGCCGCTGCTGCTCTCGGTGGACGAACTCGGCGAGATTCTCGAGAAGAGCGGTGGGGATGAGAAGGCGGTCGCGCGCTTTCGGAAAAACTGCGAGGAGGAATTCGGCCCCGATGCGCAGCTCGCACCGGCCAACCTCTCCGACGCCAGACGCATGAGCATTGAGAGCAGCGAGATCAAGATCAGCCTTGACCCGAAGCTGAGCTATCTGATCGAGACGCGGGAAATCGATGGACGGAAGTACATCCTGCTCCCCGCCGACGGCGGCGTCGAGCTCAACGGCGTCCCGGTCTCGCTGTGACAGGCGGCCGGAAAGAAAAGCTTTCCTTTTCGTGATCCATATGGTATCCTGTTTGAGAAATCGAGAGAAAAAGAGGAGAATATATGAGCAAGCTGCGCACCTTCAAGAAAGAAAAATGGGGCGACCGGCCCGACGGTCGCTGGATCAAGGGCACGGGCCTGCAGACTATCATGGCCAACGTCATGCCCAACCGCACCGATGCCGAGGTCTGCTGCCGCGACAAGATCGACGCGACTGAGCTGGTAAAGTTCCTCGAAAAGCGCAACGCCGAGCACCCGGACTACAAGACCACGGTCTTCCACTGCGCGCTGCTGGTCATCGCCCGCATCATCAAGGAGCGGCCTTACCTGAACCGCTTCATCCAGGGGCGGCGGATGTACGAGCGGCATGAGATCAGCCTGAGCTTCGTGGCCAAGCGCCGTTTTGCGGACGGGGCCGAGGAGGCGCTGCTGGTCGTTGTGCCGAAGGAGGACGACACCATTGACTCCTTCAGCCGCTATATCGTCGGTGATGTGAAGGAGACCCGCAAGAGCGAGCACTCCACCGGCGGCGTGGACGCGATCATGGATACGCTCGCGAAGCTCCCGCGGCCGCTGCTGATGTTTGTCGTGAAGCTGATCCGCATCCTCGACTTCTGGGGCAAGCTCCCGCACGACATCTGGGAGACCGATCCGAACTACACCACTGTGCTCGCCGCGAACCTTGGCAGCATCCAGTGCCCCTCGGTGTACCACCACCTCAACAACTACGGCACCAACAGCATCATGATCACCATCGGCACCCTCCACAAAGAGGAACTGCTCATGGAGGACGGACACCGCGAGCTGCGCGATGTGATCGACATCAGCGCCACGCTCGACGAGCGCATTGCCGACGGCTTCTATTTTGCCCGCAGTCTCAAGCTCGTCAAGCATGTCTTCGCCCACCCCGAGCTGCTGGATCGGCCCCTGGGCGAGCCGAGCGGCTTCGAGTACAAATAAAACCACATAGGAAAGCCCCGGAAAAGCGAATGCTTTTCCGGGGCTTTCCTATGTTCATCCTTATTTCCCTTCGAGCGGGGTATCGCAGTACTCACAGCGAGCGACGCCGCCCTTGCGGATCTTCGCGACTGCACCGCAGCCGGGACACTCCACCGCGACGTAGGCGACAGCCTCGCGCTTCTCCTGCTCGGCGCGGCTCTGCGCCCGTTCCTCCTGTGTGCGGCGGTACTGCCTTTCCTCCTCATTCTGCGCCTCGGCGCGCTTTTTTTCGCGCCTGGCCGAACGGATCAGCAGCGCGCCGACGGCGGCGAGCAGGAAACATACGGCGACAAGGCCCGGCTCATCCGTTACATCGTCCATCAGCGCATATACGCCGACTCCACCGAACACGATCACGAACACCCAGCCGATCACACTCTTCAAAAGCCGGAAAAAGCCGGTCACGAGCTTCATGGCTCACCTCCGAAAGAGAAAAGAATTCCCGCGGCAGTTGCCTGCCGCGGGATGTGTGTTTCGGATCTTACTTCTTGATGGAGAAGAAAGCGTTCTTGCCGGGATACTGAGCGACGTCGAAGAGCTCCTCCTCGATGCGGAGCAGCTGGTTGTACTTCGCAACGCGGTCGGTGCGGCTGGGAGCACCGGTCTTGATCTGTCCGGCGTTCACGGCGACGGCGATATCGGCCAGGGTGGTGTCCTCGGTCTCACCGGAGCGGTGGGAGACGATGGCGGTGTAGCCGGCGCGGTTCGCGGTCTGGATGGCGTCGAGGGTCTCGGTCAGGGAGCCGATCTGGTTGACCTTGATCAGCACGGCGTTCGCGGCGCCGAGCTCAATGCCCTGCTTAACGCGGGAGGCGTTGGTGACAAACAGGTCGTCGCCGACGAGCTGCACGCGGTTGCCGAGGCGCTTGGTCAGCTTGACCCAGCCGTCCCAGTCATCCTCGCCCAGGCCGTCCTCGATGGAGATGATGGGATACTTGTTGCACAGGTCTTCCCACATATCGATCATCTCATCGCTGGACATAACGGTGCCGCGCTTGGGCAGGTGATACTTGCCGTCTTCCTTATTGAACCAGTCGGAGACAGCGGCGTCCATGGCGATCATGAAGTCCTCGCCGGGCTTGTAGCCGGCCTTCTCGATACCGGCGACCAGCGCCTTGAGCGCGTCCTCATCGCTCGCGAGGTCGGGGGCGTAGCCGCCCTCGTCGCCCACGCCGGAGGGAGGCACGACCTTCTTCAGGGCGTGGAAGACCTCAGCGCACATACGCAGCGCTTCCTTGAAGTTGGGGGCGCCGACGGGCATGATCATGAACTCCTGAATGTCCACGGAGTTGGTGGCGTGCGCGCCGCCGTTGAGCACGTTCATCATGGGAACGGGCAGGGTCTTGGCGTTGACGCCGCCGATATAGTTGTAGAGGCTCATGCCGGTGGCAGCAGCGCCGGCCTTGGCGCAGGCCAGGGACACGCCGAGGATGGCGTTCGCGCCCAGACGGGTCTTGTTGGGGGTGCCGTCGAGCTCGATGAGCAGCTTGTCGATGCCGGTCTGATCCAGCACGTTCAGGCCGACGATGGCCTCGGCGATCTCGCCGTTGACATTCTCGACAGCCTTCTGCACGCCCTTGCCGCCGTAACGGCTCTTATCGCCGTCGCGCAGCTCGCAGGCCTCATGGATACCGGTGGACGCGCCGGAGGGCACGGCCGCGCGGCCGATGGTCCCGTCGTCCAGGGTGACCTCGACCTCGACGGTCGGGTTGCCGCGGGAGTCCAGGATCTCTCTGGCCATAACATCTACGATCTCAAAATACTGTTTCATGTGTGAAAATCCTCCTCACAAAGGTTGTTTGTATTATACCCTATGTTGCGCTAAAAAGGAAGAGATACTTGCCGGATCTTGGGAATTTTTTTATTTTTTGTGCAATCTGTCCTTTTTTTAACAGCTTTTGGCCCCGGCACAACCGTTCCCTCCCGTCACTTTCACTTCTCCCCCTCCCTCTCTTGCAAACTCGGCCGGCGCGTGCTATGCTGAAAGGCAGAAAAAGAAAGGGGATCCGGGCATGACCGACCGCCGCGAAAAGTGCATATCCTGGCTTGCCGGCGGCATGCTGCTCGGCTTTCTCGCCGTCTTCGCGGTGTTTAATTTCCGGTATCTCCCGGTCTTCTGCGACGGGGATGTCTATACGGATATGGCCCTCGCCCGGGAGATGTGGCTGCAGAAAACGCTCTTCCCTTCCAACTGGATTTTCGGCAACCAGTACTATGTGATCGCGACGCCTGTGCCCGCCGCGCTCTTCTATGGTTTGACAGGGAGCATGACGCGCGCGATGGCTCTCGCCACGACGCTCATGGGCCTGCTGCTCCTGCTGAGCTTTGACTGGATGCTGCGTCCCTTCCTGCCCCGCCGCTCGCAGCGGCTCTGCGCAATGCTGGCCTTTACCGCCGCCCCTATGGGTACCGAGCTGCTGCTTGAGCCGGAGGGACAGCTTTTCTTTGTCTTCGCGAGCTACTACGCCTGCTATCTCATCACGCTCTTCCTCGTTTTCGGTGACTACGTGCGCGCACTCGAGAAGCCGGATGCCCCGCGTCCGGGGGCGCTGCTCCTTGCACTGGCTCTGAGCTTTACCTGCGGGATGCAGAGCCTCCGGCAGACGGCCGTGATGATTCTGCCGCTGCTCGCGCTTGAGCTGCTCGCCCTTCTCACCCGCCTCGTACGGCGGGATAGGGTCCTTCCTCCCGAACGCCGCCGTGCGCTGCGCCGCGTGCTCGGCTATACCGCGGCGAACCTCCTCGGCCTTCTCCTCATGCGCCTGCTGCGCATTCCACAGCAGAGCATCTACGAGGCGCCCGAGGGCGGCCTCGCCGGGCGGCTGCATCCGGTCTGGACGGCCCTGCGCGGGATCAGCGGGCTCGACGCCGCGCTTTTCGGCCGCGCGCCGCTCTTCTTTATCCCCCTCTTCCTCGCGGGGCTGGGATGCCTGCTCGCCGCCGCTGTGCTGGTCCTGCGCCGCCTGCGCAGCCCCGGCGCGCTCGAACGGCTGTGGCTCCTCTGCCTCATCGGCCTGGGCGGCTCGATGCTTGCGGGGCTGGTGCTGCCGCTCAAAATGCGGGAGATCTATCTCTTTCTCTGGTATCCGCTGCTTGCGCTCTCCGCCGCGCTCCTGCTCACGCGGCTGGTGAAGGGCCGCCTCGCGCTCTCCCTCCTGCTCGCCGCGCTCTGTCTCGGGAATCTGTATTTCAGCTATGGGAGCAGTCTGCACTATGCCTCTGAAAAAGACGTCGGCCCGCAGCAGGCTTTCGTACAGGATGCCGAGGAGGCCGGGATCCGTTATGTCTATGGCGATTGGTTCAGTCTGCCTTACTATGCCGTTTGGGCTGACGATGCCTTCCGCTGCGGTTTCTGGGACGAGGCGGTCTTCGATACGGTGAATTACCTGAATCTCCTTGACATCTACGGCGAAGAGGAGAATGCGGAAGGGCTCTATTTCTTCACCGAGTGGTTCGAGCCCTCCTTCCTCGAGGTCGCCGAGAAGAAGGGTGCGGCAGTCGAGCTCTTCGGGGTCTACGATCGCTGCCGCGCCTATCGCTCCGACCGCCCGCTCATGCGCGTCCCCTGAGCGGACCGGAAAAGGCCCACGGCTCTTTGAGCCGTGGGCCTTTTCCGGTCATTCGACGCCTGTGACCGTGACACCCCTGACGAGCGTCGCGGCGGGAACGCGCCAGGAGTCGTACTGCGTACTCTCGCGGGAGAGATACATCTCCTCCGCAAGCTTCAGCATGGAGCCGGAGAGCGAGCCGCCCGTGACCGGCGTCACCGTCTCGCCGTCATGCCAATAGGCCAGCCGGATCTCGCCGAAGAGATCGCCGGTCGCGCTGTCCACCTGGAAGTCGGAGAATTCCACCACCTCGAGGTATTTCCCCGCGCGCAGCTCCTCCTCCGTGTGCGTGCCGCCGGAGGCGGCAAAGTTCGTCGGGATGAAGGCGTGCTCCAGTCCGAGGTAGGAGGCGAACATGCGCGTGCCGAGATAGCTGCGCGCAACGCCGTTCTCCAGCAGCACCGTGTCGCGGATCGGGGCGCCCTCCGCGTCGTAGCGGCGGTTCCGGGAGGAGTTGGGTAGCTCCCGCAGTGCCGCGAGCGTCGGCCGGTCGCCGCGGAAATCCGGTGCCACCGGCTCGCCGAGCCGCCAGTCGCTCAGCTTCCGGTAGACCATGGAGGCGTTGAGCCGGTCGGCGAAATAGCGGTACAGGCTCACCGCGTCGCTCGTAGTGAAGAGCACGTCCGCCGTGCCGAGGGCGGGCGTCGGGTGCGCCGCAAGGCGGTCGCGGCCGTAGCGCATGGTGCGCAGCAGGTCCCGCCGCAGCCCCTCGGTATCGCAGCTCCCGCTCGTATAATTGCGGTAGAGCTCGATCTCATGCCCCTCGCGCCGGGCGTTCACCACGACCTCGAGCATGCTGTCGGGGTAGCTTTCCGTCACGTCCACGCCGGCGGAGTTCAGGATGCGGCGGGTCTTCGCGGAGACGAATATCTCGTAGCTGTTGATGTCCTCTCCCGCTGTCTCGGGGATCTCCCGCACGGTGCGGATGAAGTCCGCCGCGATCGCATCCACATCGATGGGAGCCTGCGCCGCGGCCTCCGCCTCCTCCGGCGCCCGGAGGGAGTAGGGCTTGTTCTTCACGAGCGTCGCACGGTAGGCGAGATCGGCGATCTGTGTGCGCAGCTCCGCCTCCTGTGCGGTCGGGGCGAGTTCACAGCTCGCGGTGCCGAGCCAGGCCCCGTCCTCGATCAGCTGATAGACCTGCACGGTGATATGCTCCACATCTCTGACGCGGTTCTGGTCCAGCGCATGGCGGATGAAATAGAACTCCCAGCCGCGTGTCTTCACATCGCGGATCTCCCAGGCGGTCACGCCCGCCTCGTTCAACAGTTTCACGATCGTATCCAGCATCAGCCCAGCCTCGCTTTCGTCTTCAGATAGGGTCCGCCGTCGGAGACCTTGACCCACTCCTTGTAGCCCTTGCCGCAGCCGCCCGCGCCGAATACCTCGCGGTCGCGGGAGCGCATGGAGATGTTCCCCAGCAGGTCCGGCACATAGCCGGTCATGATGATCGGAGCGACCAGCTTCCCGGTGAAGCGTCCGTTTCGGATCTCGCGTCCGGCCTTGATGATGCACTGGATGCCCCAGTGCTTGGGGTCTTCCATCCCGCTCTCCATGCCCTCGAGCAGATAACCGTGCTCCACGGAGGCGATCATGTCCTCCAGCGTATCCTCGCCGGAGTCGAAGATCGTGTTGGTCATACGGGTGTAGACCTTGTGCTCGAAGTTCTCGCGCTTGCCGTTGCCGGTGGGCTTCACCCCGAGGCGCAGCGCGCTCAGCGCGTCGCAGATACCGGTGCGGAGGATCCCCTCCTCGATCTCGACCACGTCCCCGGCGAGGGTTCCCTCATCGTCAAAGGCATAGCTGGTGACGTTCTCCGCGCAAAGGGCTCCCTCGTGCATCGTGACGAGCTCGCTGCCCACGCGTCTGCCGATATAATCCCGGCCGAGCGCACGATTTTTAACGAACATGTCCATCTCCACGCCGTGGCCGAAGGCCTCATGCGCGATCAGGCCGGACACCTCGGGCGAGGTGATGATCTCGTACTCGCCCGGCTCGATCCGCTCGGCGTCCAGCAGTTCCTCCGCCTGTTCGACGGCCTTTTCGAGTTTCTCCCCCAGGCCGCGGAAAAGCTCCGGCCCGCCGAGGCCGGACACGCTCTCGTAGCCGATCTGGGTGCGGCCCTCGCGGTTCGCGACGGCGACAGCCGAGCCCTCGGAGTACACATAGCTCTGGCGCAGATCGCGCTTTTCAGTCAGAAACATCTTGCAGACGTGGGTGGATTCGGCCCGCAGCATGCAGTCGATCAGATCCTTGCCCAGCGTCATGCCCCGGTCGGAGAGTGCGGTCAGTTCTTCGACCAGCGCCCGGACGTCGGCGGTCTCGGGCAGCTCCTGTGTCTCCTTCTCGACGAAGAGTGTGAGCGGCTCGTCGTCCAGAGCGGGCGTACGGAAGACCCCCGTCCCGGCCGCCCGGAGCAGGGCCGCCTGCCGCGCGAAGGCGGCGCAGATCTCCTCCGCAGCCCTGGCCGGATCGGCTGGGTCGAAGGTGTTGAGCGCGTACTCACTGTACTGCCCGTCCCGGCAGACACGCACCACGATCCCCCGTTCAGTGGTCATGGTCTCGCTGCCGACCGAACGCGCGCGCTGCGTGATGCGCACGGCGAGGCCGCGCGAGTCCGTGGCGAGCACGCTCACATAGTCATAATCCCGCCGCAGCAGGGCGATCAGCTCGCGCAGGCCGTCCCGCAGGCTGTTGAGATAGGCGGAAAAAGGTGCTTTCATAGCGTTCCTCCTTGTTGGTTTATCGTATCGGAGTTTACTCCCCGGCACACCGCTCGTCAAGGGCGCCGCCCGGTCTGCGTCTCACCAGAGACCCGGAATCAGCCGCCAGCGTACGCGCTGCATATAGGCCGTGTAGCCCTCGAGACCCTGCGCAAGGACCGCCTCCTCGCCGTGGATGCGCATGACGATGAGCGGGATGTAGCAGAGCAGAATGAGGAAGGAGAGGGGCGAGGCGAGCACCAGCGGCATGGAGAGAAACAGCAGCAGGGTCGCTGCGTACATCGGGTGCCGCACAACGCCGTAGAGCCCGGTATCGACGACCTTCTGCCCCGCCTGCACCTCGACGGTCCGGGAGAGGTAGGCGTTTTCCCGCAGGACCTCCGCATACAGCGCGTAAGCCAGCAGGAAGACACTCGCCGCCGCCCACACCGTCCAGCGCGGCATCACGATCCAGCCGAAGCGGAAGTTCAGCCCCGCCGTGACGAAAGCTGCAAGAAACATGAGGCCGCTCAGCGCGATGACCTTTTTCTGCTCCATCTCGCGCTCGCGTGCGTTCAGCCGCTTACGCAAAAGCTCCGGGCTGCGGGCCATCAACACGAGCCCGGCCAGGAACATCGGCACGAAGAGCAGCGCGATCAGCAACCAGGCGTCGCCCCAATGCAGCGTCCCCGCCGGGAGGAAGAGCAGCAGCCCCATCGTCACAAGCCCCAGCAGAAACTTTGTAATCGCCTGTTTGAAGAGTTCTTTTGTCATGGCTTTTTCCTCCTTTGCCTCGCGGTGTCCGGCACACCGGGCCCGTACCCTGACTGCAGTATATCATCCGCTTCGGAAAAAGAACAGAAAGAATATTGCTTTTTTTACCAGACCCTACTACAATCAAAGTGACGCAATCATCGATACGGAGGGGATACCTTATGCGCAAACAGACAGCTTTCCTCGCCATCCTTCTCGCAGCAGTCCTGCTGCTGTCCGCCTGCGGTGCGCCGGCCGCTCTGCCGGACGAGCCTTACGCCCCGGTGGACTACACCCTGTATCCCGCGCCGGAAGGCGCCTACGTGGGCGACACCATGCCCTTCGTCACGGAGGACGGGACGCTCGAGCTCTATTATCTCTACGACACGGACCACAACGGGCAGGGCTACCACCCGATCTATAAGTACGTCACGGCGGATCTCTGCGGCTACGAGGACCACGGGATGATGTTGGAATTCGGGATGATGTCGGACCCGGATCCCGCACTCGGGACAGGCTCTGTGCTGCAGGACCGGGACGGGCTCTATCATCTCTTCTACACCGGCCATAACGACACCGGCAACGGCGGCCGCGGCAAGGAGTGCGTCATGCACGCCACGAGCACCGACCGCGAGCACTGGACCAAGATCCCCGAGGTTGTGTTCTTCAGTCCTGAGAACTACTCCAAGGACGATTTCCGCGATCCCGAGGTGTTCTGGGTCGAGGAGGAGCAGTGCTACTGGATGCTGATCGCCGCGCGCGAGCAGACCCTCGGCGGCGTCGTGGCCCGCTACACCTCCCCCGATCTCAAGACCTGGGAGTTCTGCGGCCCGCTCTTCGCCCCGCAGGAGCAATACATGCTCGAGTGCCCGGATCTCTTCCCGATGGGCGACAAGTGGTATCTCACCTACAGCTGGGACTGCGTGACCTACTACGCGATGGCCGACTCGATGTTCGGCCCCTTCACGGTCCCGGAGGACAATGTCCTTGACGGCAGCGGCTTTATCTTCTATGCCGCCAAGACCGCGCTGCTGGACGGGACGCGCTATCTCTGCGGCTGGCTCGGCCGCGCCGGGCTGAGTGCGGATTCCGGGATCTACCAGTGGGCCGGCAACGTCCTCAACCACCAGCTCCTGCAGTTGGAGGACGGTCGGCTCGGCGTGCGGGAACCCGCGAGCTTCGCGCAGTATTTCACAGCGGATAAGCCCTTCCGTGCCGTGCAGAAGGAGGGCAAGGTCAAAATCAAAAACAACAGCATCCAGCTCTCCGCCGGGGAGGGCGCCTATGCTCTGGCCGATATGGGGACGCGCGCGCCGACCATGATGCTCGAGTGCGACGTCAGCTTCGATGCGAACGGCCGCGCGGGCTTCGCCTTCGGCGGCAGCGAGGCCGATCCCACCTACACAGCCCTCTGCCTGGACGCGGGCGAGAACCTGCTGCACTATGAGGGCTATGAGATCCCGGAGCTCACGCGCTATGATCCGGCAGCCTACACGCGCTTCGATTTCACCGCGAATACCGAGCACCATGTGAAGCTCATCTGTGAAAACGAGATCGTTGTGCTGTATGTGGACGGCCTGAAAGCGCTGAGCCTGCGCGTCGGCCACTCCATCAACGGCGCGCACATCGGCGTCTTTGCCGACGGCTGCAGCGCCTCCTTCCGCAACATCACCATAAAGACGCCCGGCTGATCGACCGGCGGCATAACGAAGAGGGAGACGGAAACCCGTCTCCCTTTTCGTTATGCTCTATCCGTCACGCGTGCCAGTGACCAGCTCTCTCCGTTCTCTCCTGTGTATCGGACGAAGACATCCTCTCCGTCCTCCGGCAGCAGAAGCTCCAAAACCTCACGATCCGGTGGACAGATCGACGCCAGACGCCGGTTGCCCTCGCCGTCGCATTCGACCGTCCAGAGCTCCAGATCCTGCGCCATCGTCAGCACGTAGTAGATCCGGCCGTTCCGGACTGCGAAAGGACCCATCGTGTTCATGATCCGGAAAGCGCCCTCGTTCACCAGCGGATAAACCTCCAGAACAAGCGTCTCCCCACCGTTCGGCGCAATGCGCGTGATGCGGCTTTTCGTCCCGCAGAAGAGCTCCTCTCCGTCGCTGAAGAGCGTACCCTTCTGCTCGGACAGACGCACGGCGTCGGTGCCGTCCGGCGCGCAGCTCATGATTCCCTCCTCGCCCACGTAGCAGAGTCGCCCGTTGAGGAGGAGCGCGTCCGGATACTGATCCACGCCCTCCGCGATCACGCACGGCGCCTCGTCCGCGAGAGCCATGCCCGACAGCCCGGAGAGGATCAGCGCGGCCAACAGCAGGCTGCCCAGGGTCCGAAATGTATCATGCTTCACCATGTTCTCCTCCTCTGCGGAAGCCGTCCAGGCCCCTGTCCCGAAGCGGCCTCACCGGCGCGCGACGACGATCGGCTGATAGAAACCCGTCTCCTCCGGGAACTTCCAGCAGACCTCCCGGCAGCCCTGCGCAAGGAGCAGCTCCGTCAGCTCCTCCCGCCGTACCGCCCGGTATTCGCAGTCAAAGCGGCTCACCCGGAGTTCATTCTCGTCCTCGATAATGTACTGCGTCAGCCGGTAGCACTCTCCCTCCCAGGTCCAAGTCTGGAACGAGACGCGCTGCCCCCTGTCCGTCCGGTGGATATAGGGCGGAGAATAGGGCGGCTTGCTGAGCAGGAGGCTGTCGTAGTCCCGGATGCTCGCGACGATGATCCCGCCCGGGCGAAGCTGCCCCGCGATACTCCCGACCGCCGCCTCCAGCGCATCCCGCGTCATCATGTGCGGCAGGGCGTTGTCCATGGCGATCACGATGTCGAAGCGCTCGGAGAAGACCTCCGACAGGGCGCAGAAGTCCGCATGCGCAAAGCGGATCGCAAGACCGTCTTTCTCCGCGCGCGTCCGTGCCTCGGCGAGCTCCGCGTCGCTGATGTCCGAGGCGGTCACCGGATAGCCGAGTGCGGCGAGCCCGATCGCCTGCGTGCCGATCCCGCAGGCGCAGTCGAGGACCCGCGCCGTCCGGTCAAAGCCGGCGGCGCCGAACAGCCGCTCCAGAATGAGCGCCTGTTCGCGGGTGGCCGCATGCCAGTCGGCAAACAGCTTGTCATACTGCCCGGCCATCGTGTCATAAAAGCGCTGTGTGATCTGCATCGCTCGGTCCCTCCGTCCTGCACGGTCCGGATCTGACATAGTCCGGGCCGTATGAAAATCGCTGTGCGGCGTGCCCGCTCAGCCCTTGCCCTTCTCCACGGCGCGCTTGTCGTGGATGATCTCCCTTTCGACAGCCGTGATCTCCTTCACATCCTCTGCCAGGCCCGAATTACGACAGCGGCGGCAGCTCGTGAATGTCATAGGTCTCGTAGTAGATCTCAAAAGCGGTATCCACATCGCCGGACAGTTCGATCAGAGCCCCCGCCTGGAACATGGTCGAGAGGCTTCCGGAGGGAGCCGTCCATGCGGCGTTGGAGACCACATGCACAGCCGGTGAACCGGCCTTCTCCGCGCGCAGGATCGCCTCCGCTTCGAACAGGAGCGCGCCTGTCGCGATGTGATAGTCACTGGACACGATCGCGAGCTGTTTTGCCTGCGGATAGCGTTCCGTCAAGATATCATAGGTGTAAATGGCGTTTTGCGCCGTGGTGAGGGATCGGTCCTCCACGATGATGCGTTCTGGAGCAATACCGTTTTCGATCAGCCATTCCGCCATCTTTCCGGCTTCTGTGGCGGATTCATCCTCTGCCGCTGTTCCGCCGCCGGTACAGACGATCAGCGCATGGGGATATTTCTCCGCGCTGGCTTTGACAACCGCGAGCCGTTCGCGCAGCTCGTCGCGCATGGTCCCATCCGGGTTCAGCTGGAACCCGAGCGCAACGATGCACAGCTCATCCGTATTCGGCAGCCCGTCCGGCAGCACGCACTCATGGATCGTCAGCTCTGTATTCGCCGTTTTCCACACCGTCATAATGCTGTTCCAGCGATCCGCCGCATCAGCATCAACGGAACGCAGTTCTTTCAGCAGGGCCTGTATATGATCTTCTGCCTCACTGCCGTAGTTTCCGTAATCGACCACCAGCTCCTCGATGATAGCCTGACGGTCTCGCTTCTCTTCTTTCTGTCCGCAGCCCGCGCAAAGACAGACGGCAGAAAGGATCAACAGCAGGCACAGAAACCGAATAGGAACGCCGGTCTTCATAGGTACTCTCCTTTCGCTGCTCCAGCAAGCTTATCGTGATCATCGGGCACATGACTCTATGGATCATGTGCTGATCATTATAACATAAGATCATCTATGTGTAAAAACAAATCACGGTTCACCCGCTGCCGTGCCGCGGCAGGCCTTTTGGCAGCAAAAGGGACCCGGATCGCATCCCGATCCGGGTCCCCGGTACACGCTTTTCTTTTCGGCCCGGCCCTGCTCTCAGAATTTCTCTGCCAGCGCGGCGGCCCGGGCGATCCCGTCCGTCTTGTCGATGTCGCCGACCGCGAGCACACCGGGCACGAGCACCTCGCCCACGACCGTCCACTTGTTCAGGTCGGCAGTGCGCTCGAAGGGGATGCGCACGCCGTCGAGGATGGCGGGATCCTCCTCTTCACAGCAGGTGATCAGCGCGCATTCCTTGCCGAAGAAGCCGTCCCGGCCGCCGATCACGAAGCTGAACATCTTGTCCACGACCGCCTTGAGCTGCGACGGGACCGAGTACCAATAGACCGGGGTGGAAAACACAAGCGCATCCGCGGCAAGGATATCATCGGCGATAGTGTTGAAATCGTCGTCAAAGGAACAGGGCTTGCCGGTCTTGTAGCAGGTCTCACAGGCGTGGCAGAAGTTCAGTTTGAGCTTTGCCGTATCGATCAGCTTCACCTCGTGTCCCCTGGCCTCTGCCGCCGCTGCGAAAGCCCGTGCCATGCGGTTGCTGTTGCCTTCCTTCCGGGCGCTGCCGGTCAGGACAAGAATCTTTTTGCTCATGCTGGGATCCTCCTGTATATAAAGTATGGGGCAATTGACTTCTCCCGCGTTCCATGGTATCATATGCTGAACATATAAACAAGTACTGACATTAAGGTTAGGTACTATCTTTGAGGTAAGTATATGGCAGAAAAACGGATCTCCGAGGCTGCGTTCAGCGATACCGGCTACAGCTACACGCTCTCGCTCATCGCCGGGAAATACAAGCCCATCGTGCTCTACTGTCTGATGGAGTATGAGCCGGTGCGCTTCAACGAGATGCGCCGCTATATCGGCAGCGCGGCGGACAAGACGCTGAGCCAGACGCTCAGGGAGCTCGAGCGTGACGGGCTGGTCCACCGGGAGATGTATCCGGAGGTCCCGCCGAAGGTGGAATACACGCTGACCGAGCGGGGGCACTCGCTCGTGCGCGTGCTGGATCAGCTCTGCATCTGGGGCGAGGAGAACCGCCCGGCCCGTGACTGAGCGGCCGGGGAGGATCATGCAGAGCCTTGGGCGATCTCGCCGTCAAATAATCATGCGATCAGGAGATAGGAAAATGGGAAAACGATTATTCTCGCTCATCCTCTCGCTGCTTGTTCTGGCGTCTCTGTCCTGCCGAGCCTTCGCTCGGGAAATGGGCGCGCAGCAAAGGCCGGAAGACGATCCCGCTGACATGCTGCCGCTGCATGCGTATACGCTGACCGGGTCTGTGGAGGTCGCCGGGCGGCAGGGCGTATGCGCCGAGAACGCCTGTTACTGGGTGAGCGGTTCCGCCTCGCTGGCGAAATACGACAAAAACTGGAACCTGCTTTTGAAAAACGAAGATCCCTTCAGGGGCTACGAGCGCGAAGTCAACCATATCGCAGATATTGACGTCTATGAGAATGAATTGTATATCGGCGCTGAGTATTTCATGGACGGCGTCGGGAAAAACATTCAGATCGCGGTCTATGACGGCGACACACTTGAGCTGAAACGCAGCTTCCCCTTTGCCGAGGAGAGCGGACAGCTGGAATGCTCCGGCATCGCGGTGGACCCGGATACAAAATCCGTATGGATGTGTTCCTGGGTCGGGGAAGAGAGCGGCCGTTACCTGTACCGCTATGACCTGGAGACGGGGGCATATCGCGGAAAAGTCCATCTACAGATGCCGCCTCAGTGGCTGCAGGGGATCGCGTACTGCGACGGCTGGCTCTATCTCACAGCGGACGACGGGAATGCGGATGACAAGGAACCGGATCATCTGTACAGGACACGGGTCCCGGACGACCGCAGCTATTGCACCGTCGTGCTGGAGCGGACCTTTGACGATGTGACACGGCAGGGAGAGATCGAAGGCCTGACTTTTGACAAAGAAACGGGCAGTCTGCTCGTTCTGTATAACCGGGGCGCAAGGATCATCCTGGGCATGCCGCGGGGCTTTTACGAGGGCTATGACCGGGAGATCTCGGAAGTATTTGTATACAGCATATCCGCCCGATAAAAGGCCGGCCGAGCCGCCGCTCTCCCGGCCGGACAAGTCCATGTCAGAGAAACGCGGAGATGATACACAGGTATCATCTCCGCGTTCATTTTGGCGAATCCCGTATAGTGTGATGCCGAGGACCTCTGTGCGGCGCGCCGGTGCTTTTTGTGGGGATGAGACGCGGCTCGACGATCTTGCTTTTTTATTCTTTTCCGAACAGCAGTTCTTTGAGCCCGTTTATTGCCCTCTTTGCTGTATGGCTGCCCGTACCGAAACCATCCCGGAAAATATAATCCATGGCATCATAAAAGGCCGCCAGCATTTGCCTTGTATACTCCGCCTTGAGCGCTTCCTCGCTTTCGTCCCCGGTCGTTCTCTCTTCCTTGAATTTTTCATAGTAGTCAAAAAGAACTTCATGCCATTCAGGGCCAAGGAGTTTGGAGCTGTACCTGTCCTCGAATTCTCTCAGGCATGTGCAGATATCCATGGGAATGTCCATATAACAATACTTGACGAGACTTCCGGTTTCTTCATGATACTTTCTCAGCTCTGCGATCACGTCATCGTTGAGTGCATCTATGTCTGCAAAGTATTTCTCATACAGGCACATATATCTGGTATAGATACTGCGCAGAATCGTATCGGATTCTTCTTTTTTTATCGTCTCTTCGTGCAGGATCTGTTCCAATCTTTCCTTGCTTAATTCAACCATAGCCATTCTCCTTCATACCGCTTGCCCGAACTCCCGTCAGCCAATACCGATCAGGTGGATGATTGGATTCATTATAGCATAACATAGATTTCCTTCTCATATCCTGCAATCGGATGGATCACATTTGGGTCAGGTTTCTTTCCGTTTTTCATGTCCGTCACCTCAAGGCATACTGTTTAACCGAGTTCATTGTATCATATAATTCTATCCTTTCAAAGAAAAAATGGCTCTGATTTTGTATCAAAATCAGAGCCATTGGTCCGAGTGGCGCGACTCGAACGCGCGGCTTCCTGCTCCCAAAGCAGGCGCCCTACCAACTGGGCTACACCCGGTCGACGTCAGAAGAAACTCGCTCCGGTCCGTTTCCGCCTGCCGGCGAAAACTTCCCATCCGCTCCTTCCTTCTTCCTCTCCAAAGCAAGCCCGCTTCGCTGGGCCTTGCTTTGGTTTACGGGAGAACAGCGAAGAAACTCGCTTCGGTCCGTTTCCGCCTGCCGGCGAAAGCTTCCCATCCGCTCCTTCCTTCTTCCTCTCCAAAGCAAGCCCGCTTCGCTGGGCCTTGCTTTGGTTTACGGGAGAACAGCGAAGAAACTCGCTTCGGTCCGTTTCCGCCTGCCGGCGAAAACTTCCCATCCGCTCCTTCCGTGCTGGGAAAACAGCGCCTGCATTATACAACATCTTCTCCGGCGGCGCAAGTGCTTTCTGTCGCCGTCGGGGACAGGCGCCCCGGGTCTTTCAGAAAGCCCGCGGCAAAAAGGAAAGTCCCATCTTGCAAACGCGGCAAAATCGTATACAATAGAAAATGAATAAAAGGAGGGAGGCTGTCCATGGCTATCTGCGTGAAAAGCGAGATCGGCCCTTTGAAAAAGGTCCTGCTCCACCGCCCCGGCCAGGAGCTGGAGCATCTGGTTCCGGAGGAGCTGGAGCGCCTGCTCTTCGATGACATCCCCTATCTGAAGCTCGCGCAGCAGGAGCACGATACCTTCGCCGCGATCCTCCGCCGCCAGGGGGTCGAGGTCGTTTATCTGGAGGACCTGATGGCGGAGACGCTGCGCCTGAACCCCGGCCTGCGGGAGCTCTTCGTGGGCCAGTTCCTGCGCGAGGGCGGCCCCTTTGCCCAGAACCACGCGGAGGAGCTCTTTGACATGCTGACCTCGCTGGAGGACGAGCGGGAGCTCGTGCTCAAGACCATGAGCGGCGTCAGCACCGCCGAGATGCGCGACGAACTGCGCGCGGGGCCGCTGACCCGGCTGACGCGGGAGCGCCGCCAGTTCCTGCTCGACCCCATCCCCAACCTGTATTTCACGCGTGATCCCTTTGCAAGCATCGGCTGCGGCGTGAGCCTGCACCGGATGTACTCGGCCACGCGCTGCCGCGAGACGATCTACGCGGAGTTCATCCTGCGCTATCACCCGGACTTTGCCGGGCAGGTCCCCTTCTACTATGACCGGAGCGATCCCTTCCACATCGAGGGCGGGGACATCCTCAATCTGCGGGAGGATCTGCTGGCCATCGGTCTGTCCCAGCGCACCTCGCCCGAGGCGGTCGAGCTGCTGGCCCGGCGCCTCTTCGCGGATGAGCGCTGCGGCGTGCGGCGCATTCTGGTGCTGGACATCCCGAACATGCGCGCCTATATGCACCTCGACACGGTCTTCACCCAGGTGGACCGGGACAAGTTCACCATCCACCCGGACATTCTCGGGAGCCTGCGGCTTTATGAGCTGCGGCGCGACGGGACGGCGATGCGGGCAAGCGAGCTCTCCTCCCCGCTCGAGGACGTGCTGCGCGAGGCGCTCGGGCTCGAGCGCGTGACGCTGATCGCCTGCGGCGGGAAGGACAACATCGCCTCCGCGCGCGAGCAGTGGAACGACGGCTCCAACACACTCTGCATCGCGCCCGGGAAAGTCATCGTCTACAACCGCAACTATGTGACCAACGAGATCCTCCTCCGGCACGGCCTGGAGGTCTTTGAGATGCCGAGCTCCGAGCTCGCCCGCGGCCGCGGCGGCCCCCGCTGCATGAGCATGCCGCTGGTGCGGGACGCGCTCTGAGCGATTTAGAACCGCGGAAAGGAGAATTACCATGTCTTTTTCCCTGCCAGTCTACCATGAACCGGATTTCACCGCGCCGTCCCTCGCTGCGGCGCCCGACGTGCGCTGGGAGGCCGCGCCCGCGGACGGCGTCGCGCCGGAATACTACCACAGCACCTCCATGTACCCGGAGTACTTCAAGCTCAACGGGACCTGGACGCTCGCGGAGGAGAGCCGCATGGACTCCAGTGTCGTCCTCCGGCCGGACGGGCACCTCGACGTCGTGGAGAACCGCAATCTCCGCAAAGGGGACTGCGTCATCCTCGGACGCAGCGAGCGCGGCGAGGAAGGCATCTATATGCACTGCACGGGCTTCACGGGCGGAGAAGAGGGCCTGGACGACCAGTTCGTCTTCCGGCAGGGCCGCAGCCGCGAGACCTCCTATGCGCGGGACTACGACCAGTTGATCGAGCTGCTGCGCTACGAGCGGGAGCATGGGAAGATCCTCTGGGTCATGGGTCCCGCCTTCGCCTTCGACGCCGGCGCCCGCGCCGCCATGGCCGCGCTGGTGGAGAACGGCTACTGCCACGGGCTGCTCGCGGGCAACGCCCTCGCGACACACGATCTGGAGGGTGCGCTCCTGCACACCGCGCTGGGTCAGGACATCTACACGCAGCGCTCTCAGCCCAACGGCCACTACAACCATCTCGACGTCTGCAACCGCGTCCGGCGCTGCGGCTCCATCCCCGCCTTCATCGAGGAGTACAAGCTCGACGACGGCATCCTCTGCGCCTGCGTGAAAAAGGGTGTGCCGCTGGTGCTGACAGGCTCCATCCGGGACGACGGGCCGCTGCCCGAGGTCATCGGGGACGTCTACAAAGGGCAGAACGCCATGCGTGCGCTGGTGAAGACCGGCACGACCGTGATCTGCCTCGCCACCATGCTGCACACCATTGCCGTCGGCAACATGACCCCCTCCTTCCGCGTCCTGCCGGACGGGCGCGTGCGCCCCGTCTATCTCTATGCCGTGGACGCGGACGAATTCGTGGTCAACAAGCTGCTCGACCGCGGCAGCCTCGCCGCGACCACCATGGTCACGAACGTGCAGGACTTCATCCGTACCGTGGCCCGCGGCCTGGATCTGACGGAGAAGTAAGACAACGCTGTACCATAACAAACATATAAAAAAGGAGATACCTCTATGGGACTCAACATTCGCGGAAGAAGCTTTCTGACCCTGCTCGACTACAGCCCGGCGGAGATCCGCTATCTGCTGGATCTGGCCAAGGAATTCAAAGCTCTCAAGCGCAGCGGCACGCCCCACCGCTATCTGGAGGGGAAGAACATCGTTCTGCTCTTTGAGAAGACCTCCACGCGCACCCGCTGCTCCTTCGAGGTGGCCGGGATGGATCTCGGCATGGGCGTGACCTATCTTGACCCCGGCAGCTCCCAGATGGGCAAAAAGGAGAGCATCCCCGACACGGCACGGGTGCTCGGCCGGCTCTACGACGGCATCGAGTACCGCGGCTACAGCCAGGCGCTCGTGGAGGAGCTGGCAAAGTACGCGGGCGTCCCGGTGTGGAACGGCCTGACCGACCAGTTCCATCCCACGCAGATGCTCGCCGACCTCCTCACGCTCGAGGAGAAGTTTGGCCATCTCAAGGGCCTGCGCTTCACCTATATGGGTGACGCCCGCAACAACATGGGCAACTCCCTCATGATCGCCTGCGCCAAGATGGGCCTGCATTTCACGGCCTGCGCGCCGAAGGAGCTCTTCCCGGCTGCCGAGCTCGTGGAGAAGGCGCGCGCCATCGCCGCCGAGACCGGCGGCAGCGTCCGTCTGACCGAGGACGTCGCGGAGGGCGCGGCGGATGCGGACGTGATCTATACTGATATCTGGGTCTCCATGGGTGAACCGGACGAGGTCTGGGAGAGCCGCATCCGCCTCCTGACCCCCTATCAGGTGAACGCCGCGCTCATGGCGCGCGCCAAACCCACGGCGCTTTTCATGCACTGCCTGCCCTCCTATCACGACACCCGTACCACGATCGGCGCGCAGATCGCCGAGCGTTTCGGCCTGCAGGAGATGGAGGTCACGGACGAGGTCTTCGAGTCGAAGCAGTCCGTGGTCTTTGACGAGGCGGAAAACCGCATGCACACCATCAAGGCCGTGCTCTACGCCACGCTCTGCTGATATGTCGAAGAGACGGATCGCGGTGGCTCTGGGTGGGAACGCCCTGGGCGAGAGCCCGGCCGATCAGCTCGCAGCGGTGCGCAAGGCCTCTGTGATGCTTGCGGACATGATCGCGCAGGGGCATGAGCTGATCATCAGCCACGGCAACGGTCCCCAGGTGGGGATGATCCACGCGGCGATGGACCTCGCCGCATGCAGCCGCCCGGGCTTCCCGGCCTTCCCCTTTGCCGAGTGCGCCGCCATGTCTCAGGGCTATATCGGTTATCATCTGCAGCAGGCCCTCGGAGAGGAACTGCGCCGCCGCTCTCTCCCGGGGGAGGTGCTCAGCGTGGTGACGCAGGTGGTCGTGGATCCGGCGGACCCCGCCTTTCAGGATCCGCGCAAGCCGATCGGCCGCTTCTTCAGCCGGGAGGCGGCGGAGGTGCTCGCGGCCGAGAAGGGCTGGATCTTCCGGGAGGATGCGGGGCGCGGTTACCGCCGTGTGATCCCCTCCCCCGCACCGCTGGAGATCGTGGAGCAGGCGGCCATCTCCCGCATGCTCTCGGACGGGATCACCGTCATCGCCGCCGGCGGAGGCGGCATCCCGGTGATCCGCACGGAGAGCGGGCTGCAGGGCGTGGACGCCGTCATCGACAAGGACCGCTCCTGCGAGCGGCTGGCCGAGGAGCTCGGCGCGGAGCTGATCCTTTTTCTCACGGCCGTCGACCGTGTCTGCCTGAACTTCCGGCAGCCCGACGAGCGTCCGCTCACGGTCATGAGCGCGGCCGAGGCCCGGGCGTATATCCGCCAGGGGCACTTCGCCCCCGGCAGCATGCTGCCCAAGGTGGAGGCGGGGCTGCGCTTCGCGGAGTCCGCGCCCGGCCGCCGGGCCGTCATCACCTCGCTCGAGCAGGCCCCCGCCGCGCTGACCCGCGGCGCCGGCACCTGGCTCGGCGGCTGATGTGTTCTTCTTCCTGTCGGGAGGGTCTTCCGGCCCTCCCGACAGTCTTCCCAAACGGGAGCCTGAAATGGCTCCCGTTTTTATTATTTACAGCGAAAAAACACTTGCATCCATGGAATCCATACCGTATAATATTGGTGAACATTGAACAATGGAGGTATCACGGATGAAAGCATACGAAGCCCTTCCCGCCTCTGTTCTCGACTCGCTGCCCGCCCACCGGGGCGATGCGTGGGTGCAGCTGCGCACGGCGCTGGCCGGACTGGGGCGCAAGATCGTCGTGCTGGACGACGACCCGACCGGCGTGCAGACCGTGCACGACGTCTACGTCTATACCCGCTGGGACCGGGAGACGCTGACCGAGGCCTTCCGCGAGCCGGATACGATGTTCTTTATTCTGACCAATTCCCGCGGTCTCACCGTGCCCGAGAGCCGGGCGCAGCATGAGCAGATCGCGGAAAATCTCGCCGCCGCCTCCGCCGCGACAGGCAAGGATTTTCTCCTGCTCAGCCGGGGCGATTCGACGCTGCGCGGCCATTGGCCCATGGAGACGGAGATCTTGCGGGGCAGGCTGGAGGCGCTCACCGGCCGCCGCTTCGACGGCGAGGTGATCTTCCCCTTCTTCCCCGAGGGTGGGCGTTTCACCCTCGGCGGCGTGCACTATGTCCGCCAGGGGGAGGAGCTGATCCCCGCCGGCCTCACCGAATTTGCCAAAGATAAGAGCTTCGGCTATACCGCCTCCGCGCTGGCCGACTGGTGCGAGGAGAAATCCGGCGGGCGCTTCCCGGCGGCAGAATGCTGCCGTGTGACGCTCGAGGAGCTGCGCGCCGGGGACGCCGACGCGATCGCGGAGAAGCTGGAGGCCGTGACGGCCTTCGGAAAGATCGCGGTCGACAGTGCGGATTATGAGGATGTGGCCGTCTTCGTGACGGCGCTCTGCAAGGCGCTCGCTGCCGGAAGGAACTACCTCTTCCGCTGCGCGGCTGCCCTGCCCAAGGTGCTCGGCGGCGTGCCCGACCGCCCGCTGCTGCAGCGCGCCGAGCTGGTAGACGCCGGGAACGAGCGCGGCGGCATCATCCTGATCGGCTCCCACGTCAACAAGACCAGCCGGCAGCTCGCCGCGCTTCAGGCAGCAGATCTGCCGATGGTATTTATCCAGTTCGACCAGCACCGCGTGCTGGAGGACGGCGGTCTCGAGGACGAGGTCGCGCGTGTCCTGGCGCTCGCTGAGGCGGATATTCTCGCCGGGCGGAGCGTCACGGTCTACACCCGCCGCGAACGGCTGGACCTCGACACAGCGGATAAGGACAAGCAGCTGGGGATATCGGTGAAGATCTCCGACGCCGTGACCAGCATCATCGGGAAGCTAAGCGTGCGGCCGAGCTTTGTCGTCGCCAAGGGGGGCATCACCTCCAGCGACGTCGGAACCAAGGCGCTGCGCGTGCGCCGCGCCCGGGTCGCCGGGCAGATCCGCCCCGGCATCCCCGTCTGGCAGACCGGCGCGGAGAGCAAGTTCCCCGGCCTGCCCTATGTGATCTTCCCCGGCAACGTGGGCAGTGACGACGATCTGCGCCGTGTGGCGGAGATCCTGATGGACCGATAAGGAGGGCTCTGCATGAAGATCGTTATACTCGACGGCTATACCGAAAACCCCGGCGATCTGAGCTGGGAGGAACTGGAGCACTTCGGCGAGCTGAAGGTCTACGACCGCACGCCCGACGATGACGCTGAGATCGCGCGCCGTATCGGTGATGCCCAGATCGTGCTGACCAACAAGTGCCCGATCCGCCGCGCGGTCATGGATGCCTGCCCGCAGCTGCGGTATATCTCTGTCCTCGCGACGGGCTACAACATCGTGGACGTGGCCTGCGCCCGCGAGAAGGGCATCCCGGTCTCCAACATCCCGACCTACGGGACCGCGGCGGTGGGGCAGTTCGCCATCGCGCTGCTGCTGGAGATCTGCCACCACGTCGCCCACCACTCCGAGGCGGTGCATCAGGGCCGCTGGGCCTCCAACCCGGACTGGTGTTTCTGGGACTATCCGCTCATCGAGCTCGCCGGCAAGACCATGGGCATCATCGGCTTCGGCCGCATCGGCCAGACCACGGGCCGCATCGCGCAGGCGATGGGCATGACGATCCTCGCGACCGGCAGCCGCGAGAGCGAGGCCGGCCGCGCTATCGCGGACTACGTGACGCTCGACGAGCTGCTGGAGCGCTCCGACGTCGTGGTGCTGCACTGCCCGCTCTTCCCGAGCACGCAGGGCATCATTAACCGCGAGACCATCGCGAAAATGAAGGACGGGGTCATCCTCATCAACAACAGCCGGGGCCCGCT
Organism: Eubacteriales bacterium; assembly: GCA_030531505.1. GTDB lineage: Bacteria > Bacillota > Clostridia > Oscillospirales > Oscillospiraceae > Limivicinus. Next base: position 46,155 of record JAUNNH010000005.1, read on the forward strand.
CGTCGTTGAGCAGGACCTCGCCGACGCGCTCAACAGCGGCAAGATCTACGCCGCCGGGCTGGACGTGGTCTCCACCGAGCCCATCCGGGACGACAATCCCCTGCTGACGGCCCGCAACTGCTTCATCACCCCGCACATCTCCTGGGCGCCGAAGGAGAGCCGCGAACGCATCATGAGCATCACGGCAGAGAACCTTCGCGCCTTCCTGGCCGGCGAGCCGGTCAACCTGGTGAACTGAGATAACGGCGCCGTGCGAGGACCGTCCGGTGCCAAAAATACACGCGCTGTCTCTCCAGAAAGGAGGCGCACGATGAACGAATCCAATCTTCTGTCCCAAGTGGGCGGCGAATCCGTCGTCCAACAGGTCATCAATAAAATCACCGACGCCATCGTCTCGGGCGAGCTGAAGCCCGGCGACCGGCTCCCGCCGGAGCTGGAGCTGATTTCCGCCATGCACGTCAGCCGCAACACCCTGCGCGCCGCGATCCAGACTCTGCGTGCTTACGGCGTGCTCGAGGTGCGCCGTCCGGAGGGCACCTTCGTCTGCGAGCGCTTCTCGCCGCAGATGATCACCCCTATGCTCTACAGCATCATTCTCGCCAAAGAGGACTCATACCGGGACCTGATCGGCCTGCGGCGGATCATCGACATGGGTATCTCCAAGCTCGTGATCGCACAGGGCCTCTCGGAGGAGGAGACTGCGGAGCTCGAGCGGCTGTATGCGGAGCTCGTCGAACAGCTGATGGCCGAAGAGCCGAACATCGAGAAGATCGTGGCGGCGGATCTGCGCTTCCACGACGGCGTCGCCCGCGCCACGCACAATGAGCTCGCCGTGATGTTCAACGACTTTATCCTGAACCTCACCGGCGAGTCGCGTCATCGCACGATCGAGCGCATCTATGAGGAGAACGACCGGGACTATCTGGTGAAGGTCCACCGGCAGCATCTGGACGCGCTCGAGGGAAAGCCCGGCTCGGATATCGACGCGGCTCTGGAATTTAGTTATTTTTACTGGAAAGACTCGTTCAGTTTTTAGTATTTCGCCAAAAATTGTAGAAAGTGACAAATAGCGCTTGACATTCGTCAGGCGCTATACTATTATGAAATTGCCCATTGGTGAACAATGAACATTGAACAATCGGCAAAGATTTAACAATCTTTCCCACAAGCCTGCCGATCGAAGGAAAGGAGCATTTCCGTGAAAGAAACTCTCAGCGTCCGGGACCTGCAGAACACCTGTGTAGATCTGAAAAAGCATGTCATCTCCATGATCTATAAGGCCCAGAGCGGGCATCCGGGCGGCTCGCTGTCCGTGGCGGATTTTGTGACCGCCTGCTATTTCCGTTACATGAATGTCCGGCCCGAGGAACCCCGCTGGGCCGACCGCGACCGCTTCGTGCTCTCGAAGGGCCATGTCTGCCCCGCCCAGTACGCCGCGCTCGCAATGAAGGGCTTCTTCCCGATGGAAGTCCTGGACACGCTGCGCAAGGAGGGCTCCCCCCTGCAGGGCCACCCCAGCATGAACAAGTGCCCCGGCATCGACATCTCCACCGGCTCTCTCGGCCAGGGCCTGGCCTGTGCGGTCGGCATGGCGCTCGCCGCGAAGCTCGACGGCAAAGACTACCGCGTGTTCAGCGCGGTGGGCGACGGTGAGTGTAACGAGGGCGAGATCTGGGAGGCCTGCGGCACCGCGTACAAGTATAAGCTCGACAACCTCATCGTCTTTGTGGACTGGAACAACCTCCAGCTCGACGGCACCTGTGAAGAGATCATGCCGCCGATCGATCTGGCGGCGAAGTTCCGCGCTTTCGGCTTTGAGGTCTACGAGTGCGACGGCAACGACATGGCGCAGCTGGTCGAGGTGATGGACAAGGCCGTCGCCGCGAAGAACGGTCTGCCCAAGTGCATCGTCGGCAAGACGGTCAAGGGCAAGGGCGTGAGCTATATGGAGAACGTCTGCGGCTGGCACGGCACCGCCCCGAACGAGGAGCAGTACAAGCAGGCGATGGCTGAGCTGGAGACCCAGTACGTCAAGTGAGGAGGACGAGACGATGAATTTTGAGAAAAAAGTTCCGACCCGTGACGGCTTCGGCGACGAGATCGTCGCTCTGGGCAAAGAGAACAAGAACATCCTGGTCGTGGACGCGGATATCGGCAAGAGCTGCAAGACCGGCGCCTTCCGTAAGGAGCTGCCGGAGCAGTATCTGAACGTCGGCATCGCAGAGCAGAACTGCGCCGGCGTCGCCGCCGGGCTTGCGACCTGCGGGAAGATCCCCTTCGTGGTGACCTACGCGGCCTTTGGTTCCATGCGCATGTGCGAGATGATCCGCCAGGAGATCGCCTATCCCCATCTGAATGTGAAGATCGCCTGCTCCCACGGCGGCGTCACCCCCGCGAACGACGGCGCTTCCCACCAGGCCATCGAGGACATGGGCATTCTGCGCACCATCCCGAACATGACGGTCGTCATGCCCGCGGACTACTGGTCCGCCCGCAAGCTCGTGCGTGCGGCGGCGGAGCTGGACGCGCCGGTGTATCTGCGCTTCACCCGCGACGCGATCCCCGTGATCTACGGCGAGGACGACAGCTTTGAGATCGGCAAGGCCAAGCAGCTGCGCGATGGCAAGGACGTCGCCATCATCGCCAACGGCGACACCGTGCGTCTCGCGATCGAGGCGGCCGAGCAGCTCGCGGAGATGGGCATCGAGGCCCGCGTGCTCGACATGCACACCATCAAGCCTCTGGATGAGGCGGCGGTGAAGGCCTGCATCGAGGAGATCGGCAAGATCGTCACGGTGGAGGATCACAACATCCTCAACGGTCTGGGCAGCGCGGTGTGCGAGCTCGCGGCCGAGGCCGGACGCGGCAAGGTCAAGCGCATCGGTATCCAGGATCAGTTCGGTCAGTCCGCCCCCTATGAGCGCCTGCTCGCGATGAACGGCGTCACGGTGGAGAACATTGTGGCGCAGGCCAAGGCGCTGTAATCAGACGTAGTTTACCTGCTTCGGCAGCAAAACTAAAATACATTACAGGAAAGGAAAGACAAGCATGAAAAAAGCGATCTCCATTCTCCTGGCTCTCGTTATGGTCTTCGCGCTGTGTGCCGTGAGCGCCTCCGCCGACTATGACGCGAACAACGTCGAGTCCCTGTACATCATCATGACCTGCAACGGTCAGTCCGATGCCGCCAACGACTGCATCGGCGCCAATCTCTTCGCGCGGTACATCAACGAGGCCTCCGGCGGCAAGATCACCGTCCAGCTCTTCAACAACGACCAGCTGGCCGGCGGCGACATGACCAAGGGCCTGGAGCTGGTCGTCAACGGCGACGTCCAGATCGACATCCACTCCACCTCCATCATCTCCCGTCTGGACAACCGTCTGATGGTCTCCTGCCTGCCCTGGACCTTCTCCAGCTATGAGGACTGCGAGAACGCGTTCCTCGGCGGCAAGGGCGGCGAGTTTGTCGCTTCCGTTCTGGCCGAGCACGGCCTGACCTACCTCGGCGCGCTGCACAACGGCTTCAAGGCCATGACCTCCAGCAAGCGCCTCATCACCCAGCCCTCCGACCTGGCCGGTCAGAAGATCCGTACGCCGGGCGGCGACCTGTGGAACGGCTTCTGGTCCGCTCTGGGCGCTTCTCCCCAAGCCATGTCCTGGGCCGAGGTGTACACCGCCATGCAGCAGGGCACCATCGATGGCCATGACAACTCCCTGAGCACCATCAACTCCGCCAACGTTCAGGAAGTCCAGCACTACATCACCATCTCCAACCACACCTATGAGGCCTTCACCTGGACCGCGAACACCGCGTGGTTCGAGGGTCTGAACGAGGACACCCAGGCCTGCATCCGCGAGTGCGCCGAGAAGGCCTGCCGCGACGCCAACGCCCAGATCGTCGAGTCCATGGACGTCATCAAGGAGTCCTTCATCAACGATTACGGCTGCGAGGTCTATGAGCTCAGCCCCGAAGAGGTTGATGTCTTCAAGGCTGCCGTCGCCGACGTGACCGCCGAGTACGCCGCCCAGTATGGCGAGGACGCCTGCGCCGCCTTCGGCATCGTCGTCGAGTAAGAGATCCGTTTGAAACTGTTGCCTTCTCCGGGAAACCGGAGAAGGCAATTCAAAATCCAGACCGGGTCCCCGCCCGGATGAAAAGAGAGGGTAGACGTGAAGAAAACCATCAAATTCCTCAACCAGCTGGAGGACAATTTCTGCGCGATCATCCTGGCGATCATGACGGTCCTGGCCTTCATCAACGTCATCGCGCGCTATGTCTTCCTGGCTTCCTTCCCCTGGGTGGAAGAGCTCAACCGCCTGGGGCTCGTTATCCTGACCTATGTCGGCGCCGCCGTGGCGCTCAAGCAGCACGCCCACCTCGGTCTCTCCATCATCACCGACAGGCTCCCCAAAACCGCGCAGAAGGTCATCGCGGTGATCGGCTGTCTGGCCGGCCTGTTCTTCTGCTACATTGCCATCAACTACGGATATAAAATGGTCACGAACGAATATACCCACCATGTGCTGACCCAGGGCATGCAGTGGCCCGAATACCTCTTCGGCCTCTGGCTGCCGGTCGGCTGCGTGGTGCTCGCGATCCGTTTCGTTCAGCAGATCATCTATGTTATTATCGGAAAGGAGGAGACTGAAGAATGAATACCGCTCTTGTGCTCTTCGGCTCGTTCTTCCTCCTGCTGTTTCTGAACGTGCCCATCTCGGTGTCCCTCGCGGTCTCCAGCATCCTCACCATCATGGCGAGCCCTCTGCCCATGAGCATGCTGAGCCTCGTCGCGACGAACCTGTACACCGCCTCCAACAAATACGTCCTGCTCGCCATCCCCTTCTTCATCCTCGGCGGCAACATCATGGACGTGAGCGGCATCTCCACCCGTCTTATTGATTTCTTCCGCTCCCTCGTGGGCCACACCAAGCACGGCCTCGCGATGGTCTGCGTCATCGTCGCCTGCTTCTTCGCGGCGATCTCCGGCTCCGGCCCGGCCACCGTGGCGGCGCTCGGCGCCATCCTGATCCCGGCCATGACCAACACCGGCTATGAGAAGTCCACCAGCGCCGCGCTCATGAGCACCGCCGGCGCGATCGGCATCGTCATCCCGCCCTCGATCACCTTCGTGGTCTACGGCTCCGTCACCGGCACCTCCATCGGCTCCCTGTTCATGTCTGGCATCATCCCCGGCATCCTGATCGGCATCGTCATCTACTGGGCGATGAAGTTCTCCTCCCGCGGGAGAGAGCTCGTCCAGCAGCCGAAGGCGTCCGGCAAGGAGCGCTGGGCCTCCTTCAAGAACGCGGTTTGGGGCCTGCTGATGCCCGTCATCATCCTCGGCGGCATCTACGGCGGCATCTTTACCCCGACCGAGGCCGCCGCCGTCTCCGCGGTCTACGGCTTCATCGTCGGCCTCTTCATCTACCGGACATTGAAGATGAAGGACATCATGAAGATCCTGCGCCAGAGCGTCTCCCAGACGGCCGTCGTCATGTTCATCATCGGCTGCGCCGCCGTCTTCGGCAACACCCTGACCATCACCGGCGTCGCCGCCAAGGCCAGTGCGGGCCTCATCAACCTCGCCGGCGGCAACAAGTACATCTTCCTGCTGATGGTGAACATCATCCTCATCATCGCCGGCTGCTTCATCGATGCCAACTCCGCCCTGTACATCCTCTGCCCGATCCTCTTCCCGATCGCGCAGAAGCTGAACATCAACCCGGTGCACCTGGGCGCCGTCATGGTTGTGAACCTGGCCCTCGGCCTGATCACCCCGCCCGTGGGCGTGAACCTCTTCACCGGCTGCGGCGTGGCCGGCATCCCGCTGAGCGAGATGATCAAGAAGATCTGGCCCTTCGTCATCGCCGTGCTCATCGTCCTGATCGTCATCACCTATATCCCCGGTATCTCCCTGCTCCTGCCTAACCTGATGGCAAAGTAAGTTAAAGAGAGGAAACAACATGAGAGCTGGATATTTTGAAGCTGTCCGCGTCGCGTACTTCCGCGACGACTGGCCCGAACCCCAGATCACCAAGCCCGACGACGTGAAGATCCGCATCCGCAACTGCGGTATCTGCGGCTCCGAGGTCCACGCCTACCACGGCAAGCACCCCTTCCGCATCCCGCCCATCGTCTCCGGCCACGAAGCCGCGGGCGACGTGGTCGAGGTCGGCTCCGCCGTCACGGAGTTCAAGCCCGGCGACCGCGTCGTGGTCGAGCCGCACTACGGCTGCGGCGAGTGCTGGTACTGCAAGCACGGGCTGTACAACGTCTGCACCAACAAGAAGGTCCTCGGCGCCATGGGCTGGAGCGGCGCGCTGGGCGAGTACATCGTGACGCCGGAGCGCACGGTCGTCCACCTGGCCGACAACCTCAGCTATGAGGAGGGCGCGCTCATCGAGCCGGTCGCGAACGGCATGTACGCCGTGCGCAACGTGGACATCACCCCCGAAACCACCATGTGCATCATCGGCGCCGGCCCCATCGGCATCGGCGACGCCATCTGCGCCAAGCTCTGGAATCCGAAGCTCATGATCATCGCCGACATCTCCGACTTCAACCTCGAGAAGGCCAAGCTCATGTGCCCGGAGGCCATCACCGTGAACAGCCGCCGTGAGAGTCTCGAGGAGAAGGTCAAGGAGCTGACCGACGGCGTCGGTGTGGACAAGACCTTCCTCGCCTTCGGCGATGAGCCCACCATCACCCAGGCCTGCGCGATCACGCGCCGCGCCGGTCAGGTGATCCAGCACGCGCTGATGGAGGACGGCATCGGCTTCTGTTACCGTCTGCACCAGCAGCATGAGCTGGACTTCAAGGCTTTCAACATGTATCAGAAGAAAGACTTTGAGCTGATCTGCGATGCGCTTGCCGCCGGCAAGATGGATCTGAGCCATTTTGTCACCCAGCGCTACCCCATCGAGCAGTTCAAGGAAGCCATTGAGATGGCCGACAAGCGCCCCGAGCCGGTGCTGAAGGTCATGATGGAGTTCTGAAGAATCCCGGAATAACAAACAGGCCCGGCCGCAAACGTGGCCGGGCCTTGCTGTTTTTCGTTCGTTGTTTCTTACCCATGCGGGTATCTCTCAGGGCTCTGACACTCCGGGTCCTTCGTCCAGTTTGGGCCGGATCAGATCGCCATGGCGTTTCATCCCGATCTTGATCATCTCCGGCGTCACATTCCCGTCCCGGTCAGAGATCCAGGTCCTTTTCGAACGCGGAGAGGAAGGCCGCAAACTCGTCCCTGTCGCCGGTGAACTTGTACTTATGCTCCGGTGCTGGGAAGCTGCCGGCCTTGACCTCGGCGATATAGTCCCGCATCCCCTGTGTGGCGATCTCGCCCAGGTTGCAGTATTTTTTCGCGAACTTCGGCGTGAAGTTCTTGTAGACCCCCAGCGCGTCAGCCGCCAGAATGACCTGTCCGTCGCAGACGGAGCCGGCGCCGATCCCATAGACCGGAATAGGCAGAATCCGGTGGATGAAGGCGGCGGTCTCTTCCGGCACACCCTCCAGCAGCAGGGCGCGGGCTCCCGCTTTATAGACGGCGATCGCGTCCTCGATAACGGCCTTTGCTGTGGCGGTGTCTTTTCCCTGCACCTTAAAGCCGCCCATGGCCGCGCTGCTCTGCGGCGTGAGACCGATATGGCCGAAAACCACGATGCCGGCCCTGCTGATCGCCCGGATCTGTTCCGCGACGGCTACGCCGCCCTCCAGCTTGACGGCGTCCACATCGCCCTCTTTCACAAAGCGGACGGCATTCCTGACCGCGTCCTCGCAGCTGGCCTGATAGGAGCCGAAGGGCATGTCGCCGATCAAATAGGTGTTGGGTGCGCCGCGCCGTACACCCTGGCAGTGGGCGATGGACATGTCCATCGTGACCGGAACGGTCCCCTCATAGCCGTAGATGATCATACCCATGGAATCCCCGACAAGGATCATGTCCATGCCGGCCTCCTCCGCAAAGGACGCCAGACAGGCGTCATAGATGACCATCCAGGCGGCCTGTTCCCCCCGGGCTTTCATCTGCTGCAGATCCAGGATCGTCTTTTTCTTTGCCATGGTAACCCCTCCTTATGTCATTCCGTCTGCGCCACTCAGGCCCGCGGGTCGATGCGGCACTTTTTCCCCTGTCGCTTTTCTGTTCTGTCCGAACTTCGCAAACCCTCATTTCAGGAATCGCTTCAACTCTTTCTCGGATGCCCCGGGCAAGAGCCGAGCCAGATAATCCAGCAGCCGCGCGCGGGATTCTTCCGGAGAGCGCTCATAAACATGTTCCGAAAAGTCGGCTCCCATGAACTTTTCCGGCGTGGAGTACTCGGCCACGCCCCAGCCGCGGCGATTCCCGTTCTTGTCCGTCGTGTATACGAAATCGCTGATGAGCACATAGCACTGCTCCTGAAGGCGTGTGATGGACGTATCAAAGCCCTTCCTGCCCTCTGTTTTCTGCCAGCGCCCGCTGTACGCGTAACCGCCGTTTTGCCGCAGCACTTTGGAGAGAACCGGTGCGCTTTCTTCGATCAGGTCGAACAGCTGCTTGTCCTGAAAACGCGCCAGGCCGTCGTCATACCGCGCATCGAAATCATAGCCATCCCGGCGGTAATTGGCCAGATCCAGAAACAGATCTTTCCGCACGTAGGCTGCCTTCTTCTCAAAAAACTTCCCGTAGGCGCAGCCTGTCGCCCGGATGACCGGGCCTTTCCATTCCCATGTATTTTCCTCGGTATCATTGAAAAGAATCGAGGGGGAGCAGTGCTCCTCAAGCGAGAATCCCGGTATGGAGGTCGAGAAATACGGGACGATGCCGTATTCCTGCACCGCATCGATCAGATCCTGCCTGGAGTGCACAACGAAATCATATGCCATAATACCATTCTCTTTCCATCTACCGACCGCTCACATGAGCGGTTTCTTCGAGAAAAACAGTATCATACCCTTGCCTTCCCCGTCAAGCGGAAACAGGGAAAAGCCGGGCCCGAAATCACTGTTTTGAGAAAACCCGCTCAAAAATAAGAAAACCCGGAAGCCCTTGATACACAAGAGTTTCCGGGTGGCACGCGATAAGGGATTCGCCCGCATGTTTCGCAGGGAAACAGATGCGCAGGAGACGAGCATCGTTCCGTGCGAAACATAAAAGAATCCTCCCGTGTGTGCACTGGAGGATGAAACTGCCCCCGGCAGTTTCGATACACATTCGAATCCTCATCGCAGCGTGCTAAAAGGGCCATCCCGAATGGGATGGCCCTTTTGGCACGCGATAAGGGATTCGAACCCCTGACCTTCTGGTCCGTAGCCAGACGCTCTATCCAGCTGAGCTAATCGCGCATATCAGTTTTCCTGACAGCTCGATTATATTAGCACAGCTGCGGACAAAAAGCAAGCCCTTTTTTAGAAAATTTTCATTGCGCTTATGGCGCCGCTCAGGTCGTCCGCCACTTTGCTCATCGCTTTCACGGTCCGCCGCATGCGGCGGCTCTTCGTCGGCCAGGCCAGCATGGCGACCGAGGCTGCCGCGGCCAGTCCCATTCCGATGCCGGTATACAGTTTTCGATTCATGTGTATCCTCCTTTTGCGTTCTGTCTTCAGTATGCCCGGATTACCTCTTGTGGAGAACAGGGAATATGTGGTATACTATAGTGTAATATATCAATCTGTCCCGGGGAGGAAACGCATGAGCGTTAAAATCTTGGCCGTGGGCGATGTGTGCGGGGAACCCGGTCTGGAGTTCCTGGAAAAGCGCCTCAAGGCCTATCGGCAGGAAAACCAAATCGACTTTGTCGTGGTCAACGGCGAGAACGCGAACGTCGTGGGCATCACGCCGCGGCAGGCGGATCAGATCTTCCGCTCCGGGGCGGATGTTATCACGCTCGGGAACCACACCTGGACACGCACGGAGCTGCGGCCTTATCTCGACGAGCGGCGCAAGATCCTGCGTCCGGCGAACTTCGCCCCGCAGTGTCCCGGCCGCGGCATCGCCGCCTTCTCCATGCCCTTCGGGGATGTATGCGTGCTGAACCTGATCGGCCGCTTCACGCTCGACACGAATACCGACAATCCCTTCGTGATCGCCGACGGCTATATGGAGGAGATCCGGGAGAAGATCATCCTGGTGGATTTTCACGCCGAGGGGACCAGCGAAAAGCGCGCGATGGGCTTCCTTCTCGACGGGAAGGCCAGCGCCGTCTGGGGCACCCACACCCATGTGCAGACCTCCGACGCGGAAGTCCTGTCCAAGGGCACCGGCTATATCACGGACCTCGGCATGACCGGGGCGGCGCAGTCCGTCCTCGGCATCGACCCGGAGCAGTCCATTGGCAAGTTCATGGGCGATCCTCCGATGCGCTACGCCTCGGCCAAGGGGCCTGCAAAGCTGGAGGGCTGCCTGTTTGAGATCGACCCGGAAACGGGCCGTTGTCTGCGCGCGGAGGCGATACGACTGACATGATCCTGAAGATCCTACATGCGGCGGATCTGCATCTGGACTCTCCTTTCGAGGCGCTTCCCGCCGGGAAGGCCGCGATCCGCCGGGCCGAGCAGCGGCGTCTGCTCGGCGCTCTTGCGGAGCTCGCCGTGACGGAGGACGTGGACCTCGTGCTGCTCAGCGGCGATCTGCTCGACAGCGGCAGCAGCTACTTTGAGACCGGAGAGGAGCTCATTGCGTGTCTCCGGCGCATGGTCGTCCCGGTGTTCATTGCGCCCGGCAACCACGATCCCTATACTCCCGGCTCACCCTACGCGCGTCTGCGCATGCCCGAGAACGTGCACGTCTTTACCGAGAACGCGCTGAGCTCCGTCGTATTGCCGGAGCTGAATGCCCGTGTCTACGGTGCGGCCTTCACCGGCAAGAGCTCCCCCGCCCTGCTCGCGGATTTCCACGCCGCCGACGAGCCGGGGGTCCGGAAGCTTCTCTGCCTGCACGGCGAAGTTGGAAACCCGCTCTCCCCCTACAATCCCATCACGGAGGAGCAATTGGCCGGGAGCGGTCTGGATTATGCCGCGCTGGGTCATATCCACAAGGCCTCCGGCCTTCGCCGGGCCGGCTATACCTGGTACAGTTGGCCCGGCTGCCCGGAGGGGCGCGGCTTCGACGAGTGTGGGGAGAAGACGGTGAACCTCGTCACCCTCGACGACGAGGGTGGCTGCGAACTGAAGACCGCTTCCGTCGCCGCGCGCCGCTATGCGGTGCTGCCGGTCGATGTCACCGCGGCCGATCCCCTGCTCGCGGTCATCACACAGCTGCCGGACGACACGGTGAAAGACATCTACCGCATCGTGCTGACCGGCGAGACCGAAAGCGCGCCGGATCTCAAGAAGCTCTACGCTAATCTCAGTGAGATGTTCTTTGAGCTGCAGCTGCGGGACGAGACGCATCTGCGTCGCAGCATCTGGGAGTGCGCCGGTGAGGACAGCCTGCGCGGCATTTTCCTGAAAAAACTGCGCCAGCGCTACGACGGTGCAGCGAGCGACGAGGAGAAAAAGCAGATCGAGCAGGCCGCCCGCTGGGGGCTGGCCGCTCTGAACAACGCAGAGGAGGTCGTGCAGCATGAAGATCCGTAAGCTGACCGCCTCCTTTGGTAAGCTCGAACATGAATCGCTGAGCTTCCACGAGGGGCTCAACGTCATCTACGCGCCAAACGAGAGCGGCAAGTCCACCTGGTGCGCCTTCATCCAGGCCATGCTCTACGGAGTGGACACTTCGCAGCGCGCGAAAGCGGGCGTCCTGCCGGACAAGCTCCGCTACGCGCCCTGGTCCGGGGCCCCCATGGAGGGGACGATGGAGCTGACCGCCGACCGCTGTGACATCACGATCACTCGCTCCTCCCGGGCGAAGAACGCCCCCATGCGGGATTTTACCGCCACCTATACCGGCACGAACACCCCTGTCGAGGGGCTGAACGAGTCAAACGCGGGCGAGATGCTCACCGGCGTGAGCCGGGACGTTTTCCGCCGCACCGCCTTCATCGGGCAGGGCGCCGTCGCCGTGACGGGCAGCCCCGAGCTTGAAAAGCGCATCAGCGCCATCGTCTCCACCGGCGAGGAGCAGACCTCCTATACCGAGGCGGACGAGCGGCTGCGCGCCTGGCAGCGCAAGCGCCGTTTCAACCGCCGCGGCCAGCTCCCCGAGCTGGAGGGTCGGATGGATGAGGCGCAGCGCCGGCTTGACGAGATGGAGAGCTCCCTCGCCGAGCAGCAGCGGCTGGAGGCCGAGCTCGAGCAGACGCGGCAGAGCTGCGCGCAGCTTGAGCAGCAGGTCATGGACAGCCGCCGGCGCCAGCGCCAGGACGCGTTGGAAAAGCTCAACAGCGGGCGCGGCGAACTCCGGCAGGTGAGCGCCGAACACGACGCCTCAATGGCCGCGCTCTCGCAGGCGCGCGAGGCGCTGCGCAACAGCAGCTTCGGCGAACGCGACCCGGGTGAGCTTGGGGAGGAGATCCAGCGGGATCTCAGCCAGCTCCGCCGCCTTTCCCGCCAGCCGAAGAGCGGTCCGCTCCTGCTTTTCATGCTGCTGAGTTTTGTGCTGGCCGCGGTGCTGGCCGGCTTCTACACCGTCAACGATCTGCTCCCGCTCATCATCGGTGCCGGGGTCTTCTGCCTGGCCGCGCTGGTGATGCTGCTGATCTGGTCGCGTATGAATCACCAGCGGCAGGCCGCGGATGCGGAACGGCACGCTCTCTTAAAGAAATATCACGCCGCCTCGTCGCGGGACATCAAGGCTGCCTGGGAGCATTATCAGGCGCTCTGGGCCGCGGCAGGCGAAGCAGAGGAGCACGAAGAGGCATGCCGCCGCGCCTTTGAGCAGCAGCAGCTCAAGCAGAACACGCTCGAGGAGAACGCGATCCAGGAGTTGGACTTCAGCATCGGAGATACCGAGGCCGCCCGCCTGGGTCGGAGCCTCGCCGCCGCCCGCAGCAAGGCGGAGCGGCTCTCCGCGCGCATCGCCGCGCTGAGCGGCCGTCTCTCCACCCTGGGCGATCCGCTGATCCTCTCGAGTTCCCTCGGCGTCATGCGCGAGGAGTATGAGCAGCTGCAGGGCGAGTTCGATGCGCTTGCACTTGCGATCGACACGCTGCGCCAGGCGGATCGGGAGATCCAGAGCCGCTTCTCGCCGCAGCTCGGCAAGCTCGCCGCCTCGTATATGGCCGCCGTCACGGGCGGGCGCTATGAGGACGTACTCATCAATCGGGACTTCACCGCCCGCACCCGAACGAAGGACGACGTGGTGGCCCGCGAAGCGGAATATCTCAGTGCTGGGACGCTGGACCTCCTGTACCTGGCCGTGCGCCTCGCGGTCTGCGAGCTTGCGCTTCCGGACGGTGAGCCCTGTCCGCTGATCCTGGACGATGTGCTCGTCAACCTCGATGAGGAGCGTTTCGGGCAGGCGATGGAGCTTCTCAAACGGGTCTCGCGGGACCGCCAGGTGATTCTCTTCACCTGCCGCCAGTAAACGGCGTCCGGCCTCTGCTATACCCGTCCGGTTTCCCTCAGGGTTTCCCGCCGCAGGCAGCTTCGGAGCATTCGTCTCTGAAAACGCGCTCTTGCCGGACGCACCATAAAAAGAGCCGCATACAAGAGTTCACTCTTGTATGCGGCTCTTTTGCTTTCCGGGTGTTACACCCGGCGGTTGACAGGCTCGCGGCCTTCCAGTGCGTCGATGATCTGCTGGGCAGTCATGACGCCGCAGTTTTCCAGGTTCTCATAGGACTCCGCACCGTTGTGCGAGGTTGCGATGACGTTCGGCAGCGTAAGCAGCGGTGTGTTCTCCGGTGTTGCGGGCTCATGCACAAACACGTCCGAGGCAAAATAGCCGACCTGGCCGCTCGTCAGCGCTTCATACATGGCTTCCTCGTCCACGACTTCGCCGCGGGCATCGGTCACGAAAATCACGCCGGGCTTTGTGAGCTTCAGCGTCTCGCGGTTGATCATGTTCTCCGTGGAGGGCAGCAGCGGGACCAGGATACAGATGGTGTCACTGCGGGACATGAGATCCTCGAAACTCGTAAACTCTACCCCGTACTTCGCGGCGACTTCTTTGTTCGGCATCACATCGTAGGCCAGCACATGGCAGTCAAAGCCGGTCAGCTTTTTGGCGACCCACTGGCCGATCGCGCCGAAGCCCAGGATGCCGACGGTGGAGCCGGTCACCTCATGGAAGTTCAGGTTCTTCCACAGGCCCTCCTTGGTCATGGCGTTGAGGCGGGGCAGCTCACGCCTCGCTGCCAGCATCATGGCCAAGACATGCTCAGCCACCGCATTGGCGTTGACACCCTGGCAGTTGGTGACGATGATGCCGCGCTTCTTTGCCGCCTCGGTATCGACCGAGTTCATGCCGGTGCCATAGCGGGCCAGCACCTTCAGGTTCGGCGCGGCGTTCATCGCTTCCTCATTCCACGGCTCACAGTTCGCGATGCAGGCATCGATGTCGCCGATCAGCGGCAGCAGCTCTTCCAGGTAGAAATCACGGTCCAGATCGTTCGTCACAAGCTCGTAGCCCTTCTCTTCGAGCATCTTATAGCCCTTCGGGCTGAACTTCTTGTAGGCGGGCTTGGCAATCAAAACTCTCTTAGCCATTTCTCTCGGTTCTCCTTACACGTCATTCTCATCGTGCAGAGTTAAAATCCTTGAGTGCCGGGTCAAGCACCGCCAGATCATAGCGGCGGCTGGTGTGCCGGAGGGCGCCGAGCACCCATAAATAGGCGTTGCGCGTTCCGGGGCTCGCAACGGTGGGGTGGTAGCCGCGCGGGCACTGCACCATCGTGCCGGAGTGGACGGTGTGCGTCACGATATCGTCCACCTCGCCGGACTTCAGATAGCTGATATGAAAGCCGAAGTGCGGCAGCGGCATATCGAAGTAGCAGTAAATCTCTTCCAGATCCTTCTCGTGCTGATGCGGGGGCCAGCTGGTCCAGGCGCCTTCGCCGCCCCATGTGAGGCCGCAGATCAGGCGGGACGCCTCATCCTTGTCGGAGAGAGTCATAAACACCTCGCGCTGGCCGATGCCCTCGCCGTGGATCTGATGGATATCGCCCACCGGGGCGTCCTTCTCGAAGGCACGGAAAAAGGCCTTGCCATAGCCCTCATACACCGCGGCGGCGATATAGAAAATGCAGTCCTCCAGCGCGGTGATCGTCACGCTGTCCCCACCGGGGAGATAGAAGGCGTCAAAGCGCGTCATTTCCCGGGCCAGCGCGTGGTCAGAGAGTTTGGCCGCGCCGGCGATCAGCACGGGGTGCATCTCGAGTTTCCCGGATTCCAGATGATAGCTCTCCCCCTTCGGGAGATTCAGACGAAAGATCTGCGTCTCCTGGCAGGCGCAGGTGTCCGGGGTGATGACGGCGTGAAAGCCGGGCTCCTCCGGGGACTGAACGCGCCAGGATTCCATCTCTTCTTTGCAGGACATGTGAGTGCCTCCTTATTCCATATAAGCGCCTTTCATGGCGCTGACGGCGTGCTGCGCGTATAGCTTGAGCAGCCCGCCCTGGTACTTGCTGGTAAAACCCTTCCAGTTCTTTTTCCGCTCTGCCAGTACCGCGTCGATCTCTTCGGGCGTTTTCCGCTCGCCGCGGATGCCGACGATGGCGAGCCGGCGCGCCTCCACGTCGATCTCGATGAGGTCGCCCTCCTCGACAAAGGCGATAGGGCCTCCCGCGGCCGCTTCCGGACTCACATGGCCGATGACCGGTCCGCGTGAGGCGCCGGAAAAACGCCCGTCTGTAATCAGCGCGACGCTCGAAGCGAGCTCAGGATCGGCACAGATCGCCTCACCGGTGTAGAACATCTCCGGCATGCCGGAGCCGCGGGGCCCTTCGTAGCGGATGAAGATCGCGTCGCCCGGCTTGACCTCTCCGTGCAGCACGGCGGCGATGCAGGCCTCCTCGCTGTCGTAGGGTCTCGCGGTGAGGGTCGCCTTGAACATATTCTTTGGGCAGGCCGTGTGCTTGATCACGCAGCCTTCCGGCGCGAGATTGCCGCGCAGGATGGCGATGCTGCCATCGGTGCCCTTGGCGTCGTCAAAGCTGTGGATGATATCCGTGCGCTTGACGGAAATGCCGAGCCCCGCGGTTTTCTCCCGCAGCAGCGCATCGCAGCGCTCGTAGAAGCCGTTTTTCTTCAGCTCCTCCAGGTTCTCTCCGAGTGTCTTGCCTGTGACGGTCATCACGTCGAGATGGAGCATGGATTTGATCTCCTCCATCACGCGGGGCACACCGCCGGCATAATAGAAATACTGTGCCGGCCAGTCGCCGGAGGGACGGATGTTCAGCAGGTAATGCGCGCCGCGGTGCATCCGGTCGAAGGTGTCGGCGTCGATGGTGAAGCCGAACTCATGGGCGATGGCGGGCAGATGCATGGTGGCATTGGTGGAGCCGGAGATCGCCGCATGGACCATGATGGCGTTCTCAAAGCTCTTCATCGTTATGATGTCCTTCGCGCGAATGCCCTGCTCCACGAGCTTCATGAGCTGCACGCCCGCCTCGTGGGCGGCCGCCTTCAGTTCGGGCGCGGTCGCGGGCATCAGGGCGGTGCCGGGCAGCATCAATCCGAGCGCTTCCGCCATGATCTGCATGGTGGAGGCGGTGCCCATGAAGGAGCAGGCTCCGCAGCTGGGACAGGCGTTATGCTTATAATACTCAAGCTGTTCGTTCGGGATCACGCCGGTTTTCTCCCAGGCGTCAAACTTGCCGATCTGCTCAAGTGTCAGCAGCTCGTTGATAGCGCAGGCGGGATCCTGCACAACATACTGCTTCGGCAGGGTGTGTGCCTCCATGACACCGCCGGTGACGACGATCGCGCTCATGTCCTTGAGGCGGCCGATACTCATGAGCATGGCGGGCATGGACTTGTCGCAGCTGGCGATGAACACGCCGCCGTCAAAGCCCGTGGCGTTGGCCTGTGCCTCCACCAGGTTCACGATCGCGTCTCGGTGGGGCAGCGAGTAGTTGATGCCGTCATGGCCCTGGGCGATGCCGTCGCACATGTCGGTGGCAAAATAGCGCGCGGCCTTGCCGCCGCTCTCGTTCACGCCCTTCACCGCCTCTTCCACGAAGCGGTTGAGGTGAGCCGAGCCCGGGTGGCTGTCCCCAAAGGTGCTCTCCACGATGATCTGCGGCTTACCGAGTTCTTCGACCTTCCAGCCCATCCCCATGCGGAGAGGGTCCATCTCCGGGGCAAGTTTGCGAACTTCCTGACTTTTCAGCATATGCTTTTTCCTTCCGCGCTATCCAGCACCGGCTCACATCCGGCGGACAAGCGAGAGCCCTTTCTCTCTGCAGATCCGGTCCAGCCTGTCCAGAATATCTCTCCCGGTTTCGAGGAAAACCTCTTCCGGAAGCTTCACTTTCTCAATATCGTCGGTAAAGGGTCCTCCCCACTGCAGCTCGCCCTCCCGCTTGGGGACGACGTGCACATGGAAGTGGGAAACCTTGTCACCGTAGATAGCGTAATTGATCTTGTCGGCGTCGGCATACGCGGAGACCGCCTGAGCGACAGCAGCGACCTCCGCAAAGAAACCGTTGCGCTGTTCGTCGCTCAGCTGCCAGATCTCATCGCGGTGTTCTTTTAGAGCGACGATGCAGCGCCCGCGGTGCTTCTGATCGCGGAAGAGGTAGACATCCGACCAGGTCAGCTCCGCCAGCGGGGCCATGAGTGCGTTCTGCCGCTCATCTTTTTTGCAGTAGAAGCAGTCCATTGCTTACTTGACAAGGTAGCCGCCGTCGCAGGGAATCACAGCGCCGTTAATGTAGTCGGACGCGTGGGAGCTGAGGAAGATCGCGAGGCCCTTCACATCGTTGGGCGTGCCCCAGCGGTGCGCGGGGATACGATCGGTGATCTCCTTGTAACGGGGGTTGTTGGGGTCGGTCAGGGCTGTGTTCATCTCGGTGTCCATATAGCCCGGTGCGATGCAGTTGATGTTGATGCCCTTGCCGGCCAGCTCGTTCGTCATGCCCTTGCTGAACTGGGCAACGCCGCCCTTCGAGGCCGCATAGGCGGGGACGGTAAAGCCACCGAAGAAGGTAAGCATGGAGGCGAAGTTGATGATTTTGCCGTAGGGGGTCTCCTTCTTGAGGTATTCCCGGGCGGCAAGCTGGCTGAGCTCAAAGGGGGCGGTCATGTTGACCTCGATCACGTCGTTCCAGTCCTCCAGCGGGAACTCCTCGCAGGGGTGACGGCGCTGAATGCCGGCGGCGTTGACGATAATATCAAGCCCGCCGAGCAGTTCCACGGCCTTGTTGAAGCCGGCCACGCGCTCCTCATGCGAGGCGACGTTGACCATGAGGCCCTGGCAGTCGAAGCCTCTCTCGCGAAAATCGGCCGCAACTTTCTCGACCTTGGCGCTGGTGCCGAAGATGACGACCTTGGCGCCGGCCTCGAGCAGACCCTCCGCCACACCGTGGCCAAGTCCGCGGGTACCGCCGGTGACAATGGCTTTCCAACCTTTGATATCAAACAGATCCATAGTAATCTCTCCTATCCAATCAAAATAGTTTTTTTAGAGCAGGAACTGGCTCAGTGCGGGAATGAGCACGACGAGGAAGAAGAAGCCCACGTAGCCGACGAAGAAGGGCCACTGACCGTGGACGATCTTGCCCATGGGCAGCTTGGTCACGGAGGCGGCGGAGAAGATGTTGACGGCCACCGGCGGGGTCATCGTGCCCACCACGTTCGCGATGGAGACGATCATGCCGAAGTGGACCACGTTCACGCCGAGGGCCTTGGCGATCGGCCAGAGCACGGGGACCAGCAGCACGCAGGTGGCGATGCCCTCCAGGAAGGTGCCGAAGATCAGCAGGATGATTGCGACGACCAGGCAGAACATCGTGGCGTTGAGGTCCATGCCGACGACGAAGTTGACCATCTTGGCGGAGATGCCGGCGTAGGCGAAGAGCCAGGCGAAGGCCGTGGAGGTCGCGATGATGAAGAGCGTCATCGCGCTGCTCTTGGCCGAATCGACGAAGATGTCGAAGAGGTCGGAGAACTTGAGCTCGCGGTAGATGAAGAGGCCCGCGATCAGCGACCAGACGACGGCGACGGCCGAGGCCTCGGTCGCGGTGAGGAGACCGGAGTAGATGCCGCCCAGGATGATGATCGGGAGCATCAGGGCCGGGATCGCCTTCACGAAGTCGATGAGGAAGACCTTGAGGTTGAAGTGGATCTCATCCTTGGGCCACTTCTCCTTGTGGGCATAGATCGCAACCACGATGAGCAGGACGGCCGCGATGCCGATGCCGATGCCCATGCCGGCCTTGAACATGTCGCCGACGGAGGCGCCGGTGATCGTCGCATAGACCACCATGATGATGCTCGGCGGGATGATGGGCCCAAGGCCGCCGGAGACGACCAGCAGGCCGGCCGTGCGGTCAGCCGGGTAGCCCATGCGCACCATGTCGCCGTACAGGATGGTGCCGATGGCGATGACGGTGGCGGGAGCGGAGCCGGAGAGCGCTGCGAAGAAGGCGCAGGCGATGACCAGCGTCATGGCCATGCCGCCGCGCACGCCGCCGACGATGGAGCGGGCGAAATCGCAGATGCGGCGGGAGATGCCGCCCTTGGTCATGAGGTTGCCGGAGAGGATGAAGAACGCGATCGCCATGATGGAGGTCGAATCCAGACCGCCGAAGATACGCTGGCAGACCGTGTTGATGTTCGCGGAGACGGCGGAGTCGAGGCCGATGGCCGCCGTGGTGGCGACGCCCAGGGACAGGGAGATGGGCACGCCCAAAATCAGAAGCAGCGCGAAGCCGCCGAACATGATCCAACCTGCCATTACTGCTCTCCCTCCTTCTCTTCGGCCGCGAGCTCATCCACCTTGAAGTTCCGGACCATCTGGATGAGCATGGCGAACTGGATGATCGTGATCAGGCCAAAGCCCAGCACCAGCGCAAAATAGGGAATTCCCATCGGGATGCCGAGTCCCGGCGAGGTCTGGCCGATGCGGGTCTGCTTCAGCACCATTTTCCACCCGGAGTTGCACATCAGGGCGGAAAAGGCGATGATGATGCACTGGGTCAGGATGCCGACCAGGTGGCGGGCAGTCAGGGGCAGCTTGTTGACAAGGCCCTTGATCGAGATCTGCGTGCCGTCACGCAGACCCAGTTCCGTGCCGAGCAGCACCATGTACACCATGGCATAGCGGGCCGCCTCCTCAAAGCCGGAGACGGGAATCTTGAAGATATTACGGTTCAGCACCTGCGCGAAGGAGGCCACGACCATGATCACGAACATGATCACGATCGCCCACTTTTCCGCAAGCTGCAGAACCCGCAGTGTCTTTTTCATGGGACAATCCCCTCTTTCCTTAAATAACAGATCAAACGGAATACGCCGATAAAGGAAAGCGGGAGTCGCCTTTTCAGGGGCGGCTCCCGACAAACCTCAGATGGAATGAATGTCTGCTCAGCCTATGACTCAGGAGACGCTGGCAACCGCTTCATCGACAGCCGCCTGCCACTCCGGATCGAAGGTGAAGCCCTTCTCAGCGGCCTTGGCCTGGTAGGCAGCCTGCAGTTCGGCAACGTCGATGTCGTGGAACTCAACGCCGAGCTCCTTCAGTTTTTCGGTGGCTTCCGCATTGGCCTCGTTGAGGAGGTTGCGCTCGTACTCCACGCCCTCCTGAACGGCGGCGAGGAAGGTCTCACGCAGATCCTCGGGGATCTTGTTCCAGGCGTCGTCGCTCATGCAGAGGAGGATGTAAACGAAAGCGTGCTGGGTGTTGGTGACGTGCTTGGTCACTTCGTAGAAGCCGGAGTTGAGGCAGTTGGAAGTGGCGTTCTCGCAGGCGTCAATGGCGCCGGTCTGCAGGGAGGGGAACACGTCGGTATAGGCCATCGGGGTGGGCATGGCGCCGAAAGCCTCGAAAGCGGCCATGTGGTACTTGTTCTCCATGGTACGGATCTTCACGCCCTGGAAGTCGGCCATGGTCTCGATGGGCTTGGTGGAGAAGGTGTTACGGAAGCCGGACTCCTCGAAGCCGATCACGTGCAGGCCAAGAGCCTCGGCCTTTTCCTTGATCAGGTCGCCCAGACGGCCGTCGACGGCGGCGTGAGCCTCATCGGCGTTCTTCCACAGATAGGCCTGGTCCAGAATGCCCATCTCGGGGATGAAGTTGGTCAGGACGGAGTTGGCGCAGGTGGCGATATCCAGGCTGTTGTCCATCGCGAGCTCGATGGTGTCGCGCTCGCCGCCGAGGGAGCCGCCGGCCAGGACTTCGATCTCGATCTTGCCGTCGGTCGCTTCCTTCACGAGCTCGGCGATCTTCAGGCCGCCCTGAACGTAGGGTGCGGTCTCGGGGTCAACAAAGTGCATCTTCAGCTTGATGGTGTCATCCGCGGAGGCGGAGACTGCGCACAGAGAGCACACCATGCACAGTGCGAGGACGATTGCCAGGAACTTTTTCATGCTGTTTTCCTCCTTGTTAATGTCGGGTCGCTTTTCCCTGGCGCCACACGCATGACGTATGACGTCGTTTGTCGATTCAAAAATAACACAGTTGACATGTACTTGTCAACTGTGTTGTGACATTCTCTTCTTTTTTGTATGCTTACCCAAATTCTCCGCTGCTTTTTTGTAGGTTTTTACCCCTTGTCTGCGGCATTCAAAGTCTCCCGCAGGTGCTCGATATTCTGAAGGTTGCCCAGGATATGCTCCTGCATGTAGTGCTCTGCCTCCGCGCTCTTGTGTGCGCAGATGGCATCGGCGATTGCCCGGTGCGTCTGGCGGGTGCTCTTGAGGAGGGCGGGGTCTTTATAGCGCGTAAAGAGCTGAACGCTGTAGGTAATGATGGGGATGATCTCCGGAAGCACGCTGTTGTGCGTGCACTCCGCGATGTATTTATGGAAGGCGTTGTCCGCCTCGTAATGGTCCACCCCTGCCAGAATCTGCTCCTCAACGGCGTCGCAGCGACGCTGCAGTTCCTCTTTTTCCTCCTCGCGGATCTGGCGCGCAGCCAGTCCGGCAATCCAGGGCTCCATCTGCATGCGGATCTCATAGAGATCCTCGGCGAGACGGGCCTTGTCAGAGACATATTCAAAGCCCAGGGGATCATCCACCCTGCCGAGCTCCTCCGTCACATAGGTTCCCTTGCCGCGTCGAATCTCCAGGCAGTTGCGGGCGACAAGCAGCTTGACCGCTTCCCGGATCGTACCGCGGCCGACATTCAGGCTCTCCGCCAGTTCAAATTCATTGGGCAGCTTGTCCCCGGTGCCGATATTGCGTTCTTTGATCAGATCGCTGATCTGCTTGGCAACCTTCTCCGAAAGCGGGACCTGCTTTTGCTGCTGTACATTTTTAAATAAGGTATCCATGGCGGTTCCCCCTGCATATACATACGATATCATACATTATACATGTCCTGTATGTATTTCGCAAGCCCTCACTTGCTGGAAGCGTATGGAAATTTTGTTTTTTTCCTGCGGCGCTTGCCGAAATGATTCCGGGCGCACAAACTGAGTCTGCATTGTGGGACTTTGCCGTATATGACAGAGGCCGTATGGTTCCCTATTGCTTCACGAGTGTTCCGGCTCTCCTTCTTAGCGTCTTCAGAACGGGGGAGAGATAAGCCAAGTCGTCGTTAGCCGCATCTAACTCTCGTCTTCAGAAAATGCCCATCGTACAGATGTCCTTATTCGGGTCACTGTACAATGGGCAAGCAAGGTTCGTTAGATATTACTAACCATTATAATGGATAGACCACCACTTTGCAAGGAATCACGGTGTGCTTCTTCCGGTTTTCTTTGCCTGCTTAAGGTAAATAGATGCATCGCCGGATTCCCTGCACTGAGGGGATAACACAGCAAAACACGGAGGCGATCCCTTTGTTCTCCCGCCTATCCCGGCCGGAGAGCAGGGCTGCTTCCCGACGGTATGCCAGGGAACGCTACGAAAAAACATCCGCAAGGACAACCTCGATCCCCTGCTCCCGGAATCTCTCCAGCTCCCGGCTGTCGGCGCCGCTGTCCGTCACCAGCAGGTTTACATTGGTCAGGGGCGAGGTGATAAAGTTATAGGTCTTTCCGATCTTCGTACTGTCAGCCGCCACCACGCGCAGACCGTGGCAGCGGTCAAGCATGGCACGATTGATTTTTGCCTCCATATAGTGTGAGGAACTGATCCCCGCCTCGGCGGAGATGCCATCTACGCCGAGCACGCAGAGTGCCGCGCTCATATTCAGCAGCAATTCCGTCGCCATGATACCGGAATAGGCCTGGCTGCGGGGATTGTACTCCCCGCCGGTGGAAATCAGGGAGGCGGCACAGGCGTCCATGACCGTACAGGCATGGGCGTTGTTGGTCGCAATGATGATCTTTTCATCCTTAATGCGCTGGATGATCTCCATCGTCGTAGTCCCGGCGTTGAGAAAGACCGTCTCACCCGGGTGGACGAGGGTTGCCACATAGCGTGCGATATCCTGCTTCTGTTTGAGCATGCTGGTCCGCTTCTTCATATAGCCTGGCGTGAGCGGGCCGTCCTCGCCCGCAAGCCGTCCGCCGCCCCGGAAGCGCTCGATAAAGCCCTCGTTCTCCAGGATCTCCAGGTCACGCCGGATCGTCAGGGGCGAAACATCAAACAGCTCACAGAGCTCTGCGATCTGCAGGATCTGCCGATTGGAGAACAGGCGCTTGATCTTTTGCCTTCGTTCTGCGATGACGCTCTGTTTCTGCTTCATCTGTAGCCCCTCCGTTTTTTTGATCGTTTTCCATATTTTGCTCATTAAATATATCATAAAAGGGGTGCGTCCGCAACAGGGAGAACAGAACTTTTTTATCATTAAACCCATTTTTTAGATGGTTGAGATTTTCTAATTAGACGCTTTTGTAGAAATTGTACAAAAAATGCGGCTGTTTTTCTACGAACGCCAATGATCGTAAAGATTATTTTATGAACGGTTGTTGTTGACGCGCGTTCGATAAATGTTAAACTGGACACAGAAAGAGGAAAGGAGCTGAGCGCATGCAGCTGGCAAAAAACCTTTTCCAGTTGTCCGGCCCGTTTTACGGGAACTCCTCCAGCGTTTACGGCGTGGTCGGCAAGCATGATCTGGTTCTGATCGACGCGGGTTTCGACGCGCCGCAGCTTCAGATCATCGAAGACAACATCCGCTACTGGGGTCTGGACCGTTACCATCTCAGCCATGTGCTGATCACGCACTGCCACTTTGACCACTGTGGAAACGCTGCGGCCCTGCGGGAGAAAGGCGTCAAGCTCGTGGCAAGCCGTATCGACGGTGAGGCTATCGAGAGCGGTGATGACCGGACAATCGGCTTTGCCTTTATGGGCCGGAAGTTTCCGAAAACGCCGGTGGACATCAAGCTTGACGGCGACAGCAGCATCAAGATCGACGGCATGACCTTCGACTTCATTGCCACGCCCGGTCACACGGCCGGTGGCGTCTGTATCCGTACGACGCTGGCGGATGGCAAGGTCGCCCTCTTCAGCGGCGATACCATCCATATCGGCCTCAACTGTGGCTTCGCCAGGCTCGGCTGGAACGGCAGTGTGGACTTCAATGCCGAAGATTATTTCAACAGCATTGTCAAGCTCAAGGATCTCCAGGTCGATTATGTTCTCGCCGGGCACGAGTACAACTGCCTGAAGGACGGCAGCAAAATCCTGCAGGACGCATACAAGCAGGCGCTTCTCTCTCTGCGCGATCTGCCGTACAACTACGTTTCCACAGCCGTACGCAGCAACATCCCCATTTTCTGAGGCGCGGCGTCATGAAACAGACAGACGAAAAGAAGCTCGCAGAGGCGCGGGAGACGTTGGAGAGGCTCCGTGAGGCACGGGGCGGCTCCATCAGCGGCGGCCACCGCCAGCTTGCAAATGACCCGGCGCTGCTCAAAGCCTTTACCGACTCCTTTGTGGACTGCTGCGCAGGCGAACATGTGATCCCGGAGAAGTACCGCCAGCTGATGCTGATGTGCCTGTGCGCAGCGAAGGGCTACGATATCGCGGTCAATCACGCGCGGGCGGCAGAGCAGGCCGGCGCCGGCATTGAAGAGATGGGCGAGGCCATACGGCTGATCATCAACGTTTGCGGCTGCCCGGCGATCCTCTCCGTGATGGATGTATTTGAAGAGCCGGAGATCTGAGGGCTCCGGATCGGCACACTTTCCGGTGACAAGCAGAGCGATCTGCTTACACATATAAAAAATTTAGGAGGAAAAACAATGAAGAAACTCTTTGCGATCGTCCTTGCCCTGACTATGGTTTTTGCTCTGTGCAGCGTGGCTTCCGCTGATTTCGACAGCGCGACCTATCTGCTGAACCTCCCCACCGCCGAGAACGACCAGGACGCCTTTTATTCCCTGGCAAAGCACTTCGCCGATAACGTCAGCGAAATGACCGACGGCGCGGTCACCATCGAGATCCATGCCAACGCTCAGCTCGGCAGCGGTGCCGATGCGGTCATGGGCGTTGAAATGGGCACGATCGACTTTAACGTCGACTCCACCAACACCCTCGTCGGCGAGTACAGCAA
This sequence comes from Eubacteriales bacterium, assembly GCA_030531505.1. Lineage (GTDB taxonomy): Bacteria > Bacillota > Clostridia > Oscillospirales > Oscillospiraceae > Limivicinus. Next base: position 71,624 of record JAUNNH010000005.1, read on the forward strand.
GCTCTCCTTCTGCGATCTGCCCTACATGTTCGACAACGTCGACCAGATCATGGCCTTCTGCGCCAGCGAGCACATGGCTCAGATGCAGGAAGAGGTCGCCGAGCAGCTCGGCGTCCGCATCCTCTGCTTCGGTGACGGCGGCTTCCGCGCTGTCTGGAGCACCAAGGGCGCCATCCACTCCATCGATGACTTCAAGGGTCTGAAGATCCGCGTGCCTGACGTAAAGATCTATGTCGACACCTTCAACGCCATCGGCGCCAACGCCACGCCCATGGCCGGCTCTGAGGTCTTCACCGCGATCCAGCAGGGTGCCATCGACGCCGCCGAGTTCCCCGTGGCGGTCGGCATCAGCATGGGTTATATGGAAGCGGTCAGCCATGTCACCATGGACAAGCATTTCTATAACCTCATCGGCATCCAGATGGCCGAGAGCACCTGGGAGAAGATGAGCCCCGAGCTGCAGGAGGTCATCACGGCCGCCGCGCAGAAGGCTCAGGAGGAGCAGATCGAGGCCATGGCCGCCGTCGCTGACAGCCTGGTCGAAAAGCTCGAAGAGAACGGCATCGTCTACACCGCTGAGGACGATGTGGATCTGACCGCCGTGCGCGAGGCCTGCCAGCCTGTTTATGAGAGCTATCGCGACTCCATCGGTCCCGAGTTCTACGACGCCTGCATGGCCTGGTTCGAAGCGAACCGCTAAAGACTGATTTTTGGGCCGGGAAGGCACCCGCTTTCCCGGCCTTCCTTTATAGCATTTCTGTCATCCTCTACGCAGCCGCGCCGCCCCGCTGTTTGGGGCCTGTCCATGCGGCGCGGCCATCCCGACTCATGTGGGAGGTATCGAATGAAGAAACTCCTCAACAAACTCAGCGACATGCTGAACGCGGCGGCCATTGCCGTCGCCATCGCCGCCATCGTGGTAACGGCGGTCTCCTGCTCTGTGCAGGTCTTTTCCCGTTATGTTCTTAACAACTCTTTCTCCTGGACCGAGGAGCTCTGCCGCTACGCCTCGATTGTCGTCTATATGTTCGGCTTCTCGATCGCGACCAAGCATGGGAGCAACCCGCGCATTGACGCGCTCTCCAATCTCCTCAAGGGAAAAGGGCAGTACTGGCACGCGATCTTCTGCGCTGTCGCGACCATCGTCTGCGCGGCGTTTATCATCTGGTTCGGCATCAAGGCCATGCCGATGGGCGCGCGTTCCCGCTCCTCTGTGCTCGGGATCCCCGCCAGCTATATGTATGTGGTCATCATGGTATCCATGGGCCTGTGTGTGATCCATTCCCTGGCCGGCATCTGCAACGATGTGGACAGGATTCGGGGAAAGGAGACATGACATGACTTATCTGGCTATTCTGCTGGCTCTGCTATTCGGCTTCCTGCTGACAGGTCTGCCGGTCGCCATCGGCATTGAGCTGGCCAACATATCTTTCCTCGGCATCACCAAGATCCAGCCCTTCCTGATCCTGACCCAGCGAATCTTCGTAGGGGCCAACTCCTTCACTCTGCTTGCGATCCCGATGTTCGTCCTCTGCGGCTACATCATGGAGTATTCCGGCCTCTCCAAGGACCTGGTGAACTTCGTCAGCTCCATCTTCGGCAACATCCGGGGCAGCATGGGCATCATCACCGTTATTGCCTGCGCCATCTTCGCCGCGTTGACCGGCTCCGGCCCCGCGACAGTCGTCGCGATCGGCGCGATCATGTATCCGGCGCTGATCGAGAGCGGCTACACCAAGGGACAATCCGCCGGCATCATCGCGTGCGGCGGCGCGCTCGGGCCGACGATCCCGCCCAGTACGAGTCTCGTGCTCTACGGCTCGATCATCGGCACCAGTATCTCCAAGATGTTTGCGGCGATCCTGCTTCCCGGCATTCTTGTCGCCGTCACTTTCTGCGTCGTGAACATCTTCGTCGTCCGGAAAACGCCCAGTATCCGCAAGACCGGGCACAAGTTCGTCTTCAAGGAGTTCATCCGCAACACCGTCCGGGCGATCCCGGTCCTGCTGCTTCCGATCATCATCCTTGGCGGCATCTACAGCGGCATTTTCACCCCGACCGAGGCCGGCACCGTCGGCTGCGTCTACGCCTTTCTCTTCGGTCTCATCCGTCGCTCGCTCCCCCTCCAGACGATCAAAAAGATGCTGACCCGCACGGTGGAGGCTGCCGGTTCCTGCGTCGCGATCGTGGCGATGTCGAACCTGTTTTCCTATATCCTTGCTGTCACGAACATCCCCGTTATCGTCAGCAACGCCGTGCTCGGCGTGGTCGACAGCCCCAATATGTATCTCTTGATGCTCTTCATCATCGTGCTGATCTGCGGCTGCCTGATGGACGGTATCATCATCATCTGCATCATGGCGCCGATTCTGATCCCTATCGGCTTCCAGCTTGGCATCCACGAGCTGCAGCTTGCCATGGCCTTCAACGTCACGCTCATGTGCGGTCTGATCACCCCGCCCTTCGGCATTAACCTCTTTGTGTCCTCGTCCTCCAACGGGGTAAACTTCACCGACACGGTCAAGGGCGCAGCACCCTATATTGCCGCTTCCATCCTGGTGGCGCTTGCCGCAACCTTTATCAAACCCCTCTCCACCTGGCTGCCGAGCCTGCTCTACAAGTGATTCCGGACGATGTCCAGCTCCGAAGCAAACGAACAAATCATAATATGGAAAGGAAAAACGGAACGATGAACAAGAAAACCTATGTGTTAGTGAGCGCCTGGGAGAAGACCTACGGCGGCAACGACGGCAACGGCGGCATCCACGTCTTCGAGTTCCAGCCCGACGGCAGTCTGGTCAAGACCGACCGCGTCAGTCCGGAGCTTGCAATCGGCTATCTCGCCTCCTCTCCTGACGGCAGGCACATTTACGGCATCAACGAGACCAAGATGTTCTCCAACACCTCCATGTTCGGTGGCAGCGTCCTCTCCTATGAGCTGGATCCGGCCACAGGCAAGCTCCGCTTCCTGAATACCGAGCCGACCGTCGGTGTGTTTCCCTGCTTCCTGACCATCACACAGGACGGCTCTCACCTGATCGCCACCAACTACGGCTCCGTGGACACGCTGGTACACAGCGTCCGCGCCGGGGACGGCAGCTACTCCCTGCAGCGCAGCTTCGACGAGGGCAGCGTCGTGGTGCTCCCCGTGAAAGAGGACGGCAGTGTCGCGAAGGTCTCCTCTCTGACTGTCCACACCAAAACCAGTGTGGATCCCAAGCGCCAGATCTCGGTGCACCCGCACTCCGTCAACGTCGATCCGAAGGACGAGTTTGCCATGGTGTGCGACCGCGGCGGCGACCGGATCTATGCCTACCGCATCAATAAGGCGGAGAACAAGCTCGAGCTTGCCGGCAGCTTCGATACCAAGCCCGGCACCGGCCCGCGTCATCTCTGCTTCCACCCCGACCGCGATCTCTTCTACGTTGTCAGCGAGCTGCTGCCTTATATCGCCTCCTACCGCTTTGACCGTGCGACCGGCGTCATTGAGGAGCTCAATATGATCTCCGTCGAGCCGGAAAAGTATCAGCCGCGCGATTACAACAACTTCGGTGCCTGCACACATCCCGCGGATGTGCACATCACTGCCGACGGCAAGTTTGTCTACTCCAGCAACCGCGGCCACAACAGCATCAGCTGCTTCGCCGTGGAGGAGTCCGGTGCCCTCCGTTATCTCTACAGCATGTCCACCCAGGGCATCACCCCGCGCAGCTTTGCCATCTCCCCCGACGGCAAGTACATGATCGTGACCAACCAGGACACCAGCACGGTGTTCACCTGGGCCCTCCGCGAGGATGGCTGCCTGGTGCCGACCGGCTCCGTCGCCTATGTCGATCAGCCGGTCTGCGTGAAGTTTGTGGAAGTCTGCGAATAAAACAGAAAGGATTGAGAGAACGATGATCACCATGGAAAGAAAAGAAAATCTCCTCCGCGCCATGCAGAAGCTGGAAGCCTATCGCCTGATCCAGAACCAGATGGGCCGTGCGGTCGCTGCGTTCAATTTCCGTCAGGCCGAAAAACTGCTCTCCTTCTTTGCGCTCGATCAGGAGGGCGTGGCGCTGGAGTACTGTGACGAGGGTCTTTTTGATGGCCGCGAGGCGGTCGAGACCATCATCCGCGAGGTCGTGGGTGCGGAGCCCAAGCCCGGTGAAATGCTGGACATGCAGCTGACCACACCGATGATCGAGATTGCAGACGATCTCAAGACGGCCAAGTGCCTCTGGTGGATGCCCGGCGCCGGCGCCATTCCCCAGAGTGAGGGCGACCCGATGGCCATCTGGGCTTGGGGCGAACTCGCGGTGGACTTCATCCAGGTCGACGGGCAGTGGAAGATCTGGCATCTGCATTACTTCCGCTTCACCAAGTGCGATTACCACAAGGGCTGGGTCGATGACACCAGCATGGTCAACCGCCTGCAGGTCCCCGTGCATCCGCTCTCGAAGCCCAGCACCTACCACAACCCCTACACTCCCTGGAGTATTCGCGACGGTCTCCCCTGCGCGCCGCGTCCCTATGAGACCTATACGGACAAAGACCGCTTCTGGGAACTGGACCGCAATAAAAACTGGTAAGGAGGGCTGAGCATGTTGGATATATGCCTTGAAGATTTCGATCTGCTGAGCGACGAGGAGTTTGAAGCTCTCGAGCGCGAAACGGCAAGACTGACGTCTGCCTGGCAGGTTCAGAATATGCGTGGCTGCGCGGCTGTCTTCTGGGACGATCAGCGGATCGGTGAGAAGCGCCACGAGCTGAACGCCATCAAGCATCCCAGCGTCAACGTGGAGGCCCTCTATGCCGGGCGCATGAAGGCCGTTGTCGATTCGCTGGAGGGCAACAGCCTGATTCATCCTCTCACCACGCCCGTGATCGTCGTGGACGAGACCAACACCAAATGCCGCTCCGTCTGGTGGTCGATCGGCGTGGAGGGCCTGTCCAAGTTCCGTGAAAAGCCCCTGGCGATCATTTCGCTGGGCATGGTCCCCGGCTGCAACATTGTCGAAGACGGTGAGTGGAAAATGCTCTGGGGCGCCTGGCAGCGGACAACCAAGAACGAGTATCATCACAGCTGGGTGGAGGATATGCAGCGGACCAACACCCGCCCGCCCCTCACCAAGGAGCAGGACCGCGCGTTTCTCGGCAAGTACGCCTATATGAAGGACGAGGTGCGCAAGCCCTCCCCCGAACCTCCGCACGAGGACACCTGGGAACAGTTCCCCGATGAGACGGACAACAGCTTCCTCTATATCAATCTCTGACGCCGTATACCGCAAGAGACGAAAAAACACACGGGGCCGCTGTCCGACGGAGGCCCCGTGAAGGAAAGGAAAAGCTATGAGTAAGATTTCTGAAATGACCCGCGAGAGCTGGATCATGTCCACCTTCCCCGAATGGGGTACCTGGCTCAATGAGGATATCGAGAACGCGGTGGTCCCCGAGGGGAACGTGTCCATGTGGTGGCTCGGCTGCACCGGCATCTGGATGAAGACGCCCGGCAACACCAACATCACCATCGACTTCTGGAACGGCAACGGCAAGCGCACCCACGGCGACAACAAGATGAAGGTGGGCCATCAGATGGCCAACATGTGCGGCGGCCGGCTCATGCAGCCGAACCTGCGGAACATTCCCTTCGTCTGCGATCCCTTTGCCTTCAAGCATGTGGACGCGGTGCTCGCCACCCATTACCACCAGGACCACATGTCCGCTGAGTGGGCGGCCCATGTGATCCAGTCCGGCATGACCACCGTCGAGAACGGCAAGGAAGTGCCCGTTCCCTTCATCGGCCCACTCAAGAGTGTGGAGACCTGGATGAAATGGGGTGTGCCCGAAGACCGCTGCCGCGTGGTCAAGCCCGGCGATGTCATCCAGATCGGCGATATCGAGATCGTCGTGCTCGACTCCTTCGACCGCACCTGCATCGTCACCACCGACTCCACCGGCCCCGACCGGGAGGAGCTGACTGGCAAGTGCCCCACTGACATGGACGACAAAGCCGTCAACTACCTGCTCAAGACCCCGGGCGGCAACATCTACCACTCCGGCGACAGCCACTATTCCATCTACTTTGCCAAGCACGGCAAGGACTACGACGTGGACGTGGCCTTCGGCTCCTTCGGCGAGAACCCCGTCGGTATGCAGGATAAGATGACCTCCGTGGACATCCTCCGCATGGCGGAAGCCCTCAAGTGCAAGGTCGTCGTCCCCATCCACTGGGACGTCTGGACCAACTTCGCCCCTGACTGCGAGGAGATCCGCCTGCTGTGGGACTTCAAGAAGGACCGCAACGAGTACAAGTTCCATCCCTTCTTCTGGCAGGTCGGCGGCGTGTATACCTATCCCCAGGACAAGGACAAGCTGTACTTCCACCACCGCCGAGGCTTTGAGGACTGCTTCGAGCATCCGCAGAACATCCCCTATAGAAGCTGCCTGTAAGGAGGCACAACAATGGCAAAATACGATTTTATGTCCTTCGGCGAGCCCAATATCCGCCTCACGCCTCCCAACCACGACCGCCTCGGCCAGGCGGAGGAACTGCAGCTGGGTATTGCCGCAGCGGAACTCAACTGCTGTGTGAACATCTCGAACCTCTCGGTGGAGAAGCTGATCCCCACGATGAAGACGGCCTATGTCACCAAGCTCGTCGACAACTGGACCGGCTCCTATATCGTCAAGCACGCCCAGATGCACGGCGTGGATATGTCCAACGTCGTTGTCGAACCCTTTGACAAGATCGGCCGCGTCCGCAACGGCCTGGCCTTTGTCGAAGTGGGCATCGGTCCCCGCGCCAGCTACCAGATCTACGACCGGGGCCACAGCGCTCTGAGCTATATCAAACCCGGCGACATCGACTGGGAGAAGGTTCTCGACACCCGTTGGTTCCACACCACCGGCATCGTCACCGCCCTGGGCGAATACACCGCAAGCGAGGTGCTGGCCGCGCTCAAGGCCGCCAAGAAGAACGGCGCCACCACGAGCTACGACCTCAACTACCGCGCGACCCTCTGGAGCAAGGAGGAGGCCCGGGCGGCCGCCGAGCAGCTCATGCCCTACATCGACGTGATCCTCGGCAACGAGGAGGACTTCGACACGATGCTGGGAATCAAAGCCGAGGGGACGGACGAGAACTTCTCCTCCATAGACCCGCAGAACTACCGCAAGGTAGCCGAGAAGGTCATGGAGAAATACCCCCACATCCAGGCCGTTGGCACCAGCCTGCGGGAGGTCAAGACGGCGCTGCTGAACAACTGGCAGGGCTGCATGATGACGAAAAACGGCTTCTTCGTGTCGAAGAAGTACGAGAACATCGAGATCAACGACCGGGTCGGCGGCGGCGACAGCTTCGCCTCCTCCATGATCTGGGGCATGTTGGAGGGGCACGACGATCAGGAGATCATCGACTTCGCCACTGCCTACTCCGCACTCTGCCACACGATCCGCAACGACTGGAACCTGGTGACCCGCGCCGAGGCCGAGGCCCTGGCGGCCGGCGGCAGCGCCAGAGTGAAACGCTGAAAGCAAAAATCCTCCCACAAGCACGAAAGGAGCATGCCATGCTTCGCTACATCATCAAGCGACTCTTATGGATGATCCCGGTCCTGCTGGGCGTCTCCATCCTCGTATTCGCCATTCAGGCGCTTGCCCCCGGCGACCCGGCCGACCTGGCGCTGGGCGACTATGCCTCCGACGAGGCCAAGCAGGCCTGGCGTGAGGAGCGCGGGCTGAACAAGAACATTGTGGTTCAGTACGGCGAGTACATGTATAACCTCATCTTCAAGGGCGACTTCGGGAGATCGTATCAAACGGGCAAGCCTATCACCCGGGAGCTCATCAAACGCTTCCCGGTGACGCTCCTGACCGCATTCGGAGCGGCGACGATCGCGGCACTGATCGGCGTTCCGCTGGGGATCATAGCAGCGACCCACCGAAACACTTGGGTGGACTCCGCCTCGCGTATCCTCGGCATGCTCGGCATTTCCATGCCGAACTTCTGGTTCGCTCTGCTGCTGATCATGCTCTTCGCGCTGAAGCTCAAATGGCTGCCGGTCTCCGGCTTTTACAGTCCGATCTACTGGATATTGCCGCTGATGGCGCAGGGTATTCTGGGCGCGGCTTCGCAGCTGCGATACACCCGCTCCGCGGTGCTCGACAGTCTGCAGCAGGACTTCGTGCGCACGGCCCGGGCAAAGGGGCAGAGCGAGAACAAGATCATCCTTCATCACGTTCTTCGCAACGCCATGATCCCCATCCTGACCAACACCGGCCACCATATCGCCGGCGGCATGGCGGGCACCGTGGTCATGGAACAGATCTTTTCCATCGCGGGCCTCGGTACGCTGATGATCTCCGCGGTCAACAACCGGGACTTTCCCATGCTCCGTGGCTGCGTGCTGCTGGTGGCCTTCGCCATGTCCATGGTGAACCTGCTCGTTGACCTGTCCTATACGGCGGTCGACCCACGTGTGAAATCCCGCTTTGAATCCCCGAAGCGAAAAAAAGCATCCGAAGAGAAAGGAGCGGCGGCCGCATGAGCAAAGAACCGAAGCTGAAAACCGTCAAGCGGCGCAGCATGGGCCAGGAAGCCCTGAACCGTCTGCTCCGCAACCGGACCGCTATGTTCGGTCTGGCCATCCTGCTCCTGGTGATTATCCTGTGCACGCTGGCCGGCGTGATCTGTCCGGAAGGCGACAACGCGCAGGATCCCACCAAGACCTTTGTCTCGCCGGGAGCGGAGTTCCTGTTTGGCACGGACAATCTCGGCCGCTCTCTCCTGGCCCGCGTGCTGTACGGTGGGCGTGTCTCCATCCTGATCGCCTTTGTCTCCACCATCATCTCCGCAATCCTGGGGATCATTCTCGGCACTGTCGCAGCTTATTACGGCGGCGTGGTCGACGATGTGATCATGCGTATCATGGACGTGTTCAGCGCCATCCCCAACCTGCTGCTGGCAATCGCGTTGGCTGCGATTCTCGGCTCGGGCGTGTTCAACTGCATGCTGGCTGTCGGTGTGGCGGCTGTGCCGCATTTCGCCCGCGTCGTCCGTGCGCCGATCCTGGCCGTCATGAACGAGCAGTACATCGAGGTTGCGCGCTCCATCGACGCGAAGGACCGCCGCATTATGTTCATCCATGTGCTGCCCAATGTTCTCTCTCCCATCATCGTCCAGGCGACCACAAACCTCGCCCAGGCGATCCTGATGGCGGCGAGTCTGAGCTTCCTCGGCCTCGGCGTCCAGGCGCCAAACGCCGAATGGGGCGCACTGCTTTCCTCTTCGCGCCAGTACATGCGAAATTATCCCTATCTGACCTATATCCCGGGCATTGCGATCGCCTCCGTGGTCCTGTCCATGAACCTGTTCGGCGACGGCGTGCGCGACGCGCTGGACCCCAGACTGAAGTACTGAGGAGGTATCGCTGCAATGGAAGAAAAAGAGGTGCTTCTGTCTGTAGAAGACCTGTCGGTCTATTACATCACACATGATCTCGGCACCTGCAAAGCCGTCAATAACATCTCCTTTCAGATCCGCGAGGGAGAGACCCTCGGTCTCGTCGGGGAGACCGGCGCCGGCAAAACCACGATCGCGCTGAGCATCATGGGGCTGCTGCAGAGTCCGCCGGGAAAGGTCATGAACGGCAGTATCAAGTACAAGGGCACGGACCTGCTGAAGGAAAAACCCAAGTACATGCGCAAGATCCGCGGCAAAGAGATCTCCATGGTGTTTCAGGATCCCATGACCGCGCTTAACCCCATCGACCGGATCGGCAACCAGATCGCGGAGGTCATCTATCTCCACCAGGGTCTGAGCAAGGCAGAATCGATGGAAAAGGCGGCGCAGATGCTGGAAATGGTCGGCATCTCCCGTGACCGCTTCGCCGAATATCCCCACCAGCTCTCCGGCGGTATGAAGCAGCGCGTCATCATCGCGATGGCGCTGGCCTGCTCGCCGAAGCTTCTCCTCGCAGACGAGCCCACCACCGCGCTGGATGTAACGATCCAGGCGCAGGTGCTGGATCTGATGAACGACCTCAAGAAGACGCTGGGCACCGCAGTGCTGATGATCACCCACGATCTGGGGATCGTCGCCGAGATGTGCGACAAGGTGGCGGTGGTCTACGCCGGTGAAGTGCTGGAAAGCGGTACCGTCAAACAGGTTTTCAAGAACCCGATTCATCCCTATACGATCGGCCTGTTCGGTTCTCTGCCCGGCTACCGGCCCGACAGCAAGCGCCTGCAGCCGATCACCGGCATGATGCCGGATCCGGCGGATCTGCCCCCCTATTGCAAGTTCGAACCCCGCTGCCAGTGCAAGTGCGACCGCTGCGGAGCCGAAACGCCCCGTCTGATCGAAGTGGAGGAAGGGCATTTTGTACGCTGCTTCCGGGCAGAGAAAGAGAATGGATAGCGACATGGGAAAGATACTGGAAGCCAAGGAACTGAAGAAATACTTTGAGGTCAAGGCGGGGACACTCCACGCGGTCGACGGCGTCAGCTTCAGCCTGGACGAGGGCGAAACTCTCGGCGTGGTCGGAGAATCCGGCTGCGGTAAGTCGACGCTCGGGCGCGTGCTCATCCACTTGTTGGAGAGCACGGACGGGCAGCTCCTTTACAAAGGCGAGGACATCACGCATGTCAGTCGCAGCAAGCTGACCGATCTGCGCCATGAGATGCAGATGATCTTTCAGGACCCCTTCGCCTCCCTCAACCCGCGGCGGACGGTCTTCCAGGCCATCTCTGAGCCGATGGAGATTGCGGGGACCTTCAGCAAAAAAGAGATCGACGAGCGTGTCTATGAAATGATGGACACCGTCGGTCTGGCGAGACGCCTGGTCAACTGTTATCCGCACGAGCTGGACGGCGGCCGCCGCCAGCGCATCGGGATCGCCCGCGCGCTGATCATCGACCCGAAGCTCATCATCTGCGACGAGCCGGTCTCCGCGCTGGACGTGTCCATACAGGCGCAGATCATCAACCTTCTGCTGGATATTCAGGAGCAGCGGAAACTGACCTACGTTTTTATCACGCACGACATGATGGTCGTCAAATACATCTCCAGCAAGATCATGGTCATGTATCTGGGCCAGATGGTGGAGATGGCACCCACGAACAAGCTGTTTGAGATGCCGATGCATCCCTACTCCAAGGCACTGCTGTCCGCGGTGCCGCAGCTGGACGTGGATCACAAGCATGAACGCATCGTTCTGAAGGGCGAGGTGTATTCCCCCATCGACCCGAAGCCGGGCTGCCGCTTTGCCGCGCGCTGCCCCTATGCCACGGACGCCTGCCGCATAGCGGCTCCCCCGCTGAAAGAGCTGCTGCCCGACCATCTCGTGGCCTGTCACCGCGCCGAGGAGATCAACGGGCTCTGAGCCCGGCTCCGTAAGCGCATTCAACCGTATTCCCGTCCGATTGCGGACAGTAAGATTCAGTAACCCAATTTTTTAAAGGAGGACCGTACCAAATGAAAAAAATCACCGCACTGCTTCTGGCTCTGATCATGGTCTTTGCCCTGGTCTCCGTCGGCAGCCCGACGGCCGCGGCCGCCGGAAAAGACCGCCTGGTCATTCGCGTGGCGTCCGACAACGGCACCATCGACTACCACAACTCCACCGCTGACAACGTCACCCGTCTGAGAAGTCTTGTCTGCAACTCTCTGATGGAGGCCCAGCGTGACGAGGACGGCAACATCCAGTTCATCCTCGGCGACAACTCCATTGCCACCGACTACAAGATGGACGAGGACGGCATGGGCATCACCTTCACCATCCGCGAGGGCGTCACCTTCTCAAACGGCTATCCGATGAACCCCTCCGACGTGGCCTTCTCCATCAAGCTGTATGAAGGTCTGACCGGCTTTGATTTCATCGACTATGCCAACATCAGCGTTGACGGCAACGAACTGCATGTCCCCTTCACCCAGCCCAACGCCAGCGTCTTCTACTTCCTCGGCGTCATGATCCCCGTCTACAGCGAGCAGTACTACAACGAGCTGGGCGGTGAGGAAGCCCTCGCCGAATTCTACTCCACTTCTGCGATCGGTACCGGCCCGTACAAGCTGGCCGATTGGGTCTCCGGCGACTACATCGATCTCGAGGCCAATGACGACTACTTTGGCGGCGCCCCCATCATCAAGCATGTCCGTATCCGCATGATCGCCGAGGCCTCCGTCGCGCTGATGGAGCTGGAGACCGGCGGCGTTGACGTCGTGATCGACCCCGCGACCACCGACGTCAAGGACGTCCTGGCCGGCAACTATGACGGCGAAGGCATCACCTACTGGCAGAATCAGGGCACCCAGCAGTATGTTCTGGGCTTCAACTGCTCCGGCATCCTCGGCGACAAGAACCTCCGCGAGGCTCTCTGCTACGCCATCGACATGGACGCGATCAACGAGACCGTTTACGGTGTCGGCACGACCACCGCTTCCAGCATCGTCTCCCAGACTGCCGAGGGCATCGTGGACCTGAGCGAGAACTGGCCCTATCCCTATGATCCTGAGAAGGCCGTCGAGTGCCGCAACGCCGCCGGCTACGGCGAAGGCGAAGTCAAGCTGATCTACCTGGTGGGCGGCGGCGACGCTGCCAGAACCGCCGTGGGCGAGATGATGGCGAACTACCTGGCGCAGGTCGGCATCGAGATGAACATCGTCAACGTCGATAAGTCCGCCTGGGCCTCCATGATCAAGGACGTCAACGGCTGGGACGTGCATCTGCGCGGCATCTCCGCTGTCGGCACCACCTATCTGGACTACTTCACCAACCTTCTGGCTTCCACCGCTCACTTTGAAAACGATCCCGCCAGCGCCGACATGATCGCCGCTATCAACGAGATCGCCGTCACCATGGACAGCGAGGCCAGACTGGCTCTGTGGCAGGATTTCCAGGCCAAGTACCTCACCGATTATCTGTACAGCCTGCCTCTGTCTCAGGTCAACGACTACACGCTCGTCAACGACAAGCTGGTCGGCGCCGAGAAGGTCAGCCTCTTCCGTCTCAACCTGAAGGACGCCTACTTCGCCGACTGACGCGCAGGCGTATAACGCCGCAGCTTCTGTAAAAAAGTTAAGAACCAAGCACGGGGCTGCCGCACACGATCACGGAACGGCAGCCCCCTTTCTCTTCCGGCGCAGACCGGAATCCGAAAACACAACCACAATAAGGGGAAACAAAACATGAAAGCGACAAAACACGTTATCGGCTCTCTGGAAAAATGCTATGCGCTCGGCACCTTCCGCTATGACGGGACGGATCATCTCGTTGCGGCCGCAGAGAAGCGCAATCCCTGCTACAGCTTTACGCTCGCGGGTGAGCACTGTGATACCCTGTGGGAGGGTCCCGGCGGCGTCATGACGGTTTGTCAGGTGCCCGGCCAGCCCATCCTTATGGCGACCCAGAAGTTCTATTCGCCCAACGACTCCGCCGAGGCGAAGATCGTATACTACCGCAAGATCGACGGCGTGTGGACCTGCGAGGTGCTCTGTGAGCTGCCCTTTGTGCATCGCTTCGGCGTGCTGGAGCGCGGCGGACAGTATTATCTCATCGCCTGCAGTCTCAAATCCGCCCACGCCTTCAAGAACGACTGGACTTGCCCCGGGCGCGTCTGGGTCGCTCCGCTCCCGGAGGACATCACCCTCTACAGCGCCGCTCATCCGCTCACGCTCACCCCGCTGATGAGTGGACTTTACAAAAACCACGGCTTCGAGATCTGCCACGACGAGTCGGGCAGCTTTGCTGTGATCGCCTGTGAAAACGGCGTCTACAAGATCGTGCCGCCTGCTGACGCAGAGGGTGAGTGGGAGCAGACGCAGCTGTTGGACATGCCTTCCAGTGACATCCTCTATCTCGACTTTGACGGCGACGGCGAGCGCGAACTGCTTGTGCTCTCCCCCTTCCACGGCGACACGCTCACGGTCCACAAGAAGATCGACGGGCACTTTGCCGAAGTCTATCGCCACCCGAAGCGTTTGCCCTTCCTGCATGCCATCTGGGGCGCGGAGATTGGTGGACGCGTCTACGGTTTCATCGGCAACCGGGAGGAGGACCGGGACCTTCTCGCCCTCTACTGGAACGGTGATCAATATGTGTATGACACCCTCGACCAGGGCGCAGGCGCGGCAAATGTGCTGCACTTCCGCCGAGGCCGTGAGGATTGCCTGCTGGCGGCCAATCGCGAGACGAATGAGATCGCGGTATACATCTTGGATGCGGAGGGCTGAGCATGGAACGCAAGTACCCGAACCTTTGTAAACCCATCCGCATCGGCAACGTCTGGTATCGCAACCGCATGTTCTCCACCCCCATGGGCGGCACAGACATCGAACTCGACGGCTGCATCGGCCCCAAGTCCCAGGCCTTTTACGAATACCGCGCCAAGGGCGGCTGCGCGGCGGTCACGATCAGTGAGCTGATGGTGCACCCCAGCGACGGCAGCCACGCCTACCGCCTGGATGAGAGCATTTTGAACTCTCTCCCCAAGGCCACCTACGCCGCGGACGCGATCCGCCGTCACGGCGCCATCCCCAGCGCGGAGCTGAGTCACTCCGGCATGTTTGCCGGCACCTATATGACCGACAAAACCAAGCAGCACGGCCTCAACCAGTGGTCGGCCGACGACGGCATGCGGGCCGACGGCGTTCCCTACAAGGCCATGAGCAAGGAGATGATCGCCGAGATCGTGGCCGCCTACGGCCATGTGGCAGGCCTCTGCAAGCGGGCCGGCTTTGAGATGCTGATGGTCCATGGCGGTCACGGCTGGCTCATCAACCAGTTTCTCTCTCCCATGTTCAACCACCGTACCGACGAGTACGGCGGCTCCACCGAGAACCGCTGCCGCCTCGCCATCGAGATCCTGAAGTCCGTGCGCGCCGCGGTCGGTCCCGGCTTCCCGATCGAGTTCCGTCTCTCCGGGTCTGAATTCGTGCCCGAGGGCTACGATCTGGACGAGGGCATCAAGATCGCCAAGATCCTGGAGCCCTATGTGGACCTGCTGCACGTGACCGCGGGCACCTACCAGCGCACCTTCGGCATCACCCACCCCAGCATGTTCGAGGAGCACGGCCGCAACGTGTATCTGGCGGCCGAGATCAAGAAGCACGTCTCCATCCCCGTGGCCACCATCGGCGGCCTTTCCGACCCCGCGCAGATGGAGGAGATCATCGCAAGCGGAAAAGCGGACATCGTGGAGATGGGCCGTCAGCTGCTGGCCGATCCTTTCCTGCCCCAGAAGGTCATGGAAAACCGGGACGATGAGATCGTCCACTGCATGCGCTGCTTCGTCTGCATGTCCGAGCGCGCCGCCACCGGCACGAGGCGCTGCGCCATCAACCCGATCATCGGCCGCGAGGACGAGGGCATGGAGATCACGCCGGCGCCTGTGAAGAAGCGCGTTCTCGTCGTGGGCGGCGGCCCCGGCGGTCTGTATGCCGCTTATACCGCAGCCAGACGCGGCCATGACGTTCTCCTTTGCGAAAAGGAGACCAAAGTGGGCGGCATCCTCAAGAGCGAGGAAGTGCTCCCCTTCAAGCAGGAGATGTTCAAGCTGAGCGAGACCTACAAGCGTCTGGCGGAAAAAGCCGGGGCGAAGATCGTCACCGGGCAGGAGGTCACGAAGGCGTTTGCGGACGCCTACCACGCCGACGCGATCATCATCGCGGCCGGTTCCTCCCCGCTGCGCCCGCCGATCCCCGGCCTCGACGGCGAGAACGTCATTCTCGTGAACGACCAGTACAAGCACGAGAAGTCCATCACCGACTCTGTCGTGGTCTTCGGCGGCGGCATCTCCGGCGTGGAGTGCGCCATCCACATGGGCATGGAAGGCAGAAAGGTCCACCTCGTCGAGATGCGCGAGGACGTGGCGCTGGACTCCGTGA
Source organism: Eubacteriales bacterium (assembly GCA_030531505.1). Taxonomy (GTDB): domain Bacteria; phylum Bacillota; class Clostridia; order Oscillospirales; family Oscillospiraceae; genus Limivicinus. The sequence continues at coordinate 87,486 of JAUNNH010000005.1, forward strand.
TCCGGCAGCGCCCGCTGCTGCTGGAGAAGCTCAACAAGCTCGTCACCGTGCACACCGGCTACAAGGGCCTGGAAGTCACCAAAGAGGGCATCTGGTGCGAGACGAAGGAGGGCGAGAAGGTCCTCGTCCCCGGCACCACGGTCATCTGTGCGCTGGGGCAGCGGCCCCGCTGGAACGTGGCGCAGGAGCTCTACGACTGCGCGCCCTGGGTGCGCGTGATCGGCGACGCCAACGCGGTGGGCACCATTACCAAGGCCACCTACCAGGGCCATCACGCCGCGCTGGATATCTGAATCAGCCGATCCGCTCGGAGGTGTTGTATGCAATACGAATACATGGAAAGCCGCCTGAAGCGGGGACAGACCCGGTCCCGGCAGAGGAATCTCCTCCCTTCGGAGGAGCTCCTCTGCAGCGGTCCCTTTCGTTTTCGCTGTAGCTGGGACTGGGCCAAGCTTCCCCCCGCGCTGGATCGGGCATCGTTTTCCGGCCTGGCCTGGAGCGGCGAAGGCCGCCTCTACGCGGCAACGAACGCGCCAGACTGTCCGGTGGCGGTCTTCGCCGCCGACGGCTCTTTTCTTAAGAAGTTGGGCGATCGGCACCTCACAGGAGCGGTCCACGGCGTCTGCCTCTCCGGAGACGGGACGCTCTGGCTGAGCAGTCAGGACCGGCATATCGTCCTGCGGTACGACAAAGACGGCCGGCTGCTTGGAGCGCTCGGTTCCTGCGGCCTGCCGTCCGATTCGGGTATCAACGACGATTGTGCGCCGTCCCGCTGGCGCTATCAGACGATCCGGCGTCTTGCCGGCCCCTTCCATGCCCCCACCGGTCTCGCGGCAGGCCCCGACGGCGAGCTTTTTGTCGCCGACGGCTATGGCAATGCGGCCGTCCACCGTTTTGACAGCGGTGGGGCACTGCTCCGGACCTGGGGCGGCATGGGGAAAGAGCCAGGTCGTTTTACGATCCCACATGATCTGTGTGTGGATGGGAGAGGCCGCGTTCTCGTGGCGGACTGCGAAGCAGATCGTGTGCAGGTGTTCCGCTCAGACGGGGAGTTACTGGCAGTCATCGGCGGGCTGCTGTATCCCCTGGCCGTCGCCGCTGACGCGCAGTTCCTCTATGTGGCTGAGCGCGAAGGACGCATCACGATCCTGGACTATGACCTGACGGTACTCGCGCAGCTCGGGTTTTACGCTTCGCACTTTGCTGCACACAGCCTTGCTGTCGACACGCACGGGAATCTGTATTTCAGCTCCCTGCTTGAGGGGGGCGGCTTATACAAGCTGGAGCGGCTCGCTCCAGGGACAGGAAGGGACGGGTCATGAACGAAAATCGCTTCCGCTGGAGGCCTCTATCCGCCGCGCCGCGGGAAAACACAGTCCCCTGTGAGCTCATCTATCGGAGCGGCGAGTTCGCCTTTCGCGTCCGAAACGACGCCGTCCGGCTCCCGGAGGAGCTCGTCGGCTGTGAGGTAGCTGCTCTCATGATGGATCCTGACGACGTGCTATATGCCGCATGCCGGGTCAAAGGGCACGAGATCGCCCGCTTCGCTCCGGACGGCTCGTTCCTGGACTTCGTGAAACTCGACGAGGAGATCGGCCGTGTGCACGGCATGTTCCTCAATCGCGCGCATGAGCTCTGGATCACCGATGACGGCTTTCACGTCGCGCGGAAATTCGATCAAGCCGGCCGCTGTATCCAGACCCTCGGAACGCCTCATGTTCCCTCCGACACCGGGGTCGATCCGGCTAGCCTCAACACCTATCTGGCCTATCTGACCATCCGGCGCGCCGGGGCACCCTTCAACAAGCCTACCAAGCTGATTGAGACCCCGGACGGGAAGCTCTTCGCCTCGGACGGCTACGGCAACGCCGCCGTCCACGCCTTTGCTCCCGACGGAACACTGCTGCGCACCTGGGGCGGGCCCGGCCAGGAACCGGGACACTTCAACATCCCCCACAGCATCTTTCATGACGCCTGCGGCCGCCTTTGGGTGTCTGACCGGGACAACGACCGCGTACAGGCTTTCAGCGAATCCGGTGAACTTCTCACCATACTGGACGGCCTCCTGTATCCCGGAGAGCTCTGGTCGGACGGTGTGAATCTCTATGTCAGCGAGATGGACGGTCGGATCTCCATCTTTGATATGGACGGTGTGCTCATCGCAGAGATCGGGCACCGCAAGACCAGCTTCAGCGGGCACAGTATGACCGGAGACAGCCACGGAAATCTCTATATCGGCAACTTTGGGGAGTACCCCATCGTGAAATTCGAGCGACTGCGCGAGAAATGCTGAGCTGTGTCAGTCCGGGCCGGCGGTCGTGTCGTTCGGCCGCAGGAGGCGGGCCGCGGTCGTCCCGTCCGTAATCAGCGTATCGACCAGCCCGGCGGAAAGCGCCGCGCGCAGCAGCGGGACCTGCCGCCTCCCAGAGGCAAGGCATACGATCTCCTCGGCCTGCCGGATATCCCGCAGCGCTGCGCCGGTAAAGGCGCGGTTCCAGGCGCAGTCCAGTTCCTGTCCCTCCCGTCCAAGGAAGCGGCCGCCGTATGTCCCGAGCGCTTTCAGGCCGATCGCCTCGCACAGGCAGGTTTCGCTGAGATACGGTGAGCGGTTCTGTTCCCCCGGGAAGAGCTCAATGGGTTCAAGGCACATGACAGCGAGATCACAGTAACGCTGCATGTTCCGAACGACCGCATTCCCCTCCTCGGAGAAATATGCGGCGCGTGCAACGGCGTCCGGCAGGAAGGGTGGTACCTCCAGGAGGTGGGCGGTGCCGCCGGAGCGGCTGGCAAGCTGCGCGGCCGGGCTCTCGTCTGCGCACGGCAAACCGCAGAGCGGTTCGCTCCCGTCCAGCTGGACAAAACGACAGGACACCGGACTGGGAAACTCCATCAGTTCGATCGCCCCAGAGAGCAGCTTTCCCCAGCTCAGCCCGATGATCCGATCCGGACGGATGAAGAGTTGCAGGTAGTCAGCAGCGAGACTGCTCACACCGCTTTGGATCCCCTCGGCGGTCTTGCCGCGGTTGTTGAGCACGCGGGCCTGTCTCAGGCGGAGGCGCTCCTTGAGCTGAAGCTCAAGCTCATAGTGGCGCTCCAGCGAGTAGTGCACGTTGATTTCCACCACGCCCCGGTCGATCGCCTCCTGCAGGAGGCGGCTGATACGGGAGCGGGAGATGCAGAGCTTTTCCGATATCTCGGACTGCGAAAAGCCGCGCTCGTAATACAGCGAGGCAATCTCCGCCAGACGGCTCAGCTTGTGAAGCTCGCGTTCATTCATATCTTTTCACCCTTTTCTGTCTGCGAAAGAGCACAAACGTGCCTTTTTCGCTTTTTTTGTGCACCGGGGCGCAGGACTGCTATACTGAACTTACAAAACCAATCAAAGGAGTGCTTGTTCATGGCTATCAACTACAGAGAACCCGAGATCGATTTTGGCGGCTGGACCGACAAGCCGGGCACCGGCATCATCGTTACCGGCGCTGCGTCCGGCATCGGTGCCGCAACGGCCATTCTGGCGGCGCAGAGCGGCTACCGCGTGGCCGCCTGGGATATCTTCCCCCAGGGGATTGAGGAGACCATCACCCGAGCCGGAAAGTTCGGTGAAAACATCAAGGCCATCGGAGCTGACCTGGCCTCGGACGAGGGCGTGCAGAAAGCGATGGAAGAGACGCTGGCCTTCTGCAAGCCCAAGTATCTGGCCAATATCGCCGGGCCCAAGATGCTCAACACCCAATGGAACTACCAGCAGGTGGTAGGGATCGCCTGCAGCATGATCCACCGTGTCTGCCTCGCCTTTGAGGCGACGGAGCCGGAGTTCGGCGCGGCCATCGTCAACGTATCCGCTGTGGCGGGTGTGTTTGAGGCGGGCGGCGGCGACCCCTGGTATGCTACGGCGAAGGCAGGCATTGCAGGCTACACCCGGCACCAGGCGGTAGAACTGAACATCCATGAGCGCGGCAGATACCGCATGAACTGCATCTGCCCCGGCGGCCCGATCCACACACCTCGCAACCATGAAGCCATGGAGAGCGAATACATGAAGAGCATTCAGCGTATCAATCCCATGGGGAGGCCAGGCCGTCCGGAGGAAGTTGCCGGTCTGATCCTCTTCCTGCTCTCCCCGGCATCCACCTACGTCAATGGCCAGGTGATCGCCATCGACGGCGGCCTGACACTGGCACGCTGAGAAAACGTCCTTTTTTCGCTTGACCGATCCGATTTTCTTTATTCCACCAGCTTTCCGGGATTCTGTCAAGCACAAAATGGAATCGTGCGGATCTGCATCCATTGAAAGGACTGAATATACCGGAATGATTCCAACGATAAAGGCAGCTCCGGAAGCGATGCTTCCGGAGCTGCCTTTATCTATAAAAACCAATAAACTATGCTTTCGGCCGCTATCTGACGTCTTGAAACCACAGCATGGCGGAACGGATGGCAGCTGGTGAACGGGTTGCTTCGTCGGATTTCCTGCGAGTTGTATTCATTAAACGGACACTGTCCTTTCGGACAGTGTCCGTTTTAAGTTACCGTGTATCAGGTCTTAACGTCGAATTTGGAGAGAGTCGCCACGCACTCGGTCATGACCTTTTCAATGGCATCCTTGACCGGCAGCACATCATCCACCACACCAACCGTCTGACCGACACAGATGTAGGCGCTGTTGTTGACATCACCGGTCTCGAAGAACATCTTGCGCACCTGGCCGCCGTTGATGTCCGGCGCGATCTCGGCAAAGGGCTTGCCCTCTTTCTCACGGGCAACGACGCTCTTGGTCATCTCCGTCTTATAGGCACGCGTGGTGTTGACATAGCTCCGGAGCATCAGGATGGTGTCCATCTCGCTCGCGGTCGAGGCGATCTGCTGCTTCACGCTGTCGAGCACAGGGCATTCCTCGGTCAGCAGGAAGCGGGTCCCCATATAGACGCCCTCCGCGCCGAGCATCAGGGCGGCCGCCATCTGACGGCCCGTGCCGATACCGCCTGCGGCGATAACGGGGACCTTGAGGTTCCGGATCATGGCCGGGGTAAGGACCATCGTTCCGATGTCGTTCTCACCGGGGTGTCCAGCGCACTCAAAGCCGTCCGCGACGATCATGTCGCAGCCGTTGTTCTGGGCCTTCAGCGCGTGCTTGACGATCGTGCACTTGTGGATCCAGGTGCCGCACTTGCGGATCCCCTCGACCCGCTCGGGGCTCGGGATACGGCCTGCCGTCTCGATAATCTTGACGCCTTCCTCCTGACAGACGCGGATATAGCCGTCGAAATCCGGCTCAAAGGAAGCCGGCAGGAAGGTTATGTTCACAGCGAAAGGCTTGCTCGTCAGGCTGCGAACCTTGTTGATCTCCGCGCGCAGATCCTCGGCCGTGAAAAAGGTGGAAGAAGAGAGGACACCGAGGCCGCCGGCCTCCGAGACGGCAGCAACAAGCTCCGCCTTGGAGATCCACTGCATACAGGCCGCGATGATCGGGTACTGGATGCCGAGGCGTTCCGTTACAACTGTTTTGATCTGTTTCATAAAAACCTCCGTAAAACATAACTCATCGCGTTCTCTCTCCCGCGCTTCCGGTCAGAGACCGGAAGCGCGGGGGGAAACGGAGTGAAAAGGGAACATTATCCGGCAAAGGGGAAGAACTTGAGCAGCAGCGGATACGCAACGACGAAGTACAGAATGATCTGCCATACCATCAGCAGCGCGCCATAACGAACCTGGAAGCTGACACGCGTCCAGCCGGCGCCGGAGGCGAGACCGGCAGCGGGGCAGGAGCTGGGCAGCGTGAAGGCGCTGTTGCAGCCGGCCGCCACGAGCAGAGCGATGGCAATGGGGTTGACACCTGCGACGGTCAGGGCCAGAGGCACCACGACGGCATACATGGAGGAGACGAGGGTGTTGGACATGCAGTTTGTCATCACGTTGATGAAGATGATGACGATCAGTGCGAACATGGCGGGGCTGAGCTTGCTCATAACGGGAGCCATGGTCTGGGTGATCCAGGCGGTGACACCGCAGCTCTCAAGGCCGAAGATATAGGCAGTACCCATAACGGCAGTCATCATGAACACGGAACCCCAGGGGATACGGCGGCAGCAATCCTTGTAATCGAGCATGGGCTTGTTGTTGTAGCGGATCATGCAGAGGATGGCGCAGGCGACCATGGGAGGCACACCGGAGCCGAGGGAGGACATCCACTTTGCAACGGGCTTCAGACCGGGGACCATGCCGATCAGGTCGGGGAAGCACCAGGTGATGATGACAAGACCGTAGACAACCAGGACCGTCCACTCTTCTTTGGACATGGGCTTGAGGGTAGCCTTCAGAGCGTCGATGTCGAGGTCGGCCATCTTTTCGACGTCGGGCTTGATGATGAAGCGGAAGATGACGATCCAGCCCAGGAAGAAGCAGATACCGACAAGGATGAACAGCGCGGAGAACTGGCCATAGGTAACGGTGACGCCAAAGTCGTTGAGGATGTTTTCAAAAATGGCCGGAATCAGAACGTGGGAGATCGGGGTAAAGGCCATGGCGCCCTGCGCCATCCAGAAGATACCGATCATCGTCGCCTCTACAAGGCGGTCGCCCTTCTTGTAGCCGGTCATGTTGAACATCTCCTCCGCAATGGCCATGAACAGCACGCAGATGGCGGAAGAAGTGGAGACGAGGCCCATCAGGATGACGGCGAGGAAGAACATGATCATGATGCGCCAGGGCTTGCCGCGGTTGCGCTTGGCGGTGACGAAGGCGAGAGCGAAGCGGCGGGTGAGGCCGGTGTCCGCCATGACCATGTTCAACATGAATGCGCAGACCAGGAACGGGACCATGACATTGCCCCAGGTGCGCCAGAATATGTTGGTCGGGGTAGCAACACCGGTCATGCCGACGATACCGACAAACAGCAGACTCGGCCAGCCGATGTCGACTTTAATCCAGAGATACAGCGTTGCGAGGAAAATACCGACAACGCCCATACCAGCATGGGTGATGGGGGCCGGTGCGGGGATAACGAACTGGAACAGCAGATATACAACGACCACGATGGCCATGTCGATGTACCAGCTTCTTGGTGTCTTTGTCTTCTCCATGAATAATCCTCCTTAATTTTTGATCAATCAGCGACTGCTGACGGATTCACTGTTTTTTGAAGCTGCTGGACCACTGCGCTTCCCTCTCGTCGACCTTTTCTTTGCTCCAACCGTACTTGCCGAGAAGCTCGTAGTTGTGTTCGCCCAGGTCGGGGGCACGGCGCATTTCCATCGGGGTCTTGGAATACTGGATCCAGGGTCCTCTCGCTTTGTAAGTCCGATGCTCGGTGAAGCTGGGCGGGAGCTCAATTTCGGTGAGTGATCCGCGGTCCCAGAGCGCCTGGTCGTGCGCCACCTCGTTCACCGACTTGATCTTGCAGCAGGCAACGCCCGCCTTGTCCAGAATGTCGGTGGCCTGCTCGATCGTGTCGAAAGAGCTCAGCCATCCCTGCAGGATTGCTTCCAGATCCTTGATGTTCTTGGCGCGCAGACCGATAGAAGCGAAGCGCTCGTCCTCCAGCAGATCCGGCCGGCCGATCGCGCTGCAGAGCTTGGACCACTGGCCCGCGCTGAAAGCGGCGATGATCACGCTCTCACCCTTGTCGCTGCGGTAGATGCCGTAGGGGGCCAGGGTGTTGTGATGGCGTCCGGCACGCGTGGGCTTCAGATCCAGCGTCGCGGCGCCTTCGATCGGGGTCATGATGCTGACCAGGCCGTCGAGCAGGGAGATGTCGATAAACTGACCCTCGCCGGAGTTCTGCCGGTAGTACAGCGCCGTCATGATCGCGCCGTAGGCGTTAAAGGCACCCACATAGTCGCCGACCGTCACGCCGCTTTTCACCGGATCCCCGTCGGGATCGCCCTGCATGTCCATAAAGCCGCTCATGCCCTGTGCGATCACATCGAAGCCGGGACGCCAGGCATAGGCGCCGGTCTGGCCGCAGGCGGAGATCGAGCAGTAGATGATCTTGGGATTGACCTTGCAGGCGGCCTCATAGTCCAGGCCGTACTTCTTCATCTGGCCGGGCTTGTAGCTCTCGACGACCACGTCCGCGTCCGCGATCATCTTAAGGATCAGCTCAACCGCCTCGGGATCCTTGAGGAACAGCTCGACGGACTTCTTGCCGCGGTTGTACCAGTTGAAGTTCAGGGACTTCCCTTCCAGCCGGGGGACATTGCCGCGGGAGTCGTCGCCCGCGACCGGGCGCTCGATCTTGATGACCTCGGCGCCCATGTCGGCCAGCATGGCCGTGCAGCAGGGACCGGCGACGTTATTGGTAAAGTCGATTACCCGGATCCCTTCCAGTACTCTTGCCATAGTTTCTCTCCTTCTCTCTGTATATTTAATTATGCCTTGCGCTTTTTGATCTCGGCCGTCATCGCCGGCACGAGGCTCTTAAAGTCAGCCACTGCGCCGTAGTGGGAGATATCGAAGATGGGTGAGCCGGCCGCCTTGTTGATGCTCACGATGCATGCGGCTCCGTTCATGCCGATCTGATACTGGACGGAGCCGGAGATAGCGACGTTCACGATCAGCTTCGGCTTGACCGTCGCGCCTGACTGGCCAATCTGCTTGCTGTGCGGCAGAAGGCCGCCGTCGACTAGAGGTCTGGAGGAGGCGATCTCCGCGCCCATCGCGTCCGCGAGCTCCCGCAGCAGGGCGAGCTCCGCTTCGTCCTTGATGCCGCGGCCGCCGCTGACCAGGATCTCCGCCTTGTCGATAGGGACACCGCTGACGACCTTCGGCTCACAGCCGAGCAGCTCATAGGAGTCGTCCAGCTCCACGGAGACGCTTTCCCGCCGAATCTCCCCCGTCCGCTGCGGATCAGGCTGCAGCGGGGCAAAGAGCCCGGTGCGAACTGTCGCCATCTGAGGACGCTTCTCGAGGATCACGATATGGGCGAGGATACTCCCGCCGTAGCCCGGGGTCGTCTGATAGAAGACGCCGTCCTCGTCGAAACCGAGGTCGATAGCGTCGGCGGTTAGGCCGGTGTGCAGACTCACCATCATGCGCGGTGCGAGATCCCGTCCCATGGGCGTGGCCGGGTAGAGAAGGATGGACGGGCAGTACTTTTCCGCGAGCTGCGTCAACGCCTGCTGATACGGCCGCGCACTGTACGCGGCGAGGTTTTCCTCCTCGGCAAGCAGCACGCCATCCGCACCGGCAGCGATCAACGCGGGGGCCAGCGCTTCGACTTGATCGCCAAGCAACACCGCCGTGATGGCTTCACCGTTGTGAGCCTTAAGCTCCTGCGCCTTCGCCAGCAGCTCGAAAACGGCCGGATGCAGCGCTCCGTTTTCCTGTTCGGCAAAGATCCAGATGCCCTGAACGTTATCTTTCTGCATGGTCCGCCCTCCTCAAAGCAGATGCTGGTTTTCCAGCAGATCCGCAAACTGTGCGGCCATCTCCTCAGCGCTGCCGCTGAAATAGACCGTATCGGTGTTCCGTTTTTCCGGTTCAAAGACCTTCTTGGTGGAAGAGGGAGAACCCTTGCCTCCTGTCTGCGCGGTGTCCGCCTCGATGTCGGCGGCGCCCCAGACGGTCAGCGGCTTTTTGGACGCCTTCATGATGTTCATGAGTGTGGGATAGCGCGGGGTATTGATTTCCCGGCACACGCAGACCACCGCGGGTAGCTTGACCCGCACGAGCTCGATGCGCTCCTCCAGTGTCCGCTCGCAGTAGAGCCAGGAGTCACGCAGCTCCAGCGAGCTGACGAGCGTCACCTGTGGCAGATCGAGGAAAGCGGCCGTGGCCGGGCCCGTCTGCGCGGTATCGCCGTCGACGGCGTTACGGCCGAAGAGCAGCAGGTCGTAGTCGCCGATTTTCTCCGCCGCCCGGGAGAGCGTATAGGCCGTTGCGAGCGTGTCGGCCCCGCCGAAGGCTCGGTCCGAAAGCAGGTAGGCATCATCACAGCCGAGGGCGAGGGCCTTCTTCAGGACCTCGGCGGCCTGCGGGGGCCCCATGGTGACAGCCGTTACGGTCCCGCCCCTGGCCTCCTTCAGCCGGAGTGCGGCCTCCACCGCGTTGAGGTCGGCGGGGTTCACGGTGCTGACGACCCCTTCCCGCCTCAGGTTGCCGGTGACCGGATCCAGCTTGACAGTATCGGTATCCGGGACCTGTTTGACAAAAACCAAAATCTTCATTGTTCTCTTCCGCCCGCTCAGTTGTAGATGATGTCGCCGGAGATGATCTTCCGCTGGATCTGGTTCGTGCCCTCAAAGATCTGATAGATCTTGGCATCGCGGAAGCGTTTCTCCACCGGATAATCGCGGCAGTAGCCATAGCCGCCGAGGACCTGGACGGCGTCGGTGCAGACCTGCATGCCGATATCGGAGGCAAAGACCTTGGCCGCGGAGGCGAGGCGTGTATCCCGGATGCCGGCGTCGGCGCACTTGCAGGCATGCCACACCATCTGGCGGGCAGCCTCGAGCTTGATGTACATATCGGCCAGCATGAAGGAGATGCCCTGGTTCTTATAGATGGGCTTGCCGAAGGTCTCGCGGGTCTTGGAGTACTCTACCGCGCACTCGTAGGCGTACTGCGCGTTGCCGACAGCGCCGGCGCCAGAGGTCGGGCGGGTATAGCCGAGGGACTCCTTGACGACCTCCATGCCCTTGCCCTCGCCGCCGATCATGTTCTTCAGCGGGATGCGGACGTCTTCAAAAATGACATCGTTGGTGCAGGAGCTGCGGTAGCCCATCTTGTCCTCGTGCTTGCCGATGGAGATGCCCGGCGTGTCGCGCGGGACGAGGAAACAGGATATCCCCTTGGCACGCAGGCTGGGATCCTTGGTTGCGAAAAGCGTGTACATGTCGGCGACCTCGCCGTTGGAGATGAAGCCCTTGGTGCCGTTGATGATGACACTGTCGCCGTCCACCACATACTGGGTTCGGATTGCCGCCGAGTCAGAGCCGGCGTTGGGTTCCGTCAGCGTGAAGGACATTGCACCGCCCTGCGTCAGGATGTCGGCTGCGAGCTTCCAGTGGTACTCGGTACCAGCCACCTTGATGGGCACGATGCCCATATAGGCGCCGGCCACCGTGCCGGAAAAGCCGGCGTCGCCGCGGGCGAGTTCCTCTTTGATCAAGGAGTAGGTAAAGATGTCGCCGCCCATTCCGCCGTATTTCTCCGGCAGCGTGAAGGTCGTCAGGCCCAACTCGAAGGCCTCCTTATAGAGCTCGCTTGGAAAGCGGCCGGTGACGTCGCACTCCTTGCAGATGGGGATGATCTTCTCATCCGCGAACTGGTGCACCATTTCCCGGATGGCTTTCTGCTCGTCGGTGAGCATGTGGAAATAATTGTTCATTGAGCGGCCTCCTTAATGTGATTGGTTTCAGACAAAGGGAAGAAAGAGGGGCGTGGTCAGGATGATCAGCAGATTCGTGATGATCTGCATGATCCCGTTATAGCGGATATAATCAGAGAACTTGTAGCCCGCGACAAGGGTCATCGTCACCTGCGGATGTGCGATCGGGGTAGAGCAGGCGAGGTTCGCAGCAATCACAATCCCGACGGTGAACGTGATGGGGTTCCAGCCGGCGAGGAGGCAGTAGTTGACAGCGATGGGGAGCAGGATGATGACCGTGGTGGAATTCGCCGCGAAGTTGCTTATGACGGTGGCAAGGAGCACGAAGACTGCGAAGAGCAGCAGCGGCGGGGCGTTTTCCCCGACGATGCCCAGCATGCCGTTGGCCAGGAGCTCTCCGGCGCCTGACTGGCTCAGCCCGGTTGCGATGCCGAGTGTTCCAGCGAGCATGAAAACGGGGCCCCAGGCGATGCCGGCGAATACCTCCTTTTCCGTGCAGAGCCGGAGCACCACGCAAAGGAGGCCCGCGATGGCGGCGGTCATCGCGGTGGGGATCTTCTGGATCGAATAGGACACGATCATTCCGACAAAGATCAGCAGCATCAGCACAACCTTGGTCCGTTTCACCGGCGCATTGAGGATGTCCTCGGCATCGCCCTCGGCAAGGCTCTCGACCTCAGGCCGGTCGCCCCAGATGCGGACGCCGTTGCGGTAGCCGAAGAGCTGCGTATAAAGGAGATAGGCGATGAAGATGCAGGCGCCGGGCCCGAGATACTGATACATGCTCACCCCGTAGCCGAGCGCCGGCTCGAGGATCCCGTTGGCGGTCAGCTGCGGCGTGGAACCCACCAGGGTCATCGAGCCGCCGTACATCGCACCGAAGGTAATGGCCATGGTCATGTTCTTCCGGCTCATATTCGAGGAGCGGGCGACGCTGTCGATGATGGGCAGGAAGCAGGCCACAACGGCGGTGTTCGCAAGGAAAGCGGAGAGGATGCCGCTGACCAGGCTCGCGAAGAAGATGAAGACCTTCTCATGCCCATGGGAGAAGCGGATGCACTGCTTGGCAATGACCCGGGCGGTACCGGTCTCGAACATCGCGACGCCGACGATCATGGACCCAACGACCAGCACCACGATGCTGTTGGAGAAGCCGGCAAAGGTGGCGTTGAAGTCGCAGGCACCGACGAAGTACATCAGCATACAGCCGAGCACAGCGGTGAAGCTGCTGGGGATCAGTTCGGTGATAAAGAGGATGATGCAGACCGCGAGGACGATCAGCGCAAGAACGCCGGTAGACATAGCCGGGCGCCCCCTTTAGCGGCCCCGGAAGACCGGCTTCCTTTTTTCCAGGAAGGCCGTGACGGCTTCCACATAATCCTCGGTCAGCTCGCAGTCCCCTTGCGCGTCGATCTCCGCCTGAATGCCGTCAGCGTATGCCGCGTACTGCGCCCGGTTGATGAGCGTCTTGATTCCGGCATAGGCCACCGAGGGACCATGGCTGTACTTGTGGATGTAGTACCCAACGCGTTCCTCCAGCTGCTCGGCCGGGACCGCTTCGGTGAAGAGGCCCCAGTCGGCGGCGTCCTTCCCGCTGAAGAAGCGGCCGGACAGGAAGAGCTCCTTTGCGCGGGTCGTCCCCACAGCTCGGGTTACCAGATAAGCGGCGCCCGAATCCGGGACAAAACCGATGTTCACAAAGGAAAACGCGCATTTGGACGTCTCCGAGATAATCTGAAAATCACAGGCGAGGGCCAGGGAGATTCCGGCGCCCGTGATGGCGCCCTCGATCCAGGCGATCACCGGTTTTTTGACGTTCAGCAGACGCAGGTTCGTCTCCGCGCCGACGCGGCAGACTTGCCGCGTCCCGCGGATCCCGGCATCGATCCGGGCTTTCATGGCGTTAAGATCACCGCCGGCGCTGAAGTTTCCGCCGGCTCCCCGGATCACGACGGCGCGGACCGCCGGATCATAGTCGCAGAGATCGAAGCACTCGCGCAGCTCGCGGTGAGTGTCGATGTTGATGGGGTTGCGCTTTTGCGGGTTGTTGAGGGTGATATACCCCACCGCATCGCGCACCTCAAAGCAGATGTTTTTAAACTCCATTGTTATCTCCTTTTCCCGGGCGTTGCAGGCGTCTCAGTACGGGAACAGCTTCAAAAGCAGCGGATAAGCCAGGAAGTAATACATCAGGATCATCCAGGTGTTAAGCATGCAGCCGTAGCGGATTTGGAAGCCGACGCGCGTCCAGCCGCCGCCGGAGGCAAGGCTCGCCGCCGGGCAGCCGCTGGGGAAGGTGAAGGAGCTGTTGCAGCCGGCCGCGATCAGCAGCGCCACGACGATCGGGTTCACGCCGGGGATCGTCAAAGCGATGGGGATGATGACAGCGTACATGGAGGCCGAGAGCGTATTGGAGATGAAGTCGGTCATGATCGTGATGAATGCGATCACCACCAGCACGAACAGATTGGGATGCAGCCCGCTCATCAGAGGGGTCGCCACGGTGGTGATCCACGCGCTGACACCGACCGTGTCCAGCCCGAAAACGAAGCCCATGCCCATGACGGTTGCCATCATAAACACGTTCCCCCAGGGGAGCCGGCGGCAGCAGTCCTTCACGTCGATCATCGGGACGCCGTCGTAGTGGATGAACGCAAGGACGCCCACCGCAACCATGGCCGGTGCCGCGGAGCCCAGCGAACTCATCCAGGACGCCACACCGCGCAGGCTCGGGACCAGAGCGATGACATCGGGGAAGCACCAGAGGATGATGACAGCGAGATAGACGACCAGGATGGTCTTCTCCTGCTTGCTCCAAGGCTTGAGCGTGGCCTTCAGCGCGTCGATGTCGAGAGTCGCAAGCTTCTCGACGTTCGGACGGATGATGAAGCGGAGCAGCAGCATCCAGCCGATGAAGAAGCCGATGCCGGCGAGGATGAATGCCAACGAGTAGCGGGTATAGGTGATCGTGATACCGAAGTCATTGGCGATATACTCGAAGATCATCGGGATCAGCACGTGGGAGATAGGGGTAAAGGCCATCGCACCCTGCGCGACCCAAAAGATGCCGATCATCATCGCCTCGACAAGCCGATCGCCTTTTTTGTACCCTGTCATGCGGAAGATCTCCTCCGCGATCGCCATGAACATGACCGTGATGGCGGAGCTGGTGGAGACAAGGCCCATCAGCAGAACCGCCAGGAAAAACATCGTCAGCAGGTGCCAGGGTTTTCCGCGGTTCCATTTCCTCGTAATAAAGAAAAGGGCAAAGCGGCGGGAGAGGCCGGTATCTGCCATAACCATGTTGAGCAGAAAAGCCGCCACCAGGAAGGGCACCATCGAGTTGCCCCAGGTCTTGGACAGCAACGTTGCCGGGCTGGTCACGCCGGTGAAGCAGATCATGCCGAGGATAAACAGGCTTGGCCAACCGATGTCAACCCGGATCCACAGATACAGGGTACCGAGGAAGAGACCTACGACGCCCATGCCGGCCCGTGTGATGGGAGCCGGTGCGGGCAGGACGAACCGAAAGAGCGCGAACAGGCCAAAGAACACCAGGATATGGACATAGCTGTTCGCTGTTTTTCTTGATGTCTCATTCATTTCATTTTTCTCCTTTCTTCGATAATACTAGACGGTATGCTATGCTCTAATTATATCGTTTGTCAGTTCATTAACAATGAGCAGCAAATCGCTACTGTAACGGCTTCTTGAAAATGAACAAACAATAATGTTGCAGCTTAAACTTCTCTTTACAAATTAAAGAATATGTTGTATATTATGCTTGCTACTTGTAGTATATTGGCAGATTGATTTTACGTTTCTGCTGATTTGTCTAAACGTGCGTGAGGAATTAGAGAGGATTAGTTTTGTGGATATTAACCAGTTTTATTATTTTCTCGAAATCTGCCGTTGCGGGAAGATGTCGAAGGCAGCGGAAAAGCTGCATATCTCCCAGCAGGGTCTCAGTGTGGCCATGCGCCGCCTGGAGTCGGAGCTGGGGCGCGATCTCTTCTATCGCAAGTCCAAAGGGCTGATCCTGACCAACAGCGGGAAGTTTTTCAAGGAAGAGGCCGAGAGTATTGTCCGGCACTTGAATGAGATCAATTCGTATTTCTCCAATCAAGCCAACGAGAAAATTCCGATCAACATTACCGTCACGGAGAGCATCATTGTCCGCCTCCCCACCAGCCTGCAGCAGCTCCTGATCAACGGCAATCAGGACTTTTCCATCAAGCTCACAGAGGACTACTCCGCTAACTGCACCCAGCGCGTGCTGGAAGGCGAGAGCGACTTCGGCATCGTCTATGGAACGGCCTGGAACGAAAACCTTCTGGAATCGGTGACCATAGACGAAGTCCAGCAGGTGATTATCGTGAACCTCCGTCATCCCTTTGCAGAGTATGACGAGATCTCTGTCGGCGACCTTTCTGGCAGTCCCATGGTCGCCTGCGACATGATGAGCTGGCCGCGGATCAACCTGGGCAAGCTCTTTGAGGAAAAGCATGCTCAGCTGAATGTCGTGTACGAGTGCAACCGTCCGCGCCAGACGATCGATCTCGTGGCGAACAACCCCAACCTCATCGCCAGGACGATCCTGGATGAGGTGACCAGCCTGGATCTCGCCAAGATCAAAGTCCTCCGGCTCAAAGACGATCCGTTTCTGATGCCGGTGAATCTGATCCATCGCAAAGGAAAGAGTCTCAGCCCGGGTCAGCGCTTCTTCAAATACACGGTTCTCAACGCCTATAATGCCAAGCTTCAATAGAACCCTCTGATCCTCACGCGTTTCATCCCCAGCGTGGGATGCACCTAGCCGCTACTCTGTGTGAGTTCGGTATACCATGTGACAGAGAGCCATCCCGCAATCATCGACCTGGGCGGGGCGGTGGTAAATCCAGATAAACAGATAGCTCCGGGAGCGCTGGCTTCCGGAGCTATCTGTTTTGCCGTTAAGCGAATATATTTAATTAGCGACATGAAACTATTGTTTTTTGTATTCAACTGGTATTTAAGGCCTTGAAGTCGCAGCAAGGCGAACAGATCGGCAACGGGTGAACAGAGGCATCGCTGTATTCTCTGTGGCGAGGGAGAATTCCCCTCCACATCTCCGCCCAGCACCAACTCCGCATACCCCAGCGGGACGTTGCAGGCCAGTCAGTCGAGCGCTGAGCGCTGGCGGATGGTTTTGGCATACTCGTCCTCAACGGCGCAGCAGTTGATTGCCCGCATGGAACCGTCGGAACATTTCAGTTCCACGCGGGCCGTGTCGATGCTGAACTCACAACTGAGCAAAACTACATAACAAATCCTCCTAACCATCTTCTTTTCCGCTTTCTCGGCTTCCGATTGGAGGGAGGAAATTGCCCGAAGATAAAGCAAAATCCGAACCCATCTCCAACTTGGAAGATATGGTTCGGATTTGTATGCTGTGGCACATCTGCATAAACTTGATACAATGAACAGATTCTGGTGGCATCTGTTCATTTTTGCTTTTGGTAAATGCAGATATAGTGTGTGCTTGTAAGAGAGCGTGACAAAACGGACAAAAGTGACAATGACGAGATTTTCTTTGAACTGTATCGGTGTTCCTATGACGCGGTGAAAGGCGTTTCTTCCTCTCTGCGCTTTGGCGAACCGTCTTCTTGTTTCCACCTATGGCACATCTGCATAAACTTGACACAAGGAACAGATTTTTATTGAATCTGTTCCTTGTTGTTTTCGACAGATGCAGACATTCTGTGTGTATATAAAAGGCGTGAAAAACGGTCAAAAGGGGGGGTACGACATGTTCAGCGGCCTGTTTTGACGTTGATCTTACTCAGCCGTCGGAAAGACGCAGAGTTCGATATCGCTCAGGGGGAAGCTGACACAGGGATGGATCCAGTTGAACTTGATGTCGCCCAGGCGGCGCCCATCGGCTTCGACTGGGATATAGACCTCGCCCTTGGCAAGGCGCGAGTGGCACCAGCCGCACTCGCCGCTGCGGCAATGAGCGGGAGCCTTGATGCCCGCGCGCTCCATAGCCCAGAGCAAACTCTCCTCCGCCTTGCAGGGGATCACAGTCTTTTCCCCGCGGATGTCCACAGTCAGCGTGTAACTTTTGCCGATCTGGTCCTTGGGGTAATCCGGGTTGTTGACCACGCCCATGTAATCGCCGGACATCTCCATGCGGTAGCGCCGCTTCGGCAGACCCAGCTTTTTGCACTGCTCCTCACCGAAAAGGTACATGGCCTTCGGGCCGCACATAAAGACGGAGTAATCGCCCTCCGGAGCGTACTTTTGAATCAGCTCCGCGGTGATGAAGCCGTGCTCATATCCCGCCTTTTCCTCCTCCGACAGCACATGGACGACCTTCACCTTGCCTCCGCTCTTTTCGGCCAAGGCTTCGATCTCCTCTTTGAGCAAGATGCCGTCCGCCGTCCGGGAGCCGTAGAGGATGGTAAGGCAGAAGTCCTCGATCCCGTCCACGATGGCGGCAGCCATCGAGTAGAAGGGCGTGATGCCGGAGCCGCCCGCGATGGCGATGACCTGTTTGGCGTCCCGCAGATCCTGATAGTAGAAGTCACCGAGAGGTCCGGAGATCTCCACCGCGTCGCCTTCCTTCCAGGTTTCCAGGATCCAGGCGGAGGCGTAGGCGGGCTTTGTGCGCTTGATGGTGAGAGTGTAGCTGTTCCCTTCCGTGCCGAGCGCGTCCTTGGGGTTGGAGCGGATGGTATAGGGCTTGCGCACCGGCGCGCCATCGATGTTCAGTGCGACGGAGACATACTGGCTGGCCCGGAAGTAGGCCAGCTTCTCCGTGCCCCTCGCCGCGTCCGGGACCAGGGTGAAGCTCTTGGCGTCGCCATGATCCTCCACCTTCTGAATACGGCAGTACTGCACCGCCGGGTGCAGACGCCCGGCCAGGATGTTGGCGTTGTAGACGGACCTGGGCGGTGTGGTTGGCGCGGCCTCGATAACCGCGTTGCGGGCCTTGACCTCGCCCAGGAACGGGAACGGCGTCAGGCCCTTCAGGGCCTTTTTATCATAATAGTATTTTGCTATCTTACTTGCCCTCCTTTTTCATGTCCAGCAGCATATAGCGCGCCTGCTCCGCGCCGGACAGATAGGCCTGGGAATAGCCGTCCATCTGGGTGCCGTGACCGCCGGCGAAGCGCAGGCCATGGACCGTGTAGTCCTCATGGTGCCCGGACTGGACGCGGGGGAACATGCCGTCCCAGGTGGCAGGCTCATAGCCGTACACATCGCCGCGCGGTGTGCCGAGATAGCGCGCCCAGGTGACGGGTGAGGCCACCACGATCTCCTCGATGTGTCCCTGCAGACGGCAACCTGTGACCTCCTCGTAACGCTCCACACAATCCCGTGCGATCCGGTCCTTGACCTTGAAGTATTCCTCCTCGGTGATCTTTTCAAAGGCGTCGCCGGTGTAGAACTTGGAAAACTGGATAAAGGCCCTGTTCTTTCCCGCCGCGTCCGGCAGCGCATTGGTCAGCACGGTGCAGGTAATATCCCGGTGAGTCTCGATGCTGTCGGAGGAGAGGTACTGCTTGCGGTTGTCGGGCGTATAGCGCATGAATGTGTCGTAGTTCTTCAGGCCCAGCTCTTCCGCGGAGGCGTCCAGGCCGAGATAGACCGTGAAGGCGGCCTGGGCCAGCTTCTGCGCGTTCATCATTTTGAGGTTGCGCTCGGGGATCTCCTTGGGATCGACCATGCGGTCAAAGACCACATGGGGCATGAGGTTGGAGATGACCCACTCGCAGGGGATATAGCTGCCGTCGTCCAGCTCCACGCCGCGGACCTTGTTGTCCCCGATGTCGATCTTTTTAACCTCAGTGTTGTACCAGACATCGCCGCCCAGCTCTCGGATCCGCGCGTCGAAGGCCATGGAGATCTCATGGCTGCGGTTCTTGGCAAACCAGGGCAGGTGCGTCAGATACACATAGGTCATATAGGTGTAGACGGCAAAGCTCATGTTGGTGGAATCGGCTGATACATAGGTCCAGTAGGATTCAAAGATTCTCTTGGCCTTTTCCGGTACGCCGATCCGGTCGAGCATTTCCTCCGTGGACACAGGTACCACGCGCATCAGATCGTAGTATTTGAGCAGCATCTCCACCTTGGCGGGCGGGGAGGGCTCGTTGTCATGGGCGGCCAGCCAGTCCACACCGTCATGCAGCATCCGGCCCAGCTCCAGCACCGTGGTCATGGATTCCCGGCTGCCGGGCACCTGGCGCTCCATCTCGTCGATAAACGCCTGCACACCGGCGGGCATGGAGACGTTGAAGCCGTCCGGGTCGGTGGCCACCGAGGCAAAGGATTCATGGGCAGCGCACCATTCCACGTCCAGCTTGTATTGATCCTCCAGCAGCTTGCGCACCGCGCCGCGGGGACGGCCCTCCTTGCCGTCGCCCATCTGGCAGAGTTCGTGCAAGGTAGCCTCGAATTCATAGGCGCCGCGCCGGAAGCTGGTGGCGCAGCCGCCGGGCAGGTTGTGCTTCTCCAGCACAAGTACCTTTTTTCCCGCAGTTGCCAGATACGTCGCCGCAGACAGGCCACCATTGCCGGCGCCGACGACAATGACATCGTACTTTTGCATGCTTTTCCTCCTTTACAATGCTGTTTATTCTGGTACAACGATCTCCCGAACGGTAAACTCTTTCCCGCTCAGGACGGTTTTCTCAAAGCTGCCGCAGTTGGGGCAGAAGCCCTTGTGCTCCACCACATTGAAGATCTCGTCACAGTCCTCGCACTCGGCAAGGCCGGGGACGATGTTCACCGTGAGCTTCGCCTTCTCCAGGATGCTGCCCTTGACCACCGGGGGATAGAGCTCCTGCACATATTCCGGGATCACCAAGGACAGCTCCCCACAGTCCACGACCACCTCGCGGATCTCTTCGATCCCATTTTCCTCCGCGAAGGCGGTGACCGTCCGCAGGAGCTGGCGGACGATGCCGATTTCGTGCATCTCAGCCTCCGTATTTCCCGATGTGCTTCTTGACGACGCCGACGCCGATCTTCGGGACGTTCTTCACGATCCGGCCCAGGGTATGGAAATACTCCTGGTTGTCCGCGTCGTAGACCTTTTCCAGGTGGATGGCGTCAAATTTGCACTTGGTGGTGCAGATACCGCAGCCGACACACATGAACTGGTCCACCACCGCAGTGCCGCATCCGAGGCAACGGGCGCACTCGGTTTTGATCTGCTCTTCCGTAAAGGTCGCGCGCAGATCGTTGAAGCTGGACTTTGCCGCCGCGCCCTCCGCCTTGGCGGGCTTCTGCCGAGGCGCGCTGTCAAAGCCGCCCAGACCGATCTGTACCGTCTCCTTGTCGAAGGCGCGGTAGTCCCGATGGTCGCGGCCAAGGGTCAAGGTCTGGCCCGCGTGGACAAAGCGGTGGATGGAGACCGCCGCCTCCTTGCCCGCCGCAATGGCGTCGATAACGAACTGGGGTCCGGTGACCACATCCCCGCCGGCAAACACATCCGGCACCGCCGTCTGACAGGTGACGGGGTCGGCCTCCACAGTTCCCCGCTTGCCGGTCGCAAGGCCGATGCCGCCCAGGTCCACTCGCTGACCCGTGGCGGAAAGCACCGCCGTGACAGGGACAGTCTCAAATTCTCCGCTGCCCGTCACGCTGCGGCGACCCTTCCCATCAGGCTCGCTCAGCTCCATTTTCTCCAGCTTCAGGGCAGTGGCAGCGCCTTCGCCCAGGATCTCAGCCGGTGCCTCCAGGAAGCGGAAGGCAACGCCCTCTTCTCTGGCCTCAGCCAATTCATCCCGGTCGGCGGGCATCTCCGTCTCACTCCGGCGGTAGTAGACTGTAACCTCCGCTCCCAGGCGGAGGGCGGCTCTCGCCACGTCCATGGCTACGTTGCCGCCGCCAATAACAGCGACCTTATCCCCGATCTCCGGGCGCTGCCCCTGATTGATTCTGCGCAGGAAGTCGACGCCGCTCATGACGCCGTCCAACTCCTCGCCGGGAATCGAGAGCTTTGCGCCCTTCGACGCGCCGACAGCCAGATAGAAGGCTTTGAAGCCGAGGCCGCGGAGAGAATCCAGCGTCACGTCCTTCCCGACCTCGATGCCGGTTTTGAATTCCACGCCAAGTTCGCGCAGTACGTCGATCTCTGCGTTGATGACGTCCTTTTCCAGGCGGAAGGAGGGGATGCCCATGGTCAGCATGCCACCCAGTACCTGCTCTTTTTCAAAAACCGTGACGGGGTAGCCCTTGGCCGCCAGATAGTAAGCGCAGCTCAGGCCCGCGGGCCCCGCGCCGATGACGGCAATCTTCTCGGGATAGGGCTTGCCCAACTGGTTAATCATGGGCGGGACATACCGGGTCGCGCCGTCGAGCTCCCGCTCGGCGATGAACTTCTTGATCTCGTCGATGGCCACCGGAGCGTCCATCTCGCCGCGGGTACAGGCCTCCTCGCACTTCTTGTTGCAGATCCGGCCGCAGACCGCCGGGAAAGGGATCTCTTTCTTGATAAGCTCCAGCGCCTCACCGTAGCGGCCCTGGGCGGCCAGCTTGATGTAGCCCTGCACCGGTACATGGGCGGGACAGGCCGCCTTACAGGGGGCCGTGCCCTCCGGCATGACGTCGGTGCGGTTAGAACGGAAGTCTGGGTTGTAGCGCTTGCTGCTCCAGAGCGTGTTGCGCGCCGTCTCCTCCGGCCGCTCCTCGTTGGCCGGACGGGGACACAGCTTCTGTCCCAACTTGACCGCGTTGAGCTGGCAGTTTTCCACACACTGACCGCAGGCCACACACTTGTCCTTATCCACCCGGGCGACGTAGTTGGTGCGGATGGCGTCGGGGGTGCGAAAATACTCCGCGATGCGCAGGGCAAAGCAGGAGCAGCCGCAACAGTTGCAGATCGCGGTGGTGTCGTCATAGCCCGGGGTCACGTTCAGCTCGTGCACCAGTCCGTTGTCCTCGGCGCGCTTGAGGATCTCGTAGGCCTCCTCTTTGCTGATCAGGCGATGCGCGCCGGTCTCGGAATAGTTCTTGGCGTTGTCGTTGAGGTACATGCACATGTCCTCTTCCAGGTGACCGCAGCCCTCGCCCATGAGCCTGCGGGCACGCCGGCAGGAGCAGGGACCGACCGAGACGGCCCAGGCGTCCTCAATGAGCTTGTGCACCTCGTCATAGCTGGCCTTGCGGGAATTGTTCTCGATGGCGCTCTGCACCGGGATGACGCGCATGAGGTTCATGCCCACATCCATGAACGGGGCCAGCATGGAAACCCGCTCACGGGTGTAGCGCTCAAAGCACTCGCCCAGCACGGGATACTTGTCGCACTGCTCCCGATTGGAGAGTACACCCTCCATGATCCCCGGCACCCAAATGGGATAGTACCAGCAGAGCCTGCCGTTCACCACGCGGCTGCGGATGACGCCCGCGATCTTGAGCTTATCCAGCTGCTGCTGCGTAAAGGCCAGATCCTTCTTCGCGCGGTGGGCGATCTCCTCCGCCGTGCGGTTGGCCTCCAGGCGCATGTGCATCATGATCGTACACATGTCGTCATCCACAATGGGCTCCAGCAGCTTATATTCCGGGTCGTCGTAAGTGATGCCTGTGTATGTCAGGCTTTCCAGACTGATCTTGGTCGCCAGTTTTAAAATGTTTGGTCTGTGCGCCATTGACGTTCCTCCTTTGTCCTTTTCTCACGTTTTATGCCTGCTTGTCTATACTGTAACACAGCCCTTGTACCGGTTCAATCATTGCCCGCATTTTCAGCTGCCAAAAATTCTCAGGAAAACTTGGGTAAAACAACGAAAGCACCGGCAAACCGGTGCCCTCTGGCTGTAGACAAGCTCCACTGAAGTGGGCGTTTATGCACAGCTGCATAAATGTGATACAGGGACATTCTGGGGTCTGTTCCTTGTATCGATATATACGGGAATAGTATCAGTTTGAAGAAAGCGGGATATACTGCATGCATTTTCCCTGCAAGGCTTATAATGATTCTATAATGGCGAAACGCTTTTTGGTTTTTCTCCATATGCTCATTCATTGGGTTGGTATTTCCTTCATCACGGTAAGCACGGGTTCAGAAGCAGCAACATCATAATACCAGAGTGATAGGATACGAAATGGCAGCATGCCGTTTCATGCGTGTTCAGGTTTATGCCTTAAAAGCAAACCGGCAGGCGTCTGAGACGCCTGCCGGTTTGCCGGTCTGAAAAAGTCTTATTTGCGGTTGGGAATGTGGATCGCCTTTTTGTCCACAGCCAGGGCGCACTCGCGCACGGCCTCGGCCACGGTGGGATGGCAGTGGATCGTGCTCGTGAATTCCTCGAGCGTGGCCTCCAGCCGGATGGCCAGAGCCGCCTCCTCAATGAGCTCGGTGGCGCTGGGGGCGAGAATGTGCACACCCAGGATCTCGCCGTACTTGCTGCCGGAGAGGATTTTGATCATACCGTCGGTGTGGCCCGCGACGAGGCTGCGGCCGTTGCCGTTGGTGGGGAACCTGCCCACTTTGTAGTCCAGGCCCAGCTCCTTCGCGCGCTCCTCGGTGAAGCCGACGCCCGCGAATTCCGGGCCCACATAGGCGCAGGACGGGCTCATCTCGGGATCGAATCTCTTGTCGCCGCCCAGCGCGTTCTCCGCCGCGCACTCGCCCATCGCCATGGCCGCGTGGGCCAGCATCAGCTTGCCGGTGCAGTCGCCGATCGCGTAGACGCCGGGGACATTGGTCTCCATTTTGTCGTTGGTCTGCACGAAGCCCTTCTCAACGGCAATCCCCGCCTTCTCAAGGCCCAGACCCGCCGTGGCGGGGCCGCGGCCCACGCAGAGCAGGATCTTTTCGACCTCGAGGACCTTTTCGCCCTCGGGGGTCTTGACCGTGACCTTTGCGCCCTTGTCGGTATCCGCGACGGAGGCGACCTGGGAGCTTGTGAGGATGTCCATGCCCTCGCCCTGCAGCTTGGCCTGCAGGAGATTGGTGAGCTCGCCGTCCATCAGCGGCAGGAGGCGCGGCATCATCTCGACGACCGTGACGCGGGCGCCATAGCGGCGGTACACGCTGCCGAGCTCCAGCCCGATCACGCCGCCGCCGATGACCAGCAGGCTCTCGGGGATGTGATCCAGCTCCAGGCAGGCGGTGGAGTCAATGACCGCCTTGCTCTCTTTCACGCCGGGGATGCCCGGGATGATGGGGTAGGAGCCGGCGGCGAGGATGATCTTGTCCGCCGTGTAGCTGTCAGAACCGACCGCAACCGTTTTCGGGCCGGTAAACACGGCCTCGCCCGCGACGAGCTTGACCTTGTTGGCCTTGCACAGGGCCTTTACACCGGAAGTCAGCTTCTCCACCACAGAGGCGCGGAAGGCCTGGACCTTCTCCCAGTCGACCTCGACCTCCTTGCCGACAATGCCGATCGCGGCGCTGCCGGTCGCGGCCTCGTAGATTTCGGAAGTGTGGAGCATGGCCTTGGTGGGCATGCAGCCTCGGTTGAGGCAGGTGCCGCCGACCTTGTCCTTCTCAATGAGCGTGACCTTTGCGCCGAGCTGTGCGGCCCGGATCGCAGCGACATAGCCGCCGGGACCGCCGCCGATGACCAGCACGGAGCCGGCCTCTGCCTTAGTCTCGGCCGCCGGAGCCGCCGCGGGTGCGGCAGCGGCCGGAGCGGGGCCCTTGGCCTCTGGCACAGCCTCGCTGGCAGCACCGAGCCAGCCGACGATCTCCTTGCAGGGGACAGTCTCGCCGGCCGGGACGACGATCTTCAGCAGTACGCCGTCGGCATCCGCCTCTACGTCGTTGGTCAGCTTATCGGTAGCGACAGAGTAGATGATGTCGCCCTTATGGACCGTGTCGCCCTCTTTGACTTTCCATTCGTCGATCGTACCCTCGGTCATGGTCAGACCGAGCTTGGGCATCAATAATTCTGTTGCCATGTCTGTTCTCTCCTTACGCCAACATTAATGCGGGGTTCTCCATCAGGCTCTTGACGCGCTGCAGGAACTGCGCGGCCACGGAACCGTCCACCACGCGGTGGTCGGCGGTAAGGCTGAGATTCATGATGGGGCGGATGACCATTTCGCCATTGCGCACGACGACCTTGTCCTCCATGGTGTTCACGCCGAGGATCGCGACCTCTGGCTGGTTGATGATGGGCGTGAAGCTCTCGATCCCGTACATGCCGAGGTTGGTGATCGTGAAGGTGCCGCCGCGCAGCTTCTCGGGGGGCAGTTTGCCTTCACGCGCGAGCTTGGCGAGTTCCTTGACCTCGGCCGAAATCTCGGTGAGAGACTTCTTGTCCGCGTCGGTGATATTGGGAACAACAAGGCCGTTGTCCAGTGCGACCGCGACGCCCATGTTCACATAGTGCTTGTAGATAATCTTGTTGTCCTCGACCGAGCAGTTGAGCAACGGGAATTCGGTCAGCGCCTTGGAGACGAACTTCACCAGCAGATCGGTGTAGCTGACCTTGATCTCCTTAGCCTTGAGCTGCTCGCGATAGCGCTTCATCTCGCTCATGTCGATACCGAGGTTGAAGGTAACGGTGGGCGAGGTCTGCACCGAGGCAAGCATGTTGCGGGCGATCGCCTTGCGCATGCCGCTCATGGGCTTGGTCTCCTCGCGCGCGTCGGCGGCAGCCGGCTCGGCTTTCTCGCGCGTGCTCTCGAGATAGGCAAGGATGTCCTGGGCCAGCACACGTCCGTGCGCGTTCACGGCGCTGAGGTCGATGCCGAGATCGGCGGCGACTTTTGCGGCCAGCGGGGAGGCCTTCACCGCAGGTGCGGCGGCAGCCGCGGCAGCAGGCGTAAAGGCCAGTACGTCCTTCGCGACGATGACGCCCTTATAGCCGGTCGCAGGGACCTGTGCCAGATCGAAGCCCTTCTCCCTGGCAAGCTTCTTGGCATAGGGGGTGGCGGGCACATAGGCGCCGGCCTCACGCGCAGGCGCAGCGGATGCCGCGGCGCCGGCGGCACCGACAGCGGGAGCCTCAGCCGCGGGGGCCGCGGCAGCGGCGGGGGCGGCCCCGTCGGGGACGGCCTCCCCGGGCTGACCGAGCCAGCCGACCAGCGTCTTGCAAGGGACGGTCTCGCCCTCGGCCACAAGGATTTTCAGCAGCACGCCGTCCGCGTCGGCCTCCACGTCGTTGGTGAGCTTGTCGGTGGCGACGGAGTAGAGGATCTCGCCCTTCCGGACCGCATCCCCTTCTTTTTTCTTCCATTCGTCGATGGTGCCTTCGGTCATGGTAAGGCCAAGCTTCGGCATTAATAATTCAGTTGCCATCTCTGTCCTCCTTACCCGGGCATATCAGAGCACGCCCTTGATGCCCTTGACCAGATCCTCGGGATACACGCGGTACATCTTCTCGAGCGTAGGCGCAAAGGGAATCGGGGTGAAGGGGGCGCCGTAGCGCAGGATCGGAGCATCGAGATACTCAAGCGCTTCCTCAGCCACGACCGCCGCAACCTCGGCCAGCGCGCCGCCTTGCTTGACGCATTCGGACACCAGGCAGAGCCGGTGGGTCTTTTTCACCGAATTCAGCACGGTCTCCTTGTCCCAGGGGGAGAGGGTGATGAGGTCGATGACCTCGGCCTCGATGCCGTCCTTCGCCAGCTGGTCCGCTGCGGCGCGGGCGTTCTTCATGCCGATGGAGTAGGAGACGATGGTGACGTCCTTGCCTTCGCGCTCGACACGGGCCTTGCCGATCTGATAGGGGACCTCGTCCTCCTTCTCGGGGACCTCGCCGCTCTCCTTGTAGAGCACTTTATTCTCAAAGTACAGGACCGGGTCGTCGCTCTCGATGGCGGCTTTCAGGACCATCTTGGCGTCATAGGGGTTGGAGGGGGCCACGACCTTGATGCCGGGGATGTGGATGAACCAACTTTCCACGCTCTGGGAATGCTGCGCGGCGCCACCGCCGGCCAGACCGTCGGGAGCGCGCAGGACCAGAGGGATTTTCGCCTGGCCGCCGAACATATAGCGGACCTTGGCCATCTGGTTGAACACCTCGTCCATCGCGACGCCGATGAAATCGGCAAAGTGCATATCGACCACGGGACGTGCACCGGCCAGCGCCGCGCCGACGCCGCCGCCGACAATGAAGGTCTCGGAGATGGGCGTATCGATCACGCGGCCGGGGAACTGATCGGGCAGGCCCTTGAACTGGCCGAAAATGCCGCCCTGGCGGGCAATGTCCTCACCCATGACGAAGCATTCCGGGTACTTTTCCATTTCCTCGGCCATGGCCTCGCGGGTCGCTTCAGAGAATGTAATTTTACGCATGATGCCGCACCTCCCTTATTCTGCGTAGACATCCGTGAGGAATTCGGAAGGATCCGGATACTCACAGCTCACAGCGTATTCCTTGGCCTTGGCGATCTTCTCGCGTGCGGCGGTCAGGATACCGTCCAGCTCTTCCTGGCTGAACTCGATGCCCTCCGGGCACTGGGTCTTGAAGAGCTTGAGAGGATCGGTCCGATGGAAGATCTCCATGGTCTCCTCTTTTTTGCGATAGTGCTCGGGGTCGCCGACAAAGTGACCCTCAATGCGGTAGGTCTTAGCCTCAATGAAGGTGGGGCCTTCCCCGCGCCGGGCTCTCGCCACAGCCTCGACAGCAGCCTGATAGACCTCAAAGACGTTCTGGCCGTCGACGATCACGCCGGGCATGTTGTAGCCCTTCGCGCGGTCGGAGATATCCTCCACGGCGGTGGTGGTGCGATAGGGAGTGGTGGAAGCCCAGCAGTTCATCTCGTTGACGAAGATGACCGGGAGTTTCCAGGCGGCAGCCACGTTCGCAGCCTCGTGGAAGGTGCCGCGGTTGGAGGCGCCGTCGCCGAAGAACACGACGGAGACGGTATCGTTCTTCAGGATCATCTTGTTGGCGAGAGCCGCGCCGGTGGCCAGGTTATAGCCGCCGCCCACAACGCCATTGGCGCCGAGCATGCCGACGGAGAAGTCCGCGATGTGCATACTGCCTCCCTTGCCGTGGCACAGGCCGTCCTTCTTGCCGAAGATCTCGGCCATCATTTTGTTTACATCCGCGCCTTTCGCCACGCAATGGCCATGGCCGCGGTGCGTGCTCTCGATCAGGTCGGTATCGCGCAGGGCGGCGCAGATGCCGGTGCCGATGGCCTCTTCACCGATATACAGATGCACAAATCCGGGGATCTCGCCGTTGAGGAAGTCCCGCTTCACGGATTCCTCAAAGCACCGGATGGTGCACATGGTCTCATAGAACTTTTTTGCTTGCTCTCTGGTCACAGGTTCAGGCAATGTTCTCACACCTTTCTGAAATAGTAGAAGTATTATAACTGCTGCGGATGCAGAAGATAGACGTCCATGTCTCCGTCATACTCCCGCAGCATGGAAACGCCCTCGATCTCCCCGAGAACGATATCCGCCGTCATCAAGACCCTGGTGCCCTCCACCAGGTGGCCGCCATAGGCTTTGCCGGTTTTGTCGCTCATGCTGATATGCACATGCAGGTTGATGTTGCCATCGACGTCACTGCAAATGACGCCTCCAGCGCCGGTCAGTTCAATGGTATCATCCAACGCCAGCACGCGGCCATAGCCATAGCCGCATTTTTTCTCCGGAAGCGCCTCCACATCGCAGAAGCGCACACAGGCGAGACTGCCGATCGCGCTAATCACCACGCCGTTGTGGATCCCATAACGCTCACAGGCCGCATGCATCCCACCCAGAAGATCCGCGCCGGGGGCCAGCCGGATCACGACGACCCGCCCGAGCCGCCCCTCCGCTGCGCTGATTTGCTCACTCATAGCAATACTCCATACCGATTTTGATGTCGTCCATATGGTACTCTGGTCCTACCAAAAGGCCTTGGGAATATGCCCTGCGGGGAATTCCCGCAGGGCATAGACATGCGAAGAAAGGATTAGTCAGCAGTGAAGATGGAGACCATCTGCTCAACCTCAGCCTGATCGAAGCCAAGGCCAACGCAGGTCTGGACGAACTTCGCAGGCACGCCGGCAGCGGCATCCTTGAAGTCCTGAACGGCCTCGTCGGACAGATAGGAAACGGTCATGCCGCCCTCTTCCCACTTGGCCAGAACTTCCTGGTCGCCCTCACGCTCGAGCTGACGCTGATTGTTGGCGGCAAAAGCACCGGCCTCATCGATCAGAGCCTGCATCTCGGGGCTGAAGGAATCATACAGATCCTGGTTCATGGTGAAGAAGATGCAGTCATACACGCCGGTCCAGTAGGTGACATAGTCCTGAACGTCGGAGATGGAGCTGGCATCGGCGGTGGGCAGGGGGTTCTCCTGCGCCTCATAGGTGCCGGTCTGCAGGCCGGTATACACTTCGCTCCAGTTGGCGGTGGTGTAGTTGGTGCCCCAAGCCTCATACTCGTCTTTCAGGACCTGGGCGCCGGCAACGCGGATGACAAGGCCGCTCATATCGGCAAGAGACTCGATGGGACGCTGGTTGTTGGTGATGTGACGGAAGCCGTTCTCGGCAATGCCCATCAGGTGCAGGCCCATGCCCTCAACGATGGGAGCCAGCGCGTCGTAGCCGGCGCCGTCGAGAACCTCGTCAACCTCTTCGGTGCTGTCGAAGATGAAGGGCAGGGAGACGACATTCAGTCTCTGGTCGAAGTTGGAATAGATCAGGTTGGAGTGGGCGGACAGATCGATCGAGCCATCGCAGACAGCCTGGATGCCCTCGGTCTGGCTGCCGTTGGTCAGCTGGTCCATCGCATAGATTTCAACGGCAAAGTTGCCGGTGGTGCGCTCGTTGACATAGTCAGCGAAAACATTCGCCATCTGGGCCCAGCAGGTCGTCTCGGCCGCGGAGCAGCAGAAGGTCAGGGTCACGTCATCACACTCGACGAGATCGCCGTCGGCATAGCTGACAGCCGACAGAGCGAAGATCATGCACAGAGCAAGAAGCATTGCGAGTAACTTTTTCATGGTGTACCTCCTAAAAAATATATTCTATGGAACGCTTCCGCGTTGGATAGACAGGATTTCAGTGCCCCAGGATAAACAGGCTGAACCAGGGAACGTAGGTGATCAGAAGCAGTGCGACGACGCAGGAAATGATCATGGGCCAGACCGCGGCAGACATGGAGGAGATCGTAACCTTGGTCTTGTCCCGCAGCCCCTTCATCTTGTCGCAGACGCCGATCGCCACGAAGAGGTTCACGCCCACGGGCGGGGTGACCTGGCCGATGGCGAGGTTCACGGTCGCAATGATGCCGAAGTGGATCGGGTTGATGCCGAGCTTGGTAGCCACTGGGTACATGATGGGGATAAAGATGTACATGGCGGAGTTGGCGTCCACAAAGCAGCCGGCGATCAGGAAAATGATATTGACCGTGAGCAGAAAGATGTACTTGTTGCCCGCCACGTTCAGCAGCAGGGCCTGCGCGGCACGGGAGATGCCGTGCTTGGTGCAGACGAAGGAGAACAGAGTCGCCGCACCGATGATGAGCATGATGCCGCCGGTGGTCTTGCCCGACTCAACAAGGATCTTGATGAGCTGTTTCCATTTGACCTCGCGGTAGATGAAGATACCGACGATCAACGCATAGACCACGGAGACAGCCGCCGCTTCGGTCGGGGTGAAGATGCCGCCGTAAATACCGCCAAGGATGATGACCGGGACCATCAGCCCCCAGAACGCGGAGCCGAAGGCTTTCGCCCGTGCTCCCCAGCTCGCGCGCTCACGCGAGGCCACGATGCCCTTTCTGCGCACCTCGATGATAACGATCACAATCAGAGCCAGGCCCATCATGATGCCGGGCACGATACCGGACATGAACATCTCACCGACGGAGACGCCGGTGATGGAGGCGTAGACGACGAAGGCGATGGAGGGCGGAATCACGATGGCGATCGAGGAGGCCGAGGCCATCAGCGAGGAGGCAAAGGGAGCCGAGAAGCCGCCCTGGTTGATCATGGCGGGGATCAGGATGATGCCCAGTGCCGCAACCGTGGCCGGGCCGGAGCCTGAGATCGCGCCAAAGAACATGGCCACCACGACGCAGACAATAGCGATGCCGCCCTTCTGGTGACCGATGCAGTCGTCAATAAAGGCAACCAGGCGCTTGGAAATGCCGGACTCGGCCATGACATTGCCGGAGAGCACAAAGAAAGGAATCGCCAGGAGCAGGAATTTCGCCATACCGGAGAAGAGGTTCGTCGGGATAACGGACATTTTGTCCCCGGCATAGAGCATGGCCAGAATGGAGGACATGCCCAAGCTCACCGCAATGGGGGTATTGAGAAGCAGGAAAACAAAGAAGGTGCCGAACAGAATGAGATTGATCATACCTGCTCACTCTCCTTTCCCGCCCGGGCCACAGGGGTCTCTTCCTTCATGGCGTAGATTTTCATCAGATATTCGACCGTGTGCAGCAGCAGCAGGATCGAGCCGATCGGCAGGAAAATCATAAAGACCCATTCCGGCCAGAGCAGGATCGAGGTGCGCTTGTTGGTAGCCATCTGGCTTGCGACCTTGTCAAAGCCCGTCTTGATGACAATGACGTAAAAGGCGATGTTGACGGCGTTGGAGAGGGTCGCAATGACTTTTTTCGCCTTCAGCGACACCATGTCATAAATCAGCGAAAGGCTGATCAGCCCACCTTCCCTTGCGGAAAGCGCACAGCCGCACATGATCATGATAATGAATACGTTGATGACGATTTCCTCTGACCACGTGAATTTATACCAGGCTGTTTTACGCCCGACAACGGCAAAGAACGTAATGAACGTCGTGCCGAGGCCTGTGACAATCAGGATAAACTTTTCAAGCGCGGCAAGCATATCCATGATCTTGGTATATAGCTTCATTTCATCAGTCCTTCCGTACCAGGTCCGTACAGCAAACGGAACGCTTGGTTTTTGGTCCTACCACGATTTTACATCTTTCTTCTCCGCGCTTCAAGAAAATCCTCACGAGCGGCTGACGAAAAAAGCTTCGGATTTTTGTACACTATTCACAACAAGTTTGTGAATCCGATGACAATTGCTGCGTTTTTTGGTAAAAATGAACACAGAACGCCCCGTCACCCTTTACAAGGCGACGGACGGAAGGTATAATCCGAGGCATGGAAGAGAAAAAGAAAAAAACTATATATGGGCTGAGCCGCGAACAGGAGGCCAGCCGCCTTTTTGGCCGGCATGTGAGCACACCGAAAGCACTGTGCGTCGGTCTTGCTTCCCTGCTCTGCTGCCTGTTGCCGATGTTGCTGGGGCTTCGGCTCTGGGAAAAAATCCCCGCACTTGTGCAGACCGGGCTGATCGGCCCCGATGGGGCGGACGATTCTATGCCCCGTGCGGTGCTGGTTTTTGGCGTACCGGGGCTCTTCACGGTGCTGGACCTGATCTCCAATGCTCAGCTCTGGCTCCACCAGAAGCTGGAAAAACTCCCGCCCACGCCGGTTCGGGTGGCCGGGCGCTGGGGGATCGCGGTGCTTGGGACGCTGCTGTGTCCCTTCTGGCTGTTGCGGGCTTCCGGCACCCCGGTGACGGCGCTTTTCTATCTGCCCTGTCTGCTGGCCCTGTTGCTGATGCTGCTCGGCACCCACTTCTTTGATTGCCCGCGGGGAGCAAGGCTCGCCTTCCGTCTCAAGCGCATCGCCTACAGAGAAGAGGCCTGGAGGAAAACGCACCGTGTTGCCGGCGTCAGTTGGATGCTGGCGGGGCTGCTGCTGCTTGCGCTTCAGTATGGGCTCGGGAGGATCCCGCCACTCTCCGCGCTCCCGCTGCTGCTCTTGCTGCTCACGCCGCTTGCGGCATCGGTCCTCTTTTTGAAAGAATGATTCAACGACCCCGGCCTTTCTGAAAAGGCCGAGGTCGTTTAAGCTGTCTTGTTCAGGGATACAGGAACATCTTGCCTGGCGCGCCGCTGCGCATTTTGGCAAAGCCCTGTTCAAAATCCTCGAGGGCGAACTGTCCGCCGATCACCCTCTTCATGTCATAGATCGGGTTCTTCATAACCGTGGTGAAATCGTCCCAAGTCTCCCAGATTCTTCGCCCGCAGATGCCGGAGAGTCGGATCTGCCGGTAAAACAGATCCTCAGTCATGTCCATCGTGACTGGCTCACCGGGCAGGCCGACCGAGACGAGCCGCCCCATGGCCATCACACTCTTGAGCGAGGCATTGAGCGCGGCGGGACTTCCCGTCACGTCGATCGCAGCCTCGACGCCGAGGCCATCCGTGAGCCGCAGCACGGTCTCAACAAGGTTTTCCTTCGCGCTGTTAACCGTGAAGTCCGCTCCCATGACCTTCGCCGCGGCGAGCTTTTCCTCATAGAGATCACAGGCGATGATCGTCTTC
Organism: Eubacteriales bacterium; assembly: GCA_030531505.1. Classification (GTDB taxonomy): domain Bacteria; phylum Bacillota; class Clostridia; order Oscillospirales; family Oscillospiraceae; genus Limivicinus. The sequence continues at coordinate 121,072 of JAUNNH010000005.1, forward strand.
GCGCCAAAAACGCGGCAGGCGGCCACCACCGTGAGTCCGATCGCTCCGCAGCCGGCGACCAGCACGGTCTTGCCTGTCACCTCAGCTTCTTCGACGCCGTGCACACCTGAACCCATCGGCTCAAAGATGCAGCCCTGCTCATCGCTGAGCGCGTCCTCCAGGACATAGGTCGCATCCGCTCGGATCTTGGCGTATTCGGCAAAAGCGCCGTCGAGCTGGATGCCAAAGAGCGTCATATTCTGGCAGACATGCCGCCGTCCGGCGAGACAGTGCGGGCAGGTCCCGTCCCAGATATGCGTTTCGCAAGAGACCCGCTGCCCGACAAAACGGTCTGTCACGTTCTTTCCGACGGAAACGATCTCGCCGGTGGTCTCGTGTCCGACGATGCGCGGGAAGCTTTTGATCCGCCGTCTGGCCCAGTCGCCCCAGTCGTAAATGCCTAGGTCGGTGCCGCAAATCGAGGCACAGCGGATCTTCATCAGCACTTCGTCGTCGCCGATTTCAGGGATGGGCAGGTCCGTCCTGAATTCCAGTCCCGGTCCCGCAGCTGCCTTGACGATGCCGCGCATGGTGCCGCTCACGCTTCTTTCCCTCCTCTGGCTTCCTGATCGTCATAGTTCTCAATGAGCTTCAGGTGCCGCCCCATCTCATAGACCGCGAGCTCCTCATCCCGCGCTTTCACTGCCTCGTAGATACGCCGGTGCGCCTCCGCGGTCTTGCCGTGGTAGTCCTCGCGCTCAAAGAAACGCATACGCAGTTCGAGGATCAAACTGTTGACGAAGTCGAGCATGGCGGCAAAAATTGTATTGTGGCTGGCGTAGGCGAGATTGACATGGAACTCCACATCGGCGAGATAATCCGTGGCGTCCTTTTCCAGCCGCTCAACCGAGACACGCAGACGCTCCAGATCCTCCTCGGTCGCGCGCCTGCAGGCGAGACGGGCAATCTCTCTCTCGTTGGTGCGGCGAAATTCCATGAAATCCTCAAAGGTGTCCGCTGAGTAGGACAGTTCAAGCAGAGAGCGCGCTTTGCGGAAATAGTCTGCATTCTTGACCAGCACCTTGCGGTTCCCGCGGTTTTCCACAAGGCCCATAAAGTTTAGGATCGAAAGGCATTCTCGCAGAGAATTGCGGGAGATCCCGAGCGCCTCAGCCAGGTCCCGTTCAGGCGGCAATTCCCGGCCGACTTGGATCCGGCCCGACTCAATGGCTTTGAGCAAGCTGTCAAGAACAAGCTCCGGGACGGTCGGAGAGGAGATCTGGATTTTCTCAAAGTTCATGTCCATGCGATCACGGTCCCCTTTAATAAATAATAGATAGGATATTTCATTCTGAGAGCAGCGCCAGCAGCGCCTCCCTGTCCAGGCCGAGAAAATAGCGGGAGATGTCCACGCCTTCGAGTGCGGAGACATAGGCCTCGCGCTCGGGGCGCAGGCCGACAAAGCGCGCGGCCAGGTCCTCGGGCTCGTCTGCACTGAAGAAATCGCCGAGAAACTGTAGGGAAGCGATCAATCCGTGCTCGATAAAAAGCCGGGCCTCCACCGTGCCGCAGCCTTCAAAGCGTCTGCGGCGAAGCAGCGTACATTCCGGCGAAGCGCCGAAGTTCCAGGCCCAGCTGTCATAGCGCTCCAGCCGAATCGTTTCGATCGCGGCGAGATCTGTTTCGTTGAAGCGGTATTCCTCCCCTGGCGTCTCCCGCAGGATATTCTCAAGAAGCGCCGCACGAAAGGTGGAGAGCGGAAAATCCTCTCGGAGATGCGGGCGGATGTTGGTCACGCGGCTGCGCACGGATTTGAGCCCCTTCGCTTGAATCTTGGCGGGATCCACTCGCAGCGCGTGGGAAACAACGGAGAGATCGGAGTCAAACAGCAGCGTGCCGTGGTGCATGATCCGTCCGCCGCGCAGATACTGGGAATTGCCGGAGAATTTCTGCCCGTCGATGGTCATATCGTTGCGGCCGTTCACCTCGGCCTGCACACCGAGCGCGGCAAGCGTGCGCAGCACAGGCTCACAGAAGAGCTTCATGTCCAGTGTCTCCAGATCCCCCGCGTCGGCGATAAAAGTGAAGTTCAGATTTCCCAGGTCATGGTAGACCGCACCTCCACCCGAGAGCCGCCGCACGACCTGAATGCCGTGGGCCTGCACAAAAGGCCGGTTGATTTCGGCCAGTGTGTTCTGGTACTTTCCGATGATGACCGCGCTGCGGTTTTGCCAGAGCATAAAGTACATCCGGTCGCGCGGGAGGCAATCGAAGACATATTGCTCGGCGGCAAGGTTGAAAGCCGCATCCGTTGTCTCGAGATTCAGATAACGCAGCTCAGGCATTCATCTGCTCCCGTTCCATTACAGCGATGACCTTGGCCACACGCTCCGCCATCACCTCATGTCCCTTTTCGTTCGGATGCAGCCCGTCCAGATAGAGCTCGGTCCGCAGTTGGCCGGCGGAGTCCAGGAAGTCGCGGCGAAAGTCGAGCATGCGTACCCCAAAGGCGTCGCAAAACCGCTCCAGCCAGGCTTCATAGTCGCGCACCAGCCCCTCGGCCGCAGCAAAATCCGTGAGAGAGAGCCAGCTGTGCGGATAATTGACCCCGCCGAGTCCCGGGCCCAACGCCACGATCGGCGCCTCCCCGGCGGCAAAGAGCTGATGAACCATCGCGGCCATGTTCTCTTGCGCACCCTCACGGCGGCCGGAATAGAAGATGTCGTTGCAGCCGCCCAGCAACAGAAAATAGCGCTCATCCCGATTCCCGGGAAGCTCCCGCAGCAATTCACGCATACGTGTCAGCATGCCGCCGGTGGTATCGCCGCAGACCCCGCAGTTGCGCAGCGTCCAGCCGCTCTCCCGTGCGGCCAGCTCCGTCCAGCACTGGGAACGGCGCACACCGTATCCGTAGGTCAGGCTGTCCCCGAGACAGATGATTTCCATGTCTGTCGCCTCGCTTTTCCCTGTTTCTGAAACCATTGTACACTCTTTTTTCGCGGCTTTCAATCCTTTCTTGGCAGGATGGCCGGACCGTAATCTCCCCGGTATTGAATGGCAGATTGACTGCAAAGAACTGCCGTTACAAACCAAATACTGTGCTTTCGCTTTTTTATGAATCATCGGCGGTTCAAAACGCTTGCAGCCCCAAGCCTTTCCGGTCATAAAAAAAGAAACAGGAGGTCGACACATTGTATCAATTTCCTGTTCCTGATCTGGTGACCCGGACAGGACTCCCCGCCTGCGGGCGGGCCGGGGCGCGGCTCTGACCTGCCACTGGCAAACGCATGCACATCCGTACGGGACTCGGCTGCATTTTGTTTTCTTTTGCGGGAGACAGGAAAACAAAATCAAAGAATTCACCGGTGTGCGCACCGGTTCATGAAGCCGCCCCCGGCGGCTTCGGACATGATTCGAGTCCCATACGGGCAAAAGACAAGCCCCACCGAAGTGGGGCTTGTCTTTTGGTGACCCGTACGGGACTCGAACCCATGTTACCGCCGTGAAAGGGCGGTGTCTTAACCACTTGACCAACGGGCCTAAAAACGGCGCAGCCGGATAAACTATTCTGCTGCGCCATGGTGGAGAGTGGCGGACTCGAACCGTCGACCTTCCGCGTGTGAGGCGGACGCTCTAACCAGCTGAGCTAACCCTCCGTAGCCCGTATACTATAGCATATCCTTCCGCACATTTCAAGAGGAATTTTCACATATACCCCATTTTTTCGTTTCGCTGCGAAAAAAGCTGTTGACAAGCGCCGCCTCATCTGCTAAAATCGTCCATGCTGTTAAGCAAATGGCGGCATAGCTCAGTTGGCTAGAGCATGCGGTTCATACCCGCAGTGTCCCCGGTTCGAATCCAGGTGCCGCTACCAAAAGACCACCGACGACGGTCGGTGGTCTTCTTTTTTTCATAAAAATCCCCGGGCCTCTCGGCCCGGGGATTTTACCATAACGGGAGTGTTTACTTCGCCAGTTCCAGAGCGGCGGCGACGGCTTCCTTGAAGCCGGCCGTGGTCATGGACGCGCCGGACGCGCCGTCGATAGCGGCGGAGTTCGCGGCGACAGCCTGGCTTACCAGCTTGGGCAGTGCAAGCGCGCCGATGTCCTCCGACTCGCTGTGGCTGACGACCTCGACGCCGGTGATCCGGCCGCCCTCGACCGTGACAGCGACCTTGATCTCGCCGTTTCGGCCGGTGCCGACGCCCTCATAGACGCCGTCGTTATAGACCGTCTCATCAGCGACGACCGCCGTCGTATCCTCACCCTTGAGCGCAAGCAGCTCGTCATACGGCGTGAGCTCCTCGCCGGTATCCGCCGCGCCGGGCATGACCTCGCCCAGGTGATAGCCCCAGATGAAGCAGCGACCGTTGGAGTTGCCCGCCATGTTGATGGGGTAGTCGATCGCATACAAGTCGCCGGAGGCGTTGCCGGTGGCATAAAGGCCGGGGATGGGCTGCTTCTCGGTATTCAGGACCTGCAGATCGGTGTTGACGGACAAACCGCCCACAACCGCCAGCAGCGCCACGCCGATCTTCGCGGCATAGAAGGGCCCCTCCTCCACGGGATACAGGAACTCCACGGGCTTGTGGAAGTCGTCGTCGTACTGCTGAGCAACCATCTCATTATAGCGCTTCATGGTGGCCAGGAAGGTGTCGACCGGGCAGCCGATCTTCTCCGCGAGCTCCTCGAGCGTATCCGCCATAAGGGTGTTCCCGTTGGCGACGTCGCTCTCAACGGTGTCCTTCACGTCCTCATCCGCAAAGGGCTGGCCGATCGAGGCCATCATGGTGTCCCAGAACATGCCGCCGCCGGTGCCGCCCTCAAGGGACTGCCGGTTGTAGGAACCGTAGTTCTTGTCAAAGATGGAGTAGGCGATGTTGCCGGTCTGGTTCATGATGTTCATGGACTTGCCCTGGACCCAGGTGCCCTCGTTCATGAAGCGCTCGCCCTCGAGGTTCACGAAGGGGAAGCAGCCGTGGAACATGGCGTTGGCCTGAGGATGGAGCATCAGCGGGAAGGGGCCGCCCTCCTGCATCTTGCCGCCGACCCAGAGGCCCATCTTCTGGCCGTCGCCGGTGGAGAAGCCCGCCGGGCCGTGCTCGCAGCGCTGGACGCGGTTGATGTAATCGTCGCAGTAATACGCGGTCATTTCGGGATCCTCATGGATACCGCCGGTAGCCAGGACGACGCCCTTAGTGCCGCGGAAGAGCCAGAGCTCCCCGTCACGCTCGGCAAAGACGCCGACCACACGGCCGCCCTCGACCAGCAGGTCCTGCGCCTTGGTGTTGAAGAAGAAGACCGCAGGCTTGTCATGCTTATCGGCACGCTGCGCGTCGGTGTAGCAGACGTTGCTCGCCGCGAAATAGCCGCAGCGCTCATCGAACTGGTAATCGCCCACGCCGAAGAACATATGGTAGTCATAGGACTCAGGGATGATCGCCTTCGGTGCGTGTGCACGGAAGGACAGAGGAACGACGCCGTACTCCGCGCACTTGTCGATCAGCCACTCGCCGGTAGCGGGCGCCTTGTTGAACCACAGAGAAACCAGCTTCTCATTCACACGGCTGCCGCAGCGCTGCACCCAAATGTTCTGATGCTGCACGACGTCGGTGTCATGCTCCATCATGCCCTGCTCGACCAGGCTCTCGACGAACTTGGTGTTCGCCATGCCGATGCCGCCGCCCTGGCCGTGGATAACGTTCTGCTGCTCGATCACGATGGTCTGGACGCCGCTGTCCGCCAGAGCGGCGGCGGCAGCGCAGCCCGCGTTGCCCGCGCCGACGACCACGACTTCGGTCGTTACGACCTGGGCCGCGTCCGCAGCGCTGTGATTGTAAGGGTTGGTGAAGAAGCCCGGCTTTTCACCGGGGTCCTTGCTGTTAAGCCCCGCTGCCTCGGCCTGCACGTTCCCGCCGACGCCGATCCCCGTCAGGGTCAGTGCGGCCGCCCCGGCCAGAGAGCCTTTCAGAAAATCTCTGCGTGATACCTTTTTGCTCATGGATATTGCCTCCTGTCTTGTCTGTTCTTGGCTTTTGCGGCACTTATCCGCCGCCTTTCTGCCTGTATTTTACACAATGAACCCGGTACTGTCCATACCCTTTTTCTGTATTCTTTTCCACTATACGTGCCTCACGGCGACCGGAAAGCGGAAAAATATTTCTCGATTGACAAGATTTGCCCGCCTGGTCTATACTTTTTATAACAATACAAAAATCCCGCGATCTTGGCGAAAGGAGAACCCAATCATGAGAACGCGCATCATCGCGATCCTGCTTGTCCTTGTGCTGCTGCTGAGTCTGTGCGGCTGTGCCGCCCGGGCTCCGCAGGTCTATGAGGTCCGCTTCGAACTCAACGGCGGCACCCTCGTCTCCGGTCAGCTCCTCCAGCACATCGAGGAGGGCGCCGCCGCCGTGCCTCCCGAGGTCGAGCGCGAGGGCTATGTCTTCGACGGCTGGAGCGAGGAACTCGAGCCGATCACCGCCAATGCCGTCGCCGCCGCGCAATGGGTCAAGGCCGAGCCGGAGCCCGCCGTCTACGAGGTCCGCTTCGAGCTCAACGGCGGTACTCTCGTCTCCGGCAAGCTCCTGCAGCAGGTCGAGGAGGGCGCAGCCGCCGTGCCTCCCGAGGTCGAACGCGAGGGCTTTATCTTCGACGGCTGGAGCGAGGAACTCGAGCCGATCACCGCCGACACCGTCGCCGCCGCGCAATGGGTCAAGGCCGAGCCGGAGCCCGCCGTCTATGAGGTCCGCTTCGAGCTCAACGGCGGTACCCTCATCTCCGGCAAGCTCCTCCAGCATGTCGAGGAGGGCGGCGCCGCCGTGCCTCCCGAGGTCGAACGAGAGGGCTATGTCTTTGCCGGCTGGAACGAGGAACTTGCGCCGATCACGGGCAATGTGATCGCCGCGGCTCTGTGGGAATGCCGCTATGCCGTGCGCTTTGACCCCGCCGGCGGGACCATCGTGTCCGGCGAGAGTGAACAATCGGTCGCGCGGGGTGAGACACCCGAACCGCCCGAGACGGAGCGCGCATTCTATGCCTTTGACGGCTGGGATCCCGCTCCCGGCGCCGTGAAGGAGGACACTGTCTATACCGCGCGCTGGAAGGCCCGCATCCTCAGCTCCGAGGAAATCTTCAGCAAGATCTCTCCCGCTGTGGCGGAGATCTCCGCCTATGAGCCCTCCGGCAAGTATTACAGCCTCGGCTCCGGTTTCTTTATAGATGATGAAGGCCGCCTCGTCACCAATTACCATGTGATCGACGGGACCAACGCCGGTGAGGTCAGTCTTGCCGACGGCAGCCGCTGTGAGATCGTCTCGGTGCTCGCTTACGACAAGGCGCTTGACCTCGCCCTGCTGCAGATCGACATCAGCGGCAATCCCTTCCTCGCGATCAGCGAACGGTCGGTGACAACGGGCGAGACCATCTATGCACTGGGCAGCTCCCAGGGGCTGACCAGTACCTTCTCCTCCGGCATCGTCTCCACCGCCTCGCGTGAAATCGAGGGGGTACGCTATGTTCAGATCACGGCCCCTATCTCCGAGGGCAACAGCGGCGGGCCGCTTGTCGACCCCTACGGGGAAGTCATCGGCGTCAACTCCATGACGCTGGTCACCGGGCAGAACCTCAACTTTGCCATCGACATCCATGAGCTCGACAGGCTCTCCCCTGACCGTACGCTGACGCTGGCGGAGGTCTACGCGCTGGAGTATCCCGACGGGGAGGGCGGCGAAAAGCACGAGGAAGAGGGTTTTTACGCTGAAGCCGACAGTGTCGAGGAGGAATCCAACGACATGTTCCTGCTTGCCGATCCGATGGAGAACGATGTCTGGATCGCCGGTGAGATCAGCAGCGTTTCCGATCAGGACTGGTTCTACCTGCAGATCGATGCCCCGTGCGAGGTGAGTTTCGAGGTCGTCCCCTACTATACGGACGACATGGATTATCTGCTCTGTGGGATCCTGGCCCTCACGGAGGATGAGGATGTGGAGCTGCTGGACGCGCTTATGCCCGCCCATGAAGGGGAATATGACTCCTTTGTCGGGACGATCCGCTTCGATGCCGCCGGTTCCTATTTCCTCCTGCTCTGCCTCGACGAGAACTACCCCTTTACCGATCCCTCTTACTACGCGCTCCGGGCAAGCTGGTAAGCCCGGTTCAGGTCCCCGTACCGCACAGCGGCGCTCCTACCCCGGACGGAGGAGCGCCGTTCTTTTTTTGTTGCATCCGGAAAAAAATGCAGAAAAATGTTTACTTATTCAGAAAAGCAGTATATAGTAGTGCTATTCTTTTCGGAACGCGCGGGGACGCGCCCCGCACCGTACAGATCCGATATCACAGGAGGGAATACTATGCAGCTCAAACTTTCTCAGCGTATCTTGAAGCCGGATTTTCAGGGTGAGTTTACTGCGAGCATCCTCGCCGCAGCCGCCTCACCGGATATCATTTCCTTCGCGGGCGGGCTTCCGAATCCCGTCTCCTTCCCCATCCCCGAGATGGAGGCCGCCACGAAGAAGGTCCTGGAGGAAAACGGCGTCATCGCTCTGCAGTACAGCTCCACCGCCGGCTGGCCCGCCCTGCGCCAGTGGATCGCAAAGCGCTATGAGACCATGGGCGTCTACGGCGTCGAGGCTGACGACATCATCGTCACCAATGGCTCCCAGCAGGCGCTTGCCATGATCGGCGCGGCTATGATCGACCCGGGCGACAAGGTTCTGGTAGAGGATCCCACCTATCTGGTGGCGCTGCAGTCCTTCCATGTGTTTGACCCCATCGTCGTCCCGGTCGCCATCAACCCCGACGGTATCGACTGCGGCAAACTGGCCGAGGCCGTTGCCGCCAACCCCGACGCCAAGTTCATCTATGTGATCCCCAATTTTCAGAACCCCACCGGCCTCAGCTACAGCCAGGAGGTCCACGACAAGGTGGTCGAGATCCTCAAGGGCACGAACATCGTCCTGCTCGAGGACAACCCCTATCGCGAGCTGCGCTTTGCCGGTAAAGCCACCGACAGCTTCGGCGCGGAGCTGGGCGAGCAGTGCTGCATGCTGGGCACCTTCTCCAAGATCGTGACCCCCGGCATGCGTATCGGCTGGATCTGCGTGCGCAACAAGGAGCTGCGCGCCAAACTCCTCAGCTATAAGGCCACTGCCGACCTGCACACCAACATCTTCAGCCAGATGGTGCTTGCGCAGTATCTCGCCGATAACGACGTCGACGCGCATATTGAGAAGACGAAGCTGCTCTACAAGCAGAAGGCGGAGTGGATGATGGCCTGCATGCGCAAATATCTGCCCGCCGGCGTCACCTTCACCCCGACTGAAGGCGGCATGTTCCTCTGGGCCACCCTGCCCGAGGGCATTACCGCTGTGGAGCTCTACCGCAAGGGGCTCGAGCGCGGCGTGGCCATCTGCCCGGGCGATCCCTTCTATGAGATCGAGCGCGACGTGCGTACCTTCCGCATCAACTACTCCAACAGCAGCGACGAGGCCATTGAAAAGGGCATCCGCATCCTCGGCGAGGTATGCGAAGAGCTCATGCAGAAATAAAGACCCTGTAAAACAAGCGCCCGCGCCTCCCGGATATCTGGGAGGCGCGGGCGCTTGTTTATTCGTACTCCACCGTGGCGGGCGGCTTGGAGGTGATGTCGTAGAGCACGCGGTTGACACCCTTGACCTCATTGACGATCCGCACGGACACACGGTCGAGCAAATCCCAGGGCAGGCGCGTAAAGTCGGCGGTCATAAAGTCCGAGGTCTGGACGCTGCGCAGCGCCACGGCATAGTCGTAGCTGCGCCCGTCGCCCATGACGCCCACGGAGCGCAGGTTCGTCAACACCGCAAAATACTGGCTGGCCGTCTGATCCAGCCCGGCCTTTGCCATCTCCTCCCGGAAAATGGCGTCGGCTTCACGCAGCATGGACAGCTTTTCCGCCGTTACGTCCCCGATTACACGGATGGCAAGGCCGGGGCCGGGGAAGGGCTGACGCGCGACCAGACTCTCCGGGAGTCCCAGCTCCCGTCCCAGCTGCCGCACCTCGTCCTTGAAAAGCAGGCGCAGCGGTTCGAGGATCTCTTTGAAATCCACATAGTCCGGAAGCCCGCCGACGTTGTGATGGCTCTTGATGATTGCGGATTGGCCAAGGCCGGATTCGATCACGTCTGGATAAATCGTCCCCTGAGCGAGATAGTCCACCGCGCCGATTGCTTTGGCCTCCGCCTCAAAGACGCGGATGAATTCCTCTCCGATGATATGGCGCTTTTCCTCCGGCTCCGTCACGCCGCGCAGCCGCTCAAGAAAACGGGCGCTCGCATCGACACGGCGGAAATCCAACGCTCTGTCCGCAAAGGCCGCCGCCACCTCGTCACCCTCGTTTTTGCGGAGCAGACCGTGATCGACAAAGACGCAGCTGAGCTGACTGCCGACGGCCTCGCTCAGAAGCGCCGCCAGTACCGAGGAATCCACCCCGCCGGAAAGAGCCAGCAGTACGCGGCCGTCTCCCACGCGCTCGCGAAGTTCCTCTACGCTGCGGCGCAGATAATCCGCCATGGTCCAGTCGCCATGGGCCCCGCAGACGGTGTACAGGAAATTGTGCAGCATCTCCCGCCCGAAGGTCGTGTGACTGACCTCCGGGTGGAACTGCACACCGTAGAAGTGCCGCTCTTCATCGCAGATCGTGGCAGTGGGGCAGGCCGCGGAATGGGCGGCCAGACGGAAGCCCTCCGGAATGCGCGCCATGTAGTCCCCGTGGCTCATCCAGGTGACGCTCGTTTCGGGTAGGTCCCGGAACAGCGCACAGGTCAGGTCAAAAAATGTCTCCGTCTTGCCATACTCCCGGGCGGAGGCGTCCCCGGCGGCTGTCACCAGCCCGCCGAGGGACTGTGCCAGCAGCTGGCAGCCGTAACAGATACCGAGGATCGGCACGCCTAAGCCGAACACGCCGGGGTCGGGTCTGGGCGCGTCCGGGAGATAGACGCTGTGCGGCCCGCCGGTAAAGATGATGCCGATGGGATCAAAGCGGCGGATCTCCTCGAGGGGCATCGTGTGGGGGTGCAGCTCACAGTAGACCTGCTGCTCACGCACGCGCCGGGCAATCAGCTGGTTATACTGGCCGCCGAAGTCAAGGATCAGGATTTTTTCCATCATTCAATCCTCCAAAGATGCGGAAATGAGTCCCACAAACAGCGGGTGCGGATGGTTGGGGCGGCTCTTGAACTCCGGGTGGAACTGGACGCCGACAAAGAAACGCTTTTCGCCGAGCTCCACAGCCTCCACAATATAGCCGTCCGGGGACTGCCCGCAGAGGCAGAGGCCTTTGTCCTGCAGGAGTTCCCGGTAGTCGTTGTTGAATTCGTAGCGGTGGCGGTGACGCTCGCGGATCTCCTCCACACCATAGCAGCGGCGCATGACGGTACCGTCCGCGATGCGGCAGGGATAGGCGCCGAGCCGGAGCGTCCCGCCCTTGCTGACCGTTTCGTTCTGATCGGGCAGAAAATCAATGACTTTGTGAGGCGAGCCGGGGTCAAGCTCCCCGGAGCTGGCGTCGGGAAGGCCGCAGACATGGCGCGCAAACTCGATCACCGCCACCTGCATGCCGAGGCAGATGCCGAGATAGGGGATGTCATGTTCCCGGGCGTAACGCGCCGTCACGATCATGCCCTCCACACCCCGGTCCCCGAAGCCGCCGGGCACGATGATCCCGTCGCATCCGGCGAGAGTTTCCGCCACGGTTTCCTCCGTGACCGTCTCGCTGTCGATCCAGCGGATCTCCACCTGCGCACCGCAGGCGTAGCCCGCATGTCGCAGCGCCTCGGCGACCGAGAGATAGGCGTCGTGCAGCTGGACGTATTTGCCCACAAGCCCGATCGTTACCTGGTGCTGAAGCGACTTGATCCGCGCGACCATGGCCCTCCACTCGTCCAGCTGCTGTGCCCGGGTCCAGAGCCCCAGCTCCCGGCAGACGATCAGGGAGAAGTCCTCGTCCTCCAGCATCAGCGGCGCTTCATAGAGGATGGGCAGCGTGCGGTTTTCGATGACGCAGTCGGGCTTGACGTTGCAGAACATGGCGATCTTGCGGAAGATCTCCGGCTCCAGCGGTTCGTCGCAGCGCAGCACGATGATATCCGGGGAGATGCCCATGCCCTGCAGCTCCTTCACCGAGTGCTGCGTGGGCTTGGTCTTGTGCTCGTCGCTGCCGCGCAGGAAGGGCACCAGCGTTACGTGGATAAAGAGCGTGTTCTCCTTTCCCTGCTCGAGGCTGACCTGCCGGGCCGCCTCCAGGAAGGGCTGGCTCTCGATGTCGCCGGTGGTGCCGCCGATCTCGGTGATGACCACATCGGCGTTCGTCTCCGCCCCCACATGGTAAATAAAGTCCTTGATCTCCTGGGTGATGTGCGGGATGATCTGCACGGTCTGGCCGAGGTACTCCCCGCGCCGTTCCTTGTTCAGCACGTTCCAGTAGACCTTGCCGGTGGTGAGATTGGACCAGCGGTTCAGGTCCTCGTTAATAAAGCGCTCGTAGTGTCCCAGATCCAGATCCGTTTCGCTGCCGTCCTCGGTCACGTAGACCTCGCCGTGCTGATAGGGGCTCATCGTACCCGGATCCACGTTGATATAGGGATCCAGCTTCTGCGCCGCCACCTTCAACCCCCGGCTTTTCAGCAGCCGCCCGAGGGAGGCCGCCGTGATCCCCTTGCCGAGACCGGACACCACGCCGCCGGTCACAAAGATGTATTTCGTCATAGCTGTTCTCCTTCCTTCCGCTTGCAAAACAGCGAAAGCGTTCTCCGATGCCGCAAGGGGGCACTTGGCCCCTGGTTCCGGAAAACGCTCTGAAAACAGCTTATATTCTCTTTTTTATGCGGAGACTATACCACCGCGGCAGGTCCTCTGTCAAGGCCCTGCCCGCCCTGCCATAGCCGCCGCATGCGCTCTTTCATTTGCAAAAGCTATACCTGCGCCTCCCGCCGTTTCCGCTCGACCCATGCGCGCAGGGCCAGTCGATTCATCGACACGATCTCTTCCTCCGCAGGCAGCCCGTCCCAGGCAAAAAAGCGCAGCTCCTCCACCTCTCCCGGCTGTGGGCGCAGCGTCCCCGTGTAGCTTGTGCAGAGATAGACATGGTCGATGTTCGAGACCTCATCCCCGTTCGGATAGACAAAATGCAGTTCCGGGCCGGAGAAAACGCCGAAGAGCTCCAGCTTCTCCGCCTGCAGCCCCGTCTCCTCCATCAGCTCTCGCTTCGCCGCCTCCTCGACCATCTCATCAAGCTCCACCGAGCCGCCGTGGTAACCCCAGAGATGGCAGTCGGCGCGCCGCTGCAGCAGCAGGCGGCCCCGCTCATCCTCCAGCAGCACGCTGGCTCCGGCCTGCAGCAGAGGACGATGCCCCACAAGACGACGCATATCCATAATGTAGTCAGACATGGTTTTCTCCTTTCAAACAGCCCCCGCCTTCCGGCGGGGGCTGTCGCTTCTTAATACAGGGGGTCGTTATACGGATAGGCGTAGCAGGCGGGCGCGCTGTCGTATTCCATCACTTCACGCAGCCGGGCATAGGACGGGGCCAGGATATCCCCGTACTCATCCCATCCGAGGTAGCGCCAGTGGCCGGTTGTCGGATCCTTGATCTCGGTATCGACCTCACAGCCCGGGTTCAGTTTTTTGAACTCCTCCACCTGCTCGGTCGGGACAGGGGTGAGCATGCCCAGATACAGGCGCTTGAGGTTCGGCATCTCATAGAGAGGGGTAATATCGTGCAGCGCGTAGCAGTAGCAGAGGTTCAGATCTTCCAGGTTCTGAAGCTTGGTCAGCGGGCGCAGATCGCTCAGCGAGGTGGTCTGCAGCTCGGCGTAGCGGAGCTTGGTACAGTTCTCCAGAGGCGAAGCGTCGAACCAGTCGCCCATGGCGAGCACTACCATCTCCAGATCGGGCATGTATGCCACGAAGCTGATATCGCGCATGTAGGAGTTGTGCCCGACATCCAGATACTTGACCTTGGTGCAGTATTTCAGCGATTTCGTGTTCTCCGGATCCAGCTCGCCGCCGATGCCCGGGTTCGAAGCCAGGATCTTGGTCACATCGGTGCGCACCGAATAGCCCGCGAAGCCGTGACCCCGCTCCCCGAACCAGATGCGCCACACCACGTTGGCGTTCGGAAGGCCATCGCGGATCTCCGCCATGTGCTCATCGTCCACGCCGCAGCTGTCCATATCCAGGTAGGTAAGCTTCGGCATACAGGCCGTGATTGCCTTGACGAGAGCGCCCTGATCCGCGATCGGGATATGGGTCAGATTCATCTCGGTGCTCTCGAGCGTGAACTCCTTCCCGTAGAGCGTGAAGCTGCCGTTCACCGCGATCTCCGGCCGTGCTGCGCGCAGCTCCGCCAGCGCGTCCCAGGGGACCCAGGCTTTTTCGGTGTCTCCCGTTCCGAGCTCGATGCTCTGCAGCTCCGGCATACAGGCGGCCCACGCCAGCCAGCTGCGCATCCCGGCGCTGTCCGCCGTGCGCAGATCCAGTCTGGTAAAGCCGATGCTGCCTGGCTTGCCGTTGACGGTGAAATCGTAATCAAACTCCACATCGGGCCGCAGCTGGGAAAGCGTGCGGAACTGCTCCACCGTCAGGCTGTCCTCGGGGATCTTCGCTTTCCGCAGAGCGGTGAGCTTCGGCAGCTTCTCACAGAGCTCCTCGAAGCTCATGCCGGCAAAGTCCATCTCCGGAGTACCGGGGTCAAGCTCCGGTGTCGGCTCAGCCTCGGCGGTCACGGCCGTCGTTTCAATCGCTTCAGGCGCGGTGGGTGTCTTGCCCTGTGATCCCGGGCGCAGCAGACCGCAGCCTGTAAGCAGGCACAGGCCGAGCGCCAGGCTCGTCAGGATCCATGTATTCTTACCAGCAAAGGGCATAGCCTTGCCTCCAAACAGGAAAAGTATTGTGTTCGCTCCGGATCAGTAACTGCTTTCGTAAAGCAGCTCTCCGGGAGGATCATCCAGTTTGTCCGGAATGATGTTGTTTTCCGGGATTACGTAGTCCTCATCAAGGAAGGAGGTATCCAGCACCTGCGTGTTGACCGGCGCGACCGTGGGGTCATGGACCTCGTACTTGGGATCGTTCCAGCTGAAGGCATAGGCGCCCTCCACCAGATTGTACTGGAAAGCCTTGTAGACGACCTTATACCAGCCCAGAGGCCGTGCCGAGG
This sequence comes from Eubacteriales bacterium, assembly GCA_030531505.1. GTDB lineage: Bacteria > Bacillota > Clostridia > Oscillospirales > Oscillospiraceae > Limivicinus. The sequence goes on from JAUNNH010000005.1 coordinate 136,242, forward strand.
GGAAGTAGCCAGTCCGACTGTAATAATCCCAGTCGACCGTCAGATACTGCTGGAAGCACTTCCAGTTGCCCAGGACAAAGCCCTCGTTGTTTACATTGCCGTTCTCGTCCGTCTCCAGGCCGGTGGGGACGCTGGTATTGACCTCGCAGTCGGGATGCAGGGAGCGCATCTGCTCCACCTGCTCCGCGGGGACAGGGTCGCCCATGCCGAGCCACAGCCGCTTCAGGTTCAGGTTATAGATCGGGCTGATATCCCGCAGGCTCATGTTCGTTCCCACATTCAGGTGCCGCAGCGTCTCGCAGGAGGCCAGGGGACTGAGGTCGGTGATGCGGCAGTTGCCGGCCTCGATGTACTTGATGTTGTGGCAGGCAGTGAAGGGACTGAGATCGCTGACAGAGGTGATGGAGATGACCGCGATCTCCAGATCCGGCATATAGCGGATAAACCCGATATCGGAAAGCTCGTCGTTATGGCCCAGGTCCAGATAGCGCACCTTGGTGCAATACTTGAGCTGTTCGCCCACGTCGTTGTGCAGCGCCCCGCCCTTGGAAGGCTTGGAGGCCAGAATCTTGGTAACGTTCGTGCGAACGGAATAATTGGAGCCGAACCAGATGCGCCACACCACGTCGACATCCGGATTCTCGTCGCGGATGACGGCCATATTCTCGTTGGACACACCGCAGCTGTCCATATCAAGCACGCGGCAGTTCTTCATATACGGCAGCACGCTCCGCACGGCGGCGCCCTGATCGTCCATCGCGATGTGGTTGAGGTCCAGCATCTGGTCGGACAGGTTCACCGCTTTGCCCCAGAGTGTGAAGTCATAATCCAGCAGCGCGTCCGGGCAGGCCGCATGGATCGCCGCCACCGTGTCCCAGGTGACAGGGCCGCCCTCCGCGCCGAGGCGGATCATCGTGAGCTTGGGCATGCTCGTCAGCACCGGCAGCACCGTCTGCAGATCCTCCGCGCTGGCGGAGCTGAGGTCCAGGCTGTCCGTGTCCGCACCGAGCGTCTGTCCGAGCAACTGAATATTGTAGCGGAAATCCACCTCCGGCAGCACGCTGCGCAGCACGTCCACGTCCTCCTGACTGATACCGCCCGCCCCGACAGTGCCGAGCTCCACGCTCTTCAGGGCCGGCAATGCCGCCAGCAGGCTTCCCGCCGCCCGCACGCCGGCACTGTCCAGACCGCTCAGGTCAAGGGTCTCGGTCCGGTTATCGACCGTCGAGCCGTCCGGGAGAAGCACGGTATAGGTCACATCGACTTGGGGATTGACTGCCGCCCAGGCGGCGATCTCCTCCACATTGGCGCTTCCGCTGAAGTCTGCCCGGCGCAGCTTGGAGAATTGATCGAGCAGCGCTGTCTCTCCGGAGATGAGCTGCACAGTCAGCTCCTCCGAGTCCTCCGGAAAGCTCCCGGCTGTCAGCGTCACTTTAGGCGTGACAAAGGGCAGCGAGATCTTCGGTCTGTCCTTCTCCGTCTCGTCTTCGTCGCCCGTTTCTCTGGCTGCCTCAGCCGGCTCCCCGCCGATGGGATGATAGGGCTGCACCGGAGAATACGCGCTGAGAATCAGAAAAACAAGAAATGCCAAGGAGAGAACGATCGTTATGACGCGCCTCACGCTCATGGTATCCGCCTCCATTTATTGTCAACATACGATGTAGATCAGTATAACATTTGTATCGTCTTTTTGCAAGAATTCCGGCGCTTTCGCGCCAAAAAAAGCCTGATGCGAAAGCATCAGGCTTTTTCTCTGTGAATGCTTGCCTTACTTTGCGGCGGCGAGGCCCTTCTGGCGGGCATACTCGGCGGCGCCCAGCGCGCCCATCAGCTGCGGGTCGGTCTTCAGGTTCACAACCTTCA
>JAUNNH010000017.1 GCA_030531505.1 Eubacteriales bacterium
TTGATGCAGTAGCCCTCGTATTCAAACTGCATGACCGAGGAGGTGATGGAGATGCCGCGCTGCTTCTCCAGCTCCATCCAGTCCGACACCGCGTGCCGGGCCGTGGCCTTGCCCTTGACGGAGCCCGCGAGCTGGATCGCGCCGCCGTAGAGCAGGAGCTTTTCGGTCAGGGTCGTCTTGCCGGCGTCGGGGTGCGAGATGATCGCGAAGGTCCGCCGCCGATCGATCTGTTTTTGTAATTCTGTCATATGTGTCCTCCTGTTTCAGATGATCGTGTGTCGGGACCGTCTGTCAGGGGGGCGTTGTTTTCATGCAAATCATGCTGATTTTCCTCTGTCTTTGAAGTAAAGCATCTTACTTTACCATAGGATATGCGCAAAAGTAAAGAGGATGCTGAAAAAATGCATCCTCTTATACTCATCACACCATTAAAACATCACGTTCATGTCCGTGTAGCCGTTGATGCCCTTCACCTTTCCCCGGTCCGTAAACTGCCAGATATCGTAGCGTCCGCCGAAGCCGGGCACCCGCCCGCGCTCGGAAGCGGAATAATTGGCGAGCCAGATCATACGGTCACCGAAGCTTTCGCGGTAGAGATTGGTGTTGTAATAATACTGTCCCGAATAGATCCCGGTCTCGTAGCCCGCGGCCTCGATCACCCGGCAGAAGGCCAGGACGTTCCGTGTCCGCTCCTCCCGGCTCAGACGGTCGGCCCGGCCGTTCGGGTACTCTCCGGATTCTTCGACGTCGATGAAGACCGGCAGGTCCAGCGCCTGCCCGTCCAGCACATCCAGCACGGCCCGTGCCTCCGCGGCCGCCTCACGCTCGCTGCCGGCGGTGGAATAAAAATACACCCCCACCTGCAGCCCCGCCTCCCTGGCGTTGTGCAGATACTGCTTGCAGCGCAGATCCCCGTAGATGAGCCCATAGGTCCAGCCGCGCCCGCCCACGCGCACGATGGCAAAGTCGATCCCCTGCCCGTGCACCGCGCGCCAGTCGACGTCCTCGTTGTAATACGACACGTCCACGCCGAGGGCGCGCGCCTTTGTCCCGTCCGGGGCGAAATAGTGCCAGCGGCCGTCGACTCGCTGGAGACCGGTCAGGCAGCGGCCATCTTGGTTTACATAAATAATCTTATCTCCGTCGCGCTGCCATCCGTAGACCGGGTCCGTCACCGGGAAGGGATCGGTTTTCTCCGCCGTCTCGATCCGCAGGCGGAACGGCTCCGGCTCTTCCGCCACGACCGTCGCCGTCATCTCTTCCGGCAGGGCGTGGCTCGCCGAATAGTTTACATAATTATTAATCGTCGTACTCAGGATCAGCCCGGCCAAAAACAGACTCAGGCAGACGACCAGGATCCGCAGCGGGCGGTCCAGGCGCGGATCGGTCAGCCAGGCGGGCGCTTTGCGGGGCGGCTTGCTTTTCTCTTTCATGGAAGTCTCTCTCATTTAACGGAATGGCTCTATCATAGCGGGTCCGCGGCAAAAAAGCAATCCGCCCGGAAAAAAGATTTTTGTCCCCTTTCGCAGGAAATGGCACTTGTACCGCCGCCGCTCCTGTGATAAAATCGTGCGCATGATGACGGATTTTGAACAGCGCTTCCTGCAAGCGCGCCGCGCGCTGATCCGCGCGGATTTTAAACAATTAAATGAACGACAGCAGGAGGCCGTGCTGGCCACAGAGGGCGCGCTGCTGATCCTGGCCGGGGCCGGGAGCGGCAAGACCACGGTGCTGATCCACCGCATCGCGAACCTCCTCCGCTACGGCTGCGCCTCCGACAGCGACGAGCTGCCCCCCGATGCAGACGAGGAGATGCTCCGCCTGCTGGAGCAGGGCGGGCCGGAGGCCGCACGATATGCGGCGCTGCGCCCTGTGGAGCCCTGGCGCATCCTCGCCATCACCTTCACGAACAAAGCCGCCGGCGAGCTCAAGGACCGCCTCGCCCACATGCTGGGCGACGAGGCCAATGACATCTGGGCCTGCACCTTCCACTCCGCCTGCGTGCGCATCCTGCGCCGGGACGCGGAAAAGCTCGGCTTCGCGGACAACTTCACGATCTATGACACGGCGGACAGCCAGTCTTTGATCAAGCGCATCCTGAAGGAGCAGGACCTCGACGAGAAGAGCTTTCCGCCCCGCAGCGTGCTCGGGGAGATCAGTTACGCCAAGGACGCCCAGTTCGGGCCCGCCGAGTACCGGGCGCACGCCGCCGCGTCCAGCGATTACCGCAAGCTCAAGATCGCGCAGGTATACGAGGAGTATATGCGGCGCCTCTTCGCGGCCAACGCCATGGACTTCGACGATCTCATCTACTACACCGTGAAGCTCCTGCAGGAGCATGAGGACGCCCGGGATTACTGGCAGCGCCGCTTCCGCTATGTGCTGATCGACGAGTACCAGGACACGAACCACCTGCAGTACCTGCTGGCCTCCACGCTGGCGGGCGGCTATGGCAACATCTGCGTCGTGGGTGATGACGACCAGAGCATCTACAAGTTCCGCGGCGCGACGATCGAGAACATCCTCTCCTTCGAGGACCAGTACCGCAGCTGCCGCACGATCCGTCTCGAGCAGAACTACCGCAGCACCTCCCACATCCTCGACGCGGCCAACGCCGTCATCCGCAACAACATCGGCCGCAAGGGCAAGGAGCTCTGGACCGATCAGGGCGCGGGCTGGAAGATCCAGCAGTACACGGCCGACAACGAGAACGAGGAGGCGCAGTATGTCGCCTCTCACCTGCTGGCCTCCTACAGTCAGGGCGCCAACTGGCGCGACAGCGCGGTGCTCTACCGCATGAACGCACAGTCGAGCCAGCTCGAGTTCGCCCTCAAGCGCAACGGCATCCCCTACCGCATCGTCGGCGGCACGCGCTTCTTCGACCACGCGGAGATCAAGGACATGCTGGCCTACCTGAATGTGATCAACACGCCGGCGGACGATCTGCGCCTCAGCCGCATCATCAACTCCCCGCCGCGCGGCATCGGCGAGCGCAGCGTGGAGAGCGCGCGGCAGCTCGCTGCGGAGAACGGCTGCAGCCTTTTCGAGATCATCTCCCACGCCGACAGCTACCCCGAGCTCAGCCGTCCGGCCCTGCGCATGCGGCAGTTTGCGGGGCTGATCGAGGAGCTGCGCGCCTTCGCAGCGGAAAACACCCCCGATGCGCTCTACGATGAGCTGCTGCAAAAGACCGGCTATCTCCGGCTGCTGCAGGAGTCCGACGACGACAAGGACCGGACCCGGGCCGAGAACGTGGAGGAGCTCAAGAGCAGTATGCTGAGCTTCATGAAGGAGTCCGGTGACGAGACGCTCGAGGGCTATCTCGCAAACGTCGCGCTCTACACCGATCTCGACAACTACGACCGGGACGCCGACGCCGTGGTGCTCATGACCATGCACAGCGCCAAGGGCCTGGAGTTCCCGACGGTCTACATCGTCGGTATGGAGGAGGGGATCTTCCCCGGCATCCGCGCCATCGGCGAGCACGAGGAAATGGAGGAGGAGCGGCGGCTCTGCTACGTTGCGATCACGCGGGCCAAGCGGCAGCTCTATCTGCTCTGCGCCAGGCAGCGCATGCTCTTCGGCCGCACGACCGCCAATCGCGCCTCCCGCTTCATCGACGAGATCCCGGAGGAGCATATCGACCGGCACATCCCCAAGGGCTACGCTCACCGCGACCCGGGGCGCGAGGCGGCCTACGCACGGCCGCGGCAGGAGGTAAAACAGCACGGCATCGCCGCGCCCTCCGCGAAAGCGAAGCCAGCGGCAAAGCCGGCGCCGGATTTCGCGCTCGGGGACGCCGTGCAGCACAAGGCCTTCGGCCCCGGCATCATCACGAAGCTCACGCCCATGGGCGGGGACTATCTCGTGGAGATCCAGTTCGAGAAGGCCGGGCCGAAAAAGCTCATGCTCCGCATCGCGGCGCTCAACATGACCAAGCTGTAAGACATATACATAAAGCGGGACCTGTGAAAAACACAGGTCCCGCTTTTTATGCCGTCGCGCTCTCGAGGAGCGTCAGGGTCTTGTTGTCGGCGTCGAGCCGCGCCCGCACACCGATGGGCAAGACCCCGATCGGCTCGGCGTGGCCGATGTTGACATTATACAGAATGGGCAGGTCCGGCCGCCCGGCCTCGCGCCCGACGACGCGGCGGTAGACCTCCTTATACGGCTCATACTTGCTGCGCCGGGCGGGCTTGCCCACGAGGATGCCGTTTATGACCTCGAAGATCCCCTGCGCCGCAAGGTTTCGGAGGATCCAGGTCAGAAGCTCCGCAGACATATCCACCTCGCTCGTCTCGAGGAAGAGGAGCTTGCCGCGCCACGCGTCGAGCGATGGCCAGATCGGCGTGCCGGTGAGCTCGATGAACACGTCCAGGCAGCCGCCGAGGAGTTCTCCCTCCGCGGCGCCGGAGCCCTGCAGGATCTCATAGCCGATCTCCTCCGGGTGGTAGGCCCGGAGCGTGTGGATGTTTTCCTCTTTCCACCAGATCTTTTCGTCCTCGTCGTCATACCAGTAAGGCGCGGACGGGATCTCCAGCGTCGGCTTCGGCTCGAAGAGCGTGTCGCGGATCATGCGCGCGGTGTAGTCGTTGATGCGGACATACTCGGCGAAGTTCGTCATGATGCTCGCGCCGTAGTAGGAGCAGAGCCCGGCCTTGTACATCATGAAATGGTTGGAGGTCGTGTCGGAAAAGCCGGTGAAGATCTTGGGATTATCCCGCAGCACGTCCAGGTCAACGTAGGGCAGCAGGCGGATCGTGTCGTCCCCGCCGATGGCGGAGAAGACGCCCTTGATCGCCGGGTCGCGGAAGGCCTCCATCAGATCGCTCGCCCGGGCCTCCGGGTGCCGGTCGAGATAGTCGACGCCCCGGAGGGCGTTCGGCATGACCCGGACCTGCAGGCCGTAGTCCCTCTCCAGACGCTCGCGGGCGATGGCGAGCTTGTGGATGGCCCAGTCCTCGCCGAGGATCCCGCTTGAGAGCGAGACGATCGCGACGGTGTCGCCCTTTTCCAGATGCTTCGGTTTGATCATGGCGCTCCTCTTTCAGAACAGCCCGCTCAGCCAGTCGGCAAGAGGGAAATAGGCGATGGGCAGGAAGATGGCCGGCAGCATGTTGGAGACCTTGATGCGCTCTTTGGCGAGACCCAGAATGTTGATGCCCATGCCGATCAGGATCACGCCGCCCACGGCGGACATCTCGGTGACGACGGCGGTGCTCAGCACCGGGGCCAGCAGCCCCGAGAGCAGCGTGAGCCCACCCTGGAACACGAGGATGAACAGCGCCGAGCAGGTCACCCCGAAGCCCATCGCCGCACCGAAGGCCATGGAGGAGACGAAGTCCATCGTGCTCTTGGCGAAGATGATGCTGTAATTGTGGTTGATGCCCGCCTCGAGCGAGCCCACGATCGTCATCGAGCCGATGCAGAAAAGGATGCAGGCCGAGACGAAGCCCTCCGTGAAGCGGCTCTCACCGGCCCGGCCCTTGAGGACCCTGTCCCGGATGAAGTCGCCCGCGTGCTCGATCCCGTCGTCGATGCGCAGCCACTCGCCGATGGCCGTGCCGATCACCATGCAGAGGATGACGCACAGCAGCGCCTGCGTGGTGATGGCGGTCGAGATGGCGATCAGCAGGGTGCAGAGGCCCAGGGCCTTCATGATCGCCTCCTGCAGACTGGGCTTCAGACGGTTTCGCAGCAGGATGCCGAGCAGGCTCCCGACGAGCACCGTCGCCATGTTGACGAATACCGCGATCATGTCGCACTCTCCCCCCGCAGATAGTCTTTCAGAAACCGGATGGCCTGCCGGTAGCCCTCGAAGCCGAGGCCCATGAAGGTCTTGACGCAAGCCCTGCCGGCGTAGGAGATCTGCCGGAAATCCTCGCGGCTCTTCACGTCGCTCAGATGCACCTCCACCGCCGGGAGCGACACGGCCTTGAGCGCGTCGAGGATCGCGACGCTCGTGTGGGTGTAGGCGGCGGGATTGATGACGATACCGTCGAAGACGCCGTAGGCCTCCTGGATCTTGTCGACGAGCGCGCCCTCGTGGTTCGACTGGAAGAGCTCGCATGCGATCCCTTCCTCCGCGCAGGACTCCCGGATAAAGGCCTCCAGCGCCTTGAAATCCCGCTTGCCGTAAATCTCCGGCTCGCGCAGGCCGAGCAGGTTGAGATTCGGCCCGTTCAGGATCAGAAGCTTCATGCCAGCACCTCCCGGATCTTCTCCGCCGTCTCCTTCACACTGCCGTTGTTGTCGATCACAAGATCGGCAAAGCGCTCGTAGCAGGGGCGGCGTTTGGCGTACAGTTCGTCCAGATCGCTGCGCAGGGAGATCGGTCTGCCCTCCTTCGGGAGCCGGGACGTGTCCCGCTGCAGCCAGAGGATCGTCCCGTTCTGGTGGAGAAAGGCGTAGTTCTCCTCCCGGGTGACGCAGCCGCCGCCCGTGGAGAGGATGATGCCCGAGCGCTTGCCCTGCTCGCACAGGACGGCGCTCTCACGCCGGCGGAAGCCCTCCTCGCCCTCGCGCTCGAAGATCGCCGGGATGGAGCAGCCTGCCTCCTCCGCGATAAGCTGATCCGCCTCCACGACGGGGCGGCCGAGCGCCCGGCCCAGAGCGCGGGCGATGGTGCTCTTGCCGCAGCCGGGCATGCCGATGAGCACGATGTTCAGCATCTCGCGGCGCAGCAGCCCCTCGATGCGGTCGATCTCCGCATCCGGGATCGTGCTCCCCGTGAAGAGCTCCGCGCTGCGCTTGGCCTGGGCGACGAGCATATAGAGCCCGCCCGCGTGCGGGATACCGCGGCGCTCCGCCTGCAGCAGGAACTCTGTCCGCGCGGGGTTGTACACCACGTCCAGCACCGCCTCGCAGGCCGGGAACGCATCCAGCGCCACAGGCGAGACGCCGGTGTGCGGATACATGCCGAGAGGCGTCGTGTTCACGAGCAGTGCCGCGTCGGCGTGACGGCCGAGATTGTCGTAGTTGTCCTCGCCGCGGCGGGAGACAACGGTGACGCTCCCGGCGCCGAGGTCCTGCAGCACCGCGCAGGCCATAACCGAGGCGCCGCCGCTGCCGAAGACGAGGCACTTCTTCCCCGTCACCGCGATGCCGGCGCGCCCGATCAGCTTCTCAAAGCCGTAGGCGTCGGTGTTCTCGCCGAGGATCCCGCCGTCCGGCAGGCGCACGAGCGTGTTCACCGCGCCGATGCGCCGCGCCCGGTCCGAGAGCTGCGTGCAGTATGGCAGGACGGTCTTCTTGTACGGGATGGTCACGTTCAGCCCGTCCCAGTCGCCCCCGCGCAGGAAGGCGTCAAGCTCCTCCGGGCTCTTCTCATAGAGCCGGTAGGCATAGTCCGCGAGCTCCCCGTGGATCCGGGGCGAATAGCTGTGGCCGAGCTTCTCGCCCAGCAGGCCGCATTTCATCTCAAATCACCTCGCTGTAACTGCCGAGATAGGAGAAGCTGTCGCAGATCTCCGGCAGCTCCGCCATCAGCTGGATGAACTCCGGGGAGTACACCGAAGTCTCCAGATCGAAATAGAACATGAACTCGAAATTCCGCTCGGGCATGGGGCGGCTCTCGAGCTTGTTGATGTTGATGCCGAGCACATAAAAACGGCTGAGGAGCTTATAGAGGGAGCCGGGCTCGTGCGGCAGCGTCAGCATGAGGCTGGTCCGGTCCGCGCCCGGATAGATCTCCAGCTTCTTCGCGATGCAGATGAAGCGCGTGAAGTTGTTGCTCTGATCCTGCACCGACTCCGCCAGTGCCTCCAGGCCATAGAGGCCCATACAGCTGCGGGAGGCCAGGGCGGCGATATCGCGCCGCGGCGACTCCGCCACCATCCGGGCCGCGGCGGCCGTGTTCTCGCAGGGGATGACCCGGACGCCCGGGTGCTGCTGCAGGAAGGCCGCGCACTGGCTGATCGCCTGCTCGTGGGAATAGATCTCCCGCACATCCTCCAGCTTCACGCCGGGGCGGGCCAGCAGGTTGTGGTCGACCTTGAGGCGCACCGAGCGGATGATGCGGAAATCATGCCTGCGCATCAGATCGTAGACCGCGTTCACGGAGCCTGCCGTGCTGTTTTCCACCGGGACCACGCCATAGCGGCAGAGGCCGCTTTCGATGGCGGAAAAGACGGCGTTGAAATTGGAGAAGTAGAGGATGTTCGGACGCTTGAAGAGCCGCTCGCAGGCGAGCTGCTGATAAGAGCCCTCCACGCCCTGACAGGCCACCGCCGGATTTCCCGGGAAAAGAGGCGGTGTCTCCCGGAGCGCGGCCTCGATCTGAGCGCCAAGCTCGCTCTGCGTCCCGAGCAGCCGTTTCTGATAACTGCGGCTGAGCTCAAAGAGCAGCGAATAGAGCCGCACAGCGTAATCCTCCAGCTCCTCCGGCGTTTTCTCCGCGATCTGCTGCAGCTTCTCGCGCTCACGGCGCGTATCCAGCACCGGCAGGTCGTTTTCCTTTTTGAAGGCCGCGATCCCGGCGGCGGTCTCCATTCGCTCGGCAAAGAGGCGCACAAGCTCGTCGTCGATCTCGTCGATCCGTTTTCTGTAGGCGTTCAGGTCCATGGTTTATCGCGCATCCTTTCTCTGTTCCAGCAGGGCGTCATAGACGGCGATCGCGGCCGCCGCCTCCACCACGGGCACGGCCCGCGGCACGATGCAGGGGTCATGCCGCCCCTCGATCACAAGGGCTTTCTCTTCGAGCGTGAGGAGATCCACGCTGCGCTGTTCCTTCGCGATGGACGGTGTGGGCTTGAAGGCCGCGCGGAACACGAGCGGCATGCCGTCCGTGATGCCGCCGAGGATCCCGCCGCAGTGGTTCGTCTCGGTCACGACCCGCCCATCCCGAACGGCGAAGGCATCGTTTGCCTCGCTCCCGCGCATCGCGGCCAGCGAAAAGCCCGCGCCGAATTCCAGGCCCTTCACGGCCGGGATGCCGAAGACGATCCGGGCGATGCGGTTCTCCATCCCGTCAAACATCGGGTCCCCGAGGCCGGCCGGGAGCCCCAGCACCGCGCACTCGACGATACCGCCCACGGAGTCTCCCTCCGCCTTCGCCGCGGCGATCACGGCGCGCATCGCCTCGCCCTGTTCATCGTCCACCACGGGGAAAGGCTTCTCCGCGGTCGAGGCGAGCAGCTCGCCCCGGTCACAGACCGGGCCGATCTGCGCGATGCGGGAGATCACGTGTATCCCTTCGCGCGCGAGCAGCTGCAGGCAGATACCGCCCGCAAGACACAGCGGCGCCGTGAGCCGGCCGGAGAAATGCCCGCCCCCGGCGTAATCCCGGTGCTCGCCGTACTTGACAAAGGCCGTGTAATCGGCGTGGCCCGGGCGCGGCAGGCGCGCGAGAAGGCTGTAGTCCTTCGAGCGTGTGTCGCCGTTGCGGATCAGGGCGGTGAGCGGCGCGCCGCAGGTCACGCTGCCCGTGAGGCCGGAGACAAATTCCGGCTCGTCGGCCTCGCGCCGGGCGGTGGACCAGGCGTTCTGCCCCGGGGCGCGGCGGGCCAGAAAGCGCTGCAGCGCCTCAAGATCGATCTCCTCCCCCGCGGGGAGCCCCTCGATCGTCACGCCGATCGCCGGGGAATGGGACTGACCGAAAATGGTCAGCCGGATATTTTCACCATAGCTGCTGCTCATGCCTCTCCTCCCGATAGCTGTTCCAGATCCTCCCAGAAACGCGGATAGGATTTTGCCACGCACTCCGCGCCGCAGATTGTGACCGGTCCCTCGCAGACCGAGGCCGCGGCGGCCGCCGCCATGGCGATGCGGTGATCGCCCGCGCTCTGAGCCGTGCCGCCCGCAAGGCGGCTCTTTCCCCGGATAACAAGGCCCGCGGGCCTTTCCTCGATCTCGGCGCCGAGGGCGCGGAGCATCGCCGTCGTGCTCGCGAGACGGTCGGACTCCTTGAGCCGGAGCCTCCCGGCGTTCTCGATGCGCGTTTCGCCCTCCGCTGCGGCGGCAAGCACGCTCAGCACCGGGATCAGGTCCGGGATGGGCGCGGCGTCGATCGTGACGCCCCGGAGCGCCGCGCGGCGTACCAGGATGCCGTCCTCCCGCTCCTCGACCAGGGCGCCGAAGGCACGCAGGATATCCAGCACCGTGCGGTCGCCCTGCGCGCTGCCGAGATCCATCCCGCGCACGCACACGCCGTTCGGCGAGAGCGCGCCCATCACGAGGAAGAAGGCCGCGTTCGACCAATCCCCCTCCACCGGGAGCACGGGCGGCAGGCTGCCGCGCTGTTGTCCTTCTATTACGTAAACCATATTATGTTTACTTATCGTGATCCCGGCCAGGCGCTGCGCTTCCTCCGTCATCGTGACATAGGCCGCGGATTCGAGCGGGCCCGTGACCGTGAGGCGGCTCTTGCCCGGAAGCCGCGGCAGAGCCAGCAGCAGACCGGAGATATACTGCGAGGAGACGTTCCCTGGCAGGGCATAGTCCCCCGCCGTGAGCTGTCCGCCGCAGCGCAGCAGCGCGCCGTCCGCTGTGATCGTCATGCCGTGGGCCGTGAGCTGCCTATCCAGCGGCGAGAGCGGACGCTCCGGCAGTCTGCCTTCACGCCGGAAGACCGCCTTCGCACCCAGCGCGCCGACCACCGGCAGCAGGAAGCGAAGCGTCGAGCCGCTCTCCCCGCAGGGCAGGAGGCACTCCCCCTCCGGCACCGCGCGGATGGGCCGCACCCGCAGGCGCTCTCCCTGCGTGCATATCGCGGCGCCGAGAGCGTTCAGGCAGGCGATCGTCGCCGCGATATCCCGGGAGACACCGTCGCAGAGGAGTTCTGTCTCCCCCGTACCCAGCGCGGCACAGATCAGCAGGCGGTGGGCCTGGGACTTGGAGGCCGGGATCTTCACGCTGCCGCTGCGCGGCCCCGGCGCGACAAGGCGCGTCATCGCACGCCTCCCGCCCGCAGCCAGTCCGGGATCTCCTCCAGCGGGACCCGGAGGACCTCGCAGCGCCCGATCGCCCGGGGCACCACGAGATGCATCGAAGCGCCGCTGCGCTTTTTATCCGTGCAGACCGCCGCCGAAAGCTCCGGCAGCGGAAAACCGGTCTCCGTGGGGAGGCCATAGCGGCGCAGACCGTCGAGGATCGCGTCGCGCGTTTCGTCCGAGCAGTATCCCTTCTCCGCCGCGGCGCGGGCCATGAGCGCCATGCCGACGGCGACGGCCTGGCCGTGCAGGACCGTGAAGCCGCTGCAGGCCTCGACGGCGTGGCCGAAGCTGTGGCCGAGGTTCAGAAGCTGCCGCGTGCCGCGGTCGTATTCGTCCTCGCGCACGATATCCCGCTTCATGGTGACGCAGGTCTCGATCACGTGCTCCTCCTGCCCGCGGATCGGCAGGCGCAGAAGCTCCTCATAGAAGGCCGCGTTCCCGAGCACGCCGTACTTGAGCACCTCCGCGCTGCCGCAGCGGTACTCCTCCTCCGGCAGGGTCCGGAGCGTGTCCGGGTCGCAGAGCACCGCGGCGGGCTGCCAGAAGGCGCCGACCTGGTTCTTGCCGCTCGGGAGATCCACGGCGGTCTTGCCGCCGACAGAGGAATCCACCATGGCGAGCAGGGTCGTCGGGATCTGGATAAAATCGACGCCGCGCTGATAGGTCGCGGCGGCAAAGCCGGTCAGGTCGCCGGTGACGCCGCCGCCGAGCGCGATCAGCACGTCGCTGCGGGTGAGGCGGTTTTCGGACAGGAAGCTCAGCAGCCGGCCGTAGGTCTCAAGAGTCTTGGAGCCCTCGCCGGGTTCGAGGAGAAAGGTGAGCACGCGCAGGCCCGCCCGCTCGAGCGAACGGACGACCGTCTCGCCGTAGAGCGGATAGACGTTCCTGCCCGCGACAAGGACGGCGGTCTGCGCGCGGGTGACCGTGCGGACCGCTTCTCCGCAGCGGGCGAGGAGGCCGCGCTCGATAAGCACCTCGTAGCTCCGGCTCGCCTCCACCGGGATGCGGATCATCGGCCGTCCACCTCCTCCTTGCGGCGGCGCCCCTCGTCGAGCAGCGCCGTGAGCGTCTCCCGATCGTCCCTCTCCATGGCCGTCTTATAGGCGGTCAGATTCGTGATCAGCCCGTCGAGCTCCGTGATCAGGTTGTCGCGATTCTCCAGAAAGAGCTCGGCCCACATGCCGGGATTGAGCCAGGCGACGCGGGTCAGGTCCTTGTAGCTGCCCGCGGAAAAACCGCGGTGGATCGAGGCGGTGGGGCTCTTGATATAGGCGTTGGAGACCACATGCGCGAGCTGCGAGGTGAAGGCGATCATCTCGTCGTGCTTCTCGGCCGTGGTCACGGAGATGTGCCCGAAGCCCGCGGGAGCCAGCAGCTCCTTGGCGCGCTCGAGCAGCTCGATATCGTCGTACACCGGGGGGACCAGCACCATCGGTGCCCCGTGATAAAGGTTGGCGCGGGCGTATTTGTAGCCGGAGAACTGTGTGCCGGCCATCGGGTGCCCGCCGATATAGGTGAAGCCGCAGCGCTCCGCCAGCGGGAACACCGCCTCGCAGACCACACGCTTGGTGCCGCAGCAGTCGATGACCAGGGGCTTTGCGCCGATAGAGGGACCCATGCGCTCGAGGTATTCGATGGCGGCGGCCGGGTAGAGCGTGACCAGGATCAGGTCGCAGCCGCCGATGTTCTCCTCGTTCAGCTCCCCGTCCACGCCGCCGTCGAGCATGGCAAAGTCCAGCACCGAGCGCGTGCGGTTCCAGGCGAGGACGCGCTCGCCCGCGGCGTGATAGGCCTTGGCGAAGGAGCCGCCGATGAGGCCCAGGCCCACGATCCCGACCGTCATGCCGTCACGACCTTTCGCACGGCGCGGATCTTTTCGGCAAGCGCCGCGTACTCCTCGGGCCGCAGGGACTGCGCCCCGTCGCAAAGGGCGTGCATCGGGTCGTTGTGGACCTCGATGATGAGGCCGTCGGCCCCGCCGGCCGCGGCGGCGAGCGCCATGGGCGGAACGAGCCGGGCGATGCCGGTGGCGTGGCTCGGGTCGACGATGACGGGCAGATGGCTCAGCTCATGCAGCATCGGCACGGCCGCAAGGTCGAGGGTGTTGCGCGTGTAGTCGGAGAAGGTGCGGATGCCGCGCTCGCAGAGGATGACGCGCTCGTTGCCGCTGGCCATGATGTACTCCGCGCTCATCAACAGCTCCTTGAGGGTGTTCGCGAGGCCGCGCTTGAGGAGGATGGGCTTGTCGAGCTTGCCGAGCTCACGCAGCAGATCGAAGTTCTGCATGTTGCGCGCGCCGACCTGGATGACGTCCACATCCTCGAAGAGCTCGATATCCATGATGTTCATGAGCTCGGTCACGATGGGCAGGCCCGTCTCCGCGCGGGCGATCTTCAACAGGTCCAAGCCCACGGCCTTGAGGCCGGCGAAGTCATAGGGCGAGGTGCGGGGCTTGAAGGCGCCGCCGCGGAGCATGTCCGCCCCCGCGGCCTTCACGGCCTTCGCGACCGCGACGATCTGCTCCTCGCTCTCGACCGAGCAGGGACCCGCGATCTGCACGAAATGCCCGCCGCCGACCTTGACGCTGCCGATCTCCACGACCGTGTCCTCCGGGTGGAACTTGCGGTTGACGCACTTGAAGGGCTCGGACACGCGCTTGACCGAATCCACGATCTCAAGGCTCCCGATCAGGTCCATATCGACCCGGCTGGTATCGCCCACGAGGCCCAGAACGGTATAGTTCTCCCCGTGCGAGATATGGATCTGCAGCCCCAGGTTCTGCAGCCAGTGGATGATCTGCTCCTCTTTTTCCTGTGACACGCCCTGCTTCAATACGACGATCATGGTGTTCTCTCCCTTCCAAACATAAAAACTGCCCCGTCAGGCATAACCTGCGAGGCAGCACTAAGCTTTTTGAAACCGCTTATCTTTGCATCACAAATCAGCCTTACCGAATCGCGTCAGTAAAGTAATAATAGGATGCAAAGAAAGTAGCCTTCATCGATGTCTCTCCCTTTTCAGGATAGACACACTATAGCCCTTTTAATCGCTAAAGTCAAGAGAAAATTCCGCTCAGGCGAGCATCTGCCGGAGCGTCTCCACCGCGCGGCGCTCAAGGCGGGAGATCTGCACCTGCGAGACATGGAGGATGCGGGCCGCGTCCTGCTGGGTCAGGCCGTGGTAATAGCGCAGGGCGAGGACCTGCCTCTCCCGCTCCGGGAGCTTTTCGATCTGCGCGCGCAGAGCCACATGCTCCACCATGCGCTCCTCCGCGCCGTAATCGCCCAGCACGAGCTCAAGCGTGAAGCCGTCCTCCCCGCTCTCGCGCTGCAGACTCTCGGCCGGACCGGTCGCCGCCTCGGCATAGGCGATGTCCTCCGGCTCCAGGCCCGTCTCGCGGCTGAGCTCGGAGAGCGTGGGTTCCCGGCCGAGGCGCTGCTCGAGCCGTCCGCGCACCATAAGGATCTGCGCGGCCCGCTCCTTGATCGTGCGGCTCACCTTGAGCATGCCGTCATCGCGCAGGAAGCGGCGGATCTCCCCGGCGATCTTCGGCACGGCGTAGGTGGAAAACTGCGTGCCGTAGGCGGGATCGAAGCCCTCGATGGCCTTCAAAAAGCCCAGACAGCCGAGCTGATAGAGATCCTCCGCCTCGGCGCCGCGGCCGAAATACCGCCTCGCCACCGACCAGATGAGCCCGGCGTTCTGCTCGAGCAGCCTTCCCGCCGCCTCCCGGTCCCCGCTCTGCGCGGCGCGCAGCGCCTCCCCGAAATCCCCGTTCATGGGCGGCCCGGGCGCGGATGGATCGTGCGGCGCATCACGACCGCTGTCCCCTTCCCGGGGCTCGAGCGGACCTTCAGCTTGTCCATGAAGGAGGCCATGATCGTAAAGCCCATCCCGCTGCGCTCCTCCCCGCCGGTGGTGTAGAGCGGCTCCATCGCCTTCTCCACGTCCGCGATCCCCCGGCCCCAGTCGCGGATCAGGATCTCCAGCACGCCGCCGGCGAGGATCCTGAGGCGCATATGGATGCGCCCGAGCGCGTCGGGATAGGCGTGGACGATGCAGTTGGTGACCGCCTCGGAGACGGCGGTCTTGATATCGCCCAGCTCCTCGAGGGTCGGGTCGAGCTGGGCGGCGAAGGCCGCTGCCGCCGTGCGGGCGAAGGCCTCGTTGCTGCTGCGGCTGGGAAAATCGAGCTTTATGTAGTTTTCCGCTTTCATGCTTTCACTCCTTTACAGTTTCGTCATCGCGACAGGCACGAGCCGGTCCACGCCGGAGGCGTCGATCACGCGGCGGGGCTGTCGGGCGGGATTCTCCACCCAGACCCGGCCGCCCAGGTCGTGCATCCGCCGCTGCAGGCGCACGATGAGCGCGACGCCCGAGGAATCCATGAAGCTCAGGCCGCTCAGGTCCAGCGCGCAGTCGCGGGGCAGGTATTCGTCGAGCAGCTCGTCCAGCGCGCGCAGCGCTTTGCGCGCCTCATGGTGGTCCAGCTCGCCGGAGAGGTAGACCGTGAGCCGCCCGCTCTGGAAGGATGTGCTGATATTCATTGCCGTCACTCCCATGAAAAAATGGCACCGTACCACAGATCGGTACGGTGCCATTGTATGCTGTTTTGTCTGCGGATCCTGTCGAAAGCGGGTTATTTCCCCAGATTCTCCAGGCTCAGCTTCAGGTTTTCGATCAGCGCCTCGAGCTTGGCCTTCTTCTCGCGCTCGACGTTCACGACGGCCTCGGGCGCGCGGGTGACGAAGTTCTGGTTCGAGAGCTTGCCGATCTGCCCGGCGAGCTGCTTCTCGGCGTTCTGCAGCTCCTTCTCGATGCGGGCTTTCTCCTTCTCGAGGTCCACCAGCTCCGCCATCGGCATGAACATACGGGCGTTGTCGGTGACGACGGAGACCATGCCGGCGGTCTCGGCCGGGGCTGCGGCGGTGACGCTGACCTCGCTCGCGTAGGCGAGCTTCTGGATATAGCTCACGCCGGCCTCGAAGGCGGCGCCCTTGTCGGTCGCGATGATGAGATGCGCCTTGCGGGAGGGCGGGACGTTCATCTCGCTGCGGCGGGCGCGCACGGCCTTGATGGCGGTCATGACCATCTCAAAGTTCTGCTCGGCCTCGGGGAAGCTCAGTTCCTCGCGGAAGCTCGGATAGCGCTCGACCATGAGCGCCTCGCCCTCGTGCGGCAGGGCCTGCCAGATCTCCTCGGTGATGAAGGGCATGAAGGGATGCACGAGCTTGAGGATCTCGGTGAGGACGTAGAGCAGGACCTTCTGCGCGGCGATTTTCGAGGCCTCGTCGGTCCCGTTGAGGCGGGGCTTGGTGAGCTCGATATACCAGTCGCAGTAGCTGTCCCAGATGAAGTCGTAGATCTTGCCCGCGGCCACGCCCAGCTCGTAGCTGTCCATGTTCTCGCAGACTTCCTTCACGACGTCGTTGAGCTTGGAGAGGATCCACTTGTCCTCGATCTCCAGCTGCTCGGGCAGCTCGTTACGCTCGATGCTGAGGTTCATCATCACGAAGCGGGAGGCGTTCCAGAGCTTGTTGCAGAAGTTGCGCATCGCCTCGCACTTCTCGACGTAGAAGCGCATGTCGTTGCCGGGGGAGTTGCCGGTGATGAGGTTGTAGCGCAGCGCGTCCGCGCCGTACTTCTCGACGATCTCGAGCGGGTCGATGCCGTTGCCGAGGGACTTGGACATCTTGCGGCCCAGGCTGTCGCGCACGATGCCGTGGATGAACACGGTGTGGAAGGGCTCCTCCTTCATCTGCTCCATGCCGGAGAAGATCATGCGCGCCACCCAGAAGAAGATGATGTCGTAGCCCGTGACCATGACGGAGGTCGGATACCAGTAGTCGAGCTCGGGCGTCTTGTCGGGCCAGCCCATCGTGGAGAAGGGCCAGAGCGCGGAGGAGAACCAGGTGTCGAGCACGTCCTCCTCGCGGCGGATGTTCTTGCTGTGGCAGTGGGCGCACTCGCAGGCGTCGGTGCGGGAGACGGTGATCTCACCGCAGTCGTCGCAGTACCAGGCGGGGATCTGATGGCCCCACCAGAGCTGACGGGAGATGCACCAGTCGTGCACGTTCTCCATCCAGTTGAGGTAGGTCTTGGTGAAGCGCTCGGGCACGAACTTGATGCGTCCGTCCTTCACGACGTCGATGGCGGCCTTGGCGAGGGGCTTCATCTTCACGAACCACTGCGGGCTCGTGAGCGGCTCGACGACGGTGCCGCAGCGGTAGCAGCAGCCGACGTTGTGGCTGTAGGGCTCGACCTTGACGAGATAGCCCTGCTCCTCGAGATCGGCCACGATGGCCTTGCGCGCCTCGTAGCGGTCCATGCCGTTGTACTTGCCGCCGTTGATGATCTTCGCGTCCTCGTCGATGCACTGGATCTGCTCGAGGTTGTGGCGCAGACCCACCTCGTAGTCGTTGGGGTCGTGGCAGGGCGTCATCTTCACGGCGCCGGTGCCGAAGCCGAGCTCGACATACTCGTCCGCCACGATGGGGAGCTTGCGGCCCACGAGCGGCAGGATCGCGTTCTTGCCGACGAGGTGGGCATAGCGCTCATCGTCCGGGTGGACGGCGACGCCGGTATCGCCCAGCATGGTCTCGGGCCGGGTGGTGGCGATGATGAACTCCTCATCGGAGTCCTCGATCGGGTAGCGGATGTGCCAGAAGTGGCCCGGCATGTCCTTATATTCGACCTCCGCGTCACTCAGCGCGGTGCGGCAGTGGGGGCACCAGTTGATGATGCGGCTGCCCTTGTAGATGAGGCCCTTCTCGTAGAGGTCGCAGAAGGTCTCGCGCACGGCCTTGGCACAGACCTCGTCCATGGTGAAGCGGTTGCGGTCCCAGTCGCAGGAGACGCCCATGCTCTTCTGCTGCTCGATGATGCGGTTGCCGTACTGCTTTTTCCAGTCCCAGACGCGCTCGAGGAACTTGTCGCGCCCGAGGTCATAACGGCTCAGGCCCTCCTTCTCGCGCAGCTCCTGCTCGACGCGGATCTGCGTGGCGATGCCGGCGTGGTCCTGGCCGGGCAGCCAGAGCGCGGCATAGCCCTGCATGCGCTTGTAGCGCGTCAGGATGTCCTGCAGCGTCGCGTCCAGGGCGTGGCCCATGTGGAGCTGGCCCGTGACGTTGGGAGGCGGCATGACGATGGAGAAGGGCTTTTTCTCCGGGTCGATGACGCCCTTGAAATAGCCGCCCTTTTCCCAGAAGTCGTAGATCTTCTTCTCCACGGCCTGCGGTTCGTACACTTTCGGTAATTCTTTCATTTCGCTTTCCTCCTATCAAAATAGGAAACGCCCCGAGACGTTTCCGTCTCAGGGCGATAACAATACCGCGGTACCACCTGAATTCCATGCGGGGAGGCATGGCACTCGAAGGCCCTTAACGCGGGCTGGGCGGCGAAGCTACTCCGTTCACTCCGCATGCTCCGAACCGACCTTCCGCAGCGCTTCACGAAAGCTCGCACCATCCGCTTTCTCTCTGGGCATCCGCTCTCTGCGTACTCCTGTTCTTCTTCGCAAATAACAGGAGGATTATACAATGCTCCTCCGGCATTTGTCAACGCAAAAATGCAAACATATTCCAGTTGTTGTCCTCGAGCGCGCCGGGATTGTAGAGCACCATCACCAGGTCCGGCCGCCAGCTCTCGATCAGGGACGGGAGGCGCTCGTCCTCAAAGCGCATGTCCACGGTGCGCACTTCCCCGCAGGCGAGGGAGAGCCAGGGGATCACGACCAGGCTCGCGGAGTCCTTGATGAGCAGGATGCGCTTGCCGCTTCCCTGCACGGGAAGGCCTTCCTCCGCTGCGAGATTGCGGATATCCATCCACTCGTCGCCGCCGCAGTAGAAGTCGTAGAGGCTCGCCTCGTAGGGATCGGCGTCGAAGAGCTCCGGGTGGAAGAGGCAGGCGTCGAGCGAACCTCTCCGGGTGCTGCCGTCCCGGGAGGAATAGACCTCGAGCGCGGTGTCGAAGCGCGGGGTGATCACGCTGAAGTCGTCCTTCCCCGCGTACCAGGCGCCGACGCGCCGGCCGCTGCTGCCGAGGAAGCAGTTCTCGTGCACCTCGACGGCGTAGTTGTCAAAGTCCGAGAGCGCCGGGTCCGCCGCAAAGCCGGGATCGCGCGCGGCGAGGTAGTCCAGGATCTCCGTGAAGGCCCAGAAGCCCATCTCCGGCGTCCAGTGGTGGTCGGTGTTGAAGAAGTGGCTGTAGTGGTCGATGCCCGCCGCCTTCTCCCGCTCGCGCAGGTCCAGCGTCGTGACGCCCGCCTCCCGCAGCAGCGCGAGGAAGCGGTCGGCGTTCTCGTTGCCGTAGTCCTCGACGCCCGGCGGGAGCTGCTTGTCGTCCTCGTCGAGATAGAAGAGGGAGTTCACGTAGACGAAGGGCAGGCCCTGCTCCTCCACATAGCGGGAGAAGGCGATCGTCTCCCCGGCGATGCCGCTCATGTCGAGCTCCGGGATGATATAGCTGAGCTTGCCGTTATCGAGGCGGTAGCGCTCGTTCACGACGCGCTTGCCGAGCAGGCGCTCCACGCCGCCGTTGAGCGTGATGAAGGGGTGCAGATGCTCGCCGAGGCGGTCGTTGAAGTAGGCCTCGAGCGCCTTCGTATCCGGCACCTTCCCGTCCGCGAGCTGCCGCGCCCCGCGCAGGACCGTGCTCCCGAAGGGCCAGGCGCCCAGCGCGAGGAAGAGCGCGAGCAGCAGCAGGAAGAGGAGCGCGCAGAGGTTTTTGATCGAGAAAAAGGATTTCATTCTCCGCGCCTCCTCAGAAATTGAAGTAGATGAAGGGGTTATGCGCCCCCATGGCGAGATAGGACACGCAGACGAGCAGCAGCGCCGCGTAGACCAGGGCGCGGACGAGCCGGCCGGGCGTGTTCTGCGGCAGCTTCTTCTCCGCCAGGGGCCAGAGCGGCGCGGCGAAGAGGACGGCGGCCAGCAGCACCCAGCGCGTCTCGTTCCAGAAGAGCGCGGCGGTGGGATCCGCCGCCCCGTCGAAGAGGAGCATCGCGCGCAGCTGCACGAGCGCGGCGGGGATATCCCGCGCGCCGAAAACCACCATGCTCCCGAGCACCACCAGCAGCGTCACGAGCGTATAGATCCAGCGGACGGGCCGGGACTGGCAGCGGCGCGGGAAGTCCGTGAGCTTCTCGGCCGAGACCAGCACGCCGAAGAGCAGGCCCCAGGCGATGTAGTGCCAGGCCGCGCCGTGCCAGATGCCGGTGAGCAGCCACACCACAAGCAGGTTCAGCAGCAGGCGCGGCTTACGGACGCGCGAGCCGCCCATCGGGAAATAGACATAGTCGCGGAACCAGCGGCCGAGCGAGATGTGCCAGCGGTTCCAGAACTCCGTGAAGGAGCGGGAGATATAGGGGTAGTTGAAGTTCTCCTCGAAGCGGAAGCCGAACATCGCCCCGAGGCCGATGGCCATATCGGAATAGCCGGAGAAGTCGTAGTAGAGCTGCAGGGTGTAGGCCACCGCGCCGAGCCAGGCCATGGCCGTGGAGATCTCCCCGGACGCGGCGAGACGGAAGCCCGTCTCCCCGGCGAGGGCGAGGTTGTTGGCGAGGAGGATCTTCTTGCCGAGGCCGCGCAGAAAGCGGCAGACGCCCTCCTGAAAGCCCTCTTGGGTGACCTGCCGCTCGCGGATCTGGGCGGCGATGCTGTTGTAGCGGACGATGGGGCCCGCGATGAGCTGCGGGAAAAACGCGATGTAGAGCCCGAGATCGAGCACATTGCGCTGCACCTCGGTCTGGCCGCGATAGACGTCGATGCCGTAGCTCATGGCCTGGAAGGTGAAGAAGGAGATGCCGATGGGCAGCGCGATACGCGGCACGGTCATCTTCGTGCCGAGCAGGGCGTTGAGGTTCTCGACGGCAAAGCCGAGGTATTTGAAATGGAAGAGGATCCCGAGGTTGAAGACGACCGTCAGCACGAGCCAGAGCTTCCTGCGCCGCGTGCGCGCCTGGACGAGGCCGAGGGCGTAGTTGACCGCGACGGACAGCAGCATCAGAAAGACGTAGACCGGCTCGCCCCAGGCGTAGAAGAACAGGCTCGCGATCAGGAGAAGGAGGTTGCGCGCCCGGATCGAGCGCAGCAGCCCATAGTACGCGAGCAGCACGCAAGGCAGAAAGATGAACAGAAAGATGGTACTGGAAAACAGCATGGCCGTTTCTCTCCGAAAAAACAAACTGATAAAACTATCAAATTATAAAACAAATCCCCGCACAGTGTCAACCATGCGGGGATCGGGGGAAACGCCGTCTTTACTTGTCGAGTTTGGCGAGATAGTCGCAGGCGGAGAGCGCCGCAACGTTCCCCTCGCCCGCCGCCTTGGCGAGCTGGAAGGGCTTGCCGGTGCAGTCGCCCGCGGCGAAGACGCCCGGGACGTTCGTGCGCATCTGGCGGTCCACGGCGATGCCGCCCTGCTCGTACTCGAGGCCCGGCACCAGCTTCGTCACCGAGACGGTGTCCTTGATGATGAAGACGCCGTCCACCTTGTGCTCCTCCCCGGCGAAGACGAGCGTGTCGGCCTTGAGGCCGCCCTTCACCTCGAACCTCCCGTTCCGGAAGAAGCGCAGCACCGTGCAGCCGATGCCCTCCAGGAAGTCCGCGTCCTCCTTCGCCTCCTCGCCCGTGCCGACCACCGCCACGGTCTTGCCCCGGTAGAGCATGCCGTCGCAGGTCGCGCAGTAGCTCACGCCGCGGCCGAGGAACTCCGCCTCGCCGGGATAGAGCTTTTCCCGGGTGATGCCGGCGGCGAGCAGGATGCTGCGGCCCATATAGTAGTCGCTCCCGACGGCGACGCCGAAGGTATCGCCCATCGGCAGCACCGAGAGCGCGCGCCCCGTGACGAGCACCGCGCCGCTCTCCTCGAGCTGGCGGCGGAAGAGCGCGGTCATCTCCTCCCCCGTCATGGCGGGCAGGCCGGGATAGTTCGTGATCTGCTCGGCCTTCCAGAGGCTGCTGGTGTCGGATTTGTTGCTGACGACCAGCGCGCTCTTGCCGCGGTTGTGAAGCGTCAGCGCCGCGGAGGTCGCCGCCGCGCCGCCGCCGATGATGATGACGTCGTAGATCTGATCCATGTCTGTCTCTCCTTTTTCTATCTTCTGGGAACAGTATACCACGTCCCGGGGGAAAGTGTCAATTGTCAAATTTAATTTTGCTAAATCGTTTAAAAAGGATCCCGGGACGGAGGCGGGGCGCCGTGATTTCCCGCTTGTAATCGCGGGGCGTTTCGAGTATAATGGATAAGCTATTCTTTTGTTTGGGAGAGACAGACATGATAGACAATCCGAGAAACTTCATCGAGGCCTTCGTGCAGGAGGATCTGTCCGAGGGGCAGCGCTGCGAGGGGATGCAGGTCCACACCCGTTTCCCGCCCGAGCCCAACGGCTACCTGCATATCGGGCACTGCAAGGCCCTGACCATAGATTTCAGCACCGCCGAGCGCTTCGGCGGCCTCTGCAACCTCCGCTTTGACGACACCAACCCCGCCAAGGAGGACACCGAGTACGTCAACGCCATCCAGGACGACATCCACTGGCTCGGCTTCGACTGGGGCGACCGGCTCTACTACGGCTCGGACTACTTCGAGAAGACCTACGAGTACGCGATCGAGCTCATCGAGAAGGGCCTCGCCTACGTGTGCGAGCTGAGCCCGGAGCAGTTCCGCGAGTACCGCGGGGACACGACGCATCCCGCCGTGAGCCCCTGGCGCGACAGGCCCATCGAGGAGAACCTCGACCTCTTCAAGCGCATGCGCGCGGGCGAGTTCGAGGAGGGGCGCTACACCCTGCGCGCGAAGATCGACCTCGCGAGCGGCAACTTCAACATGCGCGACCCCGTGCTCTACCGCATCCGCTATATCGAGCACCACCGCCAGGGCAGCAAGTGGTGCATCTTCCCGATGTACGACTTCGCGCACCCGATCCAGGACGCGCTCGAGGGCATCACGCACTCCCTCTGCTCGCTGGAGTATGAGGCCCACCGCCCGCTCTACGACTGGGTGGTGTCCAACGTCTCCATCCCGGGCATCAAGCCCCGGCAGATCGAGTTCGCGCGCCTCGGCATCAACTACACCGTCATGTCCAAGCGCAAGCTCCGCCAGCTCGTGGAGGAGAAGCGCGTCGCCGGCTGGGACGATCCGCGCATGCCGACCCTCTGCGGGCTGCGCCGCCGCGGCTACACCCACCAGTCCATCCGCGATTTCTGCGAGCGCATCGGCGTGAGCAAGGTCGATTCCACCGTCGACTGGGCGCTGCTGGAGAGCTGCCTGCGCGACGACCTGAACCAGAACGCCCGGCGCGTCATGGCCGTGCTGCACCCGGTGAAGCTCACCGTCACCAACTACCCCGAGGGGCAGAGCGAGCTGCTGGAGATCGAGAACAATCCCCTCCGCCCCGAGGACGGCACGCGGCAGGTCTCCTTCTCCCGCCATCTCTGGATCGAGGCGGACGACTTCATGGAGGTCCCGGCCCCGAAGTACAAGCGCCTGCACCCCGGCTATGAGGTCCGGCTCAAGGGCGCCTACCTCGTCACCTGCACCGGCTGCGTGAAGGATGAGGACGGGAACGTGACCGAGATCCTCTGCGAGTACGATCCCGCGAGCCGCGGCGGCGATCCCGCCGACGGGCGCAAGGTCAAGGGCGCGACGATCCACTGGGTCGACGCCGGCACCGCCGTGGACGCGGAGGTGCGCCTCTACGGCTACCTCTTCGCCGATCCCGAGCCCGACGGCCCGGACAAGAACTTCCTCGACTGCCTGAACCCCGAGAGCCTCGAGGTGCTGCGGGGCTGCAAGGTCGAGGCCTGCCTCGCCTCTGTCCCGATGCCGGAGAACGGCAAGGACGCCGAGGGCTTCCAGTTCATGCGCCAGGGCTACTTCTGCCTCGACAACCGCGACGCCGCGCCGGGGCACCTGGTCTTCAACCGCTCCGTCGCGCTCAAGGACAGCTTCCGGAAGTAACTTCCAAAACATCGCCCGAGTTTTTGGGGAAGATGCACAGAAAAGCTTTGAATTTTTTGTGGATCTTCCCTTTTCTTATACAAATCTTCCAATCTGTAGCATTGACGAAACGGTTACAAATCAAGTATAATAATGCTGCAGTATGTGCATGGACAGCGGGTTTTTCCCCGCTGTTGAAAAATGACTAACGGGAGGGAAAAACATGCTGGATAAGGTCCGTCGCTTCTTGGAGAAACATCTGCCGTTCCTGTTTGATGATGACCTGCAGTTCAAGGTGCGGGATATCCTGCGTCTGCTGGGCGACCTGATCGTGTGGCCGTTCAACTATGTGAAGAGCTTCTTCAAGTAAGTGTGAAATTAATTAGAAAGAGGGAAAAGCGATGAACGAAAAATACGCTCCTTTATTTACTCCGTTCAAAGTGGGCAATGTGGAGATCAAGAACCGCATCGTCCAGTGTTCCATGGGCGGCACCTCTCTGTTCGGCTGGCTGGAGCCCTGCCACTTCGATAAAGAAGCGGCCCACTTCCTGCTCCAGCGCGCGCAGGACGGCGTCGGCCTGATCCTGCCCGGCATGCAGTGCGTCCGCGATACGATGGGCTGCCGCTGGCTGTATCAGAACAAGCCCATGTTCCGTGAGCTCGCCCAGTGGATGCCCGAGTTCCACAAGACCGGCGCCAAGCTCTTCATTCAGCTGGCCGCCGGCTTCGGCCGCTCCATGGCCGTCACCCCGTGGATGGTCGAGCTGAACAACCACCCCCTGCTCGGCAAGCTCGCCAGCCCCTTTGTGGACGTCTCCTTCTCCTGCGCCTCCGCTTCCGCCACGCCCAACCGCTGGCAGGAGGACATGCTCTCCCGTCCCATGACCGTGGAAGAGATCCACGAGATGGTCTATGCCTTCGGCCAGACCGCCAAGCTCCTGCGTGAGGCCGGCGTCGACGGCGTTGAGATCCACGCCGTGCACGAGGGCTATCTGCTCGACCAGTTCACCATCGAGAACTGGAACAACCGTACCGACCAGTACGGCGGCTCCTTCGAGAACCGCTTCCGCTTCCCCGTGGAGATCGTGCAGGAGATCAAGCGCCAGGCCGGCGCGGACTTCCCCGTCTCCCTGCGCTACTCCGTCGTCTCCAAGACCAAGGCCTGGGGCCACGGCGCCATGCCCGGCGAGGAGTTCGAGGAGTTCGGCCGCGACATGCCCGAGTCCGAGCGCGCCGTCAAGTATCTGCAGGACGCCGGCTACGACATGCTCAACGCCGACAACGGCACCTACGACGCCTGGTACTGGGCTCACCCGCCTCAGTACATGCCGGATAACTGCAACCTCGAGGATGTCGAGCACGTCCGTCAGTTCGTGACCATCCCCGTCGCCTGCGCCGGCCGTATGGATCCGGTCAAGGCCGCCGAGGAGATCGCCGCCGGCCGTCTGGACGCCATGGCCATCGCCCGTCAGAACCTCTGCGATCCCGACTGGATCCAGAAGATCCTGCACGACGAGGAGGACAAGATCAAGCCCTGCATCCGCTGCCACAACGGCTGCTTCAACTTCGCCAAGTACAAAGGCACCGCCAACATCCAGGCGCTGCCCGACTCCCTGCACCTGGGCCGCTGCGCCCTGCATCCGCCCACGATGCAGCACACCCGCTACAAGATCGTCCCGACCAAGCGTCCGAAGAAGGTCGCCATCATCGGCGCCGGCATCGGCGGTCTGGAGACCGCTCTGGTCCTGAAGAAGCGCGGCCACAAGCCCGTCGTCTTCGAGAAGACCGACAAGATCGGCGGCCTGTTCCTGACGGCCTCCGCCATGTCCTTCAAGGAGAACGACAAGCAGCTCGTCAAGTGGTACGAGCGCGAGGTCGCCGAGCAGGGCATCGACATCCGCTTCAACACCGAGGTCAGCGATCTGGGCACCCTGCGCGGCTTCGACGAGATCGTCGTCGCGACCGGCTCCGTCCCCCGCACGATGCCCAACGTCAAGGGCTTCGAGAAGTGCCTGACCTTCAAGCAGCTGCTCAAGGAGAAGGTCCCCGTGGGCGACAAGGTCGTCTTCTTCGGCGGCGGCCAGTCCTCCTGCGAGGCGGCCTATGAGATGATCCTCCAGGGCAAGCACCCCGTCATCGTCGAGTACGCGAGGGACCTGGTCCCCGCGCAGAACGTCTGCCTCTCCAACGCCTCCTTCCTGCGTGACATGATGACCTACAAGAAGGTCCCCGTGTACCTGGAGAGCACGATCACCGAGATCGGCGACAAGACCGTCAC
Organism: Eubacteriales bacterium; assembly: GCA_030531505.1. Lineage (GTDB taxonomy): Bacteria > Bacillota > Clostridia > Oscillospirales > Oscillospiraceae > Limivicinus. Next base: position 26,149 of record JAUNNH010000017.1, read on the forward strand.
CATCCGCTCCAAGGACGGCAAGACCGTGACCGAGGTCGAGTACGACAACATCGTCAACGGCATCGGCTTCGTGCCCACGCCGGTCGGCGGCAAGGGCCCGCACATCCACCGCGTCGGCGACTGCGTTGCCATCGGCAACCTGCGCACCGCCATCTGGCGCGCCTGGGACGTCGCGATGAAGATCTGATCTCATCATCCCAAGCGAAAAGAATCACCCGGCTGAAAGGCCGGGTGATTCAGACTGTAGACAAACCCCTCTGACCAAGCTTGGATACGCATGGGGAGAGCTCGAGAGGGGATTGGTTATTCCCTCTCGAGTTTGATTCACACAAAAATGGGAACTTTTTCGGAAGTTTCCATTTTTGTGCCTCAAGCTGTCGACCTTTTGTCGACAGCTTGAATCACCCGGCTGAAAGGCCGGGTGATTTTTTGTCTGCGGGCTCCGCCGCCGGACCGGGCAAAACAGCCGCCCCCTCTTGCGAAGGGGCGGCTGCCGGTATCTCTTCCGTGCTTTCGTCCCGGCTCACAGCTTGCTCTTCAGGTCCTTCAGGAAGGCGTCGCTGAGGGAGAAGGCGATCGTCCCGCCGTCCGGCTTAGCCTGATGGTGCCAATCAAACGTCATTTGTCATACAGGCCCCAAAAAGCCCGGGATCATGCGCTTTTTCGGCATGACGTTTGTTTTTGGCTAAACGTCATCTGTCATGCGCGTGAGGCGGAAGCTGCGCCGCTCGCAGCTGCGAAAGCTCTCCAGCTTCAGCCCGTGCTCCCGCCGCAGCCGCTCGCGCAGCCGCTGCAGACGCCGCCCCAGCAGAGACGGCGCCTCCGTCGATTCCAGCGCCTGTGCGAGCTCGCTGGCCGTCCCCTCCCAGCCGCCGCAGGCATCCGTCAGCTCCTCGAGCTCCCGGCAGAGCGCCGCGTCCTCATCGGCCGGGTCGTCCTCGCCGCGGTCGAGCAGGGCCCAGCGCTTCGTCGCCGCGTCAAAGCGCAGGTGCAGCTGCTGATCCGGCGCGTCGCGCCCCATGACGGTGAGCGTCGCCTCCGCCGCCCCGCGGCGGCGCTGCAGCACCAGGCTCCCGTCCGCCGCGCCGGCGATGCCGGTGGTGCCCGAGAGCATGTCCATCGGGTCGTCCGCCGCCATCTTGCGCGTGTGGTGCACGAGCAGGACCGTGATGCCGTGCCGGTCCGCCAGGCGCTTGAGCGCGCTCATCGTCGCGTAGTCCCCCGCGTAGCTGTACTTCTCCGCGCCCGGCTGCCGGATCATCTGCAGCGTGTCGATGATCACGAGGCCGGTGTTCCCGTGCGCGGAGAGGAAGTTCTCGATCTGCTCCTCGAAGCCGGAGCCGAGCAGCTCCGCCTCGGTCGCGAGATACACCTCCCCCGGCTCCCCGTCCGTGACGGCCAGCAGGCGCTGCTGCAGCCGCACGAGCGTGTCCTCGAGCGAGATATACAGCACGGCGCAGCGGCTGCTGCGCATGTCCCAGACGCGCTCGCCCCGGCTGACGCGCTCGGCCAGATAGAGCACCAGCCAGCTCTTGCCCGCCTTGCTGGGCCCCGACAGGATGTACAGCCCCGGGCCCAGCAGCTGTTCGACGCGCCAGTGCCGCCTCGGCAGCTTCATCGCCAGCAGCTCCCCGGCGCTCACGGCCTCGAGATCCGTGACCTTGATATGCAGCATGCGCTGGACGTGGCGGATCGCCTCGCTCTCCGTCATGTTCGGCCAGCGCGCGAGCGCGTAGTCGACGGTGTCGCCCCCGGCGCCGCAGCGGCAGCAGCGCCAGTGCCGCCGGGCGTACAAGCCCTCGCCGACGAGCTGATTGTCCAGCACGACCGTCCCGCCGCAGCCCGGGCGCGGGCAGGCCGTCCGCTGATCCCGGGGCGCCTGCCCCTCCGCCCGGATGTAGGCGTCCAGCTTCTCCCGCAGTTCTTCTCTCCGTTCTTCGATCTTCTCCTGTGTCATGGTTCTCCTTCCCAATAAATTTTAACTTGACTATGGTCCTGGTGATCGACCCGGATGGGCCACACATCCGGGTTAATTTTAATATAACTTACAGAACAGCCTGTGTCAAGTGTTTTTTTGGTGGTCGATGACATATGACAAATAAGCGAAAAGGACCGTCATGGAAAAAAGCCCGGAATTCCGGGCTTTTTTGCGGTTTATGACAGATGACGTTTATTTTATTTTTATTTATCCGGATTTCGTTTTACCTTACCGGAAGCTCCGCACCCAGTTGAGGAGCGAGCCGCGGTGGGTGTTCACGAGCACCGTGCGGCGCATCTCCTCCGTGACGGGGCCGTTGCGCGCCATCTTCGCGAGGATCGCGCCCTGCAGCTCCTCGACGCTCATCTCCTCGAAGGGCTTGTCCACCAGCGGCAGCTCCCGCGCCGGCGCCGGCTCCGGCGCCGCCTGCGGCGGCAGCGCGGCGGCCAGGGCGTCGAGATCGACCGGGACGCCGTCCCCCGCCGCGCCCGCCGGGAGCCAGATCTCCCCGCCGCAGGGCGGGAGCTCAAAGCGCAGCCGCCCGTCCCGGGCGTCCAGGCGCTGCCCGCTCAGCGCGCCGACGTAAGCGCCCGCGGCCTCGAGCTCGAGCGCGGCCGGGCTCTCGTCGTTGTTCACGGCGACGAGCACGCGCTCGCCGGAAATCTCCCGCGCGAAGGCGTACTGCCGGTTGCGCAGCAGCAGCTGGCGGTAGCTCCCCCGGCGCAGGGCCGGGCAGTCCCGCCGGATGCGGCCGAGCGCCGCAATCAGGCGCGAGCAGGCGTTCTCGCCCCTCTCCTCGAGGCGCAGCGCCGGGCGGATCGCGTCGTCGGAGCCGCCGCGGTGCTTCTCCCCCTCGATGCCCCACTCCGAGCCGTAGTAGATGCTGGGCAGGCCGGGCAGGGTGTAGAGCAGGATGTGCAGCGGGACGAAGTGCCGCTTGTTGCGAAGCCGCGTGTAGATGCGCTCCACGTCGTGGTTGTCGGCGAAGCTGTAGAGCTTAAAGTGCTCGAAGCTGCCGCCCGCCATGCGCAGGCTCCGGTCGACGGTGTGGGCGATCTCGAAGTAGTTGTGCTCGTTGTGGCCGGACCAGAGCGCCTTGTGCAGGGCGTAGTCGGTCACGCTGTGCAGGGTCTGGCCGTTGACCCAGCGGCCGTACTCGCCGTGGATCACCTCGCCCATCAGCCAGAATTCCGGCTTCACGGTGTCCGCGAGGGCGCGCAGCGCGCGCATGAAATCGAAGTCCAGCACGTCCGCCGCGTCGAGCCGCAGCCCGTCGATATCGAACTCCCGCACCCAGAAGCGCACGGTCTCCAGCAGATAGTCCCGCACGGCTGAGTTTCGCAGGTTGAGCTTCGCGAGCAGGTCGTAGCCGCCCCAGGTGTCGTAGGAGAAGCCGTCGTGATAGCTGTTGTCGCCCCAAAAGTTCACGCTGCAGTACCAGTCGCGGTAGCTCGATCCCTCGCGCTTTTCGCGGATGTCCCGGAAGGCGAAGAAGTCGCGCCCGGTGTGGTTGAAGACCGCGTCGAGCACCACGCGGATCCCGGCTGCGTGGCAGGCGGCCACGAAGTCCCGCAGGTCCTCGTTCGTGCCGAGGCGGCTGTCGAGCCGGCGGTAGTCGGTCGTCTCGTAGCCGTGGCCCACCGATTCGAAGAGCGGGCCGATGTAGAGCGCGCTGCAGCCGAGCGCGCGGATGTGCCCGATCCAGGGCCACAGCTCCCGCAGGCGGTGCACCGGCTCGCCGTAGGGGTTCTCCTTCGGGGCGCCGAGCAGCCCGAGGGGGTAGATATGATAAAAGATCGCGTCGTCGTACCAGGCCATATGTGTCTCCCGTGATAATGACCATCGGATGGCGAAATCAATCGAGGTTTCGATTGATTTCGCTGCCAAACGACAGGTTTGGCAGCGAATGATTCATAGAATCATTCGCCCAATGCTCATTGCAATGAGTATATGGCAAAACAGCCAAGCTGTTTTGCTGCGCCGTAAAGCGGCGCGGCGAAAAGCTTTTTGGCTTTTCGCCATCTTATAATCATTATGCATGGAATGGGGGTATTATACGCGCTTTGCGCGCAAAAGGCAAGCGCCGGTCAGACTTCGGGACCGGGCCGGATAAAAAGAAAAACCGGGCGGCACCTGCCGCCCGGTATACGCGCCTTGTCTGCGCTTCCTCAGCCCTCCGCCGCGATCCCGCTCCCCGCTTCGCCGCGCTCGAAGAGCAGCGTGTCGTTCCTCTCCAGCAGCTCCAGCAGCTCCGAGGTCCAGAGCGCGATCTCCGCCCGGCCGCTCTCGCTCTCCAGCCCGCGGCGGCGGATACTGCTGCGGATCATGCGGGTGTAGCCGAGTATGCGCGCCTTCTCCTCCACCGCGCGGAGCCTCGCCGGATCGTCGGTCCCCAGATAGCCCGCCAGCGCCTTGCGCCAGAAGGCCTCTCCCGTCTCATGCTCAAAGCCCTGGAAGCGCCGGATCTTCTCGTGATCCCACTCCGAGAAGCCGACGAAGGCGTTGTATATGGACGCCAGCTCAAAGATCGGATGGCCCACCGAGAGGGTCTCCATATCGATCAGCAGCACCTCGTCGTCCTGCAGCTCGAGGTTTTTGGTATGGTAGTCCCCGTGGAGCATGTGGTCGTCGCAGGGGACCGCCTCCACCAGCGCGCAGAGCTTCTCCCCCGCCGCCGCCGGCAGATAGTCCCGCATGAAGCGCGCCCATCCGACGGCCCGCTGCTTCATGTCCGGGAGCTTCCCGGCCGGCACGCGGGTCCCGTGGATCTTCCGGAGCATGGTCACGAACTCCCGCACGCACCAGTCCAGCTTCTCCGGCTCGGCGGCCAGGATCTCGGAAAGGGAGCGGGCGTTGAGCAGCTCGAACACGCTGCCGTAGCTCTCGCCCACCCGGACCACGTCGTAGGAGATCGCCGTCGGGATGCCGAGGATCAGCGCGAGCTTGGCGACCTCGCGCTCATGCTGGATCTCCGAGAGCGCGTCGGCGTTGTTGTAGACCTTGACCACGTTGTCCCGGTCGATGCGGTAGATCGTGCCGTTCGAGCCGTGCCCGATCACCTCGCAGCCCTCGATCGACACGACGCGGCAGGCCCTTTTGACCGTCATCATCTCGGTGAAGCCGGTCATGTCGAGGATCCCGTAGACCTCGTCGCTCACGCCCTCAAGCGTCAGCGCACCATGGCGCTTCCTCACGCGCAGCAGGACGCGCAGCCCGGCACTGGAAATATATTCCAGTCCCGAGGCGTCGATCACGACGGGCAGCCCCTCCTTCCCCGTCAGGCGGGTGAGGATATCGCTCTCGACGGCGGAGGCGTTTGTCGAATCGATCCGCCCGTCGAGGCGGATCCGGGCGCAAGGCGTTTCGTTCTGCTGTGTCATCGGTGTTCGTCCCTTCCTGCATATCGGGAGCAGTATACCATGATCCGGCCCCTTTTTCAAGCGCTCTCTGCCTGACAGCCCCAGCTCCGGCATAGCCTGATGGCTAGGAAAAGGGCTGCGGCATACACCGCAGCCCCTTGTGTCGGGAGTGCTTACATGATGGGGATCTTGATCTTCAGATCGCTCAGCGGCCAGGAGGAGCAGGCGTGGAACCAGCCCATCTCCTTGTCCATGCGCCGGCGGCCGTCGCCGATCGGGGAGACGAAGATCTCGCCCTCCAGCAGATGGCTGCGGCAGAAGCCGCACTCGCCGTTGCGGCAGTGGGTGTCGATGGCGATGCCCGCGCGCTCGAGCGCCACCGCCACCGGCTCGGCGGCCGCGGCCTCGATCACATCCTCGCGGATGCCGCGCACGACGGTGATCTTGAAGGTCTTGGTCTCGGTGCCCTTCGGGTAGCCGGGGAGCGTGGAGACGTCGGCCGGGTTATTGACCACGTCGTGCCGGAAGCGCCGGTCGGACACGCCCATCTCGTCCAGCGCCTTCTTCACGAAGCGGTACATCGGCAGCGGGCCGCAGAAGAGATAGGTGCAGTCGGGCGTGGAATACTTCTCGATGATCTCGCGGGTGATGAAGCCCTTCTCGCCATCCCAGTCCGGCTCGTCGGAGAGGACGTGCACGACCTTGACGTCCGGGCAGGCGGCCTCGATCGCGGCGAGCTCGTCCTTCAGCACGATGTCGTTGGCCTTGACCGAGCCGTAGAGGATCGTGAGCTTGCAGCCCTTCATCTTGCCGTAAGCGATCTCCTTGGCCATGGAGTGGAAGGGCGTGATGCCCGAGCCGCCCGCCAGGGCCACGAGCTCCTTCGAGTCGCGCAGCGGCTCCCAGTAGAAGAAGCCGAAGGGCAGCGCGCCCTCGAGCGTATCGCCCACCTTCACGTTCTCGAACAGATAGTCCGGCACGAGGTAGGGGACGTTGCGGCGCACGGTGATCTCAAAGAAGGGGTGCTCGCCCCGGGCCTCGAAGGGCGCGGAGGAGATGGTGTAGGGGCGGGAGAGCACGCTCTCGCCGATCTTCAGGCGGAAGTTCGCATACTGCCCGCTCTGGAACACCGGGATATGCCCGTCCGCCGACTCGAAGCGGAACACGCGGGAGCTCGGCGAGGCCTCGCGGATATCCACGACCTTGAAGAGCATGTGCTCCGGGTGCAGCTTGTCGGCCAGCTCCCGGATCGGGTCGCGGGGATCGGGGATCGGAGAGCCCTTGGCGAAATTCTCTTCTCTCAGCCTGGTGACACGGGAGGCTCCGCCGATGTCCTGCAGAAAGCCCTTGACTTTAATACTCATTTTCTCACAGCCTCCCTTTCTTCTCCATGTCTTCCTTCACGCCCTTGGCGGCCGCGCGGCCGTTGGTGATCTGCGGGCCCATGCCGTCGCCGGACATGCCGTGCGCCCCGGCAAACTCCAGGCCCTCGATGAAGTGATCCTTCTCCTTCATCTGCAGACGCGCCACCGCGTGGTCCTCCATGGAGTGGAGGTAGCCGTAGATGTTGCCCTTCCAGGCGCCGACGTAGTGCGAGACCGTCATGGGCGTGGTGACCTCGATCTCGGTGATGCGGGGCCGGAAATCGACCTTGGTGATCTTGATGCACTCCTCGATCATCTCGGAGGCGAGGCGCCGCTTGAGATCGAAGTAGTCCTCCTCCTTCACGCTCTCAAAGGGCTTGGAGGGCACCAGCGCCGTGATGGAGAGCTGGGTGATCCCCTCGGGCAGGGTGGGGTTGGCGTGATTGAGGCAGATGGTGGTGATGTAGTTATAGGGCTCGGTGATGTTGGCGTAGTTCTCCCAGATCTCGTTGGTATCCATCGTGGTGCCGGAGAAGGTGGAGTAATCGGTGATGCCGTTCTCCTCCGGCGTGCCCTCGATGACCATGATGACGGACACGGGCACGACGGAGAGCTTGCGGTTGTTGATCATCCGGATCGCGCCTTCGGGTACCTCGCTCAGCGGCTCGATCATCTGGCTGTAGACCCGGTTGGGATAGGGGCCGGAGATGACGTAGTCGCAGTGGATCTCGTCCCCGCGCGCGGTGCGCACACCGTAGACCTTGCCGTCCTTCACCAGGATCTTCTCGACCTCCTGGTTGAACTCGTACTGCGCGCCGTTTTCCTCGCACTTGGCCTGCAGCTTCATGCTCATCTCATGGCTGAAGCCGCGGCAGACGTAGGAGCCGGTGAAGTAGTCGGCCATCAGGAAGGCGTAGATCGTGAAGGGCAGGTCGTCCATGCGGTTGCCGACGTAGATCCAGTAGGGCGTCAGCATCTCGACCGCCTTCTTCGGCAGATGGAAGGTGTCGATGACCTCGGTCGCGGTATAGCCCACCGTCTTGACGAAGTCGGGGTGCTTGAGCAGCATCTGCAGCTTGCTCATCTGGTGGGTGGAGAGGTAGTTCATGCTGTCGTACACGCGGCGGCAGAGCAGCATCAGCTCGTGCACCTTCTCATAGGTGCCGGGGCAGACCTCGTCGATCTCCTTGGCGACGGTGGTGTAGCTGTCGTCGTAGTCCGGGTGCAGCACCTTGTCGATGCCGGAGTTCGGCAGGACGACGCGGTAGCACTCGGGCACGGGCAGCCAGTCGATATCGACGCCCATGTCCTCGAAGAACTGGCCGACCTTCAGGCGCTTGCCCGGCTGGCCGATGGACATCATCTCATGCAGCGTCGCCTCGATCTCGCGGCCGTTGCGCACGAAATCGGTCGCAAGGCCGCCGGGCATGTTGTGCTTCTCGAGGATCAGGATGTCCTTGATGCCCCAGGCCTGCAGCTGCAGGCAGGCCGACATGCCGGCGAGCGCGCCGCCGATGATGACCACATCGTAATGGTCTTTATAGAAATTCATGTGATCGTCCTTTCATGAATAGAGGGCAAAGGCTTTTGCCCTCATACCGTAGAAAAGCCCATGTGGCCAGGCTTGGACGCGCATGGGGAGAGCGCGGGAGGGGATTGGGTATTCCCTCTCGCGTTTGATTGACACAAAAAGGGGAACTTTTTCGGAAGTTCCTCTTTTTGTGCTTCAAGCTGTCGACAAGGTGTCGACAGCTTGAGAGGGCAAAGGCTGCCCTCTGTTATTTGTCTTGTTCCGCTTAGAAGAAGCGGTCCACCAGCTCGCGGGAATACTCGGCCGTCTCGTCCATGTCGCCGAAGGACATGACCTCGCCGGCGTAGTAGGTGTCGTACTTGCCCTGCATCGCCTCGACCTTGTCGTACCAGCCGGCGGCATAGTCCTCGGAGAAGACATGGGGGAAGTAGTACACGGACCACTCGTTGATGACGTTGGAGGCGGGGTTGTGCATGGTCTTGAGGTCGTCGAGCACCATCTTCCTGCAGGTGTCGTACGGGATCTCCGCCTTCTTCTGGTGCTTGCGCAGGGCGTAGGTGGTGATGACCTGGTTGATCTCGTCCCTCCAGCGGCGATAATAGACCATCAGATGGCCGAGCTTCTCGGGCACCATGTTGTCGAAGACATAGTAGGAGATCTCGGGGTGATCCTCGGGCTTGGTCTCCACGGCCAGCACGTCGTAGCGCTCGTAGTCGATCTTGGAGAAGAGCTCCTTCTCGTCCTCGCGGGCGTCGAAGTACTCGACCATGCCCTTCTGGCCGTCCGTGCGCTTGTTGGGGATATAGAGCGGGGCGGTGACGATGATCTTGTCGTACTCCTCGACCTCGCCGTTCACGGTCACAAAGACCTTGCCGTCGCGGCGCTCGACCTTCTCGATGGCGCTGTTGAGGCGGGCGGGGTGCTTGAGGTGATCGTTCAGCTGCTCCCAGATGTACTGGGTGCCATCCTTCCAGGTCCAGAGGTTGACCTTGACGAAGTTCATGCAGGTCTGGAAGTCCAGATACTTCAGGACGTAGGCCGCGGGGATCTCGTCAAAGTAGCCGTAGCCGAAGGAGGTGAAGGGTCCGATCCAGATCTTCTGGACCAGGGGCACGCCGTTCATCTCGCAGAAGTCTTTAAAGGGCATGGCCAGATCCTTCAGGTTGGGGTTCACGCCCTCGACCTTCTCACGGCCCGGGGTGACGGCATAGCCGTCGTAACGGCCCTCGGCGACGCCGCGGTGGCCGTTCACGTCATAGCCCTGATACTTGGTCTCCAGGAGCTCGCCGAACTTCGTGAGCTGCTTCTTCATCTTCAGCAGCCAGGGGTTGCGGATGATGTTGCCGAGGGTGCGGGCAAAGGGCTCGATCACGTTGCCGGCGCCGTCCTTGTAGTTGCGGTTCAGCTTCGGGCCGTCGTGGGTGATGCCGCAGAACTCCTCCACGTCGTGAACGGCGTAGTAGCTCGGCACGCCCATGATGGCGCCCATCTCATAACGGCGTCCGTTGTAGTGCGGCGACCAGCACTTGCCGCCGACGCGGTCGAGGCGCTCGAGGATGCTGTAGTTCTCGTAGCCCTTCTTTTCCAGATACATGCCGGCAGACAGACCCGCAGGGCCACCGCCGACGATGCAGATCCGGATGTTCTTATCCATGGTTGTTCCTCCCATTTTTTACAAAGTTCCGACTGCTTTGGTCGTTACTCCTATTATATAGCATAGCCGGGCAAAATGCACGATATTTTTTAACGTTGTGAATAAATTTTTCTTCCCATCCGGGGGGCGGCTATGCTATACTGTTTTCAAACAGTGAGGAGGCGGTTTGCGTGCGTTTTTCCAGCTTTGAAGAGATGCTCTCCCACATGGCCCGTACGGCGCCGGACGCGCCTGCGCTCCGCTATGAGGAGAGGACCTGGTCCTTCGCCGCGCTCGAGGAAGCGGTGGCGGCGCGTGCCGATGCGCTGCGCGCCGGCGGAAAGACCTGCCTCGGCCTGCTCGCTGACGGGAGCGCGGACTGCGTGATCGAGCTCTTCGCCGCCGTGCGCGCGGGGCTGCAGCTCGTGATGCTCGATCCCTCCCTGCCGGACGAGCTGCTGCGCGGCCTGCTCGCCTATACGGATATCGACCTGCTCTGGGGCGACGAGGAGCTCCGGGAGGAGCTTGCCGACGCGCTGACGGCGGGCGTCACGGGCGGAGCCGGCCGGATCCTCTTCTTCACCTCCGGGACCACCGAGCGCTCCAAGGCCGTCGTCCTCACCGAGCAGAGCCTCTGCGCCAGCGCCTGGAACGGTGCGCAGAAGCTGCCGCTCACACCGGCGGATACGCTCCTCTGCCTGCTGCCGCTGGGGCATGTGTTCGGCTTCGTGTGCGGGCTTCTGTGGGGCCTCAGCTGCGGGGCCTGCGTGGCTCTCGGCCGCGGCGCCCGCCACTACGGGGACGACTTTGCTTTCTACGCCCCCACCGCCGTCTCGCTCGTGCCGCTGCTGCTGGGCTTCCTGCTCCGGCAGCGCTGCCTGAACCCGGAGCTGCAGCTGATCCTGGTCGGCGCCGGGGACTGCCCGCCCTCCTTCCTGCAGGCCGCGGCGGCCCAGGGCGTGCGCGTGAGCTTCGGCTACGGCCTGACCGAGACCAGTTCCGGCGTCGCCATCAGCGTGACGGGCGATCCCTACGCCATGGAGGTCTGCCCGGACGACACGATCACGCTCGACGAGGACGGGGAGATCCTGATCAGCGCGCCCACCTGCATCATGCAGGGCTACTACAAGCGCCCGGAGGACACCGCCGCCGTCCTGCGCGGCGGGCTCCTCCACACCGGCGACCTCGGCCTCTTCGACGAGGAGGGCAAGCTGCACATCACGGGGCGCAAGAAGGATGTGCTCGTCCTGCCCGACGGGACCAAGCTCTACCTGCCCGAGTACGAGGCCGCCATCGCGCAGGCCCTGGGGCGCGGCGAGCTCGCCGTCGTCCTGCGGGAGGGCCGTCCCCTGCTGCTTGTGCAGGGCGAGGGCGACGAGGAAGAGATCCTGCGCGCGCTGCGCCCGGTCCTCGCCGAGAGACCGCGCGGGCAGCAGCTCAGCGGCGTGCGCTTCATCACGGAGGCGCTGCCGCGCACCGCCACCGGCAAGCTGAAGCGCTGGGAGCTCCGGCGCTACACAGAATAATGAACGAGAGGTATCGAACATGAGCAGACAGGAGATCATCGACCAGATCAAGCGCGTTATTCTCGACTGCTTCCCCGACATGGACGCCGAAGAGCTGCGCGAGGACAGCGTCATCAACACCGAGACCGCCATCGATTCCATGGGCTTCGTGCTCATCATCTGCAAGCTGGAGGCCCTCTTCAACGTCAAGATCCCGGAGCGCCAGTGGCAGAAACTGCAGACCCTGGGCGACGTGGCCGACGCCATCGAGAAGCGTCTCAAGTGAGCATGAGCGGCTACGAGAGAGCCCTGACCCTGCGCAGCAAGGATGTGGATCTCTACCGGCGGCTGCGGCTGTCGCGGCTCTTTGAGCTGCTGCAGGAGGCCGCCATCACCCACACCGAGGAGCTCGGCATGGGCCGGGAGATGACGCTCGACCGCGGGCTGCTCTGGGTCGTGACCATGCAGAGCGCCGAGATCGCGCGCATGCCGGAATACGACGAGCGCATCGTGCTGCGCTCCTGGCCGGGCGAGACGATGCACGTCTTCTTCCCCCGGCATTACCTTCTCTCCTCCGCCTCGGGCGAGACGCTGGTGCGCGCCAACGCGCTCTGGATGCTGGTGGATCAGCAGACCCGCCGCATGGTCTTCCCCGACCGCCACGGGATCGTGATCCCCGGCGAGAAGCGGGAGGAGGAGCTGCCGCTCCCCTCCGCCCCGGCCCGGCTCCCCCTCAGCGGGGAGCGGCTCTTCCCCGTCCCCTTCAGCTATGTCGATCTCAACGGGCACATGAACAACACCCGCTACTTCGACCTGATGGAGGACTGTCTGCCCCCCGCCGCCGCCGGTGCGCGCCTGCGCCGCATCCGCACGGAGTACACGGGCGAGGCGCGCCTGGGCGATACGCTCGCGCTGCGCTGGGGCGAGCAGGACGGGAACTGGTATATGGAGGGCGTGCTGGAGAAGCCCTGCTTCCGCATGGCCATGGAATACGAAAGCTGATCATGCGGAGCGAAAGGCCCCGCGGGACACAGGTCTGCGTCCCGCGGGGCCTTTCTATGCAAAATGCGTGATTTTTCTGTTGTAAAATGGGATCGCTTGTTGTATTATGGTTACATAATATTGTTTACCGGGAGGATTCCGCCATGAAAAAGAAGCTCTGTCTCCTCACCTGTCTGATCCTGTCGCTGCTTGTTTTATGCGCCTGCGGCCGAAAGACCAGCAAGGTGAAGGTCACCCCCAACCCCTCGCCCGCGGCGGCCGCCACGCTCGTGACGCCTGTGCCGACCCCGGCCCCCACGCCTGTGCCCTCCAACTACCCCGTGGTCACCAAGGATCCCACCGATGAGACCGTCACCGTGAACGGCAAGTGCCAGTTCGTCACCCGCTATGAAAACGCCAAGTGGGCCGAGTGGCATTTCGTGAGCCCCGACGGCACCCGCGATCTCACCTACCTCCAGGC
>JAUNNH010000036.1 GCA_030531505.1 Eubacteriales bacterium
TTGCGGATGCCCAGCTTGGCGATGATCGCGCGGTAACGCTCGATGTCCTTCTTGGACAGGTAGTCGAGCAGACGGCGGCGCTTACCGACCATCTTGTACATACCGAGACGGCTGTGGTCGTCGTTGGGGTGCTGCTTGAGGTGCTCGGTCAGCTCGCGGATACGCTCGCTGAGAATGGCGATCTGGACCTCGGGAGAACCGGTGTCGTTCTCGTGGGTGGCGTTCTCGCCGATGACCTGGGTCTTCTTTTCCTTCGTGATCATGGTGAAAGGCTCCTTTCAATAATAAACTATACCCTGCGTCGCGGCTTTGGGCGGAAAGGCTACCGCTGCGGCGGCATGACCCCAGAGCTGAGAGCGCGGGCGCGTGCTTTGTTATACTACCATCCGGCGTACGGAAAGTCAACCAAAACTTTTCATTCTTTTTCCTTTTTTAGGGCATTTCAGGCGATTTGCCGCCCGGTGTACGCAGATTGTTCACATTTATTCGCTTGACTTTGCGCTCTCCTCTGCCTAAAATATGCTTTGCGTTTGCGCGCTTCTCTGTGGGAGGGGAGAAAAATGGACGACAAAAAGACTTCCTTTATCTATAAGATCCTGTATTTTTTCATCCGGCTGTTCTATCCCAAGCCCCGGATCTTCGGGGCGGACAAGCTGCCGCAGGAGCCCTGCGTGATCGTGGGGAACCACACGCAGATGAACGGCCCGCTGGTGGCGGAGCTGCATCTGCCGGGGCGGCGCTATATCTGGTGCGCCGGGCAGATGATGCGCTGGGGCGAGGTCTCCGCCTACGCCTTCGAGGACTTCTGGTCCTTCAAGCCGAAGTGGACGCACCCCTTTTTCCGTCTGCTCTCCTGGCTGATCGCGCCGCTCGCCGTCTGCCTCTTCAACAACGCCCACACCATCCCCGTCTACCACGACGCGCGGCTGCGCACGACCCTGCGCGAGAGTATGGAGCGCCTGGACGAGGGCAACAACCTTGTCATCTTCCCCGAGCACAACGTGCCCTATAACCACATCCTCTATGATTTTCAGGACCGCTTCATCGACCTGGCGCGGCTCTATTACCGCCGCAGCGGCAAGGCTCTGAGCTTCGTGCCGATGTACATCGCACCGAAGCTGCGCGAGACCTATCTCGGCGAGCCGATCCGCTTCGATCCCAAGGCCCCGCTCGACGACGAGCGTGCGCGCGTCAAGGCCGCCCTGATGGACAGCATCACCGCCATGGCCGAGAGCCTCCCGGAGCACACGGTCATCCCCTACCGCAACATCCGCAAGCGGGATTACCCCAAAAACATTCGCAAGGACATATCCGAACATGAAACAGCCTGTTGTTGATTATAAAAGCTTTCGCCTCCGCCGTGTGAACGAACCGCAGTACGCGCACATCAAGCTCCTCCTGGGCTGGGTGGTCTACTTCGCGTTCTACTTCCTGACGGAGAACCTCATCCCCGCGGAGGCCTGTCATGTCGTGCACAGCCGGCTCGACGATCTGATCCCCTTCAACGAGTACTTCGTCATCTTCTACATCTCCTGGTTCGCCCTGATTGCCTTCTCCCTGCTGTCCTTTTTCCTCTACGACATTCAGAGTTTCAAGGACCTCTCGACCTTCATCATCATCACGCAGGTCTTGGCCATGGCGGTCTACATCCTCTGGCCGAACCGGCAGGATCTGCGGCCGGACAGCTTTGAGCACCGCAATCTCTGCACTATGATTCTGGGCTTCCTCTACACCTTCGACACGCCGACCGGCGTCTGCCCCTCCCTGCACGTGGCCTACTCGCTCGGCATCGGTTCGGTCTGGCTCAAAAAGAAGGATGCCTCCCCGGTCTGGAAGGCGGTCCTCACGGTCTGGCTCCTGATGATCTGCCTCTCGGTGATGTTCGTCAAGCAGCACTCGGCCGTGGACGTGCTGGCGGCGCTCCCCGTCGGCGCCCTCGCGGAGTATTTCGTTTACCGCGGGCGGTATTACCCGCCGTTCATCAAAACAGCAAAGAAGCCCTGACAACCGTCAGGGCTTCTTTGTTTTCGTCATTCCTGCACCGGGCAGCGCAGCTCGACGATGCCGGTCCAGGCCTCGGCCGGGTCCAGCACGTTCGACTGCCAGTGCGTCACGCCCTCGAAGTGCCGCGTGAAATCCTCCGCCGAGCCGATCACCTCATAGCCGAAGCCCTCGCCCCGGTAGTGCATCGGGATCGCGAGGCGCGGCTGCAACGCCTGTACCAGCTCCGCCGCCGTATCCGGGCCGATGGTATAGTATCCGCCCACCGGGATCAGCAGCAGATTCGGCCGACCGATCGCGGCAAGCAGCGCGGCGTCCGGCATATGGCCGAGGTCACCCAGATGCACCAGGCGCAGTCCCTCCGCCTCCAGGACCGTGATGCGGTTCTCCCCGCGCAGCGTGCCCTGCCTGTCATCGTGAAAGCAGGGGATCGACGTGAGCGTAAAACCGGGCTTCTGTCCGCTCAGCGTCACAGCATCCGCACCGGCGTGGTCGCGGTGGCCGTGGCTGCAGACGACCGCGTCCGCCGTCAGCGGCGGCAGCGCAAGCCCCGGGACACTCCCGGGCATATAGGGATCAAAAACCACTGAACCGTCCGTCGTCTCGATAAAAAAACAGGCGTGTCCGTACCAGGTGAGTTTCATGGCGTTGCTCCTTTTTTTGTGTCGATACTCTCAGTATAGCAGAACGGCAGCAGTTTTTCCAGAAAATGTTTTCACATTTTTATTGACCCTTTTTAGTCAAAATGGTAAGATAAGAAGACGACGATGTTTTGTCGTTTCCTCAGGACGACCCGTAAAGGAGGGTACCGCATGAAAGCGAATCGAGTTGTTCGCGTGATCCTCGGCCTGCTCTGTCTTGCCATTTTCCTGGGCTATGCCTTTCTCCTCGGCGCCGTAAGCCCGAAGAGTGAGGACTTCACCGGAGGCGACTGGGCGACCTATCTGCGCGAGAACTACGGCCTGAATCCGGACGGTACGCCGGTCAATCCGACTCCCGAGCCTGTAGCCGAGGCTGCTCCTGCTGTTGTGGAGCCCGCGCCCGCCGAGGCCCCGGTCGACGCCGCCCCCGCACAGACCGCCGCGACCCCCGAGCCCACCGTTGACCCCTCCAGTCCCTACGGACAGGCGCTGGCCAACGCGGCGGCCCGGGGGCTGCCCACGCCTCCCGACATCGATATCAGCCAGTGGCAGTATGTCCTTGTCAACGGCGAGCATCCTCTCAACCCCATCGACTATGCGCCCGCAAACCTCGTCTATCTGAACATGACCGGCGATGATACGGAGATCCGCACCGGCTACGACGGCAACCGCCAGGTCGTCGACGCGATGATCGCCCAGCCGCTGATCGACATGACCCAGGCCTGCAAGGCCGCCGGTCTGCCGATCTATCTCTCCTCCTCCTACCGGAGCTACAGCGACCAGGCGGCAAACTTCCAGCGTGTCTGCCAGAACAACGGCATCTCCGACGGCAAGAACTCCGAGGGGAACTACATCACCATGCCCGCCGGACACAGTGAGCATCAGACCGCTCTCTGCTGCGATATCACCGACTACTATCACGAGATCAAGAACGACGCCATCGCCCAGATCGAGACGGTCCAATGGCTTGGGGCACACTGCGCGGATTACGGCTTTGTGCTGCGCTTCCCGCAGGACAAGCGGGACATCACGCACGTGATGGGCGAGTCCTGGCACTTCCGCTATGTCGGCGTTGAGGCGGCCCGCTATATGACCGACAACAATCTCTGCCTGGAAGAGTTCGTTGCGCTGTACGGGGTGCTGTGAGAAGATGAAAGCCATGAAACGTATCCCGGCCGCTCTGCTGCTGGCCGTGCTGCTGTTCGCGCTCCTCGGCGCCGCTCCCGCGGGTGCGGTTGAGCCCACGGGCGAGGGCTTCGTGATCCCGCAGCTTGACGATCTTCCGCGGGTGGATCTCTCCGAGCCGCAGTTCATGCTCGCCAACGCCTACAACAGCGTCGGCCTCGAGTATGCGCTGCCCGAGTATGCCGATCTGGGCGGGCAGGGCATCGATCCCGCCGTGCGGGACGACACCCGCGCCATGCTCGACGCCGCGCACGCGGACGGCGTGAACATCTATGTCGGTGTCGCCTACCGCAACTGGGACTATATCACCTACCACTTTGAGGAGGAGGTCCTCCGCTACGGCGCGGCGGAAGCCTGGCTCCACTACCTGCCGCCCGGCTGCAACGAGCACCAGACCGGCTATGCCATCGATGTGACCGACAACCCCTACGACAACAGCAACTACTACCCCTACGACGACTCCAGCGTATACGAGTCTCCGGTCTATGACTGGATGATGGAGCACTGTGCCGAATACGGCTTCATCTTCCGCTATCCCGAGGGAAAAGAGGCCTGGTACGGCGCGGGCTGCGACCATTTTCATTTCCGCTATGTCGGGCGCGAGGCTGCTGCCTACATCATGGAGCATGATCTCTGCCTCGAGGAGTTTCTGTATCTGATCGACCCGCACTCGCTCTACGTCCCCGGCCTGACAAGCTACGCGACGTTTTAACTGTCTTTTATTAAGAAAACAGCTGCGGACCCACAGGTCCGCAGCTGTTTTCTTATTCCCGGCTTATCGGCACAGCGCGGAAACTCTCGCCCGCCGCGCGCGGGTCCGTTGCCCCGCCGCTCAGATCGAAGATGCGCGCCCGGAAGGCCTCGCTCCGCTCCCCGGGCAGCAGCGCGCGGATGTGCACCGCCGCACCGTAGTCCATCGTCTCGACGACCCCGTCGAAGGCTGCGATCTCCTGCTTCATGCGCTCGATGGCGGCATAGGAGCAGTCAAACTCCCGCGCCTCCCAGCGCCGCACGACGGCGAGCCCTGCCGCGTCCAGGGCGTCTTTCGCGCTCTTGGTATAGGCGCGGAAGAGTCCGCCCGCGCCGAGCAGCACCCCGCCGAAATAGCGCGTCACGACGCAGACGAGGTCGCCCACGCCCTCGCGCCGGAAGACCTCCAGCATCGGGATGCCGGCCGTACCCTGCGGCTCGCCGTCGTCGGAATAGCGCTCCGGGCCGTCCCGCAGCAGGTAGCACCAGCAGTTGTGCCGCGCGTCGTAGTACTGCTTCTTCATCTCCGCGATGAAGGCCCGGGCCTCCTCCTCGCTCGATACCGGGCGCAGGTGCCCCAGGAAGCGCGAGCGCTTTTCGACATATTCGCTCTCGCCCGCTCCGGCGGGCACATAGTATTCGCTCATGTCCGGTCTCCCCGTTCGATCACATAATACCGGGCCCGGCGCGTGATCCCGTCGGAACAGGAAAAGTCCTCCTCCGCGACAAAGCGCAGGCCACATTTCTCGATCACGCGGCGTGACTTTTCATTCCAGGGGAAGTGGCTGATCCAGACAGCCTCCGCGCCGCCGGCAAAGCACAGCCCGATCAGCGCGCGTACAGCCTCGGGGATATAGCCCTGCCCCCAGAGGGGCCGGGCGATCCAGTAGCCGATCTCCGGCTGTCCGCCGCCGAGACTGAAATCGGTGGCGAAAGCACCGATGCTGCCCACGGGCTCGTCGCTGCCGCGGAGCGTGACTGCCCAGGTGTTCTCCCGTATCAGCACCTCCCGCAGGACCCGCAGGCTGTCCGCCTCGCTCGTGTGGGGAAGCCAGCCGGCCGCCGGACCGATCTCCGGATCCGCGGCCCAGCGGTACAGCGCCGCCGCATCATCCTCGCGCCAAGGGCGCAGACGCAGGCGCTCCGTCTCCCAGACAGAGGGCAGACGGAGATCCTTGAGCTCCTCTCGCGTCATTCCCAATCCTCCTTCGGTTCGCGGTAGCCCGGGATGTAGGGCTTGCACTTCCCGAAGAGCTCCGGCGGGACGACGGCCTCGATGCGGATGCCCTCCTCGGTGTACTCCGTGCTGAGCACTGCGGCCTCGCGCTGGAGCTGATCGAGCAGCCCCGCCGCCGTATACGGCAGCTCGAGGAAGAGCCGTTTCTTCCCTCGGTCAAGGAGCTCCGAGAGCTTGCGCACCAGTTGATCAGCGCCCTCGCCGCTTCTGGCGGAGATACAGACCACGTCCTCCCCGTGAGGCAGGATGCCGAAGTAGGCGTCGCACTTGTTGAACACGCGCAGGCAGGGCGTGCTCCCGGCGCCGAGCTGACGGATCAGTTCGTCCACCACGCGGGCCTGCTCCTCCCACTCGGGGTTGGCGATATCGATAACGTGCAGCAGCACGTCGGCATAGCTCAGCTCCTCCAGCGTGGCCTTGAAGGCCTCGATCAGATGGGTGGGGAGCTTACGGATGAAGCCGACCGTGTCGGAGAGCAGCACCTCGGTGCTCTCGTCGATGCGCAGGCGGCGCGTCGTGGTGTCGAGGGTGTCGAACAGCCGGTCGTTGGCCGGGATGTCCGAGCCGGTGAGGCGGTTGAGGAGCGTGGACTTGCCCGCGTTGGTGTAGCCCACGAGGGCCACGACGGGCATGGCGTTCTTCTCGCGGCGGCGGCGCTGGGTGCCGCGCACCTTGCGTACAGCGGCGAGCTCTTCCTCCAGCTTCTGGATGCGGCGGCGGATATGCCGGCGGTCGGTCTCGAGCTGGGTCTCGCCGGGGCCGCGCGTGCCGATGGGCGAGGAACCGCCCGCGGCAGTCTGGCGCACGAGGTGCGTCCACATGCCGGTCAGCCGCGGCAGCAGGTATTTATACTGTGCGAGCTCCACCTGCAGCTGGCCCTCGCGGGTCTGGGCGCGCTGGGCGAAGATGTCGAGGATCAGGCCCGAGCGGTCGAGCACCTTGACGCCGAGCTCCTC
>JAUNNH010000001.1 GCA_030531505.1 Eubacteriales bacterium
GGACTTTTTTCGGGGACGTGCGCTTTCAGGATGAGACGATCTTCATCATCTGTGACGACGATAAGCTGACGCGGAAGCTTGGCGAAGATCACGGCACTGTCATCCTTTATTTTCCCTCCGAAACGTACTATATCTGTATTTCTGACGAGTATCTCGAACTCGACATTCTGGCACACGAGATCACTCATGCGGAACTGCACACGCGCCTTTCCGCCGAAGCACAAAAAAGAATTCCGACTTGGTTCGATGAAGGGATTGCTCTGCAGAATGACTATCGGGAGAAATACAGCGAAGCGCAATGGATCACTCAGACCGACAACGGGAAAAATGCGGTTGCCCTTGAGGATATGGACACACCGTCAGAGTTTTATGCGGGGGAAGCCGAAGACAGGCGTTTTCGTTACCTGAACGCTAAGCATGAACTTGATGTATGGATGATATCACATGGGCAGCAAGGTTTATTGGAATTGCTTGATAGGCTCAATGGCGGAGCAGATTTCAATACTGCATATGGAAGTTAATTTCCCGTTTAGCACATTGAATATACGAATTTGGGGTCGGGGAACCGACCCCTTTTTATGGCCAGCTATATATTATTGACATATGTCCGAAATTGTGTTATCATCTATTTCGACATAAGTCAGAAAAGAGGTGCGTCCATGCCGAGAAAACAGCGCTGCAGATGGATTGAAGGATATCCGGATCATTGGGAATTCTCACCGGAGGAGCTTTCGCACAAGGAGCCGGTCGTGATGACGCTGGACGAGTTCGAGACGATCCGCCTGCTGGATCGGGAGGGACTGACCCAGGAGCAGTGCGCCGAAAAAATGGGGATCGCCCGCACCACTGTGACAGCCATCTACGAGAGCGCAAGGCGAAAAGTCGCAGATGCACTGGTAGACGGAAAACAGCTCCTGATCCGGGGCGGAAACTATCGGCTCAACGATCAGGGAACGAAGAATATCATTCAGAAAGGAACAGGAAATATGAGAATCGCGGTAACCTATGAAAACGGAGAGATCTTCCAGCATTTTGGCCACACCGAGCAGTTCAAGCTCTACGATGTGGAGGACGGCAAGATAGTTGCGGAGCAGATCGTCCCCACCAATGGCAGCGGCCACGGCGCGCTCGCCGGGTTTCTGAAAGCGGCGCAGGCGGACGCGCTGATCTGCGGCGGCATCGGCATGGGTGCGCAGAATGCGCTGGCTGAGGCGGGAATCAAACTATACGGCGGCGTGACAGGCTCGGCAGACGCGGCCGCGAAGGCGCTGGCCGAAGGGACACTGCAATATGATCCCGACGCCAAATGCGATCACCACGGCCATCATCACGGTGAAGGTCATGATTGTGGCCATCACCATGGAGAGGGGCATGTGTGCGGACACCACCACGGTGAAGGCCTCGATTGTGGGCATCAGGAAGGTGATGAGGGCTGCCGCCGTCATCACGGCGAGTAAACAGAAAAACAATATTGTTCTGGAGCCCAAATACAGCCGCTTGAGGTTTCCTACTTTGCAAACAGAAAGCAGTCACACATTATTTTGTTACCAACGAGGGGACGGGAAAGTACATCTGCTCCATCTGCGGCTATGTCTATGATCCGGCCGAGCACGATGGCGTGGCCTTCGAGGATCTTCCCAAGGATTGGAAGTGCCCGCGCTGCAAGCAGGGCAAGGAGAAGTTCAACAAGGCGTAAGGGAGCTTTCGTTCCATCAAGCCGGTAAGCTCACCGGCGAGAAATCCTTTCAGAATACAATAGCAAATCGTCCTGCAATCGATGAGACTGTCATCAGGGCTGAATTGCATTTCGCTGGTTCATCGTTGACCGCAGAAAGTCTTTCTGCCTAAGCAAAGATCCTCGATGCGCTAAAGCATCGAGGATCTTTGCTGTTTAAACGGGAAAGATTAAGGGCAGTTAAGGGGGCAACTTTTTTCGCTTTTGCAAAAAGTTGCCCCCTTAACTGTGCTATTCAGGTGAAACTTCCTTGTGTCTGAATGAACTCCGGCAGATTCACGTGCCGGATTCCATTTCGCTTTTGGATCATATCTCCACGGGTCATAACAAATTTGGGATAATTGTCTGCAATCTGTTCCAGCGGCCTGTATTCACGCTCTTCCGTTTCCCGGCTGCTCATGATCGTCATGGCCACCTGGGCATAAGCATACTGCATTTGCTCATCACGCAGGATGAAATCACATTCCAGTTTGCCGATCCGGCCAATGCTCACCGCGTAGTTCTGGGATCTTGCATAGGTATAAACGATATTTTCCAGTACCGGACCATAGTTGATGCGGTTGTCCGTGTTCATGGCGAAGTAGAAAGCGCAGTCGGCCAAATAGTATTTCTGCTCACCGGCCAGCGAGCGGCGGGACTTCAAATCAAAGCGATTGCAGCGGTACAGAATCTTGGCGTCCTGCAGGATCTTGATATACCGGTTCAGAGTCTCCCGTTTGATATGGACTCCCTGTTTCTCCAGATCTTTGAGGATGTTGTTCAGGCTTGTCGTCGCTCCAAAGTTGTTCAGCAGATAGGTCTGCACGCTTTCAAAGACGGCCTTATTGCGCACCTTGACTCGCTGCCGGATATCTTTTTCAAAGATCTCCGAGATGACGCTGCGCGTATACGTCCTCTTGTCTTCCATGCTGTCGTATTGGAGCGCTTTCGGGAAGCCTCCCTCCAGAATATAGGAATCGAATTCCGCAGTCGGATTATTCTGTATCGGCTTTCCTAGGAAGGCTTTCATGCCCAGATACTCATCAAAGCTCAGCGGATACATTTCCAGTTCAATATACCGTCCGGTGAGCTTTGTCGAAAGCTCTCCGCTCAAAAGATAAGAGTTCGACCCGGTAATAAAGATCGAGTACCCGCCGTCCGTGCGGTAAGCATTGATGACTTCCTCGAAGCCTTTGACGTTCTGGACCTCGTCGATAAAGACATAGATCGTCCCATTCTCGGCCCCTGCTCCTTCGATCAAGGCGTCAAGCTGGTCCGGCGTTTTGATCTTGCGATACTTCTTGGAATCCAGATCCAGGAAGAGGATCTGAGAGTCCGGAATCCCGGTTTCCCGCAGCTCGTCCGCAATGGAGGCCATGAGGCAGGACTTCCCGCAGCGCCGCACACCGGTGATGACCTTGATCATTTCGGTGTCATGGAAAAAACCGCGTAAGCGGCGAAGATATTTCTCCCGTTTATAGATGTTCATGGAATCACCTCAATGACAGTATATCCGAATCCTCTGAAAATATCAAGTTAAGGGGGTAAATTTTTGCATTTTTGCAAAAGTTGCCCCCTTAACTCGCGGTTGTTCTTTCATATTGGAGAAAACATGCCTATCTTGCCAGCTCCAGGATGAGCCGCTGCATCTCCACGGCTTCCTGCCCGCGGTCGAAGAGATCGCCCAGAACGATCAGCTTGTGCGGCTCGGGATCAATGAAATACCCCGCCTCATCCAGCGCCTTATGAAATTCAGAATAAAAGCCGTGAATATCGGCGGTGATGTAGTATTTCATATCAAGAGTTCAACCATACTGACGTTATCTGACCTTGTATTTTTCGGATAGAAGATTTGGAATACGCGACCACTTAGCCAAAGTGTATTTATCAGACACTTGAGATGCATGATTAATTGGAGTTGTACTCCAAATAACCGGAGTTAATGCAGCAATCTCCTTTAGCTGAGATAGATCAACAGAATTAGAAATATCTTTTGCCAAAAAATAGTCTTCACAGTATAAGAAAATGATGTAGTTAATTACTCCCATACAAAAAGATCATGAACAAACGACTTTGATCGTAAGGTGCTCTGCAAACTGCGGAGCGCCGATTTTTTATAGTGGAAAAATCCGCCGACATGAGGTATAATAAACTACTTAATTTTTCGGGTGTGACGGGCGATTACGGTAAGTCGGTATTGGCCGGGGGGCATGTGTTCTATGAAGGTCGTCATCATAGGCTTTTTCCCAGAGACAGCAAAAGATAGAATCCGCGGGAGTTTTCCTTGTGACTGGGATGTCAGAATTGTTTTGCCGGAAGAGGTTGAACAAGAATTACCAGATGCTGAGGTAATTATTCCCGAACACATCCTGATCGGCGACGATATCCTGCAGAAAGCACCTAAGCTGAAGTTGGTGCAGACAGGCGCGGGATATGACAATGTTGACTTAAGTGCATGTACAAGGCATGGTGTCCAGGTATGTAATGCAGCAGGTGTAAATGCCAACGCTGTAGCCGAACATGTTATGGCCTTGATTCTTTGCTGGTACAAGAATATCGTGAAGCTCGACAAGTTCTTAAAGACAGATTCCGATGAAGGCGAACTAAACTATTTTGGAGCCGAACTCTCGGAAAAAGCAATCGGCCTTGTTGGATTTGGTCATGTCGGGAAAATAGTGGCAGAATACTGTAATGCTTTTCACATGAAAGTGCTGGTTTATAGCCATCATCCAACTGAAGCTGCAGGAATAGAGCTAAGAGACTTGGACAGTCTGCTCCGTGACAGCGATATTGTCAGCCTGCATGTTCCTCTGAACGAAAGTACCCGGCATATGATAAATGCAGATGTGTTTTCTAAAATGAAGTCAGACTCTGTCCTGGTCAACACATCGAGAGGCGGAGTCATTGATGAGCCGCAGCTTCTGCAGGCATTGGAGACGGGCCTCATCGGCGGCGCCTGTCTGGACGTTTTTGAAGAAGAACCCTTGCGGCGCGATCATCCATTCCGCAGAATGGAAAACGTAATCTTAACGCCACATACTGCTGGCCTTCCCGACGGCGTGAAGTATCATAGGAAGCGCTATGAGTTTTTTGTGAAAAATATCGAACGGGTAATGAATGATGAAAAACCGGATTGCAGAATTAATATTTTGCAACGATAGATTCCGAATTATCTCTCATTATCTTCTTCCCCCGACGGTTGTAAAACACCCCGATTTTACTACCATTTGACTACCATTGACGGCATTGACTTGCCGCATTTTGCCGTATTTTGCTTTTTCCGTGACAGAGTCACAGAATATTAACAACTTTTTCTGCCCGGCAAATCGCGGCAAAACGGGGCAGAACACGGCTTTTCAGGAGGCTGATCGCATTTGACCAAGATACTATTCGTTTGCCACGGCAGGGCACAAACCAACCCCGTTTTGCGACGTCTCACCACGAAAAACCACGGTACAGTCTGATTTTTACTACCGATTTACTACCGAATATTGAGCCGCAGTATGACAAAGATACGCCGGCGAGAGGAACCCATACAGGAATGTTCCTCTCGCCGGTGTTTTGGTTTCAGATTATTTCCGTCTATTCTGTGATACAGTTTATTCCACCGTCACGGACTTGGCCAGGTTTTTCGGCTTGTCGATGTCGCAGCCCTTTTCTTTCGCGGCATAATAGGCCAGCAGCTGCAGCGGTACCACGGCCAGCGCCGCGGAAAAGACCGTCTCGATCCGGGGAATAAAGATCACGTCATCCGCCTGGGAGACGATCTTCCTGTTCCCGCGGAAGGCCAGGGCCAGCACCTTGGCCCCGCGGGCTTTGACCTCCACAATGTTCGACAGCGTCTTGTCGCAAAGGGCCTCATTGCAGCAGACGGCGATCACCGGCTGCCCCTCGTCGATGAGGGCGATGGTTCCGTGCTTCAGTTCCCCGGCGGCATAGGACTCCGCGTGCAGATAGGAGATCTCTTTCATCTTCAGCGCGCCCTCCAGTGCCACGGCATAGTCGGTGTTGCGGCCGATGAAGAAGAGAGACTGGCTTGCATAGCGCCCGGCCAGGGCCGGGATCTGATAGTTCATGTCGATGGTCTCCTGCAGGCGCTTCGGCAGCATTTCCAGGGAGTGCACCAACGAGGCATATTCGGCCTTTTGCAGACGCCCCAGCTTCTTCGCCGCATAGAGCGCAAACAGGTACAGCACGGCAAGCTGCGTGGTATAGCCCTTGGTGGTTGCCACGGCGATTTCGGGTCCGGCCCAGGTATAGAGCGTGTGATCGGCCAGCTTTGCGATCGTGCTGCCCACCACATTGACGATGCCAATGATCGTCGCCCCGTGGGTGCGGCACTCCTTCAGCGCCGCGATCGTGTCGGCAGTCTCGCCGGACTGGGAGATCACCAGCACCAGCGTGTGCTCGTCCACCATGGGTTCGCCGTAGCGCAGCTCGCTGGCCAGCTCCACCTGCACCGGGATGTGGCACAGCTTCTCGATGGCATAGCGCCCCGAGCAGCCGGCGTAATAGGCCGAGCCGCAGGCGGTAATGATGATCTTATTGACAGAGCGCAGGGTCTCTTCCGTGAGCTCAAAATCGTCCAGCCGGATCTCGCCCTCATGCAGACGCGGCGCCAGGGCCGCCTTGACTGCGGCCGGCTGCTCCATGATCTCCTTGAGCATGAAGTGCTCGTAACCGCCCTTTTCCGCAGCTTCCACACTCCAGGTCACCCGGCTGATGGGCTTTTGGATCCGCTGCCCGGTGCAATCGAAGACCTGGATGGACTTTGGCGTGAGCATGGCGATCTCGCCGTCCTCCAGATAGATGACGTTTTTCGTGTGCGCAACCAGTGCGGTCACGTCGGAGGCGAAGAAGTTTTCTCCCACGCCGATGCCAAGAATCAGAGGACTTGCCTGGCGCACAGCATAGAGCGTGTCCGGTGCGTCCGCGCAGAGAATCCCCAGGGCATAGGAGCCTTCCAGTCTCGCCGCCGTCTTCATGACGGCGGTTTTGATATCCCCATCGTAATACATCTCCAGAAGGTGGACGATGGTCTCCGTGTCCGTCTCGCTCTGGAACACGTAGCCGTCCGCAATCAGTTCCTCCCGAAGAGCCAGATAGTTTTCGATGATCCCGTTGTGCACGATGGCAAAGCGTCCGTCGTTGGACAGATGGGGATGGGCGTTCACGTCCGTAGGCGCGCCGTGGGTCGCCCAGCGGGTATGCCCGATGCCGATGCTGCCGGGGACGGCCGCACCGTTTTCCGTCTTTTCGCAGAGTCGGGCGATCCGCCCGCTTACTTTCTCAACACAGATTGTCCCGGCATCCATCACGGCGATGCCCGCCGAATCATAGCCCCGGTATTCCAGCTGCTGCAGGCCCTTCAGAAGGATGGGCGCGGCACTCTGTTTCCCGACAAATCCAACGATTCCGCACATACTTTCAGTCTCCTCATTTTTCGCAAATACATAATTTCAATGAAATTCAACTGACCTGGTTAAATGCCCAAAGGAAATCAAAATAAGTTTATGAGGCAGCTTTGCCGCCTCATAAACACCCTAAGCCGAGCATCGCGACGCGCGGGAAGCATGTGACGCTCCAAGCTTGCAGCGAAGCCTCGCGCCGACCAAAGCGGCAAAAAGTCGCTGCGATACGTGCGAGTTCTCAATTGCGAAAAGAGTTTCGCAATTGTCTGTTATACGCCAAACAGCAGATCGCCGTAAGTCGGGAACGGCCAATAGGACGCGGCCGTGAGCGTCTCCGCCTTGTCGCAGAGCGTGCGCAGCGCATCCATCTTTCCCAGAAGTTCATCCCGGATGAAGAAAGCCTGTACTGTGATATCCTCGCCGATACGGTTGTCGATACTCTCCTCCAACGCTTCAATGGCCGCATCGATCTCATCGGCAAGGCCGGAGAGCTTTTCCAGCAGCTTGGTTTCCGCCCGGCAGGGCAGCACAGCCACGGCCTTTTTCTTCTCGCTGATTCCGGAAGCCAGGTCTCCGGTGAAGCGCAGAACAGCGGGCAGGATCTCTTTCTTGGTCATGTCCGCCATGGTCAGCGCCTCGATGCGCACCGTACGCACATAGTTCTCCATAGTGATCTCATAGCGGGAGCGGATCTCCGCCTCGGAGAAGATCTTATGCCGCTGCAGCATCTCCATGTTCTCCGGCACCAGCACCATCTGCAGCGCATCCGGCGTCGTGCGCAGATTCAGAAGTCCGCGCTCCTCGGTTGCCTCCTTGATCCAGGCGTCGTCATAGCCGTTCCCGTTGAACAGGATACGCTTGTGAGCCTTGATGTTCTCACGGATCAGCTCGTGCAGGCAGGTATCAAAGTCCCCTGTGCAGCCCTCCAGTTCATCCGCGAACTGGCGCAGCGCCTCCGCCACAGCAGCGTTGATCATGATGTTTGCGCAGGAGATCGAGTCGTTGGAGCCGACCATGCGGAACTCAAATTTATTGCCGGTAAAGGCAAAGGGCGAGGTGCGGTTGCGGTCCGTCGTGTCCCGGTTGAAGCGGGGCAGCACGTCGGCTCCCAGACGGATCCGCCGCTTTTCTGTGCCGGCGTAAGGACTGTCGGTCTCGATGGCGTCCAATACGGCGCTCAGCTCGTCGCCGAGGAAGATGGAAATGACGGCCGGCGGCGCTTCATTGGCGCCGAGACGGTGGTCATTCCCGGCCGAAGCCACGCTCAGGCGTAGCAGTCCCTGGTACTCGTCCACGGCCTTGATGACCGCCACCAGGAAGAGCAGAAACTGCGCGTTTTCATAAGGCGTGTCGCCGGGGCTCAGGAGATTGACGCCGGTATCCGTGGACATGGACCAGTTGTTGTGTTTGCCGCTGCCATTGACGCCCGCAAAGGGCTTTTCATGCAGCAGACACACGAGCCCGTGCCGGCGGGCGACCTTCTTCATAATTTCCATGGTGAGCTGGTTGTGGTCCGCCGCGACGTTGGTCACGGTGAAGATCGGCGCCAGCTCGTGCTGACAGGGAGCCACCTCATTGTGCTCGGTCTTGGCATAGATGCCGAGCTTCCAGAGTTCCTCGTTCAGCTCCTCCATGAAGGCCTTGACCCGTGGCTTTATGGCACCGAAGTAGTGATCCTCCAGTTCCTGGCCCTTGGGCGGCTTGGCGCCGAAGAGGGTGCGCCCGGTGTAGATCAGGTCCTTTCGTTTGAGGTACATGTCCCGGTCCACCAGGAAGTACTCCTGCTCCGGGCCGACATTCGTCACGACCCGCTGTACCTCATGATTTCCGAACAGGTGGAGCACCCGCAGCGCCTGGCGGTTCAGAGCCTCCATCGAACGCAGCAGCGGCGTTTTTTTGTCCAGCGCCTCGCCGCCGTAGGAGCAGAAAGCCGTCGGGATGCACAGCGTCTTTTCCTTGATAAAAGCATAGGAGGTCGGATCCCAGGCGGTGTAGCCTCTCGCCTCAAAGGTGGCCCGCAGGCCGCCGGAGGGGAAACTGGAGGCGTCCGGTTCACCCTGGATCAGTTCCTTGCCGGAAAACTTCATGATCACGTGGCTGTCCGGCGCAGGAGAGAGGAAGCTTTCATGCTTTTCCGCCGTGATGCCGGTCAGCGGCTGGAACCAATGGGTAAAATGGGTGGCTCCGTTCTCCACCGCCCAGGCGCACATGGCATCCGCCACGGCATTGGCTACAGAGAGATCCAGCTTCTTTCCTTTGCGGATGGTCTCCTTCAGACTGTGATAGACATCCGCGGACAGGCACGCACGCATGACTTTGTCGTCGAATACCATGCTGCCAAACAGTTCCGGTACTGTACTCATAATGAATTCCTCCTTCTGGCTTTGTGAGGCTAAAACGCACATGAGAGGCAGTTCTGCCTCTCATTACGCGGTCATTTTACGCTTGTCTGTCGCAAAAGACAAGCATTTTTGTATCAACTTCATCCTTATCATTCGAAAACACTATGATAGCAAAAAGCCTTTTCCTATCATGGTGCAGGATGCTGTCAAATCAGGTTGGTATATGATCTTCAAAGCGTCGTCAACCATGCGACGGCTTTGCTCCCCCCGAATACTGATGACCGCGCCGGTGCCGCAGAAGTCATGCTCAAAGGCTTTGCGGCGCAGCAAAACAGCCTTGCTGTTTTGCCATATGCTCATTATAGCGGGATGGTCTTAAGGTCGGGGTCAAAATACGGCATCGGCTGCAGCTTGAAGAGGTTCTGCTCGTGCAGTCTGTCAATTCTGGCTTTTGTCCTTTCGTCAGATACTTTTCCTATGCGGATATAACGATCCAACTCCTCATAGGTGAAGCCCAGGCTCTCTTCGTCTGTCTTCCCGGACAGGCCGTCGATGGGCGTTTTTTCGACGAGCTGCTCAGGCAGTCCCAGCACCCGTCCGATCGCCTTGACCTCCTGCACAGTCAATCTGGAGCAGGGGCTGAAGTCTCCTGCCCCGTCTCCGTAGCGTGTCGCATAACCCACCCAGTCTTCCGAGAGATTGCAGGTATTCGCCACTCTTCCGTTGTGACTCTGGGATACCGCATACAGCGCCGCCATACGAATTCGGGCCGGGAGATTGATTCGGCTTTGCTCAGAAAGCGCAAAGGGAATGGCTTCTTTCAAGCCGTTTACCGCCGCTTCAATATTCACTGTGAAATACCGAATTCTCAGAAGAGTCACCAGACTTAGGGCAGCATCATAGTCCGGTTGTACCCCGTTCGGCATCAACACGCCG
The DNA here is from genome assembly GCA_030531505.1 of Eubacteriales bacterium. Classification (GTDB taxonomy): domain Bacteria; phylum Bacillota; class Clostridia; order Oscillospirales; family Oscillospiraceae; genus Limivicinus. The sequence goes on from JAUNNH010000001.1 coordinate 10,404, forward strand.
ATCACCCGTTCCCTGCCGAGCGCCTCTACACACAGCGCCGCAACTGTAGAGCTGTCTTTTCCTCCGGAGATCCCAACCACCGCATTGCATCCTGCTCCATTTGTTTCAAAAAAGCCGCGTATCCAATCCACGCACTCATTTTTAACCTTCATAGCATCGAACATGATTTCGCCTCCCTATGGTCATTCAGCGGCCTGCGTTATGAGATGTGCTCGCAGCAAGTTGACCTGCAGCCTTTAAAGCTCTGATATCTGCAGCGCATCATAGCCGGATTCGCCGGTGCGGATACGGACCACATCCTCTACGTCATAAACAAAGATTTTGCCGTCGCCGATCTCCCCGGTGTGCAGCGCCGCATTGGCCGCCGCTACAACCAGTTCCGGATCCACCTTGGACACGACAATATCGACCTGAAGCTTCGGCGTGAGATGCATACTCATCTCGATGCCGCGGTACTGGCCGGTTTTGCCCTTCTGCGTGCCGCAGCCCAGCACATTGGTGACGGTCATGCCGGTGACACCGATGCCGGCCATCGTATCCCGCAGGGTGCCGAAGCGCGCCTCATCGCAGAGGATGCGCACGAGAGTGTAGCGTTTCCGGCCGACCGGCGTTTCACGCAAACCGGAGGAGAGCGTCAGCGGGAAAGGCTGCAGTCCGGCGGTGTCGACCGGGCCTTCAGAATGCACGCCCAGTGTGGACTCGATGGGGATGAAGTCCGCGTAGGCGTTGGCGAGGCCGTGCTCCGTCACATCCAGGCCCTCGATCTCCTCTTCCGCACCCGCGCGAAGGCCGATCGTTCCCCGGATGACCTTAAAGACCAGGATCATACACAGGACCGTATAGCTTCCGATGGTAAGGACGCCGAGACACTGCACGCCCAGTTGCCGCAGCCCGCCGCCATAAAAAAGGCCTTTGGTGCCGTAGCTCTCATTACAGGCAAACAGGCCTACGGCGATCGTGCCCCAGATTCCGTTGACGCAGTGGACCGCCACCGCGCCGACAGGATCGTCCACGTGGAAACGCATGTCCAGAACCTCCACTGCCAGGTCTACGAGGATCCCCGAGACAATGCCAATAATCGTTGCTCCGAGCGCATCCACGCTGGCGCAGCCAGCGGTGATGGCGACCAGTCCGGCCAGCGAGGCGTTGAGGCACATGGAGACATCCGGCTTTCCGTTCTTCCTCCAGGTAAAGAGCATACAGGTGACCGTTGCCACCGCCGGGGCGATCGTAGTTGTCCCGAAGATACGCGCCATCTCTTCCACATCGGCTGCCGCCGCGCCGTTAAAGCCGTACCAGGCAAACCACAAAATAAAAACACCCAAAGCGCCCAAGGTTACGGAGTGTCCCGGGATCGCATTTGAGGTAATGCTGCCGTCCGCGTTTTTTGTGTATTTGCCGATACGGGGACCGAGGATCGCCGCGCCGACCAGCGCGGATAAACCTCCCACCATGTGAATCACACAGGATCCGGCAAAATCGATGAAGCTCAACCTGCTCAGCCAGCCGCCGCCCCAGACCCAGCCGGCCTCGATCGGATAGATGAGCAGACTGATGATCGCGGAATACAGGCAATAGGCGGAAAACTTCGTCCGCTCTGCCATGGCGCCGGACACGATCGTGGCTGCCGTCGCGCAAAACACCAGCTGAAAAACAAAGGATGACCAATCGAAGCTTTCAAAGTCCAGGAACATCCCCCATTCCGGCCTGCCGACCAGACCAAGCGCACCGTGCGGCCCCATCATCAGCCCATAGCCGAGCAGGAAGAACATCACCGTCCCGATGCAGAAATCCATCAGGTTTTTCATAATAATATTGCCTGCGTTCTTGGCCCGGGTGAAGCCGGTCTCCACCATGGCGAAACCGCACTGCATAAAAAATACCAGGATCGCCCCGACCAGAAACCAAATTGACATGTTCATACGTACACCTCCAAAAAAGCAGACGGCAAGGGTGCTACGCTCAACGCGCGGCGCCTTTGCCGTCCGAATATGTCGGTGATTATACTATCCGAAAAATCAGAAGTCAAGGCTTCCACTATACCGGTTTCATCGGAAAAGGAAAAGGAAAAAACTATGACATGGCGGGAAGTATGCTCCAAGGCAAATGATATAAATAATATATCGTAACAACTATATTATATGTATTTTATTTTTTCCGATTCCTGTGCTATGCTTCAGTCGTCCCCGGGAAACAGACAAATCCAAAACGAAAAGAGGCGAGCATTGTGAAGAAGCTGGAAAAAGTATTTGAAGAGTTTTACAAAAGCTTCTCGCACCGTGAGGGCTGATCCCTTACCGCTCAAACAGGAAGAAAATATCATCTTTAAAAATGAAAAGGAGTGTCTGTTATGAAGAAAATGTCCGAACTGTTTAAGGAGTACTACAGGAGCTTTTCCCATCGGGAAGGCCGTTAAACCCCTGGTCTCCTAAAAAGATATATCAATCATAGGGGATCCCTCCATGCGCTCAGAGGGATCCCCTGCATCAATGGCTGGGATGAAGACAGGCCGCAAAGAAAAGCTGCCGCAGCGAGCCGGGGACGGTGGGAGACCGGTGCAAGCGTCTTTGGCAGGTAACCCTTCGGAGCCGCGACCTGAACAGAAGGAATCAGTAGGGAAGCCGTAAGCGCTGCGTTAAAGGGCTGGGAGCTGATTGGCTCCGACGAGTGATCGCTTCGGCGGTAAGAAAGGTGGCACCACGGATACGCAGCTGTCCGTCCTTTTGCAAGGACAGGCTGCGAAAACTATCCGGAGGTGCTTTTTTTCATGTGCTGTATTATGGGATTTTTGTCGGATCTTTATTCCGCGGAGGAAATCCGTCCGTATTTTGACCGTACGAAATCACGCGGGCCGGACGATACCAGGATCGAGTCGGTCGGAGCGGGCCTGCTCTGCTTCCACCGCCTGTCAATCATGGGCCTGGACGAGCGGGGGATGCAGCCATTCTCCCGAGGGAAAAACAAGCTGGTCTGCAACGGCGAGCTCTACGGCTGGCGAGCCCAGCGGCGGGAACTGGAGGCGAAGGGCTATTCCTTTGCCGGGGATTCCGACTGTGAGCTGCTGCTGCCGCTGTACGAGGAATACGGGTTTGGCATGTTTGACAAGCTGGACGCGGAGTTTGCTTTGATCCTGTTCGATGGGGAGAGTGGACGGCTGATCGCTGCCCGGGATCCCATCGGGATCAGGCCGCTCTATTACGGTTATTTCTCCGACGGGAGCATCGCCTTTGCCAGTGAGGCGCAGAACCTGGAGGGCCTCTGTGCGCGTATTCTCCCCTTCCCGCCGGGACACTATTACGACGGCGAGCGATTTGTCCGCTATGCCGATCTGACCACGGTCTCCGCTTATTCCACCGATGATTTGGAGACGGTCTGCAAAAACATCCGGGAAAAGCTGATTGACGGTGTGGAAAAGCGACTGGACGCGGACGCGCCGCTGGGCTTCCTGCTCTCCGGCGGGCTGGATTCCAGCCTGGTCTGCGCCATTTCGGCAAAGCTCCTGGGCCGGAAGATCCGCACCTTCGCCATCGGCATGGATCTGGATCCCATCGACCTGAAATACGCGCAGATCGCCGCGGACTACATCGGGGCGGAGCACACGGCCTTTCATATGACAAGAGAGAATGTTCTCTCCGCGCTGGAGGACGTGATCCGGCTGCTCGGCACCTGGGACATCACCACGATACGGGCCAGCCTCGGCATGTATCTCTGCTGCAAGGCCATCCACGAGACCACGGACGTGCGCGTGCTGATGACCGGGGAGATCTCGGATGAGCTCTTCGGTTATAAATACACGGACTTTGCTCCCTCCGCCGAATCCTTTCAGCAGGAGAGCAAAAAGCGGATCGATGAGCTGCATATGTATGACGTGCTGCGGGCAGACCGCTGCATTTCCGTGAACTCTCTGGAAGCCCGCGTCCCCTTTGGGGATCTGGACTTTGTTCGCTATGTCATGCGGATCGACCCGGAACTGAAGCTCAACCGCTACGGTATGGGCAAATACCTGCTGCGCCATGCCTTTGAAGACGACCATATACTCCCCGACGAGATCCTGTGGCGGCAGAAGGCGGCTTTCTCCGATGCGGTCGGCCATTCCATGGTGGACGATCTGAAAGCCTATGCAGAAACCGTCTACACCGACGAGGCATTTCGGGCCGGATGTCGGAAGTACGCGTACTGTCCACCCTTTACCAAGGAGAGCCTGCTGTATCGGGATATTTTCGAGAAATATTATCCCGGGCAGGCGGAGATGATCAAAGACTTCTGGATGCCGAACCCGGAATGGGAGGGCTGCAGGGTGGACGATCCCTCCGCCAGAGTGCTCTCCAATTACGGAAATAGCGGTATATAAGGTATATAAGACTTGCGGCCGCAAGGCTTTTTGTGTATACTTTCCCTATTCTGAGAAAAAGAGGCGGATGATATGGATTTACGCGCCCTTCACTATTTCGTCGTGGTGGCAGAAGAGCTGAACATCACCCGCGCGGCCGAGCGATTGAACATGAGTCAGCCGCCGCTCTCCGCCCAGATCAAGGGCCTGGAGGAAGAGCTGGGCGTGCAGCTTTTCATCCGGGGCAAGCGGCATCTGACGATCACGGACGCGGGCATGCATCTGTACCGCCGCGCGCGTCAGATCCTGGAGCTCTCGGAGCAGACCCAGCAGGAGCTTATGTCCATGGAAGGGCTCTCCGGCGATCTGAACATCAGCCTGGTGGAAGGCCGCGCACCGTATCTGCTGGCTCGCTGGATTTCCGGTTTTCGTTCCGAGTTCCCGCGTGTGGCCATCCACCTCTGGAACGGCAGCGGTGATGAGGTCATGGAGCGGGTGCAGCGGGGCCTGGCGGACCTGGCGCTGGTGGCTACCTCCTATAATGCCGAACAGCTGGACGGCTTCTCTGTCGGGCGGGAGCCCTGGGTGGCCATGATGTCCAAGGATCATCCCCTCGCCGCTGAAGAGGGGCAGTTCCTGCCGCTGCGCAGGCTGGTGGGGCAGCCGTTGTATATCCCCAGCCGCCGCTCCCGTCTGGACTCCATCCGGGCCTGGTTCGAGGAGCTGGGCGAAGAGCCCACCATCGCGGGCGACCTCTCAAACTATATCGATGCGGTCGCCCTCTCCGAACAGAACGCCGGGATCTGCATCTACCCGATGACCACCTATAACGTCAGCGATCTGATCGTGACGAAGATCATCACGGAAAGCGCCCGTCAGGTGGAATACGCCCTGGTCTGGAAGCGCAACGACCGCCAAACCGAACTCCAGCAGGAATTCATCAATTATGTGCAGGACTGCATGGAGGAGGAGCGCCGCGGCACCCAGCCCTATATCATGCCGGAGCGGGAGTATTTCCCGCCGGAGGATACCAAGTACCTGTGATCCAAGGTCAGAGAAGAGGTTCTATCATGAAGGAAGCGAGTAAGACACGCCTTGAGCATGACTCCATGGGAGATGTTGCCGTTCCCGCGAATCGCTACTGGGGTGCACAGACACAGCGTAGCCTGGAGCATTTTCCGATAGGCGTCGGGAAGGAGACCATGCCTCTGGAGATCGTCCATGCGTTTGGCCTGGTCAAACACGCGGCAGCGCGTGTGAACCGCAAGTTATGTGCAGATCGAATGACGGCGGAAAAGCTTCCCGTGATCGAGCAGGCGGCAGAGGAAGTGGCTCTGGGACAGTTGGACGACCATTTCCCACTGGTCGTCTGGCAGACAGGCTCCGGGACGCACAGCAATATGAACGCCAATGAGGTCATCGCCAACCGGGCAAACGAATTGGCCGGGAGCAAACTGTGCCATCCCAATGACGATATCAACATGAGCCAGTCTTCAAACGACTGTTTTCCGACCGCCATGCGCATTGCCGCTGTTCTTTCCCTCGAACGAAATCTACTTCCGGCAGTCGAAAAGCTGATCGACGTCATGCTGAAAAAGGAAGAGGAATCTCGTGAGGTCTTAAAATGCGGCCGCACCCATCTGCAGGATGCGGTGCCGATCCGTTTTTCCCAGGAGATCAGCGGATGGCGCAGTTCATTGGAGCGTGATGCTGAGCTGCTTCGGCTTGCCCGGACGCCGCTTCGAGAGCTCGCTTTGGGCGGTACAGCGGTCGGAACGGGTCTGAATGCCCCGGCGGGCTTTGCCGAACAGGCGGCGGAAGAGATTTCACAGCTTGCCGGCACAGCATTTGTGACCGCACCGAACAAATTTCACGCCCTCACCTCGCTGGATGAGCTGGTCTTTGCCCACGGGGCCATGAAAGCGCTGGCTTCGGATATGATGAAGATCGCCAATGACATTCGCTTTCTTGCCAGCGGCCCGCGCTGCGGCTACGGGGAACTGCACATCCCGGCCAATGAGCCGGGAAGCTCCATCATGCCGGGCAAGGTCAACCCCACCCAATGCGAACAGGTCACAATGGTGGCGGTTCAGGTTATGGGGAATGACGCCGCCATCGGCTTTGCCGCGTCCCAGGGCAATTTCGAGCTGAACGTGTTTCAGCCGGTTGTGGCCTATAATTTCCTGCAGTCGGCGCGGCTGCTGACGGAATCCATTTCCGCATTCAATCGCTTCTGCTTTGCCGGGCTCGAACCGGATACTGAGGTTATGCGGGGCTATCTGGAACGGACTCTGATGACAGCGACGGCCCTGAACCCGGTGATCGGTTATGAAAACGCAGCAAGAGCTGCCAGGCTTGCACATGAGAGCAATATCACATTGAAGGAAGCCTGCCTGCGCCTTGGCTTTCTGGATGCCGAGCACTTTGATGACCTGGTGCGGCCCGAGAACATGGTATAAAGAGGAAGAGCAATGGATTACGCAAAAGAGTCGCTTAAAAAGCACTTGGAATGGCGTGGGAAGATAGAAACAAAGGTCCGCGCAGCGGTGGATTCTTCCGAAGCACTGAGTCTTGCCTATACTCCGGGAGTAGCAGCTCCCTGCCTTGCGATCCGTGATAACCCGGAAAAGAGTTATGAGCTGACTCGTCGCTGGAATACCGTTGCGGTGGTAACGGACGGATCAGCCGTGCTGGGCTTGGGAGATATCGGGCCAGAAGCCTCCATGCCGGTGATGGAGGGAAAGTGTGCGCTGTTCAAAGCTTTCGGAGGCGTGGATGCCGTCCCCATCTGCATCGACAGCCGGGATGTGGATGAGATCGTCTCCACGGTACGGCTCATAGCGAAATCCTTTGGGGGGATCAATCTGGAGGACATCTCAGCTCCCCGCTGCTTTGAGATTGAAGAGCGCCTGAAAGCCAGCCTGGACATCCCCGTCTTTCACGACGATCAGCATGGAACGGCAGTAATCGTGTTGGCGGGACTCATGAATGCGCTCAAGCTGGTTGGAAAGCGTTTGGAAGATGTGAAAGTCGTCACCAGCGGCGCCGGCGCGGCGGGCATCGCCATCGTGCGCCTGCTGATGGCAGTAGGGCTTAAAAATGTGATCCTGACCGACCGGCATGGGGCCATCTGGAAAGGCCGGGAGCATCTCAATCCGATCAAGGAAGAGATGGCCCGGCTGACAAATCCCATGCATGAACGGGGAACACTGCGGGATGTCATTCGCGGCGCGGATGTGTTCATCGGGGTTTCTGCACCCGGTCAACTTACGCAGGAGATGATCCGGAGTATGTCGGATCAGGCGATCGTTTTCGCCTGTGCCAATCCGACCCCGGAGATCTTTCCCGATGAGGCAATCGCAGCCGGCGCAGCGGTGGTGTCCACAGGGCGTTCTGATTTTCCGAATCAGGTAAACAACGTGCTGTGCTTCCCCGGAATATTCCGCGGTGCGCTGGATGTGCGTGCCCGAGAGATCACCGACGCAATGAAGATCGCCGCTGCCCGTGCTCTGGCCGCGCTGGTGGATGAGGAAGAGCTGCGATGCGATCATATTCTCCCTGCCGCTTTTGATCCGCGCGTGTGTGACGCGGTGGCTGTGGCGGTAAGTGAGGCCGCCCGGTCGAGTTCAGCAGTGCGATAACTGGCGGATCGGTTTTTCAGCCGACCGATCGCCATGATATCCTTTTCGTATATTTCGATATTTGCAATTCGTATTGCTTGCTTTTTGCTCTCTTGACAGTGCCATTCAGCATATGCTATAGTTTCAAGCGTCTTGAATAACAACTCGCGAAAAATGTTTTTCGGTGCCAGGGGCCTCGTGCCCCTTTAAGGCATCGGAAAACATTTTTTCTATTTCAGGGGGTATCCATCATGCAAAAGCGCGAACAGCTCTACGAGGGGAAAGCCAAACGGGTCTATGCCACGGATGACCCGAATGTTGTGATCGTTTCCTACAAAGACGATGCAACCGCCTTCGACGGTCTGAAGAAAGGAATCATCGAGGGCAAAGGTGCTGTCAACAATCGAATGACCAATTATTTTATGAAAAAACTGGCGGAGCGTGGGATCCCCACACACTATATCCAGGAACTCAACGACCGGGAGACCGCCGTGAAAAAGGTGCGGATCGTCCCGCTGGAGGTCATTGTCCGCAACCTCTCCGCCGGCCATTTTGCCAGTCGCTACGGTGTTGAGGAAGGTCTGGTTTTTGACGAGCCGATCGTGGAGTTCTCCTATAAAAACGACGACCTGCACGACCCTCTGCTGAACGACGACCATGCGGTTGCGTTGAAGCTGGCCACGCGGGAAGAAATCGCGCAGATCAGAACGTATGCCCTCCACGTGAACGAGGTGCTGAAGGCCCTTTTGTCGGATGCCGGCGTGACTCTGGTCGATTTCAAGCTGGAGTTTGGGAAAACAGCGGATGGGACTTTGGTTCTGGCCGACGAGATCAGCCCGGATACCTGCCGATTTTGGGACAGCAAGACCGGTGAGAAGCTGGACAAGGACCGTTTTCGCCGGGATCTCGGCGGTGTAGAGGACGCGTATCTGGAAATGCAGCGCCGCATCCTGGAAAGCTAAGATGGCAGGGATTCATGAAGAATGCGGTGTGTTCGGGATTTTCTCCCCGCAACGCACGGATTTGGCTACCCTTACCTATTATGCCCTCTATGCCCTGCAGCACAGAGGGCAGGAGAGCGCGGGAATCGCGATCAACGATGACGGTGTCTTTTCCTCCTGCCGGGATACCGGCCTGGTAGCCGAGGTGTTCTCACCGGAAAAGCTCAGGAGATTGGGCGAGGGAAATATCGCTGTCGGTCACGTCCGCTACAGTACCACTGGCTCTGACAGCAAGCGAAACATTCAGCCACTGCTTGTCAATCACTATAAGGGGCAGATGGCCCTGGCCCACAACGGCAATCTGACGAACGCTTTTCCTCTGCGCCGTGAGCTCGAAAGCCGAGGCTCCATTTTTCACTCCACGTCAGATACCGAGGTTATTGCCTATACGATCGTCCAGGAACGTCTGTCCTCACCCTCCATTGAAGCGGCGGTTTCCGCTGCGATGGATCGCCTGGAGGGGGCCTATTCGCTTGTCATTTCCTCTCCCTCCAAGCTGATAGCCGCGCGGGATCCCCACGGCTTTCGCCCGCTGTGTATGGGAAAGCTACCCGACGGCGCTGTCGTTTTTGCCTCGGAAACCTGTGCGCTGGATGCGATCGGTGCTGCCTTCATGCGGGATGTTCTGCCCGGTGAAATCGTCACGGTCAGCGCGGACGGCATTGGCTCCGATCCCTCGCATTGCGGAAAAGCAGAGAAAAAGCTGTGTGTCTTTGAATACATCTATTTTGCCCGACCCGATTCGGTCATCGACGGCGCCAGCGTTCATCTGGCCAGGCAAAGAGCCGGACGTATTCTGGCGCAAGAGCATCCGGTGGAGGCCGACGTGGTGATCGGCGTTCCGGATTCCGGCCTTGACGCCGCGCTGGGTTATGCGCAGGAGAGCGGTATTCCTTACGGGATCGGTTTTATCAAGAACAAATACATTGGCCGAACCTTTATTGCTCCCGATCCGAAAATGCGGGAGCGTGATGTGAGCATCAAGCTGAACCCGCTGCGCTCCACGGTGGAAGGGAAATGCGTTGTGCTCATTGATGACTCCATTGTCCGCGGCACAACCAGTCGCCGGATCGTAAACCTGCTTCGCAATGCAGGAGCCAAAGAAATCCACATGCGCATCTCCGCTCCGCCGTTTCTTGCCGCCTGCTACTACGGTACAGATATCGACGATCCGGAAAAGCTGATTGCCAACCACCATACGGTAGAGGAAATAGCGGCTCAAATCGGTGCGGACTCGCTCGGTTATCTGAGTATAGAGGGGGTGCGGCGGCTTCCGGGCAAACATGATGGGCTGTGCACCTCATGCTTTGACGGGAAATATCCCACAAGCGTGCCGGATGACTCGGGCAAATCCCGCTTTGAGTACAAGATCCATGAGGCAGGAAAGCGCTTATAGAGGAGGCGTGCGCATGGTCAACAATCGAAAAATCATTCTGGAGGATGGACAGCAGTACTACGGGCTGGCGTTCGGGGATGAAGCGGACAAGGTCTGCGAGCTCGTATTTAACACGTCGATGATCGGGTATCAGGAGATCCTTTCCGATCCCTCCTATACGGATCAGGCTGTGGTTATGACGTATCCACTCATAGGCAATTATGGAATGGCGGAGGATGACTATGAAACAAGACTTCCGACCATCGGTGCTCTGATTGTCCGGGAATACAATGACGAGCCGTCCAATTTTCGCAGTACAGAGACTCTGGGCTCGGTGATGAAGCGATTCGGCGTGGCGGGTATTTCTCAGATTGATACCCGCGAACTCACACGCTCGATCCGGGAGTACGGCAGCCGAAAGGCGCTCCTTACCGGGTTGACCACCTCTTTGGAGGACGGTCTGGCCATTCTGCAAAACACCTCGCTGCCGCAGGACGCAGTTTCCCGCGTAAGCTGTCGAGCGGCCTGGGTTTCCCCCGCGGAACAGGAGCGCTATCATGTGGTGGCGATTGACTGCGGAATGAAGCAGAATATCGTGCGTTCCTTGAATCGCCGCGGCTGTCGGGTAACGGTTGTGCCATGGAACACAAGCGCCCGCGAGATCATAGAACGCACCCCGGATGGTATCTTTATTTCAAACGGCCCCGGTGATCCGGCAGACGTACCATGTGTCGTTCAGACGCTGAAAAGTCTGATCGGGAACTATCCTCTCTTTGGGATCTGCCTCGGGCATCAACTGATTTCGCTGGCATACGGCGCAGCAACCTATAAACTGAAATTCGGTCATAGAGGCGGAAACCATCCAGTCCGGAATCTGGAAACCGGGAAGATTGAGATTACCTCGCAGAACCATTCCTATGCGGTAGACAAAGAAAGCCTTGCGGGGACCAGACTCAAAGCAACGCATATCAACCTGCTCGACGGCACCATAGAGGGCGTCCGCTGTGAGGCGGATCGAGTATTCAGCGTGCAGTATCATCCCGAGAGCGCCCCGGGTCCCCAAGACAGCGCCTATCTGTTTGATAACTTTATCCGAATGATGGAGGAGGCAAGGACGCATGCCTAAGCGGACAGATATCCACAAGATTCTCGTCATCGGCTCCGGGCCGATCGTGATCGGGCAGGCCGCCGAATTTGACTACGCGGGAACGCAGGCCTGTCTCGCCCTCAAAGAAGAGGGATATCAGGTTGTTCTCTGCAATTCCAATCCCGCAACCATTATGACCGACACCTCTATCGCAGACAAAGTATATATGGAGCCTCTAACGCTGGAATACATCGCCCGAATCATTCGCCGGGAACGTCCGGATGCAATCCTCCCGGGAATCGGAGGACAGACCGGACTTAACCTTGCCATGCAGTTGGAGAAGAAAGGCGTTTTGAGGGAGTGCCAGGTGGAACTCCTTGGAACCAAAAGCCGGAGCATTGAGCAGGCAGAAGATCGGGAGTTGTTCAAAGAACTGTGTACAGCGCTTGGGGAGCCGGTTTTGCCCTCGGATGTGGCCGATTCCGTTGAATCGGGACTTCGGGTTGCCGAGGACATCGGTTATCCCGTTGTGCTGCGTCCCGCCTTTACGTTGGGCGGAACTGGCGGCGGATTTGCCGAGGATGAGACAGAGTTTCTCGAGCTCATTAAAAATGCCCTGACGCTCTCTCCTGTCCATCAGGTTCTGATCGAAAAGAGTATCAAGGGCTACAAAGAAATCGAGTATGAGGTGATGCGGGATCACAATGATACGGCAATCACGATCTGCAATATGGAAAACCTGGATCCCGTCGGGATCCATACCGGCGATTCCATTGTAGTCTGCCCCTCCCAGACGCTGACGAACAAAGAGTATCATATGCTGCGCGACAGCGCTTTGAAAATCATCCGCGCACTGGAAATCGAGGGCGGCTGCAATGTGCAGTTTGCGCTTGACCCGAAGTCGTTTCAATACTATCTCATTGAAGTCAATCCGCGGGTTTCACGCTCCTCCGCGCTGGCCTCAAAAGCCAGCGGTTACCCGATAGCCCGCGTATCGGCTAAAATCGGGGTCGGCATGAACCTGGAGGAGATCCCCCTTGCCAACACACCCGCGTCGTTTGAGCCGACTTTGGACTATGTGGTCACCAAAATGCCGCGCTTTCCCTTCGATAAGTTCAGCGATGCCAGCCGCACGCTGGGTACCCAGATGAAGGCAACCGGCGAGGTTATGAGCGTGGGGCGGACCTTTGAAGAGAGTCTGCTGAAGGCGATCCGGTCTCTGGAGATCGGGCTTTCTCATCTTCATGCAGCGCGCTTTGATGGAATGGATCGGGAAGCGCTTCTCAACTTCATTCAAATCGGCACAGACGACCGTATCTATGCGATCGCTGAGCTGCTGCGTCTTGATTGCCCGATCGCGGATATCCATGCCGCAACGGCGATCGACTGCTTTTTCCTGAGCAAGCTGAGAAATATCATCGAGCAGGAGCAACGCCTGCGCGAAAACCCGCGTGATCCTTGTATTTTATATGAAGCCAAGCGAATGGGCTTTTCCGATCGGGCGATCTCCGAGCTTTGGGGAATCGACGAAATCTCCGTTTATGAGCTGCGCAAACAGTTGGGCCTCTTCCCCGTATATAAGATGATCGACACCTGCGCCTCGGAGTTTAAAAGCTATGTTCCCTATTTCTATTCGACCTATGAAGAGGAAAATGAATCTCTTGTCTCGGAGAAAAAGAAAATTCTTGTGCTTGGCTCCGGCCCTATCCGCATCGGGCAGGGCGTTGAGTTTGACTACTCCACCGTGCATGCTGTGCAAACAATCCGCCGTGCCGGTTATGAAGCCATCATAATCAACAACAACCCCGAGACGGTATCCACCGACTACACCTGTTCCGACAAGCTGTACTTTGAACCCCTCTGTGTAGAAGATGTCATGAACATCATAGAGCTGGAACGGCCGGAAGGCGTAATCGCGACCCTTGGCGGACAGACTGCCATCAATCTGGCGCGGCCGCTGGCAGACCGGGGCGTTACCATCGTCGGAACAGATTGCGAGGCCATCGACCGGGCTGAAAATCGAGATTCCTTTGAAAAAGTCCTGCTTGATTTGAAAATTCCCCAGCCCCGTGGTGTCGCGGTTACAAGTATCGAAGATGGGATCCGGGCGGCAGCCGAGATCGGTTATCCGGTGCTGGTGCGGCCCAGCTTTGTGCTGGGAGGGCGCGCCATGCAGATCGTTGCCAAAGAAGAAGCATTGCGTCGATATCTGAAAACCGCAGTGGAGATCGACGCGGATAAACCGGTTCTGGTAGATCAATACATTCAGGGCCGCGAGGTGGAGATAGATGCAATCTGCGATGGGCGCGATGTATTTGTCCCCGGTATCATGGAGCTGGTGGAGAGAACCGGGATCCATTCCGGCGATTCCATCAGCGTATATCCTGCCTTTTCCCTTTCAAGTGGTGTCAAGCATACCATTCTTGAGTATTCCAAAAGGCTTGGGTTAGGAATTGGAATTGTTGGGCTTTACAATATTCAGTTCATCGTAGACAAGGATGAGAATGTCTATATCATTGAGGTAAATCCCCGTTCGTCCCGTACAGTTCCTTTCCTTTCAAAAGCGACGGGTTATTCGCTGGCAGATATCGCCACAGAAGTCATTTTGGGCAAAAGTCTGAAAGAACAAGGTCTGTTCTCCTTATATCCGGAAGAAAAAAGGCGTCACTACGTGAAGGTTCCGGTTTTCTCTTTCAACAAAATCAAAGGGTTGGATGCATACCTGAGCCCGGAGATGAAGTCTACCGGTGAGGCCATCGGGTACGATGATAAGCTGAGCCGAGCTATGTACAAGGCCCTGCAGGCTTCGGGTATGAGGCTCCAAAACTATGGAACGATCTTTGTCACCCTGGCCGATGAAGACAAGCAGGAAGCTTTGCCATTGGTGCGTCGGTTTTACAACATGGGCTACAACATAGAAGCGACCATTGGCACAGCTCTTTATCTGAAGGAGCATGGGATTCGCACCCGTATTCGGCATAAGATCAGCGAGGGAAGCAACGAAATCATGGAGTCCATTCGTGCCGGGCGTATCAGCTATATCATCAACACACGAGCTGTTCAGTCAGGGATCCATTATGAAGACGGGGTTATCATCCGGCGTTGTGCAGCTGAAAACAATATCACGATTTTCACCTCCCTGGATACGGTTCGTGTCCTTTTGGATGTGTTGGAAGAAATGACGATCGGGATCTCTCGAATCGATGCATCGTAATCAAAATGGAGGCGTTTCCCATGACAAAATATGTGTTTGTGACAGGCGGCGTAGTGTCCGGTCTCGGCAAAGGTATCACGGCGGCCTCCCTCGGACGGCTTTTGAAGGCGCGCGGCTTAAAGGTGGCAGCGCAGAAGCTCGACCCCTATATCAATGTGGACCCGGGCACCATGAGCCCCTATCAGCACGGCGAGGTTTACGTGACCGAGGACGGCAGCGAGACGGATCTGGATCTGGGACACTACGAGCGCTTTATTAACGAGGACTTGAATCGATGGTCCAATCTCACCACCGGCAAGGTCTACTGGAATGTGCTCAACAAAGAGCGGCGCGGCGAGTACCTCGGCCAGACGGTGCAGATCATCCCGCACATCACACAGGAGATCAAAGACTTTATTTACCATGTGGGGGCGGAGACGAACGCCGATGTGGTTATCACCGAGATTGGCGGCACCACCGGCGATATCGAGAGCCAGCCCTTTTTGGAGGCCGCGCGTCAGGTCAGCCTCGAGCAGGGCAAGGAGAACACGCTCTTCATCCATGTGACGCTGGTCCCCTTCCTGCGCGGCAGCGACGAGCACAAGACCAAGCCCACCCAGCACTCGGTCAAGGAGCTGCAGGGCATGGGCATCTCCCCGGATATCATCGTGCTGCGCTGTGACGAGCCGCTGGAAAAAGAGATCTTCCGCAAGATCGCCATGTTCTGCAACGTCAAGCCCGACTGTGTGATCGAAAACCGCACGCTGCCCATCCTCTACGAGGCGCCGCTGATGCTGGAGGACGAGGACTTCTCCCTGATCGTCTGCCGGGAACTGGGACTTTGGACCCGCGCGCCTCAGTTGGACGAGTGGCGGGCCATGGTGGCGCGCATCAAGTCGCTGCAGCATCAGGTCACCATCGGCCTGGTCGGAAAATATGTACAGCTGCACGACGCCTATCTCTCCGTGGCCGAGGCGCTGCGCCACGCGGGCTACGCCTGCAATGCCCGGGTGGAGATCCGCTGGATCGACAGCGAGACCATCACAGAGGAAAGCGTGGACGAAGCCTTGGCCGGCTGCGGCGGACTGATCGTCCCCGGCGGCTTCGGGGACCGCGGCGTGGAGGGCATGATCGTGACGGCCCGGTATGCCCGGGAGCACGATATCCCGTATCTCGGCATCTGCCTCGGTATGCAGGTGGCGGTGATCGAGTTTGCGCGCCATGTCTGCGGTCTCGCGGACGCGAGCTCCGGGGAGCTTGACCCCAACTCACCCCACAAGGTCATCGACTTCCTGCCAGACCAGAACGAAACTGTCAGCAAGGGGGGCACGCTGCGTCTCGGCGCGTATCCCTGCCGCATCGCGGAGGGGACCGTCATGCGCCGCTGCTACGGCGCGGAGGAGGTCCGCGAACGTCACCGCCACCGCTATGAGTTCAACAACGAGTATCGTGAGCTTTTGCGGGACAAGGGGCTTTGTCTCTGCGGCCAGTCTCCGGACGGCTATATCGTGGAAGCGGTGGAGCTCGACGAAAAGCGCTTCTTTGTCGGCGTGCAGTTCCACCCGGAATTCAAGAGCCGGCCCAACCATCCGCATCCCCTGTTCGTGGGGCTGATTTCCGCTTCCTTGGGAGGAGTAATGCATGGAGAAAATCCTGATCCTTGATTTCGGCGGCCAGTATAACCAGCTGATCGCCCGGCGCGTGCGCGAGCAGCATGTGTATTGCGAGCTGCGTCCTCACAGCATGCCCCTAGACGAGATCCGCCGTTTCGATCCGATCGGCATCATCTTCACCGGCGGACCGCACAGCGTGTATCTCGACGATTCGCCCAGACCCGACCCCGGCGTCTTCGAGCTGGGCGTGCCGATCCTCGGCATCTGTTACGGCTGTCAGCTGCTGGCGCAGTCTCTCGGCGGACTGGTCACCGCGGCGGAGGATGCCTCCGCCCGTGAATACGGCAAAACCGAAACGGTTTTTGATCCGACCTGCGCGCTGTTCCGGGATCTGCCTGAGCGGAGCGTTACCTGGATGAGCCACGGGGACTATATGGCGCAGGTGCCGGAGGGCTTCCGCCTGGCCGCTCATTCCGCAGCCTGTCCCACCGCCGCGATCTGCGATGAAGAGCGGGGCTTCTATGGCGTTCAGTTCCATCCGGAAGTCAATCACACGGCCTTCGGGCGCGAGATGCTGCGCAATTTCCTCTATCGCGTCTGCGGGGCGCACAGCGACTGGACCATGGCAGACTTCAAGCGCCGCAGCGTGGACGAGCTTCGCAGGCATGTGGGAGACGGACGGGTGCTGCTGGCACTCTCCGGCGGAGTGGATTCCTCGGTGCTGGCCGCGCTTCTGAGCGAGGCCATCGGCAGCCAGCTTACCTGCGTCTTTGTCGACCACGGTCTGCTCCGCAAAAACGAAGGCGACGAGGTGGAGGCCGTCTTTGCCCCGCGCCCGCTGAACTTCCGCCGCGTCGATGCTGCCGATCGCTTTCTGGCGCGCCTGCGCGGCGTGACCGAGCCGGAAGAAAAGCGCCACATCATCGGGGAGGAATTCATCCGCGTCTTTGAGGCGGAAGCCAGGGAGATCGGCGCGGTCGACTATCTCGCCCAGGGGACGATCTACCCCGACGTGATCGAATCCGGCCTCGGCGAATCCGCCGTCATCAAGAGTCACCACAATGTGGGCGGGCTGCCCGACTATGTGGATTTCAAGGAGATCCTCGAGCCGCTGCGCATGCTCTTCAAGGACGAGGTGCGGCAGCTCGGGCGGGAACTGGGACTTCCGGAGAGCCTGGTCGCGCGGCAGCCATTCCCCGGCCCGGGTCTCGCCATCCGCGTGATCGGGGACGTGACGGAGGAAAAGCTCTCTCTCTTGCGGGAGGCTGACTCCATCTTCCGCGAGGAGATGGCAAAAGCCGGGCTGGACCAGTCGGCCAGCCAGTATTTCGCGGTGCTGACGAATCTGCGCTCCGTGGGCGTGATGGGCGACGGGCGAAGCTACGACTATGCCGTGGCGCTGCGGAGCGTCCAGACCTCGGACTTCATGACGGCGGACTGGTCGCGCCTGCCATATGAGCTGCTGGACCGCGTTTCGGTGCGCATCGTCAACGAGGTGAAGGGTGTCAACCGCGTGCTCTACGACATCACCTCCAAACCGCCTGCCACGGTGGAGTATGAATAAGGGGGATACAAGAATGAAAACCTGTGCGATCGTTGGCATCAACTGGGGCGACGAGGGCAAGGGCCGCATGGTCGATCTGCTGACGGAGGATTATGATGTGGTCATCCGCTATCAGGGCGGAGGCAACGCGGGCCACACCGTCGTCAATGACTATGGGAAGTTTGCGCTGCATCTTCTGCCCTCCGGTATCTTTCATCACGGCGTCGTGAATATCCTGGGCAACGGCGTCGCACTGGACGCCGAAAACCTCTGGACGGAGATCGAAGCCCTGCGGGAAAAGGGCGTGGCGATCAGTCCGGAGAACCTCAAAATCAGCGACCGGGCCTCTCTGCTCCTGCCCTGGCACCGGGAGCTGGACGCGCTGGAGGAAGCTCGCCTGGCCGACAAACAGTACGGGTCCACCAAACAGGGCATCGCCCCGTTTTATTCGGACAAGTACCAGAAAAAGACCGTCCTCGCCGGGGAGCTGAACGACCCGGAGGAGCTGAGGGAGCATTTGCGTGAGCTGTTGGAATGGAAGAACCTGATCCTGATCGGCGTATACAACGCGAAGCCCTATACGATGGAGGAACTGACGGCCTGGGTCGATGACTACGGCGGGAAGATCAGGCCCTTCGTCTGCGACACCGGCGCGTATCTCCGCGCCGCCGCGGATGCGGGAAAGAGGCTGCTCTTTGAAGCACAGCTCGGCGCCTTGCGCGATCTCGATTATGGCATTTACCCCTACACCACCTCCTCCAACGCCATCGCGGCCTACGCCCCGGTGGGTTCCGGGCTGCCCTCGGCGAGGCTGGACGCGGTCGTCGGCGTCGTCAAGGCCTACTCCACCTGCGTGGGCGAGGGCCCCTTTGTGTGTGAGTTGTTCGGAGAGGAGGCCGCTCGTCTGCGCGAGGCCGGGGGCGAATACGGCGCAAAGACCGGACGGCCGCGCCGTGTGGGGCCGATTGACCTGGTCGCCACACGCTACGGCGTGCAGGTGCAGGGGGCCACGGCCCTTGCACTGACCAAGCTTGATGTGTTAAGCTATCTCCAGGAGATCCCCGTCTGCGTACAGTACGAGCTGGACGGGGCCTGTATCGACAGCTTTCCCTTCCCGACGGCGCTGAAACGGGCAAAGCCGGTGTTTAAGACGCTGGAGGGCTGGAGCTGTGACATCTCCGGCGCACGCCGTTGGGAGGACCTGCCCGAAGCGGCGCGGCGCTATGTGGAGTATATTGAGGCGTGCGTCGGCTGCCCGATCCGCTATGTCTCGGTCGGGCCTGAACGCGACGCAATCATTTTACGATAAGGAAGGACAGCTATGAACGATCGCTATGAATCTCCCCTCGCCTCACGCTATGCCTCCTCCTACATGCTGGAGCTGTTCTCCCCGCAGAAGCGGATCGAGACCTGGCGGCGGCTGTGGGTCGCCCTGGCGCGGGCGGAGCACGAGCTGGGCCTGCCCATCACCGCCGGGCAGGTGAAGGAGCTGGAGAAGCACATCACGGATATCGACTTTGCCTGTGCCGCCGCGCGGGAGAAGGAGGTGCGGCACGACGTGATGGCGCATGTCTACGCCTATGGAAAAGCCGCGCCCTCGGCGGCGGGCATCCTCCACCTGGGCGCGACAAGCTGCTACGTCACCGACAACGGCGATCTGATCCTCTACCGCGAGGCGCTGCGCTATCTGCGAGGCGAACTGCTCAAGGTGCTGAAAAATCTCGCTGTCTTTGCGGAGCGCTACAAGGCCACGCCGACGCTTGGCTATACCCATTACCAGCCCGCGCAGCTGGTCACGGTCGGAAAACGCGCGACGCTCTGGATGCAGGATCTCCAGTCCGATCTTGAGGAGCTGGACTTCGTGCTCGGAACGTTGCGCTTTCTCGGCTGCCGCGGTACGACCGGCACGGAGGCGAGCTTTCTGGAGCTCTTTGAGGGCGATGAGACGAAGATCGACGAGCTCAATCGGCGCATCGCCGCCGAGTTTGACTTCACGGAGTGCTTTCCCGTCTGCGGACAGACCTACCCCCGCAAGACAGACAGCCGCATCCTCAACTGTCTGAGCGCGATCGGCCAGAGCGCCTACCGCATGGCGCAGGACATTCGCCTTCTTCAGCATGACCGCCAGCTGGAAGAGCCTTTTGAGGAAAAGCAGATCGGCTCCTCCGCCATGGCCTATAAGCGCAACCCCATGCGCTGCGAGCGCATCTGTTCCCTGAGCCGCTACCTGATGACAGAAGCGATCAACGCTCCGCTTACCGCCTCAGCCCAGTGGCTGGAGCGGACCCTAGACGATTCGGCCAACCGCCGTCTGTCCCTGCCGGAGAGCTTTCTCTGCGCCGACGCGGTGTTGCGTCTGCTGCAGAATGTGAGTGGGGGGCTGCACGTGAACGAGAAGATCGTGGACAAGACGGTGCGGGAGTATCTGCCTTTCATTGCAACGGAGAATCTGCTCATGGAAGCTGTCAAGCGCGGCGGCGACCGGCAGCAGCTGCACGAGATCATCCGCCGCTGCTCCATGGAGGCGACAGCCCGGATGAAGGACGGAGGCGACTGCGATCTGCTCTCCCGTCTTGCCGCCTGCCCGGAATTTGGCATGAGCGAGGCGGAACTGGAAGCGCTTCTGGAGCCATGTAACTATACCGGACGCTGTGAGCAACAGGTGGAGGCCTTCCTTTCAAGTATTCTTCCTGTGCTGAATGCTGCAGTGCTTACTGAAACAACTCTCGATGTTTAAGCGATGATAGTTCCTTGGTGTTCTTGCGGAATATCAGCCCAACCCACTATTCAAGAAAGTAATAACAGTACCGTTTTTGAGATAACAATATCTGGAGTAATTGCTTGAAAAGCCAGCGGATCAACTTCGTGGGAAGATTGATATCCTGTACATGATCTTTGACAGGCATCTATTGAATAGCGCCCATCTCTCGCTTACAAAAACGGATCGGAACTGCACGCTTTTCTCGTGCGATTTCGATCCGCTTTTTCATTTTCGCCCCTTGTCACAAAAACCGGTTTTGCTTTTTTGGGACACACGGGGGAAAATGAATACCGGCAAAAAGCATTTCTGTTTGACGCTCAGAAATGTCTTTGCCGGTACCCGGGAGGTTTCCAAAGGAGGGCCGGGGAGGCCTGCCTTTGGCACACGATCTTGCTCGCAAGGTCTAGTGTGTTATACCCTTTGTTGCGTCCGAACAAGGCCATAAGGTCATGTGGCCGCGCCTGCGCGGTCACATCGACCGATGACCTTGTTCCTCCTTTTCCGAATGAAACCCGCTTCGCTGGGCTTTCATTCGGGGAAGGAGTTGGAAGCGAGTGCGGAATGCAATGGAGCATGAGCTTCCGGCGGAACAAGAGGGATATAAAAGCTCCCGTCTCTCGTCCCTCGTCCCGCCGCAGCGCCGTTTCTCAAAAGATGCTTTCAAAATGCTAGCACGTTTCGGATCTGTATGCTCGGAGTGCTTTCAAAATGAAAGCATCTTCTCGCGTTTTACTAATCCACCCATCGAATGATCATGCCGCGGTCGGAGTCGGTACGCGGCGCGTTGCAGGAAAGAGTGCGCGCTCGCACAGCCTGCGGTGCTTCCCACTCGTACCAGAATGGGACTGTCAGCTTTTTCGGGAGTTTATCATTTTCGATTGCCTTGATCTCCTGGATCGCGCGTTTTGCGAAAGGCTGACTTTTGACAAAATCTGCGTCTGCCAGCTTTACGATCTCGGTCTCGTTTTTCAAAAAGTCAAAACGGATCTCGCCCCATTCGCCGTCGTAGTCTGCCCAATAGGAGTAGACTGCGGCGGCGATTTTTTTGTTTTTCTTCTCCTGCGAGATCAGCCGCAATTGCAAAACATGGAAGACCTCATGCCCGGCCAGATGCTTCATCATCTTTTCCAGTGCCCGCTGATACGCACGTTCCGCACCGCTGGCTCCGCTTCCCTCAAACAGCACAGCAAGATCTTCAAAGCCGACGCGCTTCCTCCAATCACTGACGCGCCCGCAGGTCATACAGATCGCGTTGCGCTTTTCCAGCAGCGTTTGCTCCCGAAAGCTGAGCGTTTCAAAAGCCTCCTGTACCCACTCGGTTTGAACCCAGCCCCACAGAACAGAAGCGTACTCCCAGCTGTCGTCGTGGCTGACGTTGGGATCGCGTTCATGGATATTTCCATCGTCGTCTCTTTCTGTGCGGGGATAGAAGTCCGCCCGGCTTCGATTCTTCAACGCCATGGCCAGATGCGTTTCTGCCGTCTGTTCGCTGCAGTGCTCGGCCTCGGCAATGGCCTTGACTGCTTCCCGTGTTTTCTCCTGATTCTCACGATAGAGTCTTCCGGCTTTTCGGACAGCCTTGTATTCATCGAGACTTGTGAAGGAGCCGCCCTCTTCATTTTTGCGCTGTCCGATCATGGCGTTTTCAATGTCATGATGCGCAAAGGTCAGAAAGCTCGCACCGCCGTTGGGATCGTAACTTGGCAACACCTCCAGCATGGCACGCACGCAGGCCAGCTTATAATCGAACAGGCGATCCGGCTCGGTATTCCGAAAACCCTCTCGCAGAAGAAACCCTCGAATACGGCGGTTGAGCCGTTCCTCATACGCATGAAGGAAGAATGAAAAACCGTTTTCATCCCCGTGGGCAGCCATCACAATGTACTCGTTGAGGTTTTCCACCTTCGGCGGATCGGGCAAGAGCTGGAAGGCACGTTCCGCCTCCAGCAACGTGAGACCGCTGCCTTCCTCGGCGCAGAAGGGATATTTCTTACCATAGACAGCCACGGTCTCACCTCCATTCGCTTTCAACTTGTGGCCTCTGTCAAAAGAGCGTCCTGTTCCATCTCCTCCGCATAACTGCCGTTGGCATAGGCGGCGTCGGAAATGGCGCGCTCCAGTTTGTTCCGGGCAAGGCGCTTCATCTTTTCCGCTGTCGCCTCATCCAATGTGCCCCGGCGCACATAAACCTGGATCGTATTCATGCGCCGGTTACAGATCACCTTCAACGGATGATCATCCGCCAGCTCCCGTTTTTCCCGCCCCTGCAGATTTCCAAGCTGCCGACAGGAGCGGCCTTTCGGATCGCTGGGCGCAAACCCACCGCAGTATTTCGTATGCCGGGCATCGGTGGTCAGAAACCATCTTCCGCAGATCGGGCATTTCCGCGGAGCATGGCCGACGCAGAGTCCCTCGAAGAGATCGTATCGGAGCATCCCTACAAAGGAGACGAAGTGCATGCGCTTTACAAGCTGCGGAGCATCCTTCCCCGGTAGGATCGTGCTCAGATACTGCATGGAAACATTGATCAGCGACATCCAGGACGGATCAGAGAGGGAGAATTCCGGGAACTCCGGGAAATACTCACCGAACACCGCCGCATAGTCCTCCGTCGCGCGGTCACTTTCATGCAGGGCTCGGGCAAAAGGCAGCAGGCCATC
The DNA here is from genome assembly GCA_030531505.1 of Eubacteriales bacterium. Classification (GTDB taxonomy): domain Bacteria; phylum Bacillota; class Clostridia; order Oscillospirales; family Oscillospiraceae; genus Limivicinus. Next base: position 33,587 of record JAUNNH010000001.1, read on the forward strand.
TTTGAACACGACAAGGGAATCCGGCAGCTCTGCACAGTTTTGGATCACTCGTAATAAGGTGCGCCCGTGATTAAACGCATCAGTCAAGGCGGCAGGCAGGTTTCTCGCGGCGAGCTTCACATAGGCCAGCGTGTTTTTCATGTTATCCTCGGTGAAGATTTCAGGGACACGCTTTATGTAATACGGATAATCCAGCAGCGGAAAGGCGCTTTCTTTCTGAAGCAGCTCCAGCATTTGCAGGATGCTCTCTCTGCACGGTGTGAGCAGTTCCAGCTTGAGTTTTTTCTTGCCAACGGCTTCAATCACCGCCTGTAACGGCTGGCTGAGCTGCTTTAACTTCTCGATCACATCATCGGAAATGTTCAGCGCCGCGCAGCCGATGGAGCCGGAGGGCAGCGTGATGCTCTGATAGGAGACCTCGTACCTCCAATAGTCCAGCGTCAGTATGTTGTGCTCGGCAATCTTCATGGGAATACCCCCTTTCTCTTCTCTGGCAAAAAACATTATCTCATAAAGGGTGTCCTAAATAACGGACTTGGTATTTTCTGGGAGCAACTTTTTCACCATCATTTAATCCCATTTTTCATGCGGAAATAGTCGAAATCCGCCGAGATCAACAGGACTTCGTCGGATTTCAAAATAATAGTTTGGCATTCTGCGTACTATATGAAAAAACGGACTCACGATCATCTGCACATCTATACCAGCGCAAACAATATTGAGTCCGTTCTCTTTTACGATTGATTATATGATTTTTGATAGATCCCGCCGATTATATACGAGCGCTCGAACCTCCATGACATTTCCGATCACAACATAGAATACGGAATAGTTCTTTACTGGGATCGCATAGTAGGTATGTTCACGGTCCCGCTTGGATGGAAAGGGCTGAAAAGCTTCCGGCGCTTGCAGGCGTTCATAGATTGCGGCCTCGACCGCATCAATGAAGTTGTCCGCGGCGATGGGGTTTTTCAGCCGCTCAGAGATATAAAAGACCGTCTCACTCAGTTGTTCCTCAAACAGCGGAAGGATCCGCAGTTCATAATGCCTTCTGTCCATGAACGCCTTTCCGCACACGGCTGAACACTTCATCGGCTGTGTAACGTACGTCGGACATGGCAGCGGCTTTATCTGCCTCATCCAAGGCCAGCTCAATGCCGTCTGTCAGAGCCGAATACTGCTCCAGACTCATGACCACCATAGAACCGTAACCGTTCTTCGTGAGAAAGACCGGCGCGCCGGTGCTCATGACTTCTTCCTCGATCTCCGGATACTTGTTCCTCAGATCGGATACCGGACGAATATTGATCATCTTGATCCCTCCTTTTTTATATCAGAATTCTATCACAACTTTATCATATACGCAAGAGGGACTTTTATTCTCTTTAAGGGCGGTCTTATCTGCCCGGCCTTTTCAAAAAAGTGCAGCGACTGAAATCATCCGTCCATCCGTACTTGTGTCCCGTTGTCATGTTTTTTGAAATCGACCTGTCATGCCATTAGCCTGCTTTTTCGCTCTTTCCTCATAATATTCATGGAGGGACAAACAAATCGTCCCTACTACTCAATATTAGGAGGATTGCATATGACAATCTACGAAAAAGCGAAAAGCCTTGTCACAGCCCGCGAGGCGGCGGAACACTATGGGCTGATGGCAAACCGTTATGGGATGGCCCGATGTCCCTTCCATGACGATCACAACCCCAGCATGAAACTAGACGATCGGTTTCATTGCTTCGGCTGCGGAGAGGACGGGGACGTCATCGACTTCACCGCCAAGCTGTTCCAGCTGACGCTCAGAGAAGCGGCGGAGAAGCTGATCGAGGACTTCGGTGATGGCGAATTCATTCCGGACGCACCTTCGCCGCCCAAGCCGCCCGACCCGGCCCAACGCTGCCACGATGTGCTGCTGGATCTGGAGGTCCGGCTGCACCGGCAGAAACGGGAGACCGCGCCGCAGAGCATGGACGATCCCATCACAACGGAATACGCACAGAACTGCCAGATGTACGATTTTATCGTAGGTCTGGCAGATTTGCTTTCCAATGGGACAGAACAGGAGAAAGCGGAAGCGATCTCCTACTTTACCAACGGCGTGCTGGATTGCTACGAAGAGGCGCTGCAGAGGGAGGTGATCGTGTATGACGACATCTTCTGAAAGCCCGGCCTGGCTGGACGGGGACAAGATCGACGAAGTGCTGTTCTGTGAGGAGCTCCGCAGAGAACATCCAATGCTCTGTATCCATGAGGTCTTTTTCACCGTGGATGGCAAGGTGACGGACGAGGGCTGGATCAAAAACGCCATCTTTGAAAAGCTCAAGCCCTACGTCCGCCGCGGGCTCTCCCGCAAGATCATATCTTTGCTGGATACGCTGCGCGCCTGCTGCTATTCATCGCCTCTGCCGATCTACCACGACCGCATCCATGTGGCCAACGGCACACTGTTCCTGGACGGTCGCTTTGAGGCAAGCAAAGACTTTTGCCTGAACCGGCTGCCGGTGCGCTATGATCCGGAAGCAGCTTTCCCGAAAAAATGGCTCGCTTTTCTCAACGATCTGCTGATCCCGGAGGACATTCTGACCTTGCAGGAGTTTATGGGCTATTGCCTGATCCCCAGCACGAAGGCGCAGAAAATGCTGATGCTGGTTGGCAAGGGCGGAGAAGGCAAATCCCGTGTCGGGATCGTGCTCTCCGCGCTGCTGGGTACGAACATGTACAACGGCAGTATTGCCAAGGTGGAGACGAGCCCCTTCGCCCGCGCGGATCTGGAATACGGTCTGCTTCTGGTGGACGATGACATGAAGATGGAAGCGCTGCCCCAGACCAATATCATCAAATCCCTGGTCACGGCAGAAATGCCGATGGATCTGGAAAAGAAGGGCAAGCAGAGCTACCAAGGCACCATGTACGTCCGGCTGCTGGGCTTTGGCAACGGAACGCTGAAATCTCTCTATGACCGCAGCGTCGGCTTCTTCCGCCGGCAGATCATCCTGACGGTGAAGGACCGCCCGAAGGACAGAGTAGATGATCCGTTCCTCTCGGAAAAGCTGTGCGGCGAGATCGAGGGAATCCTGCTCTGGGCGCTGGAGGGACTGCACCGGCTGCAGGCCAACGACTACAAGTTCACGATCAGCGCACGCAGCCGGGAGAATATGCAGGAGAGCATGACCGAGAGCAACAATGTGATCGAGTTCCTCAAATCCGAGGGCTACATTGGGTTCAAGGCGGACCTGGATATCAGCTCCCAGCGGCTCTATGAACTGTATGTGCTCTGGTGTGAGGAAAACGCCGAGAAGCCGCTGACCACACGCAGCTTCTGCCTGCAAATGGCGGCGCTGGCCGCAGAGTACAACCTGGAGCCCACCAACAAAGTCCACGCCCATGGCCGTCAGGTTCGGGGCTATGTCGGGATCTACTCGTTGCTGCCATGAAGCAGTACGGTGGTACGGATGGACGGATGATTTCAGTTGCTGCTTTTTTTCAATTCCACAAGGAGCGTGTTTTGGCAGCCCGGAGAGGGCTGTTTTCTTTTTCGGAAAATAGTAACCGGAAGGATCGAAAAGCTTTCCCGAAACACGCTTCCCGGAGGAGCGAACAGATATTACGGTTTCGCGGGCTTCTTTCCAGACTCGCGAAAAATCCCTCATATCCGCAAAATCAATCAGGCCGCTTATGGCCTGGACATCACGATACATCTATAAAAATGAAATGAATGGAGGACAAACATGAATAATACAAGAAACGAGATCAAGGCGCACATTGTGCGCGCAGGCTTTACCATGCAGGAGGTGCTGGAGCGCCTGCATGACGATTATGGTTGGAGTGACAGCATTTCCAACCTCTCGGCCAAGCTCCAGCGGGAGAGTATCCGCTATCGGGAAGTCATCGAGCTGGCCGATGTGCTGGGCTATGACATTGTATGGCAGAAACGGAGGGAACGCTGATGGATAAAGGACAGTTTGCCATCCTGCGCTTCGCCAAATACAAGGGGCCGGAGATCAGTAACATTGAGGCCCACAACGAGCGCACGAAGGAGAAATACGCCAGCAACCCCGACGTGGACACGAACCGCAGCAAGAATAACTTTCACATCATCCAGCCCACGGACAAATACCGCGCCATGTCCGAGGCGCTGATCAAGCAGTATGACTGTCCGCGTGTCCGCAGCGACAGCGTGCGGATCGTGGAGACGCTGATTACCGCGAGCCCGGAGTTTTTCAAGGGCAAGAAGAAAAGCGAGATCCGCGGCTTCTTTGAGCATGCCGTGGATTTTCTCAAGCAGGAGATTGGCGAGGATCGTCTCATCTCCGCCGTCGTGCATATGGACGAGAAAACGCCCCATATGCACGTTTCTTTTGTCCCGATCACGCAGGACGGGCGTCTTTCCGCCAAGCTTATCCTGGGCAACCGGAAGACGCTGACGGCCTGGCAGGATCGCTACTGGAAACACATGGTCAGCAAGTATCCGGAACTGGAGCGCGGCGAGAGCGCCAGCAAGACCGGCCGGGAGCACATTCCGCCTCGCATCTTCAAGCAGGCAGCCAACCTGAACAAGCAGGCAAAGCGCATTCACGAGCTGCTGGCTGATACCAGCCCCTTCCATGCCAGGAAAAATGCTGCGGAGCTGGACAAGCTTCTCCGCAGCTTCATCCCGGACTACGGCCGGTTCGCCACCAAAGCCCGGCTGTATGAGCAGACCATCAAGGATCTGCAGGCAGACAAGAGCAGGCTGGAGAGCGAAAAGGAAGAGCTGCAAGGCGATCTGAAAGCAGCCAACGATAAGGTCAAGTCCAGAAAGCTGGACGAAGCTCAACTCAAGGCCGACCTCTACAACCTGCAGCGCCAGATGGAAAAGATCCCGCCGGAGATCGTGGCCATGTATACCGGCAAGCGGCTGAGTCGGGAGAGGGGTGATTAAATGCAGGAAATTCCCTATTGGGAGAGATATATGCTGACGATCCGCGAGGCGGCAGAGTATTTTCACATCGGCGAAAAGAAGATGCGTCAAATTGTGGAGGACTACGAAGGCGCCGATTTCATTATCATGAACGGCAATCGGGCCATGATCAAGCGCAAGAGCTTTGAGCGGTTTTTGGACAGCGCGACCGCTGTCTGAGTTCTGCCATAGGAATTCGGTCACTTTATTTTTCAGTGGATTTATGGGCCTCAGTATGATATAGTTAGTATGTCATACTGAGGCTCTCTTTTTGTGAAAGGAGAGTTTACATGAGCGAAAAAAGACGCGACAATCGCGGTCGCGTACTGCGCTTTGGAGAGAGCCAAAGGCAAGATGGACGCTATGCGTTCAAATATAAAGATAGCGATGGAAGCGTAAAATTTGTGTACAGCTGGCGGCTGGACAAGAACGATCGTACCCCTGCCGGGAAGAAACGGGAGCTGTCTCTGCGCGAGAAAGAGAAGCAGATCGAGCATGATCTGTTTGATCACATCGTTTCCAACGGCGGAAACTACACCGTATTGGAGTTAGTCAAGAAATATGTGTCCCTGAAGACCGGCGTTCGCCACAATACCGAAGCCAATTACAACTTTGTGATCAACATCATTGCGAAGGAAGACTTCGGAAAGCTGCGGATCGACAAGGTGCACCTGTCGGATGCCAAAGGCTGGCTGATCAAGCTACAAAAAGAAGGACGCGGCTACAGCACGATCCATTCTGTTCGCGGTGTACTTCGCCCCGCGTTTCAAATGGCTGTGGACGATGATCTGATCCGGAAGAATCCCTTCAACTTTGAGCTGGCCTCTGTGATCGTCAATGACAGCGTCACCCGGGAGGCCATCACGAAGAAGCAGGCGCGTGAGTTTCTCGGCTTTATTCAGTCGGATGAGCACTTCAGCAGGTACTACGATGGGATCTACATTCTGTTCCATACCGGACTGCGCATCTCTGAGTTTTGCGGTCTGACGATAGGAGACATTGACTTCAAGGAAATGCGGATCAACGTGGATCACCAGCTGCAGCGAAAGCGGGACATGACGTATGTCGTAGAGCCGACAAAAACCACCAGCGGCACGCGGATGGTTCCCATGACCAAGGAGGTAGCAGACTGCTTTCGGCGGATCCTTGCCAACCGGATCAAGCCGAAAGTGGAACCGATGATCGACGGCTATACCGGCTTTCTGTTCCTGGACAAGAATGAGATGCCGATGGTGGCTCTGCACTGGGAGAAGTACTTCAAGCACATTCTGGACAAGTATAACAGCATCTATAAGGTGCAGCTGCCGAAGATTACGCCCCATGTCTGCCGCCACACCTTCTGCTCCAACATGGCCAAGAGCGGAATGAATCCCAAGACTTTGCAATACATCATGGGCCACTCCGACATCAGCGTTACCCTCAACACCTACTCCCATGTGGGCTTTGAAGACGCAAAGGAAGAACTGAGCCGGGTCGCGGAGCACTGAAAAGGGCCGGTAGTAAACGCAAGGTTTTTACTACCAGTTTTACTACTTTTGGCGGTTACGATAGGCTCCGAAAGGCCACGATAAGCCGAAATACCGGGGAGAGGCATAAGCCCGGAAAGCCTTGGGAAATCAAGAAAAACCACGATATTCGAGGTGAATTTACGATATGACAAAGATCCTGTTTGTCTGCCACGGCAATATCTGCCGCAGCCCGGCGGCGGAGTTTATCTTCAAGGACATGCTGCGCCGCGCAGGCCGGCTGGGGGAGTTCCAGGTGGATTCCGCGGCCACCAGCGCGGAGGAGCTCGGCAACCCCGTCTATCCGCCCATGCGCCGGGTACTCAGCGAGCATGGGATCGACTGCGCCGGCAAGACGGCGCGAATCATGCGCCGCAGCGATTATGAGACTTATGATCTGCTGATCGGCATGGACGAGGAGAATCTCTGGAACATGCGGCGGATGTTCCACGGCGATCCCGATGGGAAGCTGCACAACATGCTCGAGTATGCCGGACGGCCGCACGATGCGGTGGCCGACCCCTGGTATACCCGGGATTTCGAGCGCACCTGGGACGATGTGGAGGAGGCCTGCCGCGGCCTGCTCGAGGCGCTGACCGGGACGGTGCTGCTGGACTTTTCCCGCTGCGCCGACATCGAGGACCTCTATCAGGAGATGCGGGAGAAGATGGCCTGGGAGAGCTGGTACGGGGAAAACCTGGACGCCCTCTACGACATTCTGACCGGGCTCGAACACCGGGGCCGCCGCTTTGCGCTGACCATGCCGGGCGAGGACGCGCCGCATGAGGTGAGGCTCTATGCGCAGCGCATTCGGGACGTTTTCGCGGACGCCGGGGCGGAGCTCGTTGAGCCGTAACAGAGAACAAAAAAAGAACAGGCGCTTTCCGGAAGATTCGGAAAGCGCCTGTTTTGTGTCAGTTGTCCATGGCGAAAATCTCACGGGCGATAGCGTCCACCTTCTCGCTCAGATCCGGCGGGATCGCCTCCGCCGCGCTCTCGGCCGGTCCCCGGCGGACGGCGGGAACCGCCTCCTCCGGATAGAGACCACAGAGAAACTCCTGCCAGGCGGCATTGATGGTATCGATGGCGGCCTGCTGCTGGTCGCGCACGCGCCGCAGGCACTCGTCCACAGCCTGCACCGCGTAATCCCGCTGCTGCTGGTTTTGATCCAGGATCGCGAGACGCTGCTGCTCCGCCTGCTCGAGGATGGCCTCGGCCCGCTGGTTGGCGCGCTCGATGATGGCGCGATAAACGCTCTGCGCGGAATAGATGGCGTCGGTGAGCTCAGCGCTCGGGTCGTTCTTCTCCGCAAGCTTCTTTCGCAGCGCTTCGTTTTCATCCTGCAAAGCCTGAGCCTGCTGCCGGATGTCAGCAAAGACGGCCTCCACCTTGTTGGCGTTGTAGTACTTTTTCTTGACCACATCGATATGGATGGAGTCAAAATAGGCCTGATCCAGAGCCATCCGCCCGCCTCCTTTTCTTCTGTCGTGATACCCATTATAGCAGAGGAGCAGGGGGGAATCAAGCGGCGAAACGGCAATTTGTCAATACGACAACTTGCACAGAAAACTTCCGGGGTTTATAGTGCTTTTCCCTTCTTGACAGGGGGGAGAGCGAATGATAAAGTAAGGCTATACTAAAAAGGGAGACTATGTGCGGTGGAGAGCGGCTTCGGGAAAAAGGTCACGATCGACCAGGTGGCGAGGCTCTGCGGCGTCTCCAAGACGACGGTTTCCCGCTATCTTAATCATAAATATGAGAACATCTCCGAAGAGACGCGCCGGCGGATCGAGCGCGTCATCGAGGAGTTGGACTATCGACCCAACCGCTCGGCCCAGCGCCTGAAGGCCAGCCATTCCATGCTGATCGGCTGCTGCATCGGCGACCTGAGCGGCCCCTTTTCCGGCCTTTTGCTGCGCGGCATCACGCGCGTGTGTGAGGCGGCTGGCTATCAGGTCCTTTTCGCCGACAGCGGAGAGGATGCGCGGAAGGAGCGCAAGGCCATCGAGGGCTTTCTGGAGAATGCCGTCGACGGGCTGATTGTCAACACCCCCGGCGGGAACGACGATTTTCTGATCGAGATCGCCGAGCACGGCGTGCCTGTGACGCTGGCTGACCGCAGCCTGCGCCGCGACGGGGAACTGGATACCGCGATCAACGAATATACAACCTGCATTCGGGACAGCATCCGGCTGATGCTGGACTGCGGCTATACCCGCATCGCCTTCTTTACCGAGCAGGTGCGGGACGTTATGCCCCGTATCCAGCGGCGTGACAGCTATCTCGCCGCGATGCGCGCGCTCGCCCCGGAAGGGACAGAGCCCTGCGTGTATGAATTCGACCGCTTCGACCCGGACGGCTGCCGCGCCTGTGTGGAGGCCTATCGCGCGGCCTGGCCCGGCGAGCGGCTCGGCATCCTCTCTGTCAATGGTGTTACGGGCCAGGAGCTCCTGATGGCCATGAAAGCGCTTGGCCTGAGCCCCGGACGGGAGCTGGGTCTATGCACCTTTGACGATTGGACGATCTTCTCGCTGGCCGATGTGACGGCAATCCGCCTGCAGACCGAGGAGGTAGGGGAGATGGCGGCACGCATGCTGCTGGAGCGGATCGGCGCGCCGACGCGTGGCACCGCACGCCGTATGGAGCTTTCGACGCAGCTGGTCGTCCGCCGGTCGACGCTGCGGTGATTGGAAGGCGCTTTTCGCGTCAGCATATAGTGTACCAGTTTCCAAAAAGCAGGATTGCCTCGCCGAAGAGGAGCGGGCGCTGCTTTTAACAGCATCTTAACAGGGAAGCATGGTATACTTTTTTCATTCCGTATTGTCAGCAGAAATGCCTGACATAAATATGTTTTTAGGAGGAACCAAAAGATGAAGAAACTCATCGCACTGCTTCTGGCGGTCATGATGGTCCTCGCGCTGGCTGCCTGCGGCCAGACCGCGAAGCCCGCTGCCACCGAAGCGCCCAAGGCTGAGGAGGCCGCTCCCGCTGAGGAAGCCGCTTCTGAGGCCAAGGTCGGCAAGACTGTCCTGAAGTGCGCCTTCAACCAGACCATCACCAACCCCGAAGCGAAGACCCTGCTGAAAATCAGCGACGACCTCTATGACGCCACCGAGGGCCGCTACTCCATCGAGGTCTATCCCGACGCCTCCCTGGGCGACCAGGCTCAGACGCTGGAGAACGTCATGATCGGCGCGCTCGATATGTCCCTGGTCGGCAACGCCATCATCGAGCCCTATGCCTCTGACTTCGCCATCATCGCCACTCCTTATGTCTATGACGACATCAACCATCAGGAGCGCGTGTTCGAGTCCGGCGATCCCGCCCTCGCGGCTCTGTATGCCACCACCGAGGAGCACGGCTTTGTCGTCCTCTGCACCTATTCCCTCGGCGCCCGCAACCTGTACACCCGCGATGGCCCCGTCACCACTCCCGATGAGCTGAAGGGCCTCAAGATCCGTGTCATCGGCTCCGACACCTGCATCAACATGATGAACAACATGGGCGGCGTCGGCCAGGGCATGCCTCAGGGCGATGTGTACTCCGCTATCCAGACCAAGGTCCTCGACGGTGCTGAGAACAACATCATCACCTACGTCGACCTGGTGCAGTATGAGGTCGCTCCGTACTACAACTACACCGGCCACCTGCTGCTCCCCGATGAGCTGGTCATCTCCAAGCAGGTCCTCGACAAGATGAGCGCTGAGGACCAGGCTGCTCTGCGCAAGGTCTGCGAGGAGTCCATGCCGTTCTGCTATGCTCTCTGCGACGAGCTGCGCGCCGACTACCAGGCCAAGGCTGAGGAAAAGGGCGTCACCTTCTCCGAGGCTGACATCCCCGCTTTCCAGGCTCTCTGCCAGGATCAGATCAACGAGGTCGCCAACCGCACCGACGTTACCAAGGGCATGTATGACCTGATCGTCTCCCTGCGTGAGTCTGCCTGAGTTAGGCAATAGCTGAAGCAAATTCCCTATAACGGCCCACAGCATGCTGTGGGCCGTTATTCCGATATCAGCCCGGTGAGTCCAATAGGGACGGCGGCGTCGGCCGCCGCGCCTATTGGACCCAGCGGGAGAAATAAGTGGAGGATCCGAAATGAAGATTTTAAACCAGATCAAGGCGGTCTTCGACAAGATCCTGGAGGTCCTCGGCATCATCTGCCTGTCGATCATGACCATCATGATCGTCTATCAGGTGGTCGCGCGCTATGTTTTCAACAGCCCCAGCGCGATCTCCGAGGCCATGGCCCAGTTTCTTTTCGTATGGATGATCATGTTCGGCAGCGCCTATGTTTACGGCACGCTCGAGCATCTGACCATCGACCTGCTGAAGGACAAGTTCCCGCCGCGCATGAACATGATCGTGGAGATCATCACCAACATCTGCCTCTTCGCCTTCGTGCTGCTGATCTGCGTCATCGGCGGCTGGAAGTACACCACCGGCCAGGTCAAGCAGATCGACGCGGCCCTGCACATCTCCAAGTCGATCATGTACGCCTCCGTTCCCTTTACCGGTGTGATCACCATGTACTACGCGGTCTACAACTGCGTCCGCTCCGTCCGCAACTACAAAGAGGGCAAGCGTAAGCTGAGCGATCCTCTGGGCGGAACGGCATGAGGGGAGGAACGAAAGAATGACTACGACAGCTTTAGCCGGAACCGTCATGATCGTGCTCATTTTCGTGACCCTGGCCTTCGGATTCCCGATCGGCCTGAGCATCGGAATGGGCTCCGCCGCGGCGCTGTATATCATCATGCCCGGCACCAACGCGCTCATCATCTCCGCACAGAAGATGTTCCAGAGCGTCAACTCCTTCTCCCTGCTGGCAATCCCCTTCTTCGTGCTGGCCGGTAATCTGATGAACTCGGGCGGCATCGCCCGGCGTCTGGTCGGCTGCGCCAAGCTGGTGGCTCACCGCCTGCCCGGCGCTCTGGCCCAGACCAATATCGTCGCCAACATGCTCTTCGGCGCCATGTCCGGCTCCGGCGTGGCCGCGGCCGTCGCCATGGGCGGCATCCTCGGCCCCATGGAGAAGGAAGAGGGCTACTCCGACGAGTACACCGCCGTCTGCAACATCGCCTCCGGCCCGACCGGCATGATGATCCCGCCCTCGAATATCATGATCGTCTACTCCACGGTCGCGGGCTCCGTCTCCATCGCGGCGCTGTTCATGGCCGGCTATGTCCCCGGCATCCTCTGGGGCCTCGGCTGCATGATCGTCGCCGGCATCATGGCCAAAAAGCGCGGCTATATCAGCACCGAGCGCTATAACTTCAAGTTCGTCATGAAGACTCTCTGGGACGGCATCCCGAGCCTGCTGATGATCGTCATCGTCATCGGCGGTATCCTGGGCGGCATCTTCACCGCGACGGAGGGCTCCGCCATCGCCGTGGCCTACTCCCTGATCCTGTCCTTCATTTACCGCAACGTCACGCTCAAGGATCTGCCCGGCATCATCTGGTCGAGCGTCAAGACCACCGCGGTCATCGAGTATCTGGTCTGCGTGTCCGGCATCATGGGCTTCGTCATGACCTATACCCATATCCCCGCCCTGGTCGCCGACGCCATCCTCGGCCTGACCACCAACAAGTACATCATCCTGCTCATCATGAACATTATCCTGCTGGTCGTCGGCTGCTTCATGGACCCGACGCCCGCCGTGCTGATCTTCACCCCGATCTTCCTGCCCATCGTGCAGACCTGGGGTATGCACGCGGTCCACTTCGGTCTGATGATGGTCATGAACCTCTGCGTCGGCACCCTGACGCCTCCCGTGGGCGCCATCCTCTTCGCCGGCTGCCGCACGCACCAGGTCAAGATCGAGCAGATCATCGGCATGCTGATGCCCTTCTTTGTCGTCATTCTGGTCAGCCTCCTGCTCATCACCTACATCCCCTGGCTGTCCATGTTCCTGCCGCGGGCTCTCGGCCTCGCCTGATTTCCATAAACGCAACGCACCGGACGGGGCGGGAAGACCCCGACCCCGTCCGGATTTTTTAAGGAGATACGATCTATGGATATCCGCTATTCCACCGGCCCCAACGACGTCAAACGCTACACTACCGAGGAGCTGCGCAAGGAGTTTCTGATCCAGAATCTCTATCAGCCCGACACGGTGCAGGCCGTCTATTCCCACGTCGACCGCATGGTCGTCCTGGGCATTCTCCCTGTTAAGGAAACCGTTCCCATCGACAAGGGGATCGACGTCTGGGGCAATTTCGGCACCGATTATTTCCTGGAGCGCCGCGAGGCGGGCGTGTTCAACCTGGGCGGCCCCGGTGTCATCACCGCCGATGAAGAGCGCTTCGAGCTCGGCTTCGAGGACTGCCTCTACATCACCAAGGGTACGAAGAGCGTGACCTTCGCGAGCAAGGATCCCGAAAACCCCGCGCGCTTTTATCTGGTCTCCGCGCCGGCGCACCGCGCCTGCAAAACCACCTTCCTGTCCTTCGCCGACGCCAACAAGCGCCCCTGCGGCGCGGAGGAGACCGCCAACAAGCGCGTCATCAACCAGTTCATCCACCCCGACGTGCTCGAGACCTGCCAGCTCTCCATGGGCCTGACGCAGCTCGCGCCGGGCAGCGTCTGGAACACCATGCCCGCCCACACCCATGAGCGCCGCATGGAGGTCTATACTTACTTCAACATCCCCGAGGGCAACGTCGTTTTCCATATGATGGGCCAGGGTCAGGAGACCCGCCACATCGTCATGCAGAACTACGACGCGGTCATTTCGCCCTCCTGGTCGATCCATGCCGGCTGCGGCACCGCGGCCTACACGTTTATCTGGGCGATGGGCGGCGAGAACCAGGCCTTCGACGACATGGACAACATCCCCATCCCGGAGATGCGGTAAGGTCGGACCAAAGCCATAAAGCGAGGCGGCAGCCTGACGGCTGCCGCCTCAACGGATGACCTTTATGCTTTCTTTCCTGCTCGGACCCGCGAAGGCTGGGCTCGATCCGGGTTACAGGAGACCCTTGATTCTGAGCATCGGGCTCGGCTGAAAAATGTGCAGCAGGGGCTTGAGCTCCTCATCTTTGACCTTCTGATAATCCTCCTGAATGATGCAGCAGTCCATCAGGAACAGGTACAGGCAGATCTCGAAGGGGGAGAGCAGAAAGGCCGGAACAAAGGGAGTCCGGATCAGAAAAAGCGCGACGGAACTGCGGCGGAGCGGGTTGATCGTCTTCTCGACCCACTTGTTGCCGTAGACCACATAGAGCTCCGCCGGGCGGCCGGGAAAGGCCGCGGCCAGGATGTTCCGGTCCTTTTCCTCCAGCGCCGCCTCCGGCAGCGCCGGGTCGTAGTGACAGACGGAATCGTGATAGCTGAGCTTCCCGGAAAAGCTGCGCTTGAAGCGCTTGGGCTCGAAGACCACCCGCTTTTTCCGCTTGACCTCCTGATAGTACCAGTCGGCCATCTTGCTCTGGTCCAGATGGAAACAAAAGTCCAGGCCGCCATAGGTACAGGGGACGGTGAGACCGGCGGGAGAATCCGCGTCGAAATAGGTTTCCCCGCTGTGCGAGGTCTTTTTCAGCAGCGCCTCCCAGGCGCGCCGGAACTCCGGATAAAAGCGGCGCTCCCGCAGGACCGGGTCCTGGAGGAGCCCGTCGATGGCCTGCATGCAGGCCGTATAATCGTTCATCGTGCCACCTCGTTTGTTTTGCGTAATCTTTATTATAGCGTCTTTTTCCGACGCTGTAAACACGAAAGGAGAAATCACCCATGGATGTCATGAAACAGTTTGCTGCCTCCGGCATCGTCCCGGTCGTCGTTCTGGAGAACGCGGAGGACGCCGTCCCGACCGCCCGTGCCCTGCTGGCCGGCGGAATCACCACGATGGAGATCACCTTCCGCACTGCCGCGGCAGCCGACTCCATCAAGGCTGTTGCCGACAATGTCCCCGAGATGCTGGTCGGCGCGGGCACCGTGCTGAACCTTGAGCAGTGCAAGCTCGCGGTTGAGCGCGGCGCGAAGTTCATCGTTGCCCCCGGCTACGACGACGAGACCGTCGCCTGGTGCGTCGAGAACAACATCGCCGTGACTCCCGGCTGCGTCACCCCGACCGAGATCATGATGGCTGTCAAGCGCGGCCTGAAGGTCGTCAAGTTCTTCCCCGCCAACGTCTATGGCGGTCTGAAGGCGATCAAGTCCCTGGCCGGCCCCTTCGTCGGGCTGAAGTTCATCCCCACCGGCGGTGTGAACAACGATAACATCGCCGAGTTCGCGGCCTCTCCCTCCGTCCACGCCATCGGCGGCAGCTGGGTCTGCCCCAAGGCCGATATCGCCGCTCACAACTTTGACAAGATCACCCAGCTCTGCAAGGAAGCCCGCAAGGCGCTGCTCGGCTTTGAGGTCGCGCATGTCGGCATCAACACCGACGACGCCGACGCCTCCATGGGCGTGGCCGAGAAGTTCGACGAGGCCTTCGGCTTCGGTGTGAAGCCTGGCAACTCCTCCAACTTTGCCGGTACCGGTGTGGAGGTCATGAAGACGCAGTTCCTGGGCGAGAAGGGCCACCTGGCTGTCCGCACCAACAAGATGGACTGCGCGATCCCCGAGCTGGAGAGCCGCGGCTTCACGGTGGATATGGAGACCGCCAAGTGCAAGGGCGACCGCATCAACTCCGTGTATCTCAAGGACGAGATCGGCGGCTTCGCGGTGCATCTGCTGCAGAAATAAGACAGTCCGGAACGATTGAAAACAGGAGATAATTCAAAATGAAATTCTTAACCTTCGGCGAAATCATGCTGCGCCTGAAATCCCCCGGTCTGGAGCGCTTCTTCCAGAGCCCGATGCTCGAGGCCACCTTCGGCGGCGGCGAGGCCAATGTGGCCGTCTCCCTCGCCAACTACGAACAGGACGTTGCCTACCTGACCGTGCTGCCCAAGAATGTCATCGCCGATGAGTGCGTCAAGGATCTGCGCAAGTTCGGTGTCGATACGAGCCGCATCGTGCGCAGCGACAAGGGCCGCATGGGCATCTATTATCTCGAGACCGGCGCCAACGCCCGGCCGAGCAAGGTCGTCTATGACCGCGCCTATTCCTCCATCGCCCTGGCGCAGCCCGGCGATATCGACTGGGACAAGGCCTTCGATGGCGTGGACTGGTTCCACATCACCGGCATCACCCCGGCTATCTCCGAGAGCGCGAAGGATCTCTCGCTCGAGTCCGTCAAGGAGGCCAAGAAGCGCGGCATCACCGTCTCCTGCGACCTGAACTTCCGCAAGAACCTGTGGAAGTACGGCGTGCGCGCGGCCGAGGTCATGCGCGAGATCGCAGAGTATGTGGACGTCGCCATCGCGAACGAGGAGGACGTGCAGAAATCCCTCGAGATCACCACCGACGTCGTCGTGGAGTCCGGCGAGCTGGACCGCGCCAAGTATAAAGCCCTGGGCGACAAGGTCCTCGCCGCCTATCCCAATATGAAGTGCATCGCCATCACCCTGCGCGAAAGCAAGAGCGCCGACTGGAACGGCTGGGCCGCCTGCCTCAACGACCGCGAGAACTTCTATGTCTCCAAGCGCTATGAGATCCGCGACATCGTCGACCGCGTCGGCGGCGGCGACAGCTTTGGCGGCGGCCTGCTCTACGGCCTGACCCATTACGAGAGCAAGCAGCAGGCACTGGAGTTCGCGGTGGCGGCCTCCTGCCTCAAGCACAGCATCCTGGGCGACTTCAACCGCGTCACGGTCGACGAGGTGGAGAAGCTCATGGGTGGCGACGGCTCCGGCCGCGTCCAGCGTTAATCATTGATCGGGAGGAATCTTACTATGGATATGAAAGCCTTTTCCCTTGAGGGCAAGGTAGCCCTCATCACCGGCGCGGCCTACGGCATCGGCTTCGCCATCGCCGAGGCCTTTGCGGCTGCCGGCGCCAAGATCTGCTTCAACTGCCGCGGCGAGCACCATATGGAGGCCGCCATGAAGGCCTATGCCGAGAAGGGCATCGATGCCCACGGCTACTACTGCGACGTGACCAAGGAGGACGAGGTCAAGGAGATGGTCGCGAAGATCGAGGAGGAGGTCGGCACGATCGACATCCTCGTGAACAACGCCGGCATCATCAAGCGCATCCCGATGCTCGAGATGAGCGCCGAGGATTTCCGCCAGGTCATCGACATCGACCTCAACGCCCCCTTCATCGTCGCCAAGGCCGTCATCCCCGGCATGATCAAGAAGGGCCACGGCAAGATCATCAACATCTGCTCCATGATGAGCGAGCTGGGCCGCGAGACCGTCTCCGCCTACGCGGCGGCCAAGGGCGGCCTGAAGATGCTGACCCGCAACATCTGCTCCGAGTACGGCGAGTACAACATCCAGTGCAACGGCATCGGCCCCGGCTATATCGCCACCCCGCAGACCGCGCCCCTGCGCGAGCGCCAGCCCGACGGCAGCCGCCATCCCTTCGATCAGTTCATCGTCGCGAAGACCCCGGCCGCCCGCTGGGGCACGCCCGAGGATCTGATGGGCCCGGCCGTGTTCCTGGCCTCCGACGCGTCCAACTTCGTCAACGGCCACATCCTCTATGTCGACGGCGGCATCCTTGCCTACATCGGCAAACAACCCTAAAAGGAGACTGAATCATGAAAGCTGCTGTTTTGAAAGACTGGTTCAACCTGGAGCTGACGGATGTCCCCGTCCCGATTCCCGGCCCTGACGAGGCGCTGATCAAGGTCCGCTACGGCGGCGTCTGTGGCTCGGATATGGTCGTCTATCGTCACAAGCACATGACCGCCACCATTCCCCGCGTGCTCTGCCATGAGATCCTCGGCACCATCGAGACCCTGCCGGAAGGCTACGACGGTCCCTTCAAGCTCGGGCAGCGCGTGCTGATGAATCCGGTCGTCTCCTGCGGCCACTGCTCCGCCTGCAGACGCGGACTCGGCCATGTCTGCGAGAACCTGGAGCTCCTCGGCATCCACCGCGACGGCGGCTTTGCGGAGTACACCAAGGTCGGCGTGGACAAGCTCGTCGCCATCCCGGACGACTTCCCCGATGAGGTCGCCATCCTCGGCGAGCCCTTCGCCGTGGGCTATCATGTCATGGTCCGCAGCCAGCTCCAGAAGGGCGACACCGTGTTCATCTCCGGCGGCGCGGCCGTCGGCCTGTACATCGCCATCTTCGCCAAAGCCTACGGCGCCGGCCGCGTCATTATCTCGGAAGTGAACGAGCCCCGGCGTCAGTTTGTCGAATCCATGGGGATCGAGACCATCAACCCGATGCAGACCGATCCCATGGATCTCATGCGCGAGGTCACCGGCGGCGGTGGCTTCGACATGGTCTACGACACCTCCGGCGCCAAGTCCGCGACCCTTCAGATGCCGGATCTGACCCGCTGCGGCGGCAAAATGATGAGCCTGAACCTCTCCGGCGATGTGTATGACTTTGTCATCGGCAAGGTCTCCTTCAAGGAGATCACGCTCATCGGCAATCGCCTGTACTCCCAGGAGGACTTCGAGGGCGGCGTGCGCTTCGTGGAGGAGAACTGGCGCAAGCTGCATCTGGACCGCATGGTCAGCGATATCCTCCCGCTCAGCGACATCGACAAGGCCATCAACATGATGATCAACGGCGACAATCTCTGCAAGATCATCATCGACTGCCGGAAGATCTGAAAGAATAACCCATAGAAAAGAGGCCGACGTTTTTCGAAACGTCGGCCTTTTCAAAGCCCGGGGCGCTGTGGTAGAATGAAAAAAGCGTGCGGGTGACCGCGCGAGGGGAGGGCGGAGCATGAAAGTCTGGATCCTGGTCTGCGGAGAGGCGGAGACGCCGCTCCCCAAACGCTGCACGGGCGCAGCCTATGAGGCGGCCCTCGCCGCTGCCGCGGAGAGCGCCTGTGTCCCCGGCGCGGGCCGGAGCATGAAGGCCGCGGGCCGCGCGGTCTACGTCGCCCCCGGGCGCCGCGCCCGCGAGACGGCCGCTCGCCTGATCCCGGACGCGCAGCCGAAGACGGAGCCGCTGCTCGCTCCGACCCCGCGCTGCGCCTGGAAGGACACGGCGGCGGAGTATCCCTTGTGGCTCTGGCAGCTGATGGCCCGGCGACAGGCGCGCCTCGGCGATCCCCGGCAGCCCGAGAGCCGGGAGGCGAGCGTCGCGCGCGCCGAGACGCTGATCGCCCGGCTGGAAAAGGAGGGCGGGGACTGTATTCTTGTTCTCGACGGAGACTTCCTCACGCTGCTGCTTGACCGCTTCCGCCTGCACGGCTGCGCGAGCCAGCGCACGGGGCTGGGCCGCTGGCAGCCTGAGGAGCTGATCCTGGTCAGCCGGCGGGATGATCACTGCGGCGCCTGCAATCACAACTGCCTGCTGGCCAATCCCGGCTGCGACATCGGACGCGACAAGGCCCGCCGACTCGGGCGAGGCTGAGCGATAAAAAGCATAGAGCGGCGGGGCACCCTCCCTGTGGAGGGGGCCCCGCGTTTTTCTGTTCTTGCCGGACTCTATCGGGCCGTGATCTCGATCTGGCTGACGCCCTGATTGTCCTCATAGATATGGATTGTGTACGGATAGTCCCGTTCACCATCCCGGATGGAAAAGGCGGTTTCGCCATAGGCGTGGACGTGGATCAGAACAGTGCTGTCCTCTCCCGTGCCCGACACTGAGATCTCCGCGATCCCGGGATCCTCTACGGTCACGGCCGCCTGCTCCGTCAGAACGGGATTATCGGGCAGGAACTGGCTCGAGAAAAAATCCACCTGCTTCGGCATGAGCACCATCGCGGCCAGAACCGCGATCAGCACGAGCGCGCCCGCGATCCGCTGTGAGCGCTTCTCCGTAAAGGCATAGAGGTAGAGCAGGATCTGCAGGACACAGAACAGGAGCATGACCAGCAGATGCGGGAACGCATGGATAACCTGCTTCACAACGTCTTTGCACAGATACGCCAGAAGAAGCAGCACCGGCATCAGGATGAGCAGACTGAGCCAGTTCTTTTTCCGGATATACCAGCCGATAAAGGCGGCGGGGAAGGTGCACAGCGTCAGGATGAACCAATACCGGTAGTACTGGAACAGCCCCCAACCCTGCCACGAAAACGGGACCTGGAACAGATAGATCAGCGGCTGGCTGATCAGGAAAAACACGAAGGTCTTGAGCGCCGAGTCAAGGGGACTTTCGGCGTTGGCGATGATCAGAACAGCGAAAAAGATCCAGGCCTCCAGAGTCTCGCCCATCCGCGCAAAGGACGTGCCCTTGAACAGCGGAGAAACAAGAAAAACCGTGGTCAAGACCGCCGCCCCTACCGCATACAGGATGACGCCGGGCCAGCTGAAGTGGATCCCGCCGTATACCCTGTCCGTGAATCTTCTCAAGGCGCTTTTCTCTTCCATTCCATTCCCCCTGCGCGTTTTTGTCTGCGCATCCGACCGATGATACGCGGTCGGCAGTGTGAAGGCGGCACTTCCTTATGAAGTGCCGCCCTCGCGGTTTTTATTCCTTCAGCAGCTTGTAGAGCAGACGATACAGCTCTTTGGCCTCCTCGGGCTCGAGCCGGACACAGGACGCCATCTGGTAGGGGATGGAGACGGCCTGCTCCTTCAGCGCCTCGCCCGCCTCGGTCAGACGGACGATAAGACTGCGCTCGTCCTGCTCGGAGCGGCGGCGGGTAAGCAGACCCTTGGCCTCCATTTTCTTGAGCAGCGGAGTCAGGGTGCCGGAGTCGAGGTACAGCGCCTCACCGAGCTCCTTGACGGTGACGCTGTGCTTCTCCCAAAGCACCATCATGGCGATGTACTGGGTATAGGTCAAGTCGAGCTCGTCGAGAAAGGGCTTATACAGCTTGATCGTCTCGCGGGCGCAGGCGTATAAGGGAAAGCAGAGCTGACTTTCCAGTTTCAGTACATCGTAGTTCTTGTCCATGTTTGCCTCCACTTTCTGTGAGATTACGGGGCAGGCGAGGGGGCGGCAGTCTCCGCGGGAGCGGATTCCGCCGGGGAAACGGGCTCTCCCGGTGCGGCCGGGGAGACCAGGGCGTCCTTGATCACGGTATATACGTCTCCGATATAGTCGACGTACATATCCACGTGATACCGCTCGTCCAGGATGGAATAAATACGGTCCCATTCGCCGCCGGTGACGAGTCCGACGCCGACACAGACAGCGCCGAGCAGGATCGCGATCAGGACGACGAGCGAGATGACTCTCCACGATTTGCTCATGCGGCCACCTCCTTATAGCACCATTTGCTGCCGAGCTGTACGACCCAGCGGATCAGACCGCCGATCACGGTGCTGACGAACCAGACGAACAGCCACAGGAACAGAAGACCCAGCGCGAGCAAAACGATCGCGCAGCCGAGCACGATCAGGATATCGGCGAATACCGCGAAGCCGCTGAATGCGGCGACGGCGAGTGCGCAGCCGCCCACGATGGCCGCGGCGGCCAGCACGAGCGACAGCAGCGTCGGAACCAGCAGGACCGCAATGGCTGCGACGGTCAGGGGCACGGCGAACAGAATGAAGAGCAGGAGCAGGAGAGGACGGGCCTTGCGCTCCGTCTCATGCGGCTCCTCCTCGTCCTCGAGGAGCTCCTCTTCGTCAGACGCGCTGTCCGCCTCGGCGGGCAACTCCTCCTCGACCGTGAGGGGGATACCGCGGCTCTCGCCGTCGGCATCGGAGAGCTCGTCGCCCGCGATGCTGAAGTTGGCGATGAAGCTGTCCACCTCGTCCAGCAGATCGGTGCCGGCCGTGTTCTCGGCCGGGTCCTCCCCAGCCGCGGGACGGTCCTCTTCAAAGAGGGAGAGCTGATCGGGGTCCACCTCGGGAAGTTCCGGACCCTCTTCCTCGACGACCGGCGCAGGCGCGCTCGCGGGTTCTTCCTCCGACTCGACGGTCAGGGGCACGGCGTCCTCATAGACACGCAGGATGGCGTGCACGAACTCCGGCGTTGCCTCCGGGTCCTCATGGGCAGACGCCTTGCGCTGGGCACTGGCGTAGGCCTGAAGCTTGCGTGCATTGGCGTCGTAGGCACGGGCGATGATGACCGCCTGGCGCGTGGGGGAGACCAGCGCCTGGAGCAGAGACTGCTCGTCACGCGCATCGTCGAACATCTTTTCGTACAGCGTCAGCGCTTCCTGACGGTCCTCATCGGACATGAAGGTCAGCAGCCGACCCAATTCGACCAGAAATTTTTGCTTGTTGATAGCTGTCACCTCCGAAACGGGAAACCAGGGCTGCGCACAGTGCCGCAGCCGGACTCCGGCAAAGAGCCGAATCAAAAGTATTATACCGGGTTCGGCGTGCAAGGTCAAGGAAAATTCTTGGAAATTCGCTTTTTTGTCTCTTGACAAGGCCTGACGTGAACTATACAATGAAAAAAGTCTTGAATTCAGCACAGTGTCGGGCCGGACCCGGCGGAATGGAGAGGAACATGGCGAAAGAGAAAAAGGTCGAGCAGATCACCGATATGGAGGTCGATTTTGCTCAGTGGTATACCGATATCTGCCGCAAGGCCGAGCTGGTGGAATACGCTTCGGTCAAGGGCTTTACGATCCTGCGTCCCTATGGCTATGCCATCTGGGAGAATATGCAGCGCATCATGGACGAGGCCTTCAAGAAGACCGGTCACGTGAACGTCGCGATGCCGGTGCTGATCCCGGAGAGCCTGCTGAAGAAAGAGGGCGAGCTCGTAAACGGCTTCGCACCGGAGGTCGCCTGGGTCACGATGGGCGGCAGCGAGGAGCTTGAGGAGCGCCTGGCCTTCCGTCCCACCTCCGAGACCATGTTCTGCGACCACTGGTCCCGCGTGCTGCACTCTTACCGCGAGCTGCCGATGCTCTACAACCAGTGGTGCTCCGTCATCCGCTGGGAGAAGACGACCCGCCCCTTCCTGCGCTCGCGTGAGTTCTGGTGGCAGGAGGGCCACACCCTGCACGAGACTGCCGAGGAGGCGCAGGCCGAGACCGAGCAGCAGCTCAACTGCTACGCGGATTTCTTTGAAAAGGTGCTGGCGATCCCCGTGGTGCGCGGCCGCAAGACCGACAAGGAGAAGTTCGCCGGGGCCGAGGCCACCTATACCGTCGAGTGCATGATGAAGGACCGCAAGGCCCTGCAGGGCGCGACCTCCCACTATTTCGGGGACAAGTTCTCCCGCGCCTATGACGTGACCTTTACCGGCCGCGACAACAAGCTGCAGTACCCCTTCCAGACCTCCTGGGGCTCCACGACGCGCATGATCGGCGCGGTCATCATGGCCCACGGCGACAACAACGGTCTGGTTCTGCCGCCTCCCATCGCGCCCATCCAGGTCATCGTGCTCCCCGTGGCGCAGCACAAGCCCGGCGTGCTGGACGCCGCCGCGGCGCTGCGCGACCGGCTGGAGGCCGCCGGGCTGCGCGTGAAGATGGACGATTCGGACAACTCCATGGGCTGGAAGTGCGCGCAGTATGAGATGAAGGGCGTGCCCCTGCGCGTGGAGATCGGACCGCGTGATATCGAGGCGGGCCAGTGCGTGCTGGTGCGCCGCAACGACGGGGAGAAGACCGTGGTGGCGCTGGATGAGCTGGAGCAGACCGTGCAGGAGCAGCTGGAGCTGGTGCAGCAGGGCCTCTTCGAGAAAGCGAAGAAGAACCTTGACGAGCACACCTACGCCGCGTCCTCCATCGAGGAGGCGAAGGCGCTGCAGGAGGAGAAGGGCGGCTTCATCAAGACCATGTGGTGCGGCGACGTGGCCTGTGAGCTCAAGATGAAGGAGCAGGCGGGCATGTCCTCCCGCTGCATGCCGCTCAGGCAGGAGACGCTGGGTGAGACCTGTGCCTGCTGCGGCCGTCCCGCGAAGACGATGATCTACTGGGGTATCGCCTACTGATAAAAACCGGATAACGCAGCAAGGGCGCGGTGCGAAAGCACCGCGCCCTTGCTATATTCTCACGCATCCTCGCGGGAGAAGCCGTTTTTCATCTTGAGGCTCGCCTCGTAGAGCACCTTACCCAGCACGTCTTCTGTCTCGCGGCGCGCCATGGCGGCGATCTCCTCATTCGCCTGCGCGAGAACGGCGGGCGCGTCGGGGGCCGGGAGAGAGCGGTCGAAGCGCTCGAGCAGCGCGTGGGAGGCGTTCGCGACATGGTTCTGGTAGCGCTCGATGTGTGCCTTGCACACGGTCGGATGCGCGTCGGCCAGCGCGCCGATCAGGCGGTTGGTCCAGTAGAAGCTCTCTGTGCTGACGGTCGCGGCGGTGTTCGCGAAGTAGTCCGGCGTGCGCTCGACGTTCGTGTAGAAGGGGACGAAGGCGTTGAAGGCATTGGAGCCCATCGCGACCCATTCCACGGCCATACAGGCGGGATCGGCATAGGGCCGCAGCTGTGTGAGGGAGAGAAAGTTGTTGCGGTTTATGCCGATCGGGCGGTACTTTCCGCGCAGCGAGGCCTCGCCATGCTTTTCATAGGGGTCGTAGGGCGTGCCCTGGTAGTGGGCGGAGAGGACGTACTTCACGTCCTCGACCGTGATGAGCCGCTCCGGCGTGAGGCACCAGGGCAGATCGTCGTCCTCCGGGCCGAAGTCCGCGTCCGGGCCGTCCCAGATGTAGCTGTGGGGATTGAGGCAGCGCAGCATGTACCAGGCGCGCGGCGTGTTATAGACGCGGTCGGCGTCCGCACTGCTGCCGAAGGCGGCGCGTAGGTCGAAAGCGCGGTCCTTCGCGAGCGACTCGCCCGCCTGCCGCATGGTCCGGTCGAGGTGGTGGACGGCGATGAAGTCCAGCAGGTCCGCCGAGCAGAGGTGCTCCCGCTTCTCCCCGAAGGCGTCGGCGAGATCGAAAAAGTCGATGCCCTGCTGATTCGGCATGACGACGTAGGCCTCGTCCGGGACGCGCTTGGCGACCCAGTGGTGCCCGCCGATCGTCTCGAGCCACCAGATTTCGTCCGCGTCCTGGAAGCCGATGCCGTTCATTTCATAGGTGCCGTATTCCTCGAGCAGCGTGCCGAGCCGCTCTACGCCCTCGCGCGCCGAGCGGATGTAGGGCAGCACCAGCGTGACCAGATCCTCCTCGCCGATGCCCTCCTTCACCAGCGGGTCCGCGCCCTGGACACGGGGGTTGGAGGTGATGGTCTCGGTCGCGGTCACGGCGACGTTCGCCGCGTTCACACCCGCGGCAGCCCAGATGCCCTCGTCCGGCAGCGCGTTGGGCATCGCGGTGTAGCGCAGGGGATCGTCCGGCAGTTCTATCTCGACGCCGGAGATCACGGACTTGTAGACCCGGGGCTGCTTTTCGGGCGGGACGACGATGAACTTCTTGGCGGTGAAATTTGCGCCGCCGGAGTCCTCGTTGCGCGCCATGAGGGTGGAGCCGTCGTAACTGGCCTTTTTTCCGACCAGAAGGGTGGTGCAGGGCATGGGATGATCCTCCTCTGTTCATTCTTTGTGCATATCATTGTAGCACAGCCATACAAAAAAAGCTACTGCGGCGCGGATTTGTGGACATTGCCGTCTTGCTTTTCCGGGCGCGGCATAGTAAGATGGCGCCGCATGGGGCAGGAGCCCCTGCCGCGTCCCGAATGGGAGAAAGGAATCTATGCCGGAACTCTATTACAAGGAGGCCCTGAAACTGGGCCAGAAAGAATACCGCGCCCGCGCCGCGAAGGGGCAGTCGCCCTGCCTGCCGGTGCTCGACGACTTCATCGCGCCCGAGCGCTCCGCCGCCGGGATCGACCTCGGCGTCGTGCAGATCCCGACGGCCTTCCTCGTCGGCGTCAAGAGCCGCAGCCGTGTCAACGCCTTCGCGCCGAACTTCATGCCGATCCTGGAGGAGAAGACGGAGTTCGCGATGAAGTGGGAGAGCCTGTGCCAGGCACACCTGTCCGAGGGCATCCGCGACCCGGTCAAGGTCTACGAGTACATGAACCGCTTCTACGTGGAGGAGGGCAACAAGCGCGTGAGCGTGCTGAAGTTCTTCGACGCGGTCACGATCCCGGCCCATGTGATCCGGGTCCTCCCCGAGAGGAACGGGGAGAAGGAGACGGAGATCTATTACGAGTTCCTTGCTTTCTATAAATACAGCAAGGTCAACTTCATCGAGTTCAGCAAGAAGGGCAGCTATCTCGCCCTGCAGCAGGCCGTCGGCAAGAAGAACGACGAGCCCTGGACCGAGGACGAGCGGCGTCATCTTTCCGCGGCCTGCCACTACTTCGGCAAGGCCTATGCGGCGCTGGGCGGCGAGAAGCTCAGCTCCACGCCGGGCGATGCGATGCTGAGCTACATCAAGGTCTACGGTTATCCCGCGCTCTGCAGCGCCGGACTGGGCGAGATCAAGAAGAATCTGGGCAAGATGTGGGAGGAGGTCGCCCTCCAGCAGGAGGAGGCCCCGATCGAGCTGAAGCTCAGCCCCTCGGAGGAAAAGAAGCCCGGCCTGCTCTCGAGCGTGATCCCCTCCGGCCCGGCGCTGCGCCGGGTAGCCTTTATCTACGATAAGTCGCCTGCAAATTCCGGCTGGGTGCTCGGGCATGAGCTCGGGCGGCAGCATGTGCAGCGCGTCTTCGCCGGGAAGATCGAGACCACGGCCTACCCCGATGCCATGGAGGGCGACGCTCTCGCCGTGCTCGAGCAGGCCATCGCAGACGGGAACACCCTGCTCTTTACGACCTCGCCGCGCCTGCTGAAGGCGAGCCTGCGCACGGCGGTGGAGCACCCCGAGGTCGTTATTATGAACTGCTCGCTGAACAAATCGCACCGCTACATCCGCTCCTACTACGCCCGGATGTACGAGGCGAAGTTCATCATCGGCGCCATCGCCGGTTCTCTGAGTGAGAGCGGACAGCTCGGCTATATCTGCGACTATCCGATCTTCGGGCAGATCGCCGGCATCAACGCCTTCGCGCTCGGTGCGCAGATGACCAACCCCCGCGCACAGGTCTATCTGGAGTGGTCCTCCGTCAAGGGCGTCGAGGGGGCGACCCGCGCCATCACCGACCGGGGCATCCACCTTGTCTCCTCGCAGGACACGGCCCAGCTCGCCCGCGGGCGGCGCAGCAGCTTCGGCCTCAGCCGCCTCGAGGGGGAGAAGCAGCTCCTGCTCGCAAACCCCGTCTGGCGCTGGGACGTCTATTACGAGGAGATCCTGCGGCGCATGCTGAGCAAGACCGTGAAGGCCGAGTACGAGAGCAGCAGCAAGGCCCTGAACTACTATTGGGGCATGTCCGCCGGCGTGGTCGATCTGGAGTATTCCGACACGCTCGCGAGCGGTACGCGCCGCCTCGCGGACTTCCTGTGCGAGAACATGCGCCGGGAGCTCGGCAACCCTTTCCTGACGCCGCTGCGCACGCAGGACGGGCGCCTGATCGGAGAGGGGCAGCGGACGCTGAGCCTCGAGCAGATCATCGCGATGGACTATCTGACGGAGAACGTGGTGGGCAGTATCCCGGCCTACGGCGAGCTGAGCCCGCTCGGCCAGGCCACTGTGGACATGGCCGGTGTGGAGCCGGCTACGGCGTTGCAGGCGTAAGCACGCGTCTGTACAGACAGGGGAGAGATAGAGATGAAGATCCTGGCGGTCGCGGACGTGGAGTCCAAGTACTTTTTTGAATACTACACGCCCGGCAAGCTGAAGGACTATGATTTGATCATCGCCTGCGGGGATCTGCGTGTCTCCTATCTGGAGTTTCTGGTCACGATGGCGCGCTGTCCGCTGCTCTATGTCCACGGCAACCACGACGACCGCTTCCCGCGCGAGCCGGAGGGCTGCGTCTGCATCGACGACTGCCTCTATGAGTACCAGGGCCTGCGCATCCTCGGCCTCGGCGGCTCCTACCGCTACGGCCAGGGGAGCTACATGTACACCGAGCGGCAGATGCGCCGGCGTATCCGGCGCCTGCGCTTCCGACTCTGGCGGAAGAAGGGCTTCGATATCCTGGTGACACACGCGCCTGCGCGCGGCATCAACGATTTCGACACGCTTTCCCACCGCGGCTTCGAGTGCTTTGTGGAGCTGCTGGACCGCTACAAGCCCCGGCTCTTCCTGCACGGCCACATCCACCGCAATTACGGCGCGGAGATTCCCCGCCGCACACAGCGTGGCGAGACGGAGATCGTCAACGCCTACGAGCATACGGTTGTGGAACTATAAAAAAGGATCATCTGCCTCCCAAAGAGGCGGATGATCCTTTTTTATGGCTGCGGGGGCGGACCGCCGGGAGAGGCAGGACCCGGGAAGAAACCTGCTGCATGTGGTTCCGGCGGCTGCTCCCCGGCCGGGGAGCCGGGACCCTCCGGTATGGCCCCGGCCGGCTGTGCGCTGTTCTCCGGCTGCGGCGGCGCGGCGCGCTGTGCGTCGGACGGGGATGCGGCTTCCGGGCTTCCCTGCGGGGCAGGGGGTGTGTCCGTCTCCGGCTGCGCTTCCGGCCCCGGCGCCGGTACGGCGGGGGCGGCCGGCAGACTCCGGCGTATGGTCTCCTCCAGCTCGGCATGCAGCTTTTCGTCGTGCACAGGGCGCTGGGTGTCGGCGGCGACGGTGAGCGGTTCGTTGTCGGCTGTGTGATAGCCACAGCTCTCCAACTGCTCAACGGTGCGCCGGAGCGCCTTGTCGATCCGCTGATGGCGCAGCGACGTGACGTCGAGCTCTTCCAGCAGCGCCGCGCTCTCCTCGTCGGTGGCCTGGACGTCCAGCACATAGTCGAAGCAGTTGACGGTGTAAGAGAGGGAGGAGGCCCCTTCCAGACTCACCGTTCCGCAGGGCAGCGCGTAGGCGGTTCCGGCTCCGATGGAGAGCGCCAGGGCCGCGGCCGCGGCGAGCGAACCCACCTTTTTCCAGAGACGGCGCGCCGGACGCGCAGCGGAGCGCAGCAGCTCGACCGCCTGCCCGGGCGCGTAGGCGGCGTTGGGGATGCGCACCACAGCGCCGTCCTCGCCGAGCGCAGCAGCCCAGCGGCCGCGGATTTCCACGATGACCGCCTTCATGTCCCGTCCTCCTTCCATACGAACTTCAAATACTCTCCGATCAAAGGGGGTGTTGACCCTTTCACACAGGAATACGAAAACCGGGCTGCAAAAAGTGGGGTCGCGGCAAAATTTTTTCCGCGGCGTCCACCATACCGTGTCAAGCTTAGTTCTGGCTTAGTAAAGGACATATAAAAGACATGTGCGCGAAAAAGTTTTTTCTCGCTCTAAGGCCGCTCTAAGGCAGCGCCTTTACCATAAAGCCACAGCAGGAATTAGTGAAAGGAAGGATCCCCATGAAAAAGAAACGGCAGAAACTTATCGCCCTGGCGGCGGCCCTCGCACTCATCCTGAGCCTGGGCGCATCGGCCTGGGCCGACGACAGCTATACCAATACCGCTGACGGTGAGCATGCCATTACCGCCGACGGCGAGCAGGCCTCCTATTCCAATATTACCGTCAGCAAGACCGGCGACGCCTCCGGAGACGAGGCCGATTTCTACGGCGCAAACGCCGCAATTTTCGCGACCAACGGCGCGACGCTGGATCTCACCCATATCACGGTGGATACCGACGGCACCCACGCCAACGCAGTCTTCAGTTACGGCGCGGGCACCACGGTCAACATTGCCGACTCGACGATCGAGACCCGCGGCAACTGCTCCGGCGGCCTGATGACCACCGGCGGCGGGACGATGAAGGCGACGGATCTCACCGTACACACCACCGGCAATTCCTCCGCGGCCATCCGCTCTGACCGGGGCGGCGGCACTGTGATCGTCACCGGCGGCAGCTACAGCACCGAGGGCGTCGGTTCGCCGGCGGTCTACTCTACCGCGGATATCACGGTGAACAGCGCGGAACTGACGTCGAGCGCTTCCCAGGGCGTCGTGATCGAGGGGAAAAATTCTGTCACACTAAACGATGTGACGCTCACGGCGAACAATGTCAGCAAAAACAGCGACAAGTCCGCATGGTACCAGGCCGTGATGATCTATCAGTCCATGTCCGGCGACGCGGCCGCGGGCCTGGCCTCCTTCACGATGGACGGCGGCCGCCTGCTGAATCAAAACGGCGACATCTTCTTTGTAAACAACACCGCAGCGGAGATCACCCTGCGTGCCGTCGAGATCGAAAACACGGACGAGGAGGGCGTGTTCCTCCGGGCGGCCGCGGCGGGCTGGGGACGTGAGGGCTCCAACGGCGGCCATGTGACGCTGAGAGCGGCCGCACAGTCCATCGACGGCGATATGCTGGTGGATGAGGTCTCCACTCTGAACCTCTATCTCACAGAGAACAGCAGCTTCACCGGCGCGATCAATCCCGACGGCGCGGCCGGCGAGGTATATGTGGAAATCGAGGATGGCTCGGTCTGGACCCTGACGGCGGACAGCTATATCAGCGGGCTGACCTGCCCGGCCGGGGCAGTTGTCCTGAACGGCTATACGCTCTCTGTCGGCGGTATAGTCTATACCGAGGGCAGTGCCTCCGAGGGCGAGCCTGTCGCCGTGGAGAGCAGTACCTCCGAAAGCGGCATGGGCGAGCCGCCCGAAGGTTTCGGCGGAGAGCATCCGGAGGGCATGGGCGAACCGCCCGAGGGCTTCGGCGGAGAGCGTCCGGAGGGCATGGGCGAACCGCCCCAGGGTGGCCCCGGCGGTGAGCCCCCTGCAAAGCCCTGAGCAAAACAAAAGGAACGGAGAGCGTTCTCGCTCTCCGTTCCTTTTTTGGTGAAAACAGAGGATTGAAAAAAGCATCGTGCTGCGCTATGATGAGGAAAACTGTCCTGAGGTGATGCTATGGCGATCGTGTTCGATCCCGCCCACAAGACCTATACACTCCACACGGAGCAGACGAGCTATCAGCTGCAGGCCGACCGCTTCGGCCGCTTGCTGCATCTGTATTACGGGCAGCGGAGCGAGGGCTGCCTCGACTATCTGCTGACCTATGCCGACCGCGGCTTCTCCGGCAATCCCAACGAAGCCGGGGATGAGCGCCGCTACTCGATGGACGCCCTCCCGCAGGAGTTTCCCGTGCAGGGGACGGGCGACTACCGCAGCCCCCTGCTCTCCGTCCGGGACGAGACCGGGACCTTTGGCTGCGACCTGAAGCTGCAGGGCCACACGATCCGCGCGGGCAAGTACGCGCTGGAGGGCCTGCCCGCGGTCTATGCCGACACGGAGGCGGACGGGGCCGAGACCCTGGAGCTGCGGCTGTATAACGAGCGCCTCGGCCTGTACGTGACGCTCCTCTACGGTGTGCTGCCAAAGCTGGACATCATCACGCGCGCCGCCGTGCTGGAGAACGCCGGGAGCGGGACGCTGCGTGTGGAAAAGCTGCAGAGTGCCTGCCTCGATTTCGTGAGCGGGGACTTCGACCTGATCTGCTTCCAGGGCCGTCACGCTATGGAGCGCACGCCGGATCGCCGTCCGCTTCACCACGGCTCGACGGTCATCGGCAGCCGCCGCGGATACTCCTCACACCAGTATAACCCCTTCGTCATCCTCGCGGACCGCACCGCGACCGAGACCGCGGGGCGCTGCTGGGCGATGCAGTTCGTGTACAGCGGCGGTTTTCAGGCGGAGGCGGAGCTCGACCAGTACGGCCAGACCCGGCTGCAGATGGGCCTTGCGGAGGACACGTTCTCCTACCCTCTGCGCCCCGGTGAGAAGCTGACCGCGCCTGAGGTCATCCTGACCTACAGCGCCGCGGGGCTGGAGCGCCTCTCGCACAACCTGCACCGCTGCATCCGGCGGCATATCTGCCGCGGTCGCTACCGTGACGCGGTGCGCCCGCTGCTCCTGAACAGCTGGGAGGCGGCCTACTTCAACATCAACGCCGACACACTGATCGCTCTGGGCCGGGAGGCGAAGGCACTCGGCCTGGACCTGCTGGTCATGGACGACGGCTGGTTCGGCGAGCGCTGGAATGACCGTGCCGGGCTCGGGGATTGGACGACAAACGAAAAGAAGCTCGGCTGCAGCCTGGGCGAGCTGATCGGGCAGGTAAAGGCTCTGGGCCTGCGGTTCGGGATCTGGATGGAGCCGGAGATGGTGAACGAGGACAGCGCCCTCTACCGCGCGCACCCCGACTGGGCGCTCACGATCCCGGGCGAGGGGCCGGTGCGTGCCCGCTGCCAGCTCGTGCTGGACCTCTCCCGCCGGGAGGTCTGCGACTATCTGTTCCAAAGCCTCTGCGCGGTACTGGACCAGGGCGACATTTCGTATCTGAAATGGGACGCGAACCGCTCCATCGCTGAGGTGTATTCCCGCACGGCGGACGATCAGGGCCGTGTGCTCTACGACTATATGCTGGGGCTGTATGACATCCTGGAGCGCCTCACGGCGCGCTACCCCGATCTCCTGATCGAGGGCTGCAGCGGCGGAGGCGGACGCTTCGACGCGGGCATGCTCTACTACTGCCCGCAGATCTGGTGCAGCGACAACACCGATGCCGTCGACCGTCTGACGATCCAGTACGGGACCTCCTTCGGCTATCCCGCGAGCACGGTCGGTGCGCATGTCTCGGCCTGCCCGAACCATCAGACCGGGCGCGTCACGCCGCTCGCAACCCGCGCGGCGGTGGCCATGGCCGGGACCTTTGGCTATGAGCTGGACCCGAAAACTCTCAGCGAAGAGGAGAAGGAGGAGATCCGGCGGCAGGTCGCGGCCTTCCGAGAGGACGCGCCGCTGGTGCTGGACGGGCTGTACTATCGCCTGAGCGACCCGACACGGGAACTCTGCGCTGCCTGGGCCTTCGTCTCCGAGAGCGGGGAGCGCTGCCTGCTGAGCGCGGTGCTGCAAAACTGCCACGGGAACATGACGCCGGTCTATGTGAAGCTGCGCGGCCTTACGCCGGGCGCCCTCTACCGGGTTCGGGAGAGCGGCGCGGTGTATCCCGCCGACGCGCTGATGGACATGGGCCTGCCCTTCCCGCTGCCCGCTGCGGAATACGACAGCCGCGTCTGGCATTTCGAGCGGGTTTGAATCAAAACAGAAAACCGGCGTGACCGTTTCGGTCACGCCGGTTTTGTTTTGGGATCCTGCGGGGCGATATCCGAAGCCCGCTATGGAGACGGGAAACGCACAGAAGACCGAGGCGGATTACCGCAGCTTTTGGATGGCGCGTTCTACGGCATTGCACCCCTCGCCGCTGACGATGCCCCACTCCTCCCGCATCAGACGCAGCTGCTCCCGATAGGCGGCGATGGCGCCATCTCTGTCGCCCCGGATCTCACAGATGTGGGCGATGCTCATGGCGCTGTCGGTGTACTTGGGGGAGGGCTGAAGCGCTTGTCCCTTGCGGTACCACTCGATGGCCTTGTCGTATTCCTGGCGCTGGGTGCAGATGTCGCCCAGCGTGGTTGCCCAGCACCACTCCTGCCCCTGCATCGTTTCCAGCGTATGGAGCTGCCGCTCGGCCTCTGTGTTGTCCCCGGCCGCCTGTGCGATCAGGTAACGGTACAGGGGCACACGGAAGCTGCTGTCCATGACAGCCAGCTTCTCCAGCCATTCTTCGGCCTCGGCGAGCCGCCGATCATCGATCAGATTATCCAGCAGCCACATGAGGGCGGTGCGATTTTTCGGGTTGCGGCGGCAGTAATCGCTGAACCATGCGATGAGAGCGTGGTGGTTGCGGATGCCCCAGTCGGGGATATAGCTGCCCCAGGCGTTGGCCAGCTCGCTGACGGCGTCACGGTCGCCGCGGCTCTTTTCCACAGCCTCCTTGCCGGTTTCCACCGCGAGCAGGCGATACTGCTCGGCCTGGTTGTTGTAGAGCTTGGTCAGCAGCAGCTTTGCCCGACCCTCGTGCGCCGGATCCTCGGCAAAGGCATGGAGCTGCTGCTCCAGCTGCCGCTCCTCGGCCTCGTCGAACATGCCGCGGCTATAGATACGGTTTTCGATACGCTCCATCTGCTGCTCCGGGCTCATGGCAAAGAGCCGGTCGATGGTGACGCCGAAGAACACAGCGATCTCCGGCAGCAGCTGCACGTCGGGGATGCTGTTGCCGCACTCCCACTTGCTGACGGTCTGGGCGGATACGTTCAGGGCGGCGGCAAGCGCCTCCTGGGTGAGGCCGCGATTGTTCCGCAGACGGCGGATCTCTTTTCCCATTTCCATGGTGTTGCCCTCCTGGTTTGCTTGTTGCGGCTTTATTGTAGCGCTCCAAAGCGCATATTACCAGCGACTGTCACGGGAGACAACTCGCGCGGCGGTTGTTTTTCCCTGCCCAACCGACAGGGACAGGCGACGCCACTGTTGCGCCAGCGAAAGAGGCACTTCTCTATGAAGTGCCCCCAGAAAGTCCGTATTTCAGTTTGCCTTCGTCTCGCAGTAGAGACAGCGGTAGACCTTGTTCTTCCGGTCGGTCAGGAGAAAGATGTGGTCCAGTTCCTGCTCCACCGCGCAGATGCAGCGTGGATTTTTGCAGAAAAGGACGTTGGTGAGGCGCTGCGGCATGTCGATGCGTCGCTTCTCGGAAAGCTCCCCGTTGCGGATGATATTCACGCTCACGCCGGGATCGACGTAGCCGATCACATCGAGGTTCACAGGGATCGCGGCGTCGATCTTGATGATGTCCTTTTTGCCCATCTTCTCGCTGTGGACGTTCTTGATGATGGCCACGGAACAGTCCAGCTTTTCCAGGCCCAGCAGCTCGTAGAGCTTCATGCCGTTGCCTGCGCGGATATGGTCGATGACGATGCCGTTCTGGATGGAGTCGATATTCACAGCCGTCCCGCCTCCTTCAGCAGTTTCAGAATGAGCGCCATGCGCATGTACTTGCCGTTGAGCACCTGCTTGAAGTAGCAGGCGCGGGGGTCGTCGTCGATGGCGACGGAGATCTCGTTGACGCGGGGCAGGGGGTGCAGGATGCTGAGGTCGGGGCGGGCGTTCTGCAGCTTCTCGGGCGTGAGGATGTAGCTGTCTTTGAGGCGGAGATAGTCCTCCTCGTTGAAGAAGCGCTCACGCTGCACGCGCGTCATGTAGAGGATGTCGAGCTTGGGGAGCGCTCCTTCGAGATCCGTGGTCTGCTCGTAGGGGATGCCGCGTGCGGCCAGCACGTCCTTCTTCACATAGCTCGGCAGCTTCAGCTCCTCGGGGGAGATCAGTACGACCTTCAGCCCCTCGTAGCGGCTCAGCGCGTCGATGAGGGAATGTACGGTGCGGCCGAACTTCAGGTCGCCGCAGAAGCCCACCGTCAGGTTCTCGAAGCCGCCCTTCTCACGGTAGATGGTCAGCAGGTCCGCGAGGGTCTGGGTGGGGTGTTTGTGGCCGCCGTCGCCGGCGTTGATGACCGGGACGGAGGCGTGAAGCGAGGCGACCAGCGGGGCGCCCTCCTTGGGGTGACGCATGGCGATGATATCGGCGTAGCAGCTGACGGTCTTGGCGGTGTCGGCCACGCTCTCGCCCTTCGCGGCCGACGAGCTCTGCGCTTCGGAGAAGCCGAGCACGTTCCCGCCGAGCTCGTACATCGCCGCCTCAAAGCTCAGGCGCGTACGGGTGGAGGGCTCAAAAAAGAGGGTGGCGAGCTTCTTGCCGCGGCAGCGCTCACTGTAGGCCTCGGGGTGTGCGATGATGTCGTTGGCGGTGTCGACGAGCTCCTGCAGCTCCTCGACGGAGAAGTCCAGAATGTCGATCAGATGTCTCATGCCTGCCCTCCGATCCAAGATTCGTCCGCCGGATTATCGCGGAAGGCGAGCAGGCGTGCGACGTCCTCCGGGCGGATGTAGTCTTCCTCCGCGGCGACGCGCGCGATCACGTCAAAGCTGCAGAGACTGTGGTTCTCGACTCCGGCCTCGGCGAGGCGCTCGAGGCCCTTCCGCATGCCGTAGGTGAAGATCGACACGACGCCGAGCACCTCGGCCCCGGCCTCGCGCAGGACCTTCACAACGTCCAGGACGCTGCCGCCCGTGGAGATCAGATCCTCCACCACGACGACTTTCTGACCCGGAAGGAGCTTCCCTTCGATCTGATTTTTCCGGCCGTGGTCTTTGGCCCCGGAGCGGACATAGCCCATGGGCAGGCCCAGAAGATGGCCGACGATGGCGGCGTGGGCGATGCCGGCGGTGGAGGTGCCCATCAGGACCTCGACCTCCGGGTAGTATTCCTTCACAAGCTCCGCGAGGCCCGTCTCCACATCGCTGCGCACCGCGGGCGCGGTGAGGGTCAGGCGGTTGTCACAGTAGACCGGGCTCTTGATGCCGCTCGCCCAGGTGAAGGGCTCGTCCGGCCGGAAGAAAACGGCCTGGATCTTCAGCAGATCCCGTGCAATGATCTCAGCAGTCATCCGATAAACTCCTTTACACAGCGTCTGTAGGCGGCGACAGGGTCGGCCGCCTGCGTGATCGGCCGTCCGACCACGATGTAATCCGAACCGAGCTCCCGCGCCAGGGCGGGGGTGGTGACGCGCTTCTGGTCGCCCTTTTCGCCCTCGGCGAAGCGGACGCCCGGCGTCACGGTGAGAAAGTTCGCCCCGCAGACCGCATGCACTTTGCCGGCCTCGAGCGGCGAGCAGACCACGCCGTCGAGCCCGGCGGCCGCGGCGTTTTGAGCATAGGCCAGCACGACCTCGTCGAGCGGCCGCCCGATCAGCAGCTCCTGCTCCATGCTCTGCTGGTCGGTGCTGGTGAGCTGGGTCACCGCGATGAGCAGCGGGCGGCTGCCGTCCGGGCGGGTCAGTCCCTCGAGCGCAGCCTCCATCATGGCCCGCGTCCCCGCGGCGTGCAGGTTCACGATATCCGCATCCAGTCCCGCGAGCACGCGCATGGCCTTTTTCACGGTGTTGGGGATGTCGTGCAGCTTGAGATCGAGAAAGATTTTGTGGCCGCGCGCCTTGAGCGCGCGCACGATCTGCGGGCCCTCGGCGTAATAGAGTTCCATGCCGATCTTCACGAAAGGCTTTTCCTCCGTGAAGCGATCGAGAAAGGCAAAGGTCTCCGAAGCGCTCGGAAAGTCGCAGGCGATGATGACGTCTTTAGCCATGGGCACCTCCTATGATATCACACAGATTTTCGATCCCGTAACGGTCCATCACGCCCGGCAGGGCGTCGAGGATCTTCGGGCAGGCAAAGGGGTCGCGCAGATTGGCCGCGCCGATCTGAACGGCGCTCGCCCCGGCGAGCAGCATCTCGATCACGTCCTCGGCCGAGCTCACGCCGCCGAGACCGACCACCGGGATGTGCACCGCCTGCGAGACCTGCCAGACCATGCGCAGGGCCAGCGGGAACAGGGCCGGGCCGGAAATCCCGCCGGTGACGTTCGCGAGCAGCGGGCGGCGCGTTTTCAGATCGATACGCATGCCCAGCAGGGTGTTGATGAGGCTCAGCCCGTCGGCTCCGGCCTCCTCGCAGGCGCGGGCGATGGCGGTGATATCCGTGACGTTCGGGGAGAGCTTCACAAGGACGGGCTTGGTCGTCACGGCCTTGACCGCGCGGGTGACCGCCGCCGCCGCGGCGGGGTCGGTCCCGAAGCTCATGCCGCCGCCGTGGACATTGGGACAGCTGATGTTGACCTCCAGCCAGCCGACCTGCTCCTCCCGGTCGAGCTTCGCGCAGACCTCGGCGTACTCCTCGACGGAGAAGCCGCTGACGT
Source organism: Eubacteriales bacterium (assembly GCA_030531505.1). Lineage (GTDB taxonomy): Bacteria > Bacillota > Clostridia > Oscillospirales > Oscillospiraceae > Limivicinus. The sequence goes on from JAUNNH010000001.1 coordinate 70,484, forward strand.
TCGCAATGACGGGCTTGTGGAATACCGCCCGCAGCTTGGGCAGCTCCTCGGCGATTACGGCGTCCACGCCGGGATTCTGCAGGCCGATGGCGTTGAGCATGCCGCCGGGTGCCTCCGCGATGCGCGGGGCGGGATTGCCGAAGCGCGCTTCGCGGGTCGTACCCTTGAAGGCGAAGGTTCCCAGGCGATCGATATCGTAATAGGCCGCGAACTCATGGCCGTAGCCGAAGCAGCCGGAGGCGGGGATGAGCGGGTTGTCGAGCTCGATCCCGCAGAGCGTAACGCTCAGTCTTCCCACAGGATCTCCTCCTTCCGAAACACCGGCCCGTCCTTGCAGACGCGGCGCGGGCCGTTCACAGTCTGCTTCGTGCAGCCCATGCAGGCGCCGAAGCCGCAGCCCATGCGCACATCGAAGCTGAGCTGCCCCTCCGCCGGGCTTTTCTCCGCCGCGGCCCGCAGCATCGCCTCCGGCCCGCAGGCGTAGAGATAGCTGTGGGGAAGGTCCATCGCGTCGGTGACGCGGCCGCGGATGCCAAAGGAGCCGTCCTCGGTCGTGACGCTGGGGTAGAGGCCCAGCGCGTGGAAGAGACGCAGGGCGAACATGTCGTCCGCGCTGCGAAAGCCGAGGATGACGCGCGGCTCGCAGCCCTGCCCGAGCAGGCGCCGGGCGAGGCCGAGGAGCGGGGAGATGCCGGTGCCGCCGCCTACGAGCAGCGGCGTGGGCCCGGCGCAGCTCATGTCAAAGCCGTTGCCGAGGCCGGTGAGCAGATCCAGCTCCGTCCCCAGGGGGAGCGAGCGCAGCAGCTCCGTGCCCTTCCCGACCGTCTGATAGAGGACGGTCAGGCTCCCCTCATCCCAGTCGCAGACCGAGAAGGGGCGGCGCAGGAAGAGGGAGGGGACCGCGATGTTCACGAACTGGCCGGGGGCGGTGATGCCCGCGGTGTTGCCCCGCAGGCGCAGCCGCGCGACGGAGGCGGTGAGCGGGGTGTTCTCCGCTATGGTGAAAAGAGATTGTCTCATGCGTCGATCGTCGATACCGTGATGGTCGTCTCCTCGAGCACATCGAGCAGCACGCGCACGGTGTCGAGGGAGGTGAAGATGGTGACGTTGTTCTCGGTGGCGCAGCGGCGGATGATCACGCCGTCCTCCAGATGGGTGCCGCTGTGGACGGCGCGGGTGTTGATGATGTAGCTCACATAGCCAGCGCGGATGGACTCCAGGATCTCGTCGCTGCCCTCGCTGATCTTGTGGCGTACACGGGTGCGGATGCCGTTCTCCTTGAGGAAGGCGGCGGTGCCGGGCGTGGCCTCGATGTTGAAGCCCATGTCATAGAAGCGGCGCACGAGCGGCAGCGCCTCCTCACGGTCCTCGCGGGCGACCGTGACAAACACGGTGCCGTAGTTCTGCAGCTTCATGCCGGAAGCCTGCAGTGCCTTATACATGGCGCGCGAGAGCTTGGCATCGTAGCCGATGGCCTCGCCGGTGGATTTCATCTCCGGGCTCAGGTAGGCGTCGAGACCCTTGATCTTGTTCCAGGAGAACACGGGGACCTTGACGTAGTGGCGCTTCTTCTCCTCGGGGTAGAGGTCGAAGATGCCCTGCTCCTTGAGGGACTTGCCGAGGATGACCTCGGTGGCGATATCCGCGAGGGAGAAGCCCGTGGCCTTGGAGAGGAAGGGAACGGTGCGCGAGGAGCGGGGATTGACCTCGATGATGTAGACGTTCTCGTCCCGATCCACGATGAACTGGATGTTGTAGAGTCCGACGATCCCGATGCCGAGACCGAGCTTCTTCGCGTACTGGAGAATGATGCCCTTGACCTTGTTGGAGATGGAGAAGGCGGGATAGACACTGATCGAGTCGCCGGAGTGGACGCCGGTGCGCTCGACAAGCTCCATGATGCCGGGGACGAACACGTCCCGCCCGTCGCAGATGGCGTCGACCTCGACCTCCTTGCCCTGAATGTACTTGTCGACAAGGACGGGCTTGTCCGCATCGATCTCAACGGCGGTCTTGAGGTAGTGGCGCAGCATCTCCTCATTCGCGACGATTTCCATCGCGCGGCCGCCCAGCACGAAGCTCGGGCGCACCAGCACAGGGTAGCCGATCTCCGCCGCGGCGCGCACGCCGGACTCGATGTCGGTGACGGCGGTGCCCTTCGGCTGCGGGATGTTCAGGTCGAGCAGGATCTTCTCAAAGCTGTCACGGTTTTCCGCGCGCTCGATGGCGGCACAGTCGGTGCCGATGAGCTTGACGCCGCGGTCCATGAGAGGCTGGGCGAGGTTGATGGCGGTCTGGCCGCCGAGGGAGGCGATCACGCCCTCGGGCTTTTCAAAGTCCACGATGGCCATCACATCTTCCGGGGTCAGAGGCTCAAAATAGAGCTTGTCGCCGGTGGTGTAGTCGGTCGAGACGGTCTCGGGGTTGTTGTTCACAATGATGGCCTCGTAGCCCGCGCGCTTGATGGTCTGCACGGCGTGGACCGTGGAGTAGTCGAACTCCACGCCCTGGCCGATGCGGATCGGCCCGGCGCCGAGGACGAGGATCTTTTTCTTCCCGGTGAGGCGGGAGTCGTTGCGCCCGCTGTAGGAGGAGTAGAGGTAGGCGATGTACGCGCCGGTATGCAGGGTATCGACCATGCGGAAGACCGGGGTGAGGCCGTGCTTGCGGCGCTTCTCGTAGACCTCGAGCTCCGAGAGGTTCCAAAGCTTGGCGATGCAGCGGTCGGAGAAACCCATCTCCTTGGCCTCGCGCAGGACCGCGACGTCGTTCACGCGGCTGAGGAGCTTTTTCTCCATGCCGACGATCTTCTGCAGGGACTCAAGGAAGAGCTCCGTGATCATCGTGACCTCGTGGAGTTTCTCCACGCTCGCCCCGCGGCGCAGCAGTTCCGTGATGGCGTAGATGTTGTCGTCCCGGAAGAGGGAGATGTAGTCGAAGAGCTCGGCCTCCGTGTAGGAGTCGAACTTCGGGTTCCAGAGGTGATACACCCCGGTCTCGAGCGAGCGCACGGATTTGAGCATGCACTCCTCGAGATTCGAGCCGATGCCCATGACCTCGCCCGTGGCCTTCATCTGCGTGCCGAGGGTGTTGGGGGCGTCGGGGAACTTGTCGAAGGGGAAGCGCGGGAACTTGGCCACGATATAGTCAAGGCTCGGCTCGATGGCCGCGGTGCCGCCCGCGACGGGGATCTCCTCGAGCGCCATGCCGAGCGCGATCTTCGCGGTGACGCGGGCAATCGGGTAGCCGCTCGCCTTGGAGGCCAGGGCCGAGGAGCGGGACACGCGGGGGTTGACCTCGATGAGGAAATACTCGCTGCTGGTGGGGTTCAGTGCAAACTGCACGTTGCAGCCGCCCTCGATCTTCAGCTCGCGGATGATCTTGATGGCGCTGTCATTGAGCATTTTGAGGTCGTGCTCGTTCAGGGAGAGGATCGGCGCGACGACGATGGAGTCACCGGTGTGCACGCCGACTGGGTCGACATTTTCCATGCCGCAGATCGTGATGGCGGTGTCATTGGAGTCACGCATGACCTCGAACTCGATCTCCTTGTAGCCCTTGACGCTCTTCTCAATGAGCACCTGATGGACGGGAGAAAGCTTGAAGGCGTTGACGCCGATCTCGCAGAGCTCCGCCTCGTTGTTGGCAAAGCCGCCGCCGGTCCCGCCGAGGGTGAAGGCCGGACGCAGCACAACAGGATATCCGATCCGCTCGGCCGCGGCTTTCGCCTGCTCGAGGTCGTAGGTGATCTCGGAGGGAATGACCGGCTCGCCGATGGACTGGCACATCTCCTTGAAAAGCTCGCGGTCCTCGGCGCGCTCGATGCTGCGGCTGCTGGTGCCGAGCAGCTTCGTGCCGCATTCGCGCAGGATGCCCTTGCGCTCGAGCTGCATGGCCATGTTGAGGCCGGTCTGCCCGCCGATGCCGGGCACGATGGCGTCGGGCCGCTCATAGCGGAGGATCTTTGCGATATACTCCAGCGTCAGCGGCTCCATGTAAACCTTGTCGGCGATGCTGGTGTCGGTCATGATGGTGGCGGGGTTGGAGTTCACCAGGACGACCTCGTAGCCCTCCTCCTTGAGGGCGAGGCAGGCCTGGGTGCCCGCGTAATCGAATTCCGCCGCCTGGCCGATCACGATGGGGCCGGAGCCGATGATGAGTACCTTGTGGATGTCGGTGCGTTTTGCCATGATTATGCCTCCCAAACTGCTTTCCCGTCACAGACGGTCAGCAGACATTTACCAAATACAAGCTGTCCCTCAAAGGGCGTCGCCTTCCCCTGCGAGAGGAAGTCCGCCGGGTCGATCCGATAGGACGCGTTCAGGTCCCAGATGCTGTAGTCTTCACCCGCCGGCAGACCGAAGCGCTGCCGCGGCGTCGTCGTGAGCAGCGCGACGAGCCGCTCGAGCGGAAGGACGCCGGTCTTCACAAGCCCGGTATAGAGCAGGGGGAAAGCTGTCTCGATCCCGACGATGCCGAAGGCGCTGCCGGCGAGGCCCTTTGCCTTCTCCGCGGCGCTGTGCGGTGCGTGGTCGGTGGCGATGCAGTCGATCGTCCCGTCCAGCAGCCCCTCGATCAGCGCTTCCCGGTCCTCCGGCGCGCGCAGCGGCGGGTTCATCTTGAAGCGCCCGTCCTCCTGCAGATCGGTCTCGTCGAGCAACAGATAGTGCGGCGCGGTCTCGCAGCTTACGTCCACCCCGCGCGCCTTCGCCTCCCGGATGAGCGCGACGCTCTCCTTCGTGGAGATATGGCACACGTGGTAGGCGCAGCCGATCTCTTCCGCGAGCTTCAGGTCCCGCGCGATCTGCCCCCACTCACTCTCGGAGCAGATGCCCCGGTGGCCGTGGGCGGCGGCGTAAGCCCCGTCGTGGATATAGCCGCCGCGCAGGAGACGGTTGTCCTCGCAGTGGGCGACGATCAGTTTGCCGAGCGCCTTCGCGCGGCACATGGCCTCGCGCATCCTCTCGTCGGACTGCACGCCGTGCCCGTCGTCTGAGAAGGCAACGACATGGGGCGCGAGCGCCTCGAGATCGGCGAGCACCTCGCCCTTCTGCCCGACGGTGATCGCGGCATAGGGCCGGACGCGGATGCAGGCCGTGCGCGCGATGATCGCCTCCTCGACGGCAAGGTGCTCGAGGCTGTCGGGCACCGGGTCGAGGTTCGGCATAGCGCAGACCTCGGAATAGCCGCCGCGGGCGGCGGCGCGGCTGCCGCTCGCAATGGTCTCCTTATAAGAAAAGCCCGGCTCGCGAAAATGCACATGCACATCGCAAAAACCGGGCAATAAGACAAAAGCGGAAGAATTCAGATCGGAAAAGGGGGCGGCGAGGCCCTCCGGGGAAAACGGGGCCGCCTCCACACCGATTCTCTTGACCTGATCGAACTGGAGCATAGCGCGACCTCCCACACAAACAAAAAAACCCTGCCGGACAGGGCAAGGCAGAATACGACATGGGACGAACCTGTATTGTGACTTGCCGATCTCTCCGGGTCGACTTAAAGCTTGGCATGATTATACGGAACGGCGCGGGTCTTGTCAACTGGCGAAATGCACAGAAAAAAGCCGATGGAAAAACGGTGTTTTTCCATCGGCTTTGTGAGCTTATTCACCGAGGTAGGCTTTTTTGACAGCCTCGTTGGCCAGCAGCTCCCGCCCGGTGCCGGTCAGGGTGATCTGGCCGGTTTCGAGCACATAGCCGAAGTCGGCGGTCTTGAGGGCCATGTTCGCGTTCTGCTCGATCAACAGCACGGTCACGCCCTGGCGGTTGATCTCCTTGATGATCTCGAAGATGTCCCGCACCACGAGCGGTGCGAGGCCCAGCGAGGGCTCGTCCATCATCATGAGCTTCGGGCGGCTCATCAGCGCCCGGCCCACGGCGAGCATCTGCTGTTCGCCGCCGGAGAGCGTACCGCCGAGCTGCCAGGAGCGCTCCTGCAGGCGCGGGAAGAGCGAGTATACCCACTGGATATCCTTTTCGATGCCGGCCTTGTCCTTGCGCAGGTAGGCGCCGATCTTGAGGTTTTCGAGCACGGTGAGGTTCGTGAGGATGCGCCGGCCCTCCGGGACCATCGCGATCCCCATCCCGAGGATCTTGTAGATCGGCTGGCCCAGCAGCTCCGCTCCGTCGTAGGTGATCGAGCCGCTCTCCGCCTTCACGAGGCCGGAGATCGTGCGCAGGGCGGTGGATTTGCCCGCGCCGTTTGCGCCGATCAGGGTCACGATTTTGCCGTCCGGGACCTCCATGTTGATCCCGCGCAGGGCCTGGATGCCGCCGTAGGAGACGTGCAGGTCTTTAATTGTCAGCATCGTCTACCACCCCCAGATACGCGTCGATGACTTTTTCGTTCTTCTGGATCTGATCCGGCGTGCCTTCGGCGATCAGGCGGCCGAAGTCCAGCACGTAGATGCGGTCCGAGATGTCCATGACCAGGTCCATGTGGTGCTCGATCAGCAGGATCGTCACCTGGAACTGATCGCGGATCTGCCCGATGAAGCGGGTCAGCTCCTGGGTCTCCTGCGGGTTCATGCCGGCGGCCGGCTCGTCGAGCAGGAGGAGCGTGGGCTTGGTGGCGAGCGCGCGGGCGATCTCCAGCCGGCGCTGCTTGCCGTAGGGGAGGCTCGTCGCGAGCTCGTCCTTCACATCGGTGAGCCCGACGATCTCGAGCAGCTCCATCACCTCGGCGCGCTGCGCGGCCTCCTCTTTCCGGTTGCCGCGGAAGGCGGCTGAGAAGAGGTTGCTCGTGCGGCGGGCGTGCTTGGCGATGAGGATGTTGTCAAACACCGTCATGCTCTTCCAGAGCCGGATGTTCTGGAAGGTGCGGGCCATGCCCTTGAGCGTGAGCGCGTCCGGCGTCGGCTCGAGCGTGTGGCTGTAGAGCCCGGCGTTTTCGCCTTTGTAGAGCTTCTTCATCTTCCCGCGGGGGAAGTTCTCGATGACGGGCTCGCCGCAGAAGAACACACGGCCGTTCGTCGGCGCGTAGACACCGGTGATGACGTTGAAGGCGGTGGTTTTGCCCGCACCGTTGGGGCCGATGATGGCGACGATCTCACCCTCGTTGACTTCGAGGCTGAAGTTGTTGACGGCGACGACGCCGCCGAACTGCATCGTGACGTTTTCAACCTTCAGGATCTGCTTTTTCTGCTCGCTCATTCCGCCGCCTCCTTTCCGGCCGGGGCCGCTTTATTCTTCCTGCGGAAGAGATCGGGCAGCTCCTTCTCACCCATGATGCCCTTGCGGAAAAAGAGGACGACGATCATGATGATGACAGAGAAGACGACCAGGCGGAAGCCGTTGCGGAAGACACCCGGGGCATTGATGCCGAGGAAACTGCCGGAGTCTAGCCCGCGCAGCCACCACTCGGAGGCCGCGACGAAGAGCATCGAGCCGATCACGCTGCCCGTGATGGAGCCGATGCCGCCGAGCACGACCATCAGCAGGATCTCATAGGTCATGGCGGACTTGAAGTTGTTTGCCTGGGCGATGGAGAGCACCATGGCGAGCGTGGCGCCGGCCACGCCGGCGAAGAAAGAGCTCGTCACAAAGGAGAGCATCTTGTGCTTGGCAAGGTTGATGCCCATGGCCTCGGCGGCGACCTCGTCGTCGCGGATGGCCTTGAAGGCGCGGCCGTAAGTGGAGTTTACGATCAGCACGATCAGCATGATCGAGATCGTCGCGATCAGCACCGGCACAAAGGTCGAGAGACTGAGCTTCGTCCCGGCGATCTCGAGCTTGAATTTACTCGCGCGGGCAAAGTTCTTCAGCAGGTTCGAGCCGTTCGTGACGGGACCGAGCTTGCTCCACTGGAACACGGCGCGGATGATCTCGGCAAAGCCGAGCGTCGCGATGGCGAGGTAGTCGGACTTGAGGCGCAGGACCGGCAGGCCGATCAGGTAGGCCAGCGCCGCGGCCACGAGGCCCGCCAGCAGCAGCGCGATCAGCACACCGAGCGCGGTGCCGAAGCCGCCCATGCTCTGCGAGAGCTTTTCGGGGATCGAGAAGCGGATCGCCGCGTCAAAGTACTGATAGACAGCGTCGCGGTTCTTGTCGGGGATGGTGAAGATAGCGTAGGTGTAGGCGCCGAGGAGCATGAAGCCCGCGTGGCCCAGGGAGAAGAGCCCCGTGTAGCCGTTGAGCAGGTTCATCGATACGGCCGCGAGCGCGTAGACCGAGCCCTTCTGGAGCACGATCAGCAGCATGCCGAGCTTGTCGGTGGGCTTGATGAGCTGGTCGAGCGCGAAAACGAGGCCGAGCCAGGCGAGCACGGCGAACAGGGCGATCCAGGCGCCCTTTTTGCTTTTCCGTTGCGTCATGTCGCTGCCCCCTCTCAGACCTTGTCGGCGGTCTTCTCACCGAAAAGGCCGGTGGGCTTGAAGACCAGGATAATGATGAGCAGCACGAAGGTAAAGGCGTCGGAGAAGGTGGCGAGGCCGATCTGCTCGGTGATGGCTCCGTTGACGATCAGGATGGTGTCGAGGCCCTTGATGATGCTCTCCGCGATGCCGATGATGAAGGCGCCGATCACCGCGCCGGGGATCGAGCCGATGCCGCCGAACACCGCCGCCACAAAAGCCTTCAGGCCGGGCATGGCGCCCGAAGTGGGCACGACACCCGGGTAGTTCGTAAAGAAGAGGACGGAGCCTACCGCCGCGAGGAAAGTGCCGATGACGAAGGTCACGGAGATGACAGTGTTGATCTGGATACCCATGAGCTGCGACACCTCAAAGTCCAGCGAGACGGCGCGCATGGCCATGCCGATCTTGGTGTGGTTGATGAGCAGCACGAGCAGCACCACGAGCAGGATCGTGAGGAAGGGCGTGATGACCGTGACGCGCGTGGTCTCCATGCCGAAGATGGAGATGCGGTCGGAGATCCAGGGGATGGCGGGGTAGTTCTTGTTCAGGCCGCCCGTGATGTAGAGCGCGAGGTTCTGCAGCAGGTAGCTCACACCGATGGCCGAGATCATGACCGACATGCGCGGGGCCGTGCGCAGCGGCTTGTAGGCCACGCGCTCGATCGTGAAGCCCAGCAGGACCGTCAGCAGGATCATGACCGGGATTGCGACATAGAGCGGCATCGACGCCGCGAGATACACCATCACCAGGCCTGCGACCATGAACACGTCGCCGTGGGCGAAGTTGATGAGACGCAGGATGCCGTAGACCATCGTATAGCCGATCGCGATCAGCGCGTACTGGCCGCCGACCGAGATGCCCGATATGATGTAGGGCAGTACAGTTCTCATGGGGCATTCCTCTCTTTATGGAAAAATAGCGGAGAAAAGAGCGTCGAAAAAACGCGTTTGCTGGCGGGGGCTGTTGCCCCCGCCAGCGCAAAGATCCTGGATGGGTAGGGAAAACTCAGCCGACGGAGGCGACGGCCACGAAGTCCCAAACACCGGTCTCGGTGTTGCAGGACTTGACGAAGGCGCTGTCGCGCAGAGCGTCGCCGATGTCGTCGAAGGCGATCGCGCCGGTCACACCTTCATAGCTGACCTCGGGCAGAACCTCGAGCACGTCGGCGGGATCAGTGGAGCCGGCGGCCTTCAGGGCCTCCAGCGCGACATAGTAGGCATCGAAGCCCATGACGGTGACCGCGGCCAGCTCGTCGTTGCCGCCGTTGTTGGCGAGGGCGGTGGCGTCGCTGTTGATCCACTCCTTGATGCCGGCGTCAAACTCGGGGGCGGCGCCTTCCTGATAGAAGGTGGTCACGTTGATCTGCACGTCGGTACCCTTCGCAGCGGCGAGGATGACGTTGGAGTCCCAGGTGTCGCCGGCCAGGATGGGCATGCCCAGAGCCTGGGTGTCAGCCTTGGCGATGATCTGGGCGGCCGCCTCGGTGGACACGGGGGAGAAGAACACGTCGCAGCCCTGGTTCTGGGCGTTGGTGATGTAGGTGGAGTAGTCGGAGGTGCCTTCCGGGAACTGCTCATAGACGCAGTTGTCCTTGCCAAAGGCATCGATGAAGTAGTTGCACAGACCGCCGGAGTAGTCGTCGCCCTGTTTGGCCAGGCAGTAGGCCTTGCTTGCGCCGAGCTCGTTCTTCGCGAAGTTGGCGAGGACGGTGCCCTGGAAGGGATCCAGGAAGCAGATGCGGAAGTACACATCGCAGCCCGCGGTGACCTGGGGGTTGGTGCAGGTGACGCCGATGGCGGGCACGCCGGCCGCGTCAAAGGTGTCGCTCGCCGCGATGGAGACGCCGGAGCCGTAAGAGCCGAGCACCACGGAGACGCCGCTGGAGATCAGAGTCTGGGCGGCGGTGGGAGCCTTGTCGTTGGAAGAGGCGTTATCGGCGTAGACCAGCTCCACGTCGTACTCGACGCCGTCGATCTCAACGGTCGGGGTCAGATAGTTGGCATACTGCATGCCGAGGACTTCCTGCTTGCCGCCGGCGCCGTTGTCGCCGGACTGGGGCTCGAAAACGCCGATCTTGACGACGGGGTTGTCGGCATAGCCGATCGAGCAGAGGGCAAAGACCAGGACCAGGGCCAATGCGATGGATACGAGCTTTTTCATTTTCGTTCCTCCTGTTCATTTGTTACAAACCGTGTCCGCGATATGCGGACAATTGTTCTCCCGTAACGTATTTTTCATTATGCACGATAGCGATTTAAATTGCAATTGGAGGATTTACCCAAATTGATTTGACTTTTTGAACAAAAATCGACAAGATCGACAAACGGGAGGCCCGAAGACCTCCCGTGTAAACGGTATTCGTATTCGATCAGGCGATCCCGGCCCGGCGGCGGTACCAGCGGTAGAGGAACACGGCGCTCACGCAGGCGAGGATGTTCACGGCGAGCGTGATCCAGAAGGCGGGGCTGTCCCAGTTCTCGATCTGCTGGCCGAGGATCGTGGCGCAGATCAGATCGGGCATGAAGCCCAGCACGCCGCCCGCGATATAGGCGGGGTAGGGCAGGCGAGTGGCTCCGAAGTACAGGCTCACCACGTCGCAGGCGAGGATGCCGACGGCGCGGGCGATGAAGGAGAGGAAGAAGCCGCTCGTCTCCCGCACGCGCCTGAGCTCCCGAAGTTTGGGATAGCGGGCGATGAGCTTCTCCGAGAAATCAAGCTCCGAGGCGCGCCCGAGCAAATATGGCAGCGTCAGCGTGATCGCGATGCCGACGGTGTTTACCGCGAGGGCGACAGGCAGCGGAAAAAGCTGCCCGCTTACAGCGAAGAGCAGGAGCACCGGGAAAACCATCGAGAGACTTTTGAGTGCAAAGGCCAGCCACAGGAAAAGCGCCGCCAGCAGCGGCTGAGCGGGCGTATAGTCCAGGATCTCGTCCACGGTGAGGCTGCGCCCGGAGAGCAGGAGCCAGCCGAGCCCGACTGCCAGACCCAGCAGCGGCAGGAGCCGCGCGGTCCACATGATGAAGTTTCGCTTTTTGTCATTCATAGCGCAACGAGTGTACCACCCGCCGCAGTGAATTGCAAGGGGCCGGGTCGTTCGATTTCCGTAAAGAGTTGAAAATCAGCCGGGGACGTGGTACAATACACCATCCCTATAATAAGGAAAACGATCGATGGAACTATCGGAGCTCAAGCTGGTTACAGCCGGCAACCTCATCAAGCTGCGCACGGGGCGGGGCATGACCCAGGCCGAGCTCGGCGCGCTGCTGAACTATTCGGATAAAACGATCTCCAAGTGGGAGCGGGGCGAAGCGATCCCGGACGCCTATGTGCTTACCCAGATTGCGGAGATCTTCGGCGTGACGGTGGACGCGCTGCTCTCCCCGCCGGAGAGCTGGGCACCGCCCGAGCCGGAGAAGGAGGAGCGCAGCTACAGCGTGCGCGTGATCATCGCGATCGCGGTGCTCGGCGTGTGGACGCTCGCGCTCTCGGCTTTCGTCGCGCTCTGGCTCGCGCACATCATCTGCTGGCAGATCTTCGTGGTGGCGCTGCCCGTCTCGATCCTGACCTATCTGGTGCTTATCTGCGTCTTTGAAAGGAAAAAGCATCTGAAATATGTGGTCGCGGCCTTCGTGCTGAGCCTGTTTCTGATGATCTATCTGCTCTTCTGGAATGCGAACCCCTGGCAGATCTTCCTGGTCGCCGTGCTGGCGGAGGCGCTGGTGTTCCTGAGCTTCCGTGTGCGCACTCACCCCCGGCGGAAGGACGAAAAAGGCGCATAATCCCGCCGGTTCCACAAATCGTAGAGAGGCATTTTGCCCCCGGTAGAGAAAAATCTGCCGGGGGCCTTACTTTGTAGAATCGTGCGCATGCAGAGTATCTTGCTTTTTTGCGGCAGCGCGGCTTAAGATAAAGGCGGATGAAATGAAAGGAGACCTTTGACATGGCCTATGTTCTGAGCTGCTGCTCCACGGCGGATCTCTCCAAGGAGCATTTTGAGGCGCGCAACATCCCTTATCTCTGCTTCCATTACGCGCTGGATGGGGTGGAATACCCCGACGACCTGGGGCAGAGTATCCCCTTTGACGAGTTTTACAAGCGCATGGCGGCGGGCGCCGATACACGCACTGCCCAGGTGAACATCTCCGACTATGTGGAGTTCTTCTCCGGCTATGCTGAGCAGGGCCTGGATGTCGTACACGTGACGCTCTCCTCCGGCATCTCCGGCTCCATCAACGGTGCGCAGAACGCCGCGCTCATCGTGCAGGAGCGCTATCCCGAGCGGCATATCTACGTGGTGGATTCCCTGGCCGCCTCCTCCGGCTACGGCCTGCTGATGGACGGTGCGGCAGACAAGCGGGACGAGGGCCTGAGTGCCGAGGAGCTGGTGCAGTGGCTGGAGGAAAATCGCCTCAAGCTGCACCACTGGTTCTTCTCCACGGATCTGACCTTCTTCGTCAAGGGCGGCCGCATCTCCAAGACGGCGGCGGTCTTCGGCGGCCTGCTGGAGATTTGCCCCCTCATGAACGTCGACTTCAAGGGCCGCCTGATCCCGCGCTTCAAGATCCGTACGAAGAAAAAGGTCATCCGCGCCTGCGTAGAGCAGATGGAAAAGCATGCCCGCGACGGCCACGACTACGACGGCAAGTGCTATATCTCCATGTCCGCCTGCCTGCCGGACGCCGAGGCCGTGGCTGCGCTGGTGGAGGAGAAGTTCCCGAAGCTCAACGGCAAGGTGCTCATCAACAACATCGGCACTACCATCGGCTCCCACACCGGGCCGGGCACCGTCGCGCTCTTCTTCTGGGGCGACGAGCGCGTAGACTGATCCTGACATACGAAAACGAGACCGGGACGCCTTGGCTTCCCGGTCTCGTTTTTTCTTGTATTTACTTTCGCAGGGACTGGAAGGGGTCGGCGGCGCCGCCCGAGCGGCTGGTAAAAGAGAGGGAGTTCGCGATATGCTCGCGCATGGCCTGGCGGGCAAGATCGGGCAGACGCAGACGGATGGCCGAGACCACGGCGAGATGGTTGAACTGCACGGAGGGCATCCAGGGATTGGAGCGGCTCTCCTCGCGCCCGACGAACTCCAGCATGCTCGCCTGGTACATGATGAGCCGGGGGAGAATCAGCTCATAGCTGCGCACGATGTAGGGGTTTTCGCAGGAATCCACGATCAGCCGGTGAAAGGGCATGTCCGTGTCCTTCATGCCGCGGATATCCCGGCGCAGCACGCTCACGCGGAAAGCATCGGCCAGATCGCTGAGCTCCAGCACGGTCCGGTCGTCGCAGTGGTGGGCGCAGAGAGAAGCGGCCTCGCTCTCGATCGCGTCACGCACGCGGTAGAGGTCGATCATATCGGTGAGGCTCAGCTCACGCACGAAGCTGCCAGGAACACCGGGACGGCTGACCACGAAGCCGATGTCCCCAAGCCCGGCGACCGCCTCTGCCACGGGCGTGCGGGAGATGCCGAGCGTCGCGGCGAGCTGGTTGACGTTGAGCTTGGCGCCGGGGGCGATGCGGAGATTCACGATCTCCTCATACAAAAGTGCCTGTACCAGATCCTTCAGCTTCGCGTCCGGCTGCGCTTCGATCCGTTTTTTGAGCTGATAGGCGTCCATGGCTTCAGCTCCTCTGCGCGCCCAGGACACGCTCCTTCTCCTGCTGCAGCTCCTCCACGCGCTTTTTGCTCAGCGGATTCATCCACTGCAGGATCACAAAGACGAGCAGGAAGAGCACCGCCGGGATCATGACGGAGGAGTTGTACATGCTTCGGAGCGCCTCGGGGGTGAGCCCCTCGGTGTTGAGCTTACTGCCGGAGTAGCCGATGCGCAGCAGGGGGACATTGATGAGGATGGTGGCGACGGTGGTGCCGAGCTTGCGCATGAAGGAGTAGAAGGCATAGCTCGTCGCTTCGTCGTTCAGGCCGTAGACGACCTTGTTGTAGTCGATCGCGTCAGTGGCGAGTGCCCAGACCAGCAGGAAGATGAAGGCGGTCCCGACACCGGAGGCGAGACAGGCGGCCAGGTACAGCCAGACGCTCGTGATGCCGAAGAGCGCGAGCACGAAGAGTGCAAGATAGAAGACCGCGGCGAGCAGGATGCCCCAGGCGCAGACCTCGCGCCGGCCGAAGCGATTGCCGAGCCGGGTCGCGAAGAGCATAATGACGGCGACGGGCAGATACTGGAAGACCGTCGGGAGCATCGTCAGGCCCGTCTTGTGGAAATAGTGGTCGAAGAGATAGGTGTTGTAGCCCTGACCGAACATCTGCGCGGCGAGGAAGAGCATCGAGGCGAGGGAAACGGCCATGAAGGGGCGGCTGCGGAGCAGGACGCGGATGACCTCGCGCGTCTGCCCCTTTTGCCGTTTGACAGGTTTGGTCTCCACGCGCTCGCGCGTCCAGGCGTAGCAGGCGTAATAGGCGAGCACGCTCAGCACGGCGATCACGATCGCGCCGACGAGCACCTTGTGATAGTCCATGCGGGAACTGCCGTCGGCGAGCTTCACATAGCACATGCTGGCGAGCACCATCGCGGGCATGGCACCGAAGGTGGAGCCGATGGAGCGGAAGACCGAGAGCGAGCTGCGCTCCTTATCGCTGGAGGTGATGACCTGGGCCAGCGAGCCGTAGGGGATGTTGATGCAGGTGTAGAGCATGCCGAAGAGGATGTAAGTGAAGTAGATCCAGGCGATCTTTCCCCCGGCGGAGAAACCGCGCACGTCCGCAAACATCAACACGGCCGCGAGCGCCGTCGGCACGGCGAAGATCTGGATCCAGCGGCGGTAGCGCCCGGTGTGGCTGGCCTTTGCCCCGTCGATGATCCAGCCCCAGATGGGGTCGTTGATCGCATCCCAGATGCGCGCCACGATCGTCATGATCATCACGCTCAGCACGCCGATCTCCAAGACGTCGGTGTAATATTTGTTCAGGATGCTCTGCGTCAGGCCGAATACAAGACAGGAGGCGAGGGCGCCCATTGCGTAGCCGATCTTGTCACGGGCCTTGATACCGCTGGTGCGCTGGATGTAGCTCTGTTCCATGACCGTCACTCCTCATTGTTTTATTGGTATCGGATACGATCATTTTACCGTAAAGCGCGTACAGCGTCAAGCGGCGCCGTGCGGCTTATCCGTATAGCTCGGGATAATCGGTGAGACAGAAATAGGTGACGCGGCAATAGCGGTCGCAGAAGGTGGCATATACGGCGCCGTGCGGCCGGCCGACGGACCGCCAGACCACGCGGCTGTCGAGCAGACGGCGGCCGGACAGCAGCTCCCAGGCGGCCTCGGCGCAGCGGCGGTCTGAACGCAGATCCGCGGGCAGAGCGGGCTCCGCCTGTGCAATCACCTCGGCGAGCGTGTCGGGAAACTCCGGCGAGGCCACGCGGTTGAGCAGGACCTCCCCGGTGCAGAGACGCTGCTCGTCCGAGAGCCGCTCATCTCCGGCGCGGAGCGTGAGATAGCGGCTGAGCTGCAGCAGATCGTCAAAATCGACCCGCACGTCGCTTGAGCCGTTTTCCGCCAGGCTGGCGTCGCGTGCACGGGCGGCCGCGCGCCCTGCCTCCGTGTCGCCGCGCAGTGCACAATCGAGCAGCAGGGCGCGGTAGTCCGGCGTCGGCTTTTCGAGCCAGGCGCAGCCGCTCAGAAAGCCGAGCAGCGCCAGCAGCGTCAGCGTGAACAGGAGCTTTTTCATGCGTATCCCCTCCTGCCTCCCAGTATAGGCCGCGATAGGCGCGAAGTCTGTCGGAAGGAGGGCGGAGCGGCAGAAAAGCGTCCTTGACGGAAGAATAAAGATAGGGTATAATCAAACTGCGGTAATCTCCTCATTTCTTAATATAGAGGTATGGAGGATCCACATCATGAAAGGGAAGAACAAACTGCACGACCTGATCGGCATCGCCTGCGGGCTGTTTCTCGTCTGCGTCCTGGTGGTCGGTCTTGTGACCGCGCCAGCCGGTACAGCCACTGCGGACACCGCCGCGGAGGGCGCCCCGGCGGCCGGCACCGTTCTCAAGGTGGCGGACGCGGAGCACACCGGCAAGCTGGTCGCCAACAAGGTCGAGACCAAGTCCGGCGTGACCGTGATGCACGCTGCGGAATGGGAAGAGCAATACCCCGCGATCTACGCGAGCCTGATGCAGAATCAGGAGAACGACGAGATCGTCAACTATCTGGAAGTGTTCCCGCAGCTCGTAACGCTCTATGAGCCCTACGGCTTCTCCAAGTGCTACGGCAGCGCGCGCGGCCACTTCTACGACGTCGACGACATCCTCGAGACCGGTCGTCCCCACGCCATGGCCAACTGCTGGACCTGCAAGACCCCGGATTTCACCAATCTCGTCAACGAGATTGGCCCCGAGGCCTATCAGCTCAGCTTTGACGAGGTGCGCGAGTTGGTCGACGAGGGCATCAGCTGCTACAGCTGCCATGCCAACACCCCGGGTGAGATCACGGTCACCCACACCTACCTGATCGATGCGGTGGGCGAGGACTTCGAGAAGATCCCCGCGGCGACCCTGGCCTGCGGCCAGTGCCACAATGAGTACTTCTTCTATCCCGGCACGGCGGCGACCACGCTGCCGCACGACAGCATTGAGAGCATGAGCCCCGACGCCATCCTGAACTACTACAACACCGTGGTGGTGGATGAGAACGGCCTGGGCTTCGCCGACTACACCAATCCCCGCACCGGCGTGCGTCAGATCAAGGTGCAGCACCCCGAGCTGGAGACCTTCCTCGGCAAGGGCAGCATCCACGCCAGTCAGTTCACCTGCGCCGACTGCCATATGGGCACGGTCGTCGCGGAGGACGGCAGCACCTATCCGAACCACTATCTGACGAGCCCGCTGGACAATCCCGGCCTGATCGCGGCCGAGTGCTCCGCCTGCCACCAGGATCTCGTGTCCGAGGTCCGCGCGGTCCAGGAGAAGACCGTGGCACGCACCACGGCGGCGGCGGACAAGCTGGTCGAACTGACCGAGACGCTCGCGCAGGCTGTCGAGAGCGGTGAGTACACGGATGAGGAGCTTGACGCGATCCGTGCCGTGGCCCGCGACGCCCAGTTCTACTGGGACTTCGTGTTCGTCGAGAACAGCGAGGGCGTGCATAACCCGAGCCTGACCAACAGCTGCCTCGAGAAGGCGGAGAACCTGACCGCCGAGGCGCTGGGCATGTTCAAATCCGCCTGATGAAGGGCGAAACACAGCGAAAGCAGGAGACTGACTGCCACCGCAGTCAGTCTCCTTTTTTCGGGAGTGAAGATATGAAGAAAGTCTATTCCTTCCTGCGCTCGATGCGCTTCGGGCTGATCCTGCTCGGGCTGATCGCGCTTTTGTCCGTGGCGGGGACGCTCATCCCCCAGGGGCAGGAACTGGGCTGGTATGCCCAGCGCTATCCGACGCTGCACGGAGCACTGATGGCGCTCGGGCTGCACGATGTGTTCCACAGCTGGTATTTCCAGACGCTGCTCGTGCTGCTTGCGCTGAACCTCACCCTCTGCTCGCTGATCCGCATCCGCCGCGTGGCGGCGGCCGGGGCCGGGGAGCGGGAGGCCATGCTGCGGCGCGCGAACGACTATACGCTCGACGAACGGCAGCGGGAGCGGCTGCTCGCGCGGCTGAGGGCGATGCGCTGCCGGGAGGAGACGTTCGGCGGGGCGACGGTGTTTAGCAAAAACGGCTTCGGCCGCTACGGGAGCTTCATCACGCACCTGTCCATCCTGCTTACGCTGCTATTCGGCGCACTGGCACTCTACCTGCCCAGAACCGTGGACCGGAGCTGCCTGCCCGGCGAGAGCGTCCGGATGGACGACGGGACGACGATCGCGGTGGAGAGCTTCCGGATCGAGAACGGCGAGGGACGCCTCGACTTCACGAGCGAGATCGCGGTCACGCTGCCCGACGGGCGCGAGAGCGGCCTGCGCACGATCCGCGTGAACCACCCGCTCGCCTTCGGGGAGTGGAAGATCTACCAGCAGACCTATGCCACCGCCGGAGCGATCACGGTGAAGAACCTGGATAACGGCGGGGAAGACACCCTGACGCTGACCGACCTGGTCTTCCTGTCGCTGGACGGGAAGAGCGGACTCTGGTACCAGGCGGTGTATCCCGACCTGCTGCGCGACCCGAGCGGCAATGTCACACTCATCACGAATACCGCGGGGAGCTACCCGAACCCCGTCTATCAGGTCGAGACCGTGTCGGACGGCGTCTTCACGCCGGTGCTGGCCTTCCCGGGCGAGGAGCTGCAGATCGGCGAGCTCGTCTTCCGGTTTGAAAAACCGGTCGAATACCCCGGCCTGCGCATCAAACACACGCCCGGCATCGTGAACATCCTGCTCTGCGCGGCCTTCCTGCTGATGACCGCCGGGCTCTACATTACGTTCTTCTGCCCGCCCGTTCTCGTCCGCGTGGACGGGGAGGGCTGCGTCGTCGCCGGCCCCAAGCCGGAGGGGATGCGCCTTGAGGTCCGGGCATGCATGCAAGAGGAGGAGACAACATGAATGTCCTGTTTTTCGGCGCGCTGATCGTCTATTTCACCGCGATGGCGCTTCAGTTCGCGGCGATGGTGTTCAAAAAGGAGAAGCTGGGGAAGGTGGCCTGGGTCCTCTTCCTGCTCGCGCTCGCGGCGCACACGGCCTACCTCGTCGTGCGCGGCCTCCGCGCGCATCGGATTCCGCTCTCGAATCAGTTTGAGTTTTCCGCGGCTTTCGCCTGGGGCGTAGCGCTGCTGCTCGTCATCCTGCGCACGCGCATGAAGGCCGAGTGGCTGAGCGTGATCGCGATGCCCATGACCTTCCTGATTCTCTCCTACGCGGCGCTGCAGCCGAAAGAGATCACGGACCTGATGCCCGCCCTGCGCAGCGGCTGGTTCGCCTTCCACATCGGCTCGGCGGTCATCTCCTACTCCGCCTTCATCGTGTCGGGCTGCGTCGGGCTGCGCTACATCCTGCTTCAAAAGAAAGCGCGGGAGGCGGACGCGCTCAAGCTCGAGCAGATGGATTACCTCAGCTATCGCCTCGTCGCACTCGGCGTGCTGATGCTGACCGTGACGATCCTGAGCGGCGCGATCTGGGCCGAGCAGGCCTGGTCTGCGTTCTGGACCTGGGATCCCAAGGAGGTCTGGGCGCTCATCACCTGGATCATCTACGTCGTGTATCTGCATCTGCGCCTGCGCGGCCGCAGGCGCGGGAGCGCCATGGCCTGGTACGTCGTGATCGCAGTGCCGGTGGTGCTCTTCACCTTCGCGGGCGTGAACACGCTGATGTCCGGCCTGCACAGCTACGGCTGATATGCCTGCCAGGCAACCGTCCCTCGTTCCGATGAAACGGGGGACGGTTTTTCTTTGTGTGATCATATAAAAACAATTGTCAAAAAAATATCAAAAATGTATGAAATTGCGCTTGCGCAGAGAGGCGCCGTGCTTTATAATAATATGTAAGTTTTGCACAAAGGAAACGATATCGTTCCGGGGCCGGGACGGGTCCCGGAGAGGAAAATGAACAAAGAGGGGGTGTGCCAATGTCATTTGAGGCGATTACGAGCGTAACGCGCGCGGAAGCGGAGGCGAAGGCGGCGGTGGCCGCGGCCGAAGCGCAGGCGAAGCAGCTGCTCAGCGACGCCGAGGCCGCCGGAAAGGCCGCTGTGGAAGCGGCGGTCGCCAAAGCCGAGAGCGAGCTGAAGGAGCTCCGCCGCCGGACCGAGGAGAAGTCCGCGGAGGAGAGCCGGGAGCTGACCGAGACCCTGCGCGGCCGGGAGGCGCAGCTGCGCGCCCAGGCCGGGCCGAAGCTGGAAGAAGCGGCGGCGCTCATTGTGGAAAGGATAGTGAACGACTGACATGGCCATTTTGAAAATGAAACGCCTGCGGCTGATGCTGGTCCGTTCCCGCAAGGAGGAGCTGCTGCGCGAGCTCGCGAAGCTCGGCTGCGTGGAGTTCGCGGAGCTCGAGAGCGTGCTCGAAGAGGACGGCCTGAGCGATCAGGTCCACCGCGAGAGCAGCGAGCTGATGGCCCTGCGCGGCAAGCAGGCGGCGCTCGAGCACGCGGTGGAGCTGCTGGATCAGTACGCGCCGGTCAAAAAGCCGCTCCTGTCCGCGAAGCCCGAGTTCTCGGATGAGACGCTGCTGGACAGTACCGGCATCGAGAGCGCGCTTGAGAAGGCGGGGGAGGTCGCGGCGCTGGACGAACGTGTCCGCCGCATCACGGCGGAGGAGCTGCGGCTGCACGGCAGCATCGAGAGCCTCACGCCCTGGAAGGATCTGGACCTGCCGCTCGAGCAGGACGGCACGGAGCGCACGGCGATCCTGATGGGCACCGTCTCCGCCCGTATCCCGCTGGGCCAGGTGAAGGCCGCGGTCGAGGAGGCGAGCGACGAGGCGGAACTCTATCCCATCTCCGAGGACAAGAGCGCGCACTACATCCTGATCCTCGCGATGCGCGAGGCGGTGCCGGCGGTGCAGGAGTGTCTGCGCGGCTTCGGCTTCACGGCCTCGGCGCTGAGCGGGCTCAGGGGCACGCCCAAGGCCTGCATCGCGGAGGCGGAGCAGAAGCTGCAGAGCCTCGCGGCGGAGAAGGAGGAGACCCGCGGCCAGCTCAAGGACCGGGCGGTGTGCCGGGACGACCTCAAGCTCGCGGCCGACCAGGTCTGCACCCAGGTGGGGCTGGCCGAGGCCGAGGAGCGGCTCTACGGCACCGACTCCGTCGTCGTGCTCGAGGGCTGGTGCCCGGCCGAGCGGGAGGAGGAGCTCGCGAAGCTCTTCGACCGCTATGACTGCGCCTGGGAGACCCGGGACCCCACCGAGGAGGAGTACCCCGAGGTCCCCGTCAAACTCAAGAACAACGCGGTGACCAACGCCATGAACATGGTCACCAATATGTATTCGCTCCCCGCCTACAACGGCGTGGACCCGAACCCCCTGATGGCGCCCTTCTTCATCCTGTTCTACGGGCTGATGATGGCGGACATGGGCTACGGGATCATCATGGTGCTGGCGGCCCTGGTCGCCATGAAGAAGATCAAGCCCCGCGCGGGCACGCTCTCCTTCTGCCAGATCCTGCTCTACTGCGGCATCTCCACCTTCATCATGGGCGCGCTGACCGGCGGTCTCTTCGGCGACCTGCCCTATCAGCTGGTGCACATGTTCCATCCGGAGAGCACCTGGAAGGGTCTGCCCTACCTCTTCAATCCCCTGGCCGAGGGCGGCGCGCAGCCGGTCCTCTACGGGGCGATGGTGCTGGGCTTTATCCAGCTCAACACCGGCATGGTCATCAACTTCGTCAAGAAAAAACGCCGGGGCGAGCTGGCAAGCGCCATCTTCGAGGAGGGCTCCCTCTGGATCATCCTGCTGGGCGGCGTGCTGTTCCTGCTTCCCAAGCTGGGGCTCCTGGCCATCCCGGAGAAGATCGGCCTGGTGATTCTGATCGTTGGCGTCGTGTGCCTGCTCTTCGGCGCGGGGCGCGAGGCCAAGGGCTTCGGCAAGGTGACGGCCGCTATTGGCTGCGTCTACAACACCGTGACAGGCTGGTTCGGCGATGTGCTGTCCTACTCGCGTATCATGGCCCTGATGCTGGCCGGCAGCGTGGTGGGTCAGGTCTTCAACTCCATCGCCGCCATGCCCTCGGCCAAGGGGGTCACGGTCTTCAGCTTCCTGATCTTCCTGCTGATCTTCGTGATCGGCCATGTGCTGAACTTCGGTCTGAACCTGCTCGGTTGCTTCGTGCATGACCTGCGTCTGCAGTGCCTGGAGTATTTCGGCAAGTTCTACGAGGACGGCGGACGGCCCTTCGACCCGCTGCGCCTGCGCACCAAGTATGCGCAGACCAAGAGCGAATCCTGAGAGAATCAAATAAAATAAGATACATTTTATTAGGAGGAATTACACATGGATTTCACAAGCATTTTTAACGGCTATGCTCTCGGCCTGCTGGGCGCCGGCCTCGCCGCCGCTCTGGCCTGCTCGGGCTCCGGCCTCGGCACCGGCTATGCCGGCCAGGCGGGTGCAGGCCTCGTGTCGGAGGACCCCTCCAAGTTCGGTAAGGCGATGATCCTGCAGGTCATCCCCGGCACCCAGGGCCTCTACGGCTTCGTCATCTGGTTCCTTGCCTTCAACAAGCTCGTTCCGGGCATGTCCATCGCGGAAGGCTGGCAGATCTTCGGCGCCTGCCTGCCCATCGGCATCGGCGGTCTCGTCTCCGGCGCGGCGCAGGGCAAGGTCGCTGCTTCCTCCATGAACATTCTGGCCAAAAAGCCCGACGACTGGTCCAAGGGCATGATCCTCTGCATCACCGTTGAGTTCTACGCCATCCTGTCTCTGCTGGCCTCCTTCATGATGCTCAACGGCATCAGCATCGGCTGAGGAAACACGGCGGAATACAGACCGCTCCCGGCGGGAGCGGCGGATTGGAGATGAACTATGAAAGGCACGGAAAAAATCATCGCACATATCCGGGCGGACGCGAAGAGCCAGGCTGACGCCGTGCTGGCGAAGGCCGAGGAAGAGGCTGCGCAGATCCGCGCCGAGTACGATAAGCGGGCCGCCGCGGTCTACGCCGAGAAGGTGCGGACCGGCACCAAGGCCTGCCAGGACCGGATGGACAGCGTGCAGCGCATCGCGAACATGGAGGCGAAGAAGAGCCTGCTCGCCGTGAAGCAGGAGATGGTCTCCGCGAGCTTCGAGAAGGCGCAGACGCTGCTGACGAGCCTGCCCGAGGAGCAGTATGTCGCCTTCCTTGCGAAGCTGGCGGCCCGGGCCTCGGTCACCGGCGATGAGGAGATCATCCTCAACGAGCGGGACCGCGCGGCTGTGGGCGAGGCGGTCGTCAAGGCGGCGAATGAGAAGCTGGGCGGCGGCAGGCTGAGCCTGTCCGAGCGCGTCGGCTCCTTCGCCGGCGGCCTGATCCTGAGCCGGGGCAGCGTGGAGGCCAACTGCACGGCGGAGCTGCTGGTGGAGCTCTGCCGGGGAGAGATGTCCGCGGAGATTGCGGACAGGCTCTTTGCCTGAACCCGGATAGGGGGAATGAGATTTGGCTAATAAAAGAGACGCCTACCTGTGCCTGTCGGCGATGCTGCGGGCGCGGGAGCCGCAGCTGCTCTCGAACGAAAAGGCCCAGCGCATGCTGGACGCGCCCTCCTTCGAAGAGGCGGCCAAGCTCCTGACCGACTGCGGGTATCCCGATATGGCGCAGAGCCGGGCGGATGAGATCGAAGCGCTCCTGGCCGAACGGCGGGACGCGGTGCTGGCCGAGATGGACAGCCTCGCACCCGACAAGGCGATCGTGCGCGCATTCCGTGTGAAGTACGACTATCACAACGTGAAGGCCATCGTCAAGGGCGAGGCCATGGGCAGCGACCCGGCCCGTCTGCTGACGGCCGCGGGACGTGTCCCGGCGGAGAAGCTGCTGGCCGCGTATCAGGAGAGCCGCTATGTCGAGCTGCCGAACGCGCTCGGCGCGGCGATGGAGGAGGCGCGCAGCGTCCTGGCCCGCACGGCCAATCCCCAGATGGCCGACCTGATCCTCGATCAGGCCTGCTTCGGGGAGATGAAGGAGGCGGCGGCCGAGGCGGCCTGCCCCTTCCTGGAGGACTATGTCCGGCTGCTGATCGACAGCACGAACCTCAAGAGCGCGGTGCGTACGATGCGCATGCACAAGGACGCGGATTTCCTACAGAGCGTGCTGCTCGCGGGCGGGAGCGTGTCCGAGAGCCGCATCGCGGCGGCGGGCGACGGGGAGGCCCTCGCGGGCCTCTTCCAGAACAGCAAGCTGGCCCAGGCGGCCGCCCTCGGGGCGGAGGCTGCGGGCGGCGGGCGGATGACCGCCTTTGAGCTCGCCTGCGACAACGCCGTGACGGCCTTCCTGAAGGACGCCAAGCTCGTGGGCTTCGGCCCCGAGACCCTGGTCGCGTATCTGGCGGCTGTGGAGGGTGAGGTCACCGCGGTGCGCATGATCCTGACGGGACGGCTCGCGGGCATCGCGCCCGACACGATCCGGGAAAGGCTGCGTGATCTGTATGCTTAAGATTGCGGTTATCGGCGGTCGGGAGACCGTCATGGGCTTCAAGGCCCTGGGGCTGGAGACCTGCCCCGCGGCCGACGCGCAGGAGGCGCGGGAGGCTCTGCGCCGGCTGACGCGCGAGAGCGACGAGTACGCCATCATCTATATCGAGGAGGCGCTCGCCCAGCAGCTCGCGGCGGAGATCGGCAAATTCAAGGACAGCCCCACCCCGGCGATCATCCTGATCCCGGGCCGCGAGGGCTCGATCGGCCTCGGCCAGACGGCGCTGAAGGAAGCCGTCGAGCGTGCCGTCGGCACGAACACTCTCGGAGATTAAAGGAAGGAAGCTTTGCTTATGAGCGGAACAATAACAAAAGTATCCGGACCGCTTGTCGTGGCGAAGGGGCTTGCGGACGCCAACGTCTCGGACGTTGTGCGCGTGGGCACCCAGCACCTGATCGGCGAGATCCTGAATATGACCGGCGACCAGGCCTCCATCCAGGTCTATGAGGAGACCTCCGGCCTCGGACCGGGCGCGGAGGTCGTGACCACCGGCATGCCCATGTCCGTGGAGCTCGGACCCGGCATGCTCGACAACATCTACGACGGCATCCAGCGCCCCCTGCCGGAGATGCGCGCCCTGACCGGCGACAGCATCACCCGCGGTACCGACGTGCCCGCCCTGAATCGCGAGAAGAAGTGGGACTTCGTGCCTGTCGCGAAGGTGGGCGAGATGCTCGGCGCGGGCGACGTGCTGGGCACGGTGCAGGAGACCAGCGCGATCCTGCACAAGATCATGGTCCCGAACGGGGTGAGCGGCGAGCTCGTCTCGATCGGCAGCGGTGAGCATGTGGTCACCGACGTGATCGCCGTCGTGAAGGACGCGAAGGGCACAGAGCATGAGCTTACGATGATCCAGCGCTGGCCCGTGCGTATCGCCCGTCCCTACACCCGCAAGTATGTCCCGAACCGCCCCATGAACAGCGGCCAGCGTATCATCGATACGCTCTTCCCGATCACCAAGGGCGGCACCGCCGCCGTCCCCGGCCCCTTCGGCTCGGGCAAGACCGTCGTGCAGCACCAGCTCGCCAAGTGGTCGGACGTGGACATCGTGGTCTACATCGGCTGCGGCGAGCGCGGCAACGAGATGACCGACGTTCTGATGGAGTTCCCCGAGTTGAAGGACCCGCGCAACGGCGAGCCGCTGATGAAGCGCACCGTGCTGATCGCGAACACCTCCGACATGCCTGTGGCGGCCCGCGAGGCGTCGATCTACACCGGTATCACCATCGCGGAGTACTTCCGCGACATGGGCTACGACGTGGCCGTCCTGGCCGACTCCACCTCCCGCTGGGCCGAGGCGCTGCGTGAGATGTCCGGCCGTCTGGAGGAGATGCCCGGTGAGGAGGGCTACCCCGCCTACCTCGCCTCCCGTCTGAGCCAGTTCTACGAGCGCGCCGGTGTGGTCCAGTGCCTCGGCGCGGACGACCGGCAGGGCTCCGTCACCGCCATCGGCGCCGTGTCGCCTCCGGGCGGCGATATCTCCGAGCCCGTCTCTCAGGCGACCATGCGCATTGTCAAGGTCTTCTGGGCGCTGGACTCCTCCCTCGCCTACGCCCGTCACTTCCCGGCCATCAACTGGCTGACCTCCTACTCCCTGTATCTGGATAACCTCGCCGCCTGGTATACCGAGCAGTTCGGCGAGGCCTATATGGCAAACCGCACCAAGGCCATGCACATCCTGCAGGAGGAGAGCGAGCTGCAGGAGATCGTCCGCTTGGTCGGACAGGACGCCCTGTCCCCGGCCGATCGCCTCACCATGGAGACGGCCAAGATGATCCGCGAGGACTTCCTGCAGCAGAACGCCTTCGTCGACGAGGATGCCTACTCCTCTTACGGCAAGCAGTTCAGGCTGCTGGACCTCGTGCTGCAGTACGATGCGCTCTGCCGCGAGGCGCTCGAGAAGGGCGCGGACATGAACGGCCTCTTCGCCATCGACGCGCGCGAGAAGATCGGCCGCGCCAAGATGGCCGACGCCGAGACCTACGCCGCCGATTACAACGCGATCGCCGCGGAGATGAAGGCGGAGATCGAAGAAGTCATTGCCGGAGGTGAGGACGCATGATCAAAGAATATAAAACCATCCATGAGATCGCGAGCCCCCTGATGATCGTTGAGCACGTCGAGGGCGTCACCTACGACGAGCTGGGCGAAATCGAGCTGCCGAGCGGCGAAAAGCGCCGCTGCAAGGTGCTCGAGGTCGAGGGCGACCGCGCGGTCGTGCAGCTCTTCGAGTCCGCGCAGGGCATCAACCTCGCGGAGTCCAAGGTCCGTTTCCTGGGCCACCCGCAGCAGCTCGCCGTGAGCGAGGATATGCTCGGCCGCGTCTTCAACGGCATGGGCAATCCCATCGACGGCGGCCCCGCCATCCTGGCCGAGGCGCACAACGACATCAACGGTCTGCCCATGAACCCCGCTGCCCGCGCTTACCCGGCCGAGTTCATCCAGACCGGCGTCAGCACCATCGACGGCCTGAACACCCTGGTCCGCGGCCAGAAGCTGCCGATCTTCTCCGGCTCCGGTCTGCCCCACGCGGCCCTGGCCGCCCAGATCGCCCGTCAGGCGCGCGTGCTGGGCGACAACGAGACCTTCGCCGTCGTCTTCGCCGCCATCGGCATCACCTTCGAGGAGTCCGAGTACTTCATCGAGGACTTCCGCCGCACCGGCGCCATCGACCGCACCGTGGTCTTCTCCAACCTCGCCAACGACCCCGCCGTCGAGCGTATCGCCACCCCGCGCGTCGCGCTGACCGCGGCCGAGTACCTGGCCTTCGAGAAGGACATGCAGGTGCTGGTCATCCTGACCGATATCACCAACTACGCCGAGGCTCTGCGTGAGGTCTCCGCCGCCAAGAAAGAGGTCCCGGGCCGCCGCGGTTATCCCGGCTACCTGTATACCGACCTTGCCACGCTCTACGAGCGCGCCGGCCGCCGCCAGGGCAAGAAGGGCTCGATCACGATGATCCCGATCCTGACCATGCCCGAGGACGACAAGACCCACCCGATCCCCGACCTGACCGGCTACATCACCGAGGGCCAGATCATCCTCAGCCGTGAGCTGCACCGCAAGGGCATCGTCCCGCCCGTGGACGTGCTGCCCTCGCTGAGCCGTCTGAAGGATAAGGGCATCGGCGTCGGCAAAACCCGTGAGGACCACGCCGGCACGATGAACCAGCTCTTCGCCGCCTACTCCCGCGGCAAGGACGCCAAGGAGCTCATGACGATCCTGGGCGAGGCCGCGCTGAGTGAGGACGACAAGCTCTTCGCAAAGTTCGCCGATGAGTTCGAGAAGCGCTACGTCTCGCAGGGCAACACCACCAACCGCTCCATCCAGGAGACGCTGGACCTCGGCTGGGAGCAGCTGAGCATCCTGCCGCGGCGTGAGCTCAAGCGCATCAAGCCGGAGATGATCGAGAAGTACATGCCGGCGTCGAAATAACCGACCGGATGACACATTGGAAAGGTAGGTGACGACGACATGGCAGGTACCGCGATAACCCCGACCCGTATGGTGCTCAACCAGCTCAAGGGCCGTCTGAAGACCGCCCGGCGCGGCCACAAGCTGCTCAAGGACAAGCGCGACGAGCTGATGCGCCAGTTCATGGACGTGGTGAAGCTCAACAAGCAGCTGCGTACCCGCGTGGAGGAGGGCCTCACGCAGGCCTTCGCGTCGCAGCAGGTGGCGAGCTCCATCATGTCCCCGGAGATGCTGGAGCAGGCGCTGCTCTATCCCCGGCAGAGCGTGGAGCTGGGCATGACGTTCAAGAACATCATGAGCGTGAACGTCCCCCGCTACAGCTTCCAGACGAAGAACAACGATCCCTCGGAGATCTATCCCTACGGCTTTGCCCAGACCTCGGGCGAGCTGGACGACGCGCTGGACAAGCTGGCGCGGGTGTTCGAGGATATGCTGGAGCTGGCGCAGGTCGAGAAGACGATGCAGCTGCTGGCCGAGGAGATCGAGAAGACGCGCCGGCGCGTGAACGCGCTGGAGTACGTGATGATCCCCGAGCTAGAGGGCAACATCAAGTACATCTCCATGAAGCTGGAGGAGAACGAGAACGCCACGAAGGTGCGGCTCCTCAAGGTCAAGGAGATGGTGCTGCAGGACGCGCACCAGTTCAAGCAATAATGAGCATATGGCAAAACAGCAAAAAGGGAAGCCCCGGGTCCTTCTGACCCGGGGTCTTTCTTCGACTTTGAATGGATATATATGCAAAGATAACGAATAGAAAGCGGAATTAATGGATATTTTTTGAATATAATTCCAATTGAAATAAATAATTATACATGTTATACTGCTTCCATCATCCAAAAAGGGAGGAGTCATAACATGAAAAAGCATTGGAAACACTACGCGTCTCTCCTGGTAGCCCTGGTACTTCTCCTGGCGCTGCCCGGGCAGGCCTTCGCCTGTACGACCATCTACGCCGGCGCGAACCTCACGGCGGATGGCAGCAGCTTTTTTGGACGAAGCGAAGACTACAGCTCCGATTATGCCAAGCTCTTCTCCGCGATCCCGGCGGGCGTACATACGGCGGGGGAAGTCTATGACGGCTGCTATGGCTTCAGTTGGACCTTCACCCATGACAGCTACGCCTATACCGCTTTCTGCGACGACAACTCGCAGGGCGTCTGCCCCGACTGCGGGAGCGAGCACGCGCACACACCCTACCAGGCCGGCGGCACCAACGAGATGGGTCTGAGCATCACCGCGACCGAGACGCTGCACGGCGGGGAAGGCATGGTCGAGGCCGATCCCTTCCCGGAGGACGGGATCGAGGAGGCGGAGATCCCCACGGTGCTGCTGAGCGAGGCGGCCAGCGCCAAGGAGGCGCTGGAGCTGCTGACCTCGATCTATGACACCGTCGGGGCGAACGCCGGCTCGGGCATCATCCTGGCGGACCCGGAGGAGGCCTGGTATATCGAGAACGTCTCCGGTACGCAGTATCTGGCCGTCAAGCTCGGGCCCGACATGCTCTTCGTTGAGCCGAACATCTCCATCATCGGGCTGATCGACCTGGACGACAGCGAGAATGTTGTCGCCTCGCCCGCCCTGATCGAGACCGCCGTCGCGGCGGGCAGCTTTGTCGGGGACGAGGAGGCGAACGTGATCGACTTCGCCGCCTCCTGCGCAGCGGTGCCCGGCGGAAATACCTATTACCGGCTGGCTGCGGGACTCAACACCCTGGCTGCGGCGGAAAACTGGCCGGCTGATCTCACGGCTGAGGGCATCGAGGATGGCGCCTACAAGATCTCGAACCTCAATGGGGAGGGGAAGATCGTCGCCCCCTACACGAACATCACGGCTGCCGGGGCGCTGGATGTGCAGAGCCTGATCAGCTTCTATCAGACCTCGCCCATCGGCAAGCCCGGCAACACCGAGACCCACATCTTCCAGCTGAGCGGCGCATCCGCCCTCGGCACAGTGGAATGGCTGTGCCTGGATAATGCGGTCTACAACGTGTTCATCCCGTACTATCCGATGCTGACCACCGGTGTGTTTGCGGCCTATGAGGCGGGCTGCGACTTCGCGGCTTACGTCGAGGAAGAGCCGACTGAGGGGACGTACTTCCCGGCGAAAGAGGGCGTCTGGGTTGTGTTCCCGGATGGCTGGGAGAACTCGCTTTACTGGGTCTATGCCGCGCTGAGTCACATCGCGCAGGACGACGCCGAGGCCGCCGCACACATCAGCGAGACGCTTGCGGCGACGCAGACGGAGATCTTTGCTGACTGGGCCGCGCTGCAGGAAGCCGTGGCTGGGGCGGAGGATCCTGCAGCCGTCGCTACCGCGGGCAGTGCTGCCATGGCGGAGAAGAGCTATGACGCCGCCGTCGCGCTCCTGGCGGAGTACGGACTGTAAGACGCAGCGCAAAAAACTAACCATATACCGCACAGCCGCCGTCATTTTCATGACGGCGGCTGTATTCTTTATGTGAAGGTGGCGCGGAGAACAGCCTTGTCTCCGCGCCATCCCTTGCCGCTGCCGCGCTGCACATTATCCCGCCCGACGTATTGAAATCACCGGAAAGTGTGGTATAATACTTTATTATGATTTTAATATGGAGGCAACTGCGAACATGGGCAAAAAACAGTTCAAGGCCGAGAGCAAGCGGCTCCTTGACCTGATGATCAATTCCATCTACACGAATAAGGAGATCTTCCTCCGGGAGATCATCTCCAACGCGTCCGACGCCATCGACAAGCTCTGCTACCTGTCCCTGACCGACGACCAGGTCGGGCTCAGCCGGGACGATTTCCGCATCGACCTGATCCCCGACAAGGAGGCGCGCACCCTCACTGTGCGCGACAACGGCATCGGTATGAGCCTGGCCGAGGCCGAGAACAACCTCGGCGTCATTGCCAAGTCCGGCTCCTTCCAGTTCAAGGGCGAGATGGAGCAGGACAAGGCCGAGGACCTCAGCATCATCGGCCAGTTCGGTGTGGGCTTTTACTCCGCCTTCATGGTGGCCGACGAGGTCACCGTCCTTACCCGCAAATACGGCGAGGAGCAGGGCGTCTGCTGGCAGAGCAAGGGCGCGGACGGCTATACCGTCACCCCGGTTGAGAAGGAGAGCGTCGGCACTGAGGTCATCATGCACCTCAAGCCCGACAGCGACGACGAGGTCTATGGCTCCTACCTCGAGGTGTGGAAGCTCAAGGCGCTGGTGCGCAAGTATTCCGATTACGTGCGCTGGCCCATCCGGATGGATGTGGAGCATCAGGAGCGCTTTGAGACCGGCGAGAAGAACGACGACGGCAGCCCGAAGTACGACTATAAGATGGTTACGGAGAACGAGACCATCAACAGCCGCATCCCGATCTGGCAGCGCGCGAAGAGCGAAGTGACCGACGATGACTGCATCGCCTGGTACAAGGAGAAGAACCGCGACCGCAAGGATCCCTGCGCGCTGGTGCGTGTAAACGCCGAGGGCACGGTCAGCTACAAGGCCATGCTCTTCGTCCCCGGCGAGCAGAACGAGAACGCCTTTGCCGGCGACAACAAGGGCGGCATCACCCTCTATTCCAACGGCGTCATGATCATGGAGAAGTGCGACAAGCTCGTGCACGACTACTTTGACTTCGTCAAGGGCGTCGTGGACTCCCCGGATTTGAGCCTGAACATCTCCCGCGAGCTGCTGCAGCACGACCGCCAGCTGCGCATCATCGGCCAGAACCTCGAGAAGCGCATTAAAGGCGAGCTCGAGAAGCTGCTGAAGGACGAGCGCGAGAAGTACGAGGAGTTCTACCGCAACTTCGGCACCGACCTCAAGTGCGGCATATGCGACGAGTACGGCCGCTACAAGGACTTCCTGCGCGACCTGCTGATCTTCTATACCGACAAGGACCGCCAGATCACGCTTCAGGAGTACGCCGAGGCTATGCCCGAAAGCCAGCAGGCAATCTACTACGCGAGCGCCGATACCCTCAAACACGCCAAGGAGCTTCCCCAGTGCGAGCAGGTGCGTTCCCGCGGCTATGAGCTCCTCTATCTCACGAGCCCGCTGGACGAAATGGTCATTGAGAACCTGCGCGAGGTGAACGGCAAGCGCTTCTGCAACGTCGTGACCGACGACCTCGGCTTCGAGACCGAGGAGGAGAAGAAGGCCGCCGAGGAGCGCGAGGTTGAGAACAAGGAGCTGCTGGACTTCGTGAAGGAGGCCATCGGCGAGGAGGTGGCGAAGGTCCGCCTGAGCCGCAAGCTCGCCTCCCGCCCCTGCTGCCTGACCAGCGAGGGTCCGCTGACGCTCGAGATGGAGCGCTATTTCCGCGCCGGCCCGAGCGAGGAGATGCGCAAGCTGCGCGCGACGCGCGTGCTGGAGCTCAACCCCGAGCACCCCGCCTTTGAGGCCGTGAAGACCGCCTTCGAGGGCGACAAGGAGAAGGGGAAGAAGCTCGCGAAGATTCTCTGGGTGCTTGCGGAGATGAACGCAGGCATCGAGGTGGAGGACACCGGCGAGTTCACGGAGCTCGTGAGCGAGCTGTTCTGAAGCGTTTGAGAAGGTAAGCCTTCTCAAACGAGAGAGCTGCAGTCCGGTGCGCGCACTCGCTTGCGTGAGACGCTCGCACACTTCCGGACTGAGATGTGTTTTTTGCGAGGTACACGCCCCCGCAAAAAACGATTATATATCTTTTTCGCCCAGGGACAGGCATCCTGTAATCGGAGGATCGTCATGAAAGCAAGACCCCGTCTGGGTATCTACATCCATATACCCTTCTGTGCGTCGAAGTGCGGCTACTGCGATTTCTACTCGCTTGCCGGCTGTGATAACCGGATGGACAAATATCAGAAGGCGCTGATCGCCCATCTGGAGGAGTCTTCGCACGCGATCCGTCAGTACGAGGTGGACTCGGTCTATTTCGGCGGCGGCACGCCGAGTTACTATGGCGCCGAGCGGCTGATGGAGCTCTT
The DNA here is from genome assembly GCA_030531505.1 of Eubacteriales bacterium. GTDB lineage: Bacteria > Bacillota > Clostridia > Oscillospirales > Oscillospiraceae > Limivicinus. The sequence continues at coordinate 103,294 of JAUNNH010000001.1, forward strand.
CAACGTCCTCAAGCTCAACGGCAACGTCCGCCTCGACGCGGAGGTCACGGTGGAGTGCAACCCCGACAGCGTCCATCGCGATGAGCTCAAATACCTGCGGCAGGAGGGCGTGAACCGCCTCTCCATCGGCGTGCAGTCGGCGAACAACGACCTGCTCAAAATCATCGGCCGCCGCCATAACTTCCAGCAGGCGAAGGATGCCTTCCGCACCGCGCGCGAGGCGGGCTTCGACAACATCAGCCTTGACCTCATCTACGGCCTGCCCACCCAGACCAAGAGCGACTGGGCTGAGTCTGTCCAGCGCATCCTCGAACTGCATCCCGAGCATATCTCCTGCTACGGCCTGAAGCTGGAGGAGGGGACGCCGATGTACGACGAGTACCGCGGTTCCCCGGTGCTGCCGGACGAGGACATGCAGGCGGATATGTACTTTTACGCGGCGGAGACCCTCGCCCGCTACGGCTACAAGCAGTATGAGATCTCCAACTTTGCCGCCCCCGGCTTCGAGAGCCGGCACAACATGAAATACTGGACGCTCGACGACTACATGGGCTTCGGCCCCGGCGCCGCCTCGAGCGTGGGGAACCTGCGTTACACCTATGTGAAGGACCTCAAGCGCTATATCGCCTGCGTCAACCGCAAGACCAGCCTCGTGGAGGAGTATGAGACGGTGGACGCGCTGGAGCGATCGGTCGAGTACGTGATGCTCGGCATGCGCACCGCCCGCGGCATCTCGGAGAACGATTACCGCGAACGCGCTCAGGCGAACTGGAGCGCGATCCACCGGGTGCTCGTCGCCTTCGAGGAGAAGGGCTGGGTCGAGCAGACCGGGGACCGCTGGCACTTCACGGTGCCGGGCTACCTCATCTCGAACACGCTGATCGGCATCCTGCTCGAGGCGCAGGCCGCCGGCCGGGTGGAGAACATCCCCTGGCTGGACCGGGCCGGCGATGCCGAACGGAAAATCAACCTGCCCAAGGGAGAGGACGAGCTCTTTGCGGAGCTGTATGAAAAGACCAAATCTTGAATTGTGAGGATAGATCGACGTGGCATTGCATGAAAAGAAGAGCGCCTCGCACGCGAGGCATGAGGCGGAGACGACGCGGTCCGCGCCGCGCCGCCGCCATACGGAGGAGGAGCCCAGACGCTCTGCGTCCCGGAAGAACAGCGACCGGGCGGAGCGTGAGCTCTTCGAAGAGGAGCCGGTCCGCAAGCGCCGCTCTTCGTCGCCCAAGAGCCGCAACAAGCGGCGCCGCAAGGCGAAAAAGCGCCTCCAGGCCCTGCTGATCCTGCTGGTGTCCCTGGCGCTGGCGCTGGTCTGCGGTGCACTCTACGCCGGGTCCTGCGTCTCCACGAGCGAGACGAACCTGCCGAACGTTTATGTGGACGGAATCGACGTGTCCGGCCTCAGCAAGGAAGAGACCGAAGCGCGGCTAAAGGCCGAAGGCTGGGACCGCGACAGCGCGGCTCCGCTCATCGTGTCGCTGCCGGCGGGACAGAGCTTTGAGCTGGACCGCCTGGAGGCCGGGGCGGCGATGTCGCTCAAGCAGGCGGTAGACGCCGCCTTTGCCTACGGTCACACCGGCAACTGGCTGGGCGATCTGCGCAGCTGGCTCTCCGCGCGGCTGAGTCCCGTGGACCGCGGGGAATTCGTCGCCACGCTGGACGACACCTATATCGCCGCCCAGGTCGATGCGGGCCTGAACGCCTTTGCGGAGGCGACGGCCGGGACGGACGAATACTTCGTCAACAAGGAGACCGAGACACTCGACATCGTCAAGGGCGCCGGCCAGCTGACGCTCGACCGCGGCAAGCTGACCGAGACCGTGCGCCAGGCCCTGCTGGCCGGGGAGGCGGCAGTCCGCTACGACACGCTGGAGAACCCGCCCCAGGTTCCGGATTTCCCGGCCATCCACCAGGTGCTGGAGGCCGAGCCGCAGGACGCCCACTTCGTCGAGGGCGGCTGGGACGTGGTCGAGGAGGTCGTCGGCTGTCGCTTTGACGTGGGGGAAGCCGAGCGCCTCTGGAGCCAGGCGGACTGGATGGAGACCGTGCAGGTCCCGCTGGACATCACCTATCCCGCGGTCACGGGCGAGAGCCTGCGCTCCATGCTCTTCCGCGACCTGCTGGGCACGCAGACCACCTACTTCCCGAACAGCATCCAGAACCGTATCAGCAACATCCAACTGGCCGCCTCCAAGCTCGACGGGGTCGTGCTCAACCCGGGCGAGATCTTCAGCTACAACGAGACCGTCGGCGAGCGCACCGAGGCTGCTGGCTTCCTGATGGCCGCCGCGTATTCCAACGGCGAGGTGGTCGAGGAGCTGGGCGGCGGTGTCTGCCAGGTGTCCTCCACGCTCTACTGCGCGGTGCTCTACTCGCAGCTCGGCATCAAGAGCCGCGACAACCACTACTTCAAGGTGGACTATCTCGATTGGGGCATGGACGCGACGGTGAGCTGGCCGAGCCCGGACTTCAAGTTCCAGAACACCCGCGATTACCCGGTCAAGATCCACACGACGGTCGATCCGCTCGAGCGTTACATCACCATCGAGATCTGGGGCACCGACACCGACGGGACGCACATCGAGCTATACAACGACCGCTACCGCGTCACCGATGACACCTATGGCGTGCTGGTCGGCTGGAACGTTTACCTCTACGCGAAGATCATCGACGCGGAGGGCAACGTCCTGCGCGTCGAGGAACGTGCGCCGAGCACCTATCACCTGCATGACGAGGACATCGCCTGGCCGCCCGAGAAATACGCGGCCGGCTGACCATATAAACGAGAAGAGGAGACAAACCATGGAGAAAAAGCCCTTTTATATTACCACCCCGATTTACTACCCCTCCGACAAGCTGCATATCGGTCACACCTACTGCACCGTCGCCACCGACGCGATCGCACGCTACAAGCGCCTGTGCGGCTTTGACGTGATGTTCCTCACCGGCACCGACGAGCACGGCCAGAAGATCGAGGAGAAGGCGAAGGCCGCCGGCGTCACGCCGCAGGAATTCGTCGACCGCATCGTCACCGGCGAAAACGGCATCCTGGATCTGTGGAAGCTGATGAACATCTCCAACGACCGCTTCATCCGTACCACCGACGACTACCATGTCGTGTCCATCCAGCGCATCTTCCGCAAGATGTACGAGAAGGGCGATATCTACAAGGGCGCCTACAAGGGCAAGTACTGTACGCCCTGCGAGAGCTTCTGGACCGAGAGCCAGCTCGTCGACGGCAAGTGCCCCGACTGCGGGCGTGAGGTGCACGACGCCGAGGAGGAGGCCTACTTCTTCCGGCTCTCCAAGTATGCCAAGCCCGTCCAGGACCTGCTCGAGACCGGCACCTTCCTGCAGCCCGCCTCCCGCGTCAACGAGATGATCAACAACTTCATCAAGCCGGGCCTGGAGGATCTCTGCGTTTCCCGCACCAGCTTCACCTGGGGCATCCCGGTGGACTTCGATCCGGGCCACGTCGTCTACGTTTGGGTCGACGCGCTTTTCAACTACTGCACGGCCCTCGGTTATCTCAACGACCGCTACGACGAGTTCGATCGCTACTGGCCGGTCGCGCACCACATCGTCGGCAAGGAGATCGTCCGCTTCCACTCCATCATCTGGCCTGCCATGCTGATGAGCATGGAGCTGCCTTTGCCGCAGAAGGTCTACGGCCACGGCTGGCTCGTCATCGACGGCGGCAAGATGTCCAAGTCCAAGGGCAATGTGGTCGATCCCTACGTGCTGGCGGAGAAGTTCGGCGTGGATGCGCTGCGCTTCTTCCTGCTGCGCACTTTCCCCTTCGGCACCGACGGCAACTTCTCCAACGAGCTGCTGATCTCCACCATCAACACCGATCTGGCCAACGACCTCGGCAACCTTGTCTCCCGCACGACCGCGATGGTCGAGAAGTACTTTGGCGGCACCCTGCCCGCCGAACGCGAGCATGATCCCGTGGACGAGGAGCTGCTCGCTCTGATCCGCGGTACAAAGGAGCGCTATGCCGTTCAGATGGACGCCTTCCAGCTGCATGTCGGCCTGGAGGAGGTCTTCAAGCTGATCCAGCGCGCCAACAAGTACATCGACGAGACCGCGCCCTGGGTCCTGGCCCGCGATGAGAGCAAAAAGGCCCGCCTCGCGACGGTCATGTATAATCTGCTCGAGGCGCTGCGCGTGTCCCTCGTGATGCTCACCCCCTTCATCCCCGAAAGCTGCGAAAAAGCCTTTGCGCAGATCGGCGCCGAGGGCGAGGCACGCTCCTGGGACAAGGCCGGGGAGTACGGCGTGCTGCCCGCGACGGTCACGGTTCACAAGGGTGAGACGCTCTTCCCGCGCATCGACGCCGTGAAGATGCTCGCCGAGCTCGAGGAGGCCGAAAAGAAGGCCCGCGGTCCGCAGGTCAAGGTCGAGCCGGTGCTGCCCGACGTCACGATCGACGAGTTCGCCAAATGCGATATGCGCGTCTGCAAGGTCCTCTCCTGCGAGGCCGTGAAGAAGTCCGAGAAGCTGCTGAAGTTCCAGCTGGACGACGGCAGCGGTACGCCCCGCCAGATCCTCTCCGGCATCCACAAGTTCTATGAGCCGGAGCAGCTCGTGGGCAAGACCGTGGTCGCAATCCTGAATCTCCCGAGCCGGAAGATGATGGGGCAGGAGTCCAACGGTATGCTGCTCTCGGCCGTGCGCGAGGTCGACGGCAAGGAGGAGCTGCACCTCATGATCCTCGATGATTCCGTCCCCGCCGGCGCCCGGCTCTGCTGAGTAAACTGGGAACCGACCATGGGAGAGGGATTACTGCGTTTTTATCGGGAACGGCTCCGGGAGAGCTGGAAGATCGCGTTCTTCTCGGCGCTCGCGGTCGGCCTGATCGCCCATTTTTTCAAATTCACGAACTATCTCCCCAATCACGACGCGCTGTATTTTACCTATGGTACGCTGGACTATCCGCCGAACGGGCGCTGGCTGCTGCCGCTGGCCTGTATGCTGAGCTCGTACTACGACCTGCCTTGGCTCAACGGCCTACTGTCCCTCTGCTGGATCGGGCTGACGGCGGCGGTCATCACGGATGTGTTCGGCCTGCGCGGGCGATTCGCCTGCTTTCTGACAGGCGCACTGCTGGTCAGCTTCCCGGTCGTCACCAACACCTTTTTCTTTGAGTTCACAGCCGACGGTTATATGCTGGCGATGCTGCTGGCCGCGCTCGGCGTGCGCTTCTCTCTGGTGGGAGAGCGGCGGCCCTGGACGCTTCCGGCGGCGATGCTGTGCATCTGCCTTTCCTGCGGGATCTATCAGGCCTATATCTCCTTTGCCCTGCTGCTGTCGGTCTGTCATTTCATGCAGGAACTCTTGACCGAGGCGCACAGCGCCCGGGAACGCGGGACCTGGATCGGACGGCAGTTCCTCGTTTACGGCGGAGGTCTGCTGCTGTTCTGGCTGGTCTGGCAGCTGATCCTGCGGCTGCGGGGTCTCACGGTCAGCGCTTACCAAGGGATCGATCAGCTGGGGCATGTGGGTCCGCAGGCGCTGCTGCACGCGCTCAGGGAGAGCGCGGCTACGCTCGCTCGCTTCTTCCTCGGCGGAAATGTGTTTCGGTATGGGTGGTCTCTTTATGCTGTTTTGAACCTGGTGTTTCTGCTCTTCCTTGCGGCAATGCTGCTCTACGCGGCAGGAAAGACGCAGCTTTGGAGACGAGCGGGAAGCGTGGCGCTTTTGCTGCTGTGCCTGCTCCTGCTGCCCCTGTTCGCGTTCATCTGGGCCTTCCTGTCGCCGGGGGTCGGCTACCACATGCTGATGCTCCAGAGCCTCTGTGTGCCGTATTTGTTCGGCGTCGCGCTCTGTGACCGCTTCGGCACTCCCCGGGTGAGCAGTTTGGCCACGGTTCTTTTCCTTGCCCTGGTCCTGAAGTTCACCGTCCAGGCGAACATCTGCTATTATGAAATGGAGCAGTGCATGCGGCGCACCGAGGCCACGGCGACGGAGATGCTGACGCGCATCCACGAGCTGGATGACGGTTCCGTTCGCCGGATTGCTTTTCTGGGGGGCGGGGATCAGTCCCTGATGGTGTCCTCCTATACGCCCGCATTGCGTGAGATCACGGTGCACGCGCACCAGCTGCGTGAAAACCTGCTCTTCGACAACAACTATGCTGGCCTCTATATGAGGCAGATCATGGGCGTGGACTATAAGTCTGTGGATGAGGAGGAGCTGCGCGCGCTGGAGGAGAGCGAAGAGACGAAGGGCATGGCGGTTTGGCCTGCGCGCGACTCGCTGCGCCTTGTCGGGGACACGGCGGTGATCCGCCTGCCGGTCCCGGAGCGGCTCTATTGATCGGACTGTCAAGATAAGCACTCTGCCCGGGAGAGGCGCAGAGTGCTTTTTGACGCAGTATGGTCCTCTGACCGGCATACGATTCCGGGAGGGAGAAATATGCTCTTTCAAGGCCCGGAAAGCACCGGGACCACTTGTGGAAACGGCAGGGGTATGCTATAATATTCATTTAGAGAATATCGAAAGGAAGGAAGAAAGATGACTAAAATTGATATATTCTCCGGTTTTCTGGGCGCCGGCAAGACGACGCTGATCCGCAAGCTGATCGCGGAGGCCTATCAGGGCGAGAAGATCGTCCTGATCGAAAACGAGTTTGGCGAGATCGCGATCGACGGCAGCTTTCTGCAGGACGCGGGTGTGGAGATCACCGAGATGAATTCCGGCTGCATTTGCTGCACACTGGTGGGCGATTTCACGCGCGCGCTGGGCCAGGTCATGGAGCAGTTCCATCCCGACCGCATTCTGATCGAGCCCTCCGGCGTGGGCAAGCTCTCCGACGTTGCACGGGCCGTCGAGCGCGTTGAAGGCGCGCACATCGGTGCCAAGGTCACGGTCGTGGACGCCGGCAAGTGCAAGATGTACATGCGCAACTTCGGCGAGTTCTTCAACGACCAGGTGGCGAGTGCCGATCTGATCGTCCTGAGCCGTACCGACACCGCGAGCGAGGCAAAGGTCCAGACCGCGGCCGAGCTGCTCAAGGGCCTGAATCCCACGGCCGGCCTCATCACCACCCCCTGGGACAAGCTGGACGGTGCCATGATCCGGGAGGCCATGGATCAGAACGGCCTGCGCGCCGAGATGGAGCGCCTCGAGCAGGAGCACCACCATCACGACGACGAAGATGAGGAGCACGAGCACCATCACCATCATCACCACGAAGACGGCGAGGAGTGCGACGATCCCGAATGCGAGTGCCACCATCACCACCACGACGAGGATGAGGAGCACGAGCACCATCACCATCATCACCACGAGGACGGCGAGGAGTGCGATGACCCCGAGTGCGAGTGCCACCATCACCACGATGAGGAGGACGGGGAGCACGAGCACCACCATCACCATCACCACCACGCCGACGAGGTCTTCACCAGCTGGGGCCAGGAGACCCCGCGCAAGTACAGCGAGGCGGAGCTGCGCGAGATCCTGGGCGAGCTCTCCAACGCCGTCGAGTACGGCATCGTCCTGCGCGCCAAAGGCATTGTGGATGCGAGCGACGGCGAGTGGCTGTACTTCGACTATGTGCCCGGCGAGACGGATATCCGCCGCGGCCGTGCAGCGGTGACCGGCCGCTTCTGCGTGATCGGCTCGCATATCCAGGAAGAGGCGTTAAAGGAGCTGTTTAAGATTGGCTAAGACACGCGATATACCCGTTTATCTGTTCACCGGCTTTTTGGAGGCCGGCAAAACGCGCTTCATCCAGGAGACGCTGGAGGACAAGCGCTTCTGCAACGGTGAGCGCACGCTTCTGCTGGTCTGCGAGGAGGGTGAGGAGGAATATGCCCCCGAGCAGTTCGCGGACCCCGCCGTGTTCATCCGTGTGCTGGAAAGCCAGGAGCAGCTGGACATCGACACGCTCAGCCGCTTCGTGGAGGAGACCCGGGCCGAGCGCGTGGTCATCGAGTACAACGGCATGTGGATGCTGGACGCGCTCTATGCCGCCATGCCGGAGGGCTGGATGGTCTATCAGGAGTTCCTCTTTGCCGACGCCGGGACCTTCCTGACCTATAACAGCAACATGCGTCAGTTGGTCTATGACAAGCTGAAGAGCTGTGAGCTGGTGGTCTTCAACCGTTTTACGCCCGACATGGACAAGATGGCCTTCCACAAGATCGTGCGCGGCGCCTCCCGCCGGGCGGATATCGCCTACGAGGCCCCGGACGGCAAGGTGGTCTATGACGACATCGAGGACCCGCTGCCCTTCGATCTGGAAGCGCCGGTCGTGGAGATCAAGGACGAGGATTTTGCCCTCTGGTACCGCGACATGTCTGAGGAGCCGAAGAAGTACGAGGGCAAGACCGTGCGCTTCAAGTGCCGCGCCCTGGTGCGCAGCAAGCTGCCGAAGGAGACCTTCGTGGTAGGCCGTCACGTGATGACCTGCTGCGTGGAGGATATCCAGTTTGCCGGGCTGGTCTGCCAGTGGGAGAAAGCGAATACCGTGCGCGACGACAGCTGGATGATCCTGACCGCGCGCCTGAGCTTCAAGTTCAACCGCGCTTACGGCAAGAAGGGCCCCGTGCTGAGCTATATTGCCAGCGAACCCTGCGAGGCCCCGACGCAGGACGTAGCGACCTTCTACTGATGAAGTATCGCTGTCTGGTTTTCGATCACGACGATACCGTCGTCAACAGTACCGCTACGATCCACCACCCCTGCTTCGTCGAATATCTCCGCCGCTTCTATCCCGGCCGGACCTGCTCGCTCGAGGACTATTTCCGCAAGAACTTCGAGCCCGGCTTTGTCCCGATGTGCCGGGAAGAGTACGGCATGGACGACGAGGCGCTGGAGCGGGAGAGCGCGTTCTGGCGCGCCTACGTGGAGGACCATATCCCCCAGGCCTATCCCGGCATCCGGGAGATCATGGAGCGGCATAAGGCCGCGGGAGGGCTCCTGTGTGTCGTATCGCACTCTTACGACTATAACATTCGCCGGGACTACCGTTCCAACGGCCTGCCGGAACCCGATCTGGTCTTCGGCTGGGAACAGCCGCTGGAGCGGCGCAAGCCCGCGACCTGGCCGCTGGAGGAAATCATGCGCCGCTGCGGTCTGGGACCGGAGGAACTGCTGATGATCGACGATCTCAAGCCCGGCTACGACATGGCTGCGGACGCCGGCGTGGATTTCGCCGCCGTGGGCTGGGCCAATGATATCCCGGAGATCGAGCGCTTCATGCGCCGCAACTGCCGGTTGTATTTTAAAACGGTGGCAGAGCTTGCCGCCTATCTGGAAGGGTAAGATATGGAAAAGATCAGCCGTATTCTGACTGCCGCGATGCTCGCGATCTTTGGGATGCTGCTGGGTCTGACACTGCTGCTGGGCGGCTGTCAGCCGGAGCATCTTTCGTATTGCGTCGCCTTCGCGCTCAGCGTGGCGGTGGTGGGCGCCTATACGCTCCTGCAGCGCAGGCCCCGCCCGGCCGTCACGATCTGGGAGCGCCTCGGCAGCCGGGGGACGGCTTTTCTGCTTTTGAGCGTCTGTTTCGCGGTGCACCTTGCCTGGGTACTGGTTTTCCGTCTGGAGCCCCGGATGGATTACGGGATCTTCTGGAGCATAGCGCAGAACCTGGCCCGGGGAGAGGAGATCACTGAGCGGCTCCAGGCAGCACTGTTCCCGCATTTCCTGGGCTATTCCACTTTCCTGAGCGTCTTTCTGCGCCTCTTCGGGGAGAGCGATCTGGTCGCGCCGATCCTGAACGTGATCTTCACGACGCTCTCCGGCCTCCTGCTCTATCACCTGACGCTGCGCTGGCGGGGACAGAATGCCGCTGCGCTGGCGCTGCTGATCTGGACGCTGCTGCCCTCCAAATTTTTCTATAACGCTATGGTGCTCCCCGACCCCTGGTATACCTGCCTGCTGCTGGCTGCGCTGTGCCTTGCGGAGTGGGTGGAGGCCAGGCGCCCGAAGACACTTGCGGCTGCCGTGGCGGGCCTCATGGCGGGGCTGCTGCTGGGGCTGGTGCAGGCGGCGCGCCCGATCGTCGCTGCCGCGCTGAACCTTGGACTGCTGCTCTGGGTGCTGCTTCTGCGCCGGGAGCGTGGACGGGAGGAAGGTCGCCGCTGGAGCGCTTTCCTGCTTCCGCTGCTCGCTGCCGTGCTGCTGACGGGGGCGCTTTGGTACAGCGGCGCTGCGCAGACGCTGGGCGAGGATCCGGCTCTGGTCCCCGGCTACAGTATCTTTATCGGGCTCAACCCGGACAGCCTCGGCGCCGATTCCGGCGAGGACCGCGCGATCCTGCGGGAGCTGAGCGAGGAGGAGGGAGCGAGCGCTGTCTCCGTCCAGAAGCAACTGCTGCAAAAAGCGCGGGAGCGCCTGCACAGCGGGACGATCCCCTTCGGAAAACTCTTTGTCAACAAAATGCGCATTTTCCTCGGCTGCGATGAGGGCGGCGCCTTCCATTCCCGCGCCGGCCTGCGCGACCGCGCTTATCAGATCCTCGCGCTTTACAGCAACATCTGGTATTACTCGATCGGCATGTTAGCCTTCTGGGGCGCCTGGCGCCTCTTCCGGGACGGGGAGCGGCGGACGGTGCTGCTGGCGCCGCTGTTTGTCACGGGCCTTTCACTCACCCAACTGCTTACCGAGGTCGCCGCCCGCTATCATTATGCCGTCCTGCCGATGCTGATCCTCCTGGCCGCCTTCTCCTACACGCGGCCAGTGAAAGCGGATCCCGTCCTGCCCGCCGAGCCGGAGAAAGGAGCCGACCATGCCTGAGAGACCGACCCTGTATATCGTCATCCCCTGCTACAACGAGCAGGAGGTCCTGCCTATCACCGCCCCTCAGTTCCGGGACAAGCTCCGGCAGCTCGAGGAGGCGGGGAAGATCAGCGGCGAGAGCCGCGTCCTCTTCGTCAACGACGGCAGCCGCGACCGGACCTGGGCGATCATCGAGGAGCTCGCGGCCTCCGATCCGCATTTTCTCGGCATCAGCCAGAGCCGCAACCGCGGCCATCAGAATGCCGTGCTCGCCGGACTCATGGAGGCGAAGGACCGCTGCGACATCACGATCTCCATCGACTGCGACGGCCAGGACGACATCAACGCCATGGACGCGATGGTCGACGCCTATCTCGACGGCTGCGAGGTGGTGTACGGCGTGCGCTCGAGCCGCGAGACCGATACTTTCTTCAAGCGCTTCACGGCGCAGAGCTTCTATAAGTTCCTCGCCGCCATGGGCGCGGAGGTCGTCTACAACCACGCTGACTACCGGCTCATCAGCTCCCGCGTGCTCAGGGAGTTCGCCAATTTCCGTGAGGTCAATCTCTTCCTGCGCGGGCTCGTTCCGCTCGTGGGCTTCAAGAGCACCTCGGTCAGCTACGCCCGTGCCGAGCGTCTGGCGGGGGAGAGCCATTATCCGCTGAAGAAAATGATCGCCCTGGCGGTCGACGGCATCACGAGCCTCTCGGTGAAGCCCCTCCGGCTCATCATGGGCTTCGGCCTTATGGTCGCCTTCATCAGCTTCATCGGCTGCCTTTGGGCGCTGATCACCGCGCTCTGCGGCCGGGCCGTGGCCGGCTGGGCCAGCATGACCTGCATCGTCTGTTTCGTGAGCGGCGTGCAGCTCATCTGCCTCGGCATCATCGGGGAGTATATCGGGAAGATTTATATGGAGACCAAACAGCGCCCGCGCTATATCATCAGCGAGCGGACCTGGGAAAACGACACCAAATCTTAATAATCCTTAAAAGCGAAAAAAACATCCTTTTTTTGGCGCGGGAGGAAATGCGCGGCCCTTGACGAAAAGAGTAAGAAGTTGTATTATTTTAACGAATTCCGGAAAAATCGCGTAAGCCTTATCGATAGAATGGAGGAAGCTGTATGAGCATGATCCCTGAGGTGCAATGCCGCCGCTGCGGCCAGAGCTTCTCGGCGCTGCGTACCCGCTGCCCGAACTGCGGCACCCGCCGCGTCATGCAGAGCGGGCGTACCCCGGCTGCCACGCCGGGCACTGTAAAAGGAACCGCATCTTATGACCGGGCTGAGACGAATACCAGATGGCAGCTGATCTTTGGGCTGATCCTGGTCGTCGCCGTCATCCTCGCCGTGATCGTGATGGTCTCCACCACGCTCAACGGGCTGGATAATGAGAATACGCCCTCCCGCCGCTCCCGTTCGACCCCGACACCCGTCGTCGAGACCGAGGACCCGGCACTCTATATCGAGGCTGCGCCGACCCCATCTCCCACGCCGACCCCGACGGTCGAGGCGATCAAGATTTTCTTCTATGAGACCGAACTCACCGAGGAGAAGGGCGGCTTCACGATGCACATGGGCGAGGATCCGCTGACGATCAAGGCCAGCGCCTACCCGGCCGACGTCTTTGCCAACGCCTCCTTCACCTGGTCCACCGCGGACCCGGATTGCCTGAAGCTCACCCCGAGCGACGACGGCAAGAGCTGCACCTGCGAGATCCTGCAGGCCAAGTCCGGCGGCACGAAGCTGACGGTCACCTGCTTCGGCTTTGAGTATTCGATCCCCGTGTATCTCGCGAACTGAACCAGAACGAAACAGAAAGCGTCCGGCCCGTCGATCGACGGGCCGGACTTCTGTATGCCGATGCGCAGCCTGGTTCGGTTCTGCCGCCCCGGTCTGCGCTGCTCCCCATCCGGTATGTGCGCTGTCCCCCTTGGAGCGGGCAGCGCGTGCGAAGCAGGGAGCTCTCCTCCGTCGGCAAAGCCCATTGGACTTTGCCGACAAAAAAATCGAGCCAGTTCTCTGGCTCGATTTTTTGTTGGGAAAGGGGCTCAACGCGAGCCTTTGTCGTAGGGAATGCCCTCCGCCTTGGGTGCACGGGATTGCTTGGAGGTGAAGGCGAGTACGATCAGCGAGACGATGTAGGGCATCATGTTATATACGTTGCCGGGGAGGTTCAGAGAGGCCAGAGCCGGGAACCCGACATACGTGTTCGAGAGCGCGCGGAACAGGCCGAACAGCAGTGCGGCCAGCGCGATCCGCCCGGGCTTCCATTGACCGAAGATCATGACCGCCAACGCGAGGAAGCCAAAACCGGCGACGCCGTTTTCGAATTTCCAGATCGAGACACCCGCCAGGATGTAGCAGATGCCGCCGAGGCCGCCGAGGGCGCCAGAGATCAGCACGCCGGCCCAGCGCATCTTGTAGACGTTGATGCCGACGGAGTCCGCCGCCTGCGGGTGCTCGCCGCAAGCCATCAGGCGCAGGCCAAACTTGGTCTTGTAGAGCAGCACGGCTATGACAATGACGGCGATCAGTGCAATCAGCATGAACCAGTTGAACTCAAAGCCCTTGATGTTCAGAATGAACATCTTGCGCGCCCGGATGTATTCGATCTCGGAGGAGTGGTCGTCGGGATTCGCGGCGGTGTTGATGGCTTTGACGAAAACGGTCGCCGCTGCAGTGCCGAGCAGGTTCAATGCCGTGCCGACAAGCGTCTGGTCTGCTTTGAAATTGATGCACGCCGCGCCCAGCAGGGCCGAGTAGATGACGCCGAAAAGCGTGGCCGCCAGGATGACCAGCAGCACCATCAGGAAGGCGGATTCGGTCTGGCAGTAGCGCATCATCAACGCGCCGCCGAGAGCGCCGATGACCATGATGCCCTCAAGCCCGAGGTTGATGACGCCGGAGTGCTCGGAGATACAGCCGCCCAGCGCGACCAGAATCAGGACCGATGAGAAGATCAGGGTATACTGGATAAGCAGCAGCATTACTGAACACCTCCTTTCTCAGCCTTCGCATCCGAGGCCTTCAGCTTCTGCGCAGCCTTTTCCTCGTTTCGGGTAATGGCCTTGTTCATTGTGATCTTGATGAACAGCACGAAGCCGCATAGATAGATGATGACGGAGGAGATCAGGTCAGAGATCTGGGAGCTGTAGAAGTTGGTATTCACATACTGACCGCCGTCGGTGATATGCTGGATGAAGAAGGAGGCAAAGATCGCGCCAATGGGATTCAGGCCTCCGAGGAAGGCCGCGGCAATGCCGTTAAAGCCCATGCCCGGAACGGAGGACTGTGTGCACTCCCAGCGCATGTATCCGGTGAGATAGAGCATGGCGGCGCCGAGTCCGGCCAGACCGCCCGCGATCACCAGCGTGAGGATGATGTTCTGGTTCTCCTTCATGCCGGCGTACTTGGCGGCGTTCTTGTTGTTGCCGGTGGCTTTCAGCTCATAGCCGAGCTTCGTCCGGCTGAGGATTACGCTGACAGCGATGGCGATTACCAGTGCCAGAGGGACCGCAAGCGTCACGTATTTGTTGTTTCCGAACAGCTTGTCCAGCCCCAGGTTCGGCAGCAGCGCCGAGGGGTTCATATCGGTGATGTACATCGTGTAGGGGCTGGCTACCTCCTTCACCTTGGCCAGGATCGTGTTGGCGGTGTAGAGGGAGATCCAGTTGAGCATGATGCCAGAGATGACCTCGTTGACGTTGCAGTAGGATTTCAGGATGCCGACGACGGCGCCCAGAACGCCGCCCGCCAGAATGGCGAACAGCATGCAGGGCAGCCAGCCCCAGCCCCAGGCCAGAGCCGCGTAGAGACAGGCACAGGCACCCGCGACATACTGTCCGGCTGCACCGATGTTGAACAGGCCGACCTTATAGGCAAAGAGGATGCTCAGCGAGCACATCAGCAGCGGCATGGTCTTGGACAGGGTGTTGCCGAACTGCTTGAGCTGCGTCTTGGGCTTGCTCCAGGTAAAGAAGTTTTTGATGACGTTAAGGATCGACTCCGCCGCGCCCTCGGGGTTGATAAACAGCAGGACGATATACCCGATGAGAAGGCCGAGCAGGATACAGATGACGGAGGCGACAAAAGCCTGTACGCCCGGGTTTTTCAGTGCTTTCTTCATGCTTTCACCTCATCTCGTTTGGCACCGGCCATGTAGAGGCCGAGCTCCTCCTGCGTTGTCTTCTTCGGGTCCAGCTCACCGACGATCTCGCCCTCGTACATGACAAGAATGCGGTCGGGCACGTCCATGACCTCGTCCAGCTCCAGCGAGACCAGCAGTACCGCCTTGCCCGCGTCGCGCTGCGCGACCAGCTGCTTGTGGATGTACTCGATCGCGCCGACGTCCAGACCGCGCGTGGGCTGGACCGCGATCAGCAGTTCAGGGGCCTTGTCGATCTCACGGGCGATGATGGCCTTCTGCTGGTTGCCGCCGGACATCGAGCGCGCCGTGGTCACAGCGCCCTGGCCGGAGCGCACATCGTACTGCTCGATCAGGCGGTTGGCATATTCGCGGATGTTCTTTCGCCTCAGGAAGCCCGCCTTTGAGGTGAATTCGGGGCTGAAATAGGTCTGCAGGATCAGGTTGTCCTCCAGCGAATAGTCCAACACCAGGCCGTGCTTATGCCGGTCCTCGGGGATGTGGCTGATACCCATCACGGTGCTTCTCTCGCGGATGCTGGCCTTTGTCATGTCCTTCCCGTGGACGGTGATCTTCCCGCTGACAAGCGGCTCGAGGCCCGACAGGCCGTACACGAACTCGGACTGGCCGTTGCCGTCGATGCCCGCGAGGCAGACGATCTCACCCGCGCGCACCTTGAGGGAAACGTTCTTGACGGCGTTGTTCTTGTGGACCTTGGAGGCCACGGTCATATTCTCAATACTGAGCACAACCTCCCCGGGCTTGGCCGGGGTCTTGTCCACATGGAAGTTGACGTTTCGGCCGACCATCATGGCAGAGAGATCCTCTGCGGTGACGTCCTTCGTATTGACCGTGCCGATGTATTTGCCCTTGCGCAGCACCGTGCAGCGGTCCGCCACCTCCATGATCTCATTGAGCTTGTGGGAGATGAAGAGGATCGACTTTCCCTCCGCCGAGAGATTCTTCATGATCTGCATGAGCTCTGCGATCTCCTGCGGGGTCAGCACGGCAGTCGGCTCATCGAAGATCAGGATCTCATTGTCGCGGTAGAGCATTTTAAGGATCTCTGTGCGCTGCTGCATGCCGACCGTGATATCCTCGATCTTCGCGTCCGGATCGACGCGCAGTCCGTACTTTTCCGACAGCGCCAGAACCTTTTCACGGGCCTCCTTTTTCTGCAGAAAGCCCATCTTGTTCGGCTCAACGCCGAGGATGATGTTGTCAAGAACCGTGAAGCACTCCACCAGCTTGAAGTGCTGGTGCACCATGCCGATTCCCAGGGCGTTGGCGTCATTCGGGTTGTTGATCCGAACCTCGACCCCGTCCTTTTTGATAACGCCTTCCTCGGGCTGATACAGTCCGAAGAGGACGCTCATCAGCGTGCTTTTCCCCGCTCCGTTTTCACCCAGAAGCGCGTGAATCTCGCCTTTTTTCAGTTGGAGGGTAATATCATCGTTGGCGATGATACCGGGGAATCTCTTCGTGATGTGAAGCATCTCGATCGCATACTGCTCCAAATTCACAGCCTCCTTTTCTCATGCATGCTTTGTTTCAAAAAAGAGGCAGGCCAAAAAGACCTGCCTCTCAAAAGCCAGAGTGGATTACTTGATGTTGCCCTGGTAATCGACCGTGATGGCGGTGACGGCAGGCTCAGTGGTGATGTCGTTGGAGACGGTCACCTCGCCGGCGTTCATCGCGGCGACCAGCGCAGCGTAGTCAGCCTCGGAGAAGTTGTCGTTGAACTGGGTGGAACCGGCGAGCTGGACGAAGTTCTCTTCGGGAACGTCGGACACGAGGCCCAGATTGTCGACCTTGCCGCCCTCGAAGGAGCCGTCAAGGATCTCGCTCAAAGCGGAATTGACGGTGGCGGCCAGACCCTTCATCGCGGAAGTAACGGTCATGCCCTCGCCATAGAGACCGTCGATGGTGGCAGCCTGATCGGTGTCTACGCCGATGACCTTCGCGCCGGCCTTCGCAGCGGCCTCACCGGCAGAGGTGAAAATACCGCCGCCGCAGGCAAAGACGACCTCGGTGCCGGCCGCGTACCAGGTATCCATGTAAGCGGTGATGTCGGCATCGCCGAAGAACTGGTTGCCGTAGGCATACTTGACCTCAACGCCCTCGATGCCGAGCTCAGCAGCAGCGGCGTCAACGCCCTGCACGAAGCCGTAGCCATAGCGGACGACAGCGGGAACCGCCATACCGCCGAGGAAGCCGAGCTTGGTGTAGCCGAGCTTCACAGCCGCGAAGCCGGCCATGTAGCCGCAGAGCTCTTCCTGATAGACAGCGCAGTAGAGGTTGGCGGGAACGTCCGCCGCCAGGTCGCCGATGTCGCCTTCGCTGACGTCAAGGGCGATGAAGGTGATGTCCTCGTTGTCGGGAACGGTCTCCTGGATGGCCTTGCCGAAGGCGTAGCCGGGCATCACGATAACGTTGTAGCCGTCGTCGATAGCCTTCTCGATGGAAGAAGCGCGGTCCTCATCGGAGTCGGAAGCGGGCTTGTAGTACTGGAAGGCGAGGCCGTTCTCGTCGGCGAAAGCCTTGCAGGCCTCATAGGTGGTCTGGTTGAAGGACTGGTCGGTGATATCACCGTAGTCGGTGATCATCGCAACTTTGAACTCGGAATCCGCGGAGGCGCTGGTGGCACACAGGGCGAAGACCATGCAGAGGATCAGCGCGATAGAGAGAATCTTTTTCATGTGTTTCCTCCATTTAGTTAGATTTTCAGGACGTGGTATCCTTGTCCATCACAAAAATATTATAGCATGACACAGAGAGACAAATCAAGCGGCATGTTGCCAAAATGAGACTTTTTCTTTTTGTGAATTTTTCAGCGCTCAGAGCTTGGCCATTTTCACCGCGGTATCCAGGGCGATCTCCATCATTTGCGTAAAAGAGTTCTGGCGCTCCTCGGCGGAGAGATTATCCTCCGGACGGTAGATGTGGTCCGAGATCGTGCAGATGCACAGCGCGCGCTTGCCGGCGAAGGCGGCGTTGGCGTAAAGCGCGGCGGACTCCATCTCGACCGCGAGCACGCCCATGCGCTTCCACTCGTCGTTCTTGCCGCAGCCCGGGGCGCTGTAGAAGGTGTCGGACGCGAGGAGGTTGCCCACGCGCATCTCGACGCCATGCTCACGCGCTGCCTCGACTGCCTTCGAGAGCAGGGTGAAATCCGCGATAGGGGCGAAGGTGGCGGTCTCACCCAGGCCGAAGGACTTCACGTAATTGGAGTTGGTGCAGGCGCCCTGCCCGGCTACGACGTCGCGCAGCTTCAGGTCGTCCTGCAGCGCGCCGGCGGAGCCGATGCGGATGATGTTGTCCACGTCGTAGAAGTTAAAGAGTTCCCAGCTGTAAATGCCAATGGACGGGATACCCATACCGGAGGCCATCACGGTCACGGGAACGCCCTTCCAGGTGCCGGTGTGGCCCTGGACGCCGCGCACGTTGTTGACGAGCACAGGGTCGGTGAGAAAGGTCTCGGCGATAAACTTGGCGCGCAGGGGATCGCCCGGCATCAGCACGGTCTTGGCGATCTCCTCTTTCTTCGCATTGATATGAGGGGTGGGAATAGGCATGTGCGATTCCTCCTGTCCTTTAATAATATAAAAATTATATGCGAGAAAAAGCGAAAAGTCAAATTGAAAGAGCGGTGCGACTATGGTAGAATAAAGGCGAATAAACGACGGGGGAGAACGCGTATGAGCAAGATCATGGTCATCGGCATCGCCGGCGGCACCGGCTCTGGCAAGACTACCATTACGAGACGCCTGGTGGAGCGCTTCGGCGGGGACGTCTCGGTCATCCATCATGACAACTATTACAAGGCGCACCACGACATGCCCTATGAGGAGCGGACACTCCTCAACTACGACCACCCGGATTCCTTCGACACGGACATGCTCATCGAGCACCTCAAGCTCCTCAAACAGGGGCAGAGCATCCGGTGTCCGGTCTATGACTACTCGATCCACGACCGGACCGACAAGACCATCACCATCAAACCCACCCGCGTCATCATCGTCGAAGGCATCCTGATCTATGAAAACCGGGAGCTCTGCGATCAGATGGATATCAAGATCTTCGTGGATGCCGACGCCGACGTGCGCATCCTGCGCCGCATCGTGCGCGACGTGCGGGACCGCGGCCGCAGTCTCGAGAGCGTCATCAACCAGTACCTCAGCACGGTCAAGCCCATGCACGAGGCCTTTGTGGAGCCGTCCAAGCGCCGGGCGGATGTGATCGTCCCCGAGGGCGGGCACAACCTGGTCGCGCTCGACATGGTGATCCAGCGCGTGCGCGCCCATCTGGAGAGTGAGGAGGACTGAACATGGCAAAGCTCTATTTCAAGTACGGAGCCATGGGCTCGTCCAAGTCGGCTCAGGCGCTCATCACCAAATTCAACTATGAGGAGCTGGGCATGACGGTCTGGCTCATCAAGCCGAGCATCGACACCCGCGACGGGGCGGATCTGATCCGCAGCCGCATCGGGCTGAGCTGCCGGGCCGAGGTCATCGCGCCCGGACAGGATATCAAGGCGGCCTATCACACGGCAGGGAAGCACGACGTCATCATCGCCGACGAGGCGCAGTTTTTCACGCCCGCGCAGATCGATCAGCTGCGGGATCTGGTGGACGAAGAGGATCTGCCGGTGCTGTGTTTCGGCCTGCGCACCGACTTCCAGACCCATTTCTTCCCCGGCGCGCAGCGCCTGATGGAGCTTGCCGACTCGCTGACGGAGATCAAGACCGTCTGCGCCTGCGGCCGTAAGGCCACGGTCAACGCCCGCATCGATGGGGCGGGGCGAATCGTCACCGAGGGCAGCCAGGTGCTGCTCGGCGGCAATGACCGCTATGTCGCCATGTGTCACAAATGCTGGAAAGACCGGATCCGCGCCGAGCGGGAACAGGCTTGAGAAAGAAAAACACAGAGAAAAAACGACGGGTTGAACACCCGTCGTTTTTCTGCGCTATCATACGGAATAAATATGATAGCAATATAGAGTTAATACTTAACAGTTTTTAACTATACATGTATAATAGTATACATCGTTGGAAAATGATTGTTTTTAGCGGCTTTGTGGCTGAAAAAGCCGGATAAGAAAGGAACGCGCGCTATGAAAAAACAACTGAATCTGAGCGTAAAGATCCTGATCGGCCTGGTCCTCGGCATCATCGTGGGCGCCATTTTCTGGGCGGTCATGGGCGCGGAGGCGGCCGGCGACTTTACGGGCAAATATATCAAACCCTTCGGCGACATTTTTGTGAACCTCCTGAAGTTCATCGTGGTGCCCCTGGTGCTGCTGAGCATCATGGATGGCGTGATCTCGATGGGCGACATCGGCAAGGTCGGCAAGATCGGCTGGAAGACGCTGGCCTACTTCCTCGTGACGACGGCCATCGCCTGCGTGATCGGCCTGATCGTGGCCTCCCTGTTCAAGGCCTCCTTCCCGCTGCTTGCGCTCGCGGAGGATGCGGTCTATGAAGCCAAGCACGCCAACCTTATGGACACCATTGTGAACATCTTCCCGAACAACGCTGTCTCTCCGCTGGTGAACTCCTCCATGCTGCAGATCATCGTGATCGCGCTGTTCTTCGGCTGCGGCGTTCTGGTGGCCGGGGAGAAGGGCAAGCCCTTCGGCAGCTTCATCGCCTCCTTCAACGAGGTCACACAGAAGGTCATGGGCTTCATCCTGTCTCTCTCCCCCTATGGCGTCTTCGCGCTGATGGCCTGGGTCGTGGCCGCGCAGGGCACGAAGATCCTCGGCTCCCTGGGCCTGGTGCTCCTGGCGGCCTACATCGGCTATGTGATCCATGTGGTCCTGGTCTACAGCATGTCCGTCAAGATCTTTGCGCAGATGTCCCCCCTGAGCTTCTTCAAGAAGGTGTTCCCCGCCGCCGCCTTTGCCTTTACCTCCACCTCCTCCGTGGCGACGCTCCCGATCACGCGTGAGTGCTGCGACGATATGGACGTGAAGGGCGAGGTCTCGTCCTTTGTGCTGCCGCTCGGCGCCACGATCAACATGGACGGCACGGCGATCTACCAGTGCGTGGCCGCGATCTTTCTGGCCAAGTGCGTCGGAATCGACCTGACGCTGACCCAGATGATCCTGATCATCATCACCGCGACGCTGGCCTCCATCGGTACCGCCGGCATCTCCGGCGCCGGCATGATCATGCTGGCCATGGTGCTCGACGCCGTCGGCGTGCCCACCACCTATATCGGCATCATCTACGGCATCGACCGTCTCTTCGATATGGGCCGCACCACCCTGAACGTCGTGGGCGACGCCTCCTGCGCCGTCTGCGTGAGCCACTGGGAGGGCAAGGACGCTGCCTGAGGACAGAGACAAATATAATAGAAAAAGACAGGCTTTGCAGCCTGTCTTTTTTAGTCGGCGGGAAAGAGCCCGGGAATCTCCCACAGATCGTGTACGACGAAACTCTCACAGCCCGTTGCCTGCACGGGGCTTCCCGGTTCGAGGTAGAGGATGCTCCCTACCCCGGCGTTCACGGCTGCTTCCACATCGAGCCTTCGGTCGCCGACGTAGAAGCTCTGCGCCCTGTCCAGCCCGTATTTGTCGAGCAAATGCAGGATCGCGTCGGGCTCCGGCTTGCGCGGGAAGCCGCTCAGCGCGGTCAGCACCTCGGTGAAATACGGTGTGAGGCCGGTCTGCGCCAGGATAGCCGGGCAGGACGCGCCGCGGTGGGTGTAGACGAAGTTCCGGTGCCCGGCGCGCACGAGCGCCTCCAGCGTCTCCCGGGCGTGGGGGATCGGGCGGATGGCGTCGATGCTGCCGTCGTTAAAGGCGTCAAAGCGCGCCTTGAGCGGGGCGAAGGGTACACCTCGCTCCGCCGCGACCTGCTCAAGCAGCGTCCCGACAGAGGTTCGGATCACGAAATCGCGGATGAAAGCGTCGGTATAGTCGACGCCCCATTCGGCGCAGGCCTGCCGGGCGGCGGGCACAATGGCCGGATAGGAATCGACCAGGGTCCCATCCATGTCCCAGATAAAAGCATAGTGCGGCATGCGGCGCTCCTTTTCTGTTTTTTGCCCATCTTAATCTGCCCGCAGAACCTTGTCAAGAGAAAAGGCGCTGCCCGGCTTTTCTCTTGACAAGCCCCTTTCGGGAAAATAGAATAAGAACCGGTCATTTTTAATCGGAAACGAGGCGCAGGAATGAGGAAACGCATCTATGAGGTGATCGAGCTCGCCCGCGACGGCGACCGTCTGAGCGAGATCTATGACGCGGCGATGATGCTGCTGATCACACTGAGCCTGGTGCCTCTCCTGTTCAAGGAGACGACGCCGCTGCTGCAGGGGATCGACCGCTTCTGTGTGGCGATCTTTATCGTGGATTATCTGCTCCGCTGGACGACGGCGGACTTCAAACTGGGAAAGGCCGGCCCGACCTCCTTTGTCCGCTATCCCTTCACCTTCATGGCGCTGGTGGACCTGCTGTCCATCCTGCCCTCGCTCACCGTGCTCAACGGCGGCTTCAAGCTCCTGCGCATCCTGCGCATGAGCCGGGTCTTCCGCGTGCTGCGCGTGCTGCGGGCCGTCCGGTATTCGCGGAGCCTGCGCATCATCGGGAATGTGCTGCAGCGCTCGAAGGATTCCCTGATCGCGGTCGGGACCCTGGCCATCGCCTTTATCCTGATCTCCGCCATGATCATCTTCAACGCCGAGCCGGACTCCTTCGACAACTACTTCGAGGCAGTCTACTGGGCTACGATCTCCCTCACTGCCGTGGGCTACGGCGATATCTATCCCGTGACCGTGATCGGCCGGGCCGTCGCGATGATCTCCTCCCTCTTCGGGGTGGCAGTCGTGGCGCTGCCGGCCGGCATCATCACCGCCGGCTACATGCGCGCCATCGAGCAGCGCCTGGACCAGATGGAGGCCGGGGCGGAAAAGAAAAAGCAAGAAAAAGCGGAGGAACTCTGACATGGCGAAAAACACCGATCCGAATCTGCAGAAGCAGGTCATCTACAGCATCTATGTCCGCAGCCACACCGAGGAGGGGACCTTCCGCGCCATCCTCCCCGATCTCGACCGCATCCGCGCCCTGGGCACGGACATCATCTGGTTCATGCCCATCCACCCCATCGGGGTCAAAGGCAAGAAGGGGAGCCTTGGCTGCCCCTACGCCAACCGCGATTACCGCGCCGTGAACCCGGCCTATGGCACGCTGGAGGATTTCCGGGAGCTCGCGGACGCGATCCACGCGCGCGGCATGAAGGTCATGATCGACGTGGTGTATAACCACACGTCCCCCGACAGCGTGCTCTATGAACAGCATCCGGAGTTTTTCTACCATGGCCCCAACGGGAAGCCCGGCAACAAGATCGGGGACTGGGCCGACGTCATCGACCTGGACTATACGAATCCTGCCCTCTGGGACTATCAGATCGAGAGCCTCTGCGGCTGGGCGCAGATCGTGGACGGCTTCCGCTGCGACGTGGCCTCCTTTGTGCCTGTGGCCTTCTGGGAGAAGGCGCGCGCCGCGGTGGAGAAGGTGAGGCCCGGCTGCATCTGGCTTGCGGAGACTGTACACGGGGGCTTCGGCGCCTTCGCACGGCACAGCGGCTTTTACTCCGCGACTGATTATGAGATGTTCTCCGCCTTCGACCTGGAGTACGAGTACGACATCCGGGAATACTTCGACCGCTATCTGCGCGGGGAGATCGCGCTCAGCCACTGGCTGGACATGATGAACCTGCAGGAGGCCATCTACCCCGCCAACTACAACAAAATGCGCTGCCTCGAGAACCACGACCAGCCGCGCATCGCCTCTTTCGTCCCGGAGGAGAGCGACCTCATCAACTACACGGCGCTGCTCTATTTCCTCAAGGGCACCACCCTGATTTATGCCGGGCAGGAGGTGGAGGCGGCGCACAAGCCCAGCCTCTTCGAGAGAGAGCCGGTGGACTGGCACACGGGGAAGGACCTGAGCCCGCTGATGACGCGCCTCGCGGCGATCAAGCACGGCGTGCTCAGCCCCGACGACAGCTTCCGTGCCGCCGCGGATGACGAGCACCGTATCGCCGTCCTGGAGCGCGACGACGGGGAGCGGATCTGCTGCGGGATCTTCTCGCTGCACTCGCAGAACGCGGCGGTCGAGGTCAAGGTCCCGGACGGGCGCTACGAGAATTTGATCGACGGCGCGCCGGTCCTTGTGGAAAACGGCCAGACTTTCTGTGCCGGAAAGCCCCTAATTTTTACATATAAGAAATGAGTTTCCCGTTGCAGGCGGAGTATGAAAAAGGTATAATACGCCTGTAATTTGATTCATTGTGGAGGGATAGAAATGGCAGACAACAAGCGCCCCGAAAGCATGCAGCGTATCACGACCCCGGAGCTGGCACAGGCCTTTATCGACGAACAGCTTGCCGCCCTGCGCGCGCAGATCGGCGATAAGAAGGTCCTGCTGGCGCTCTCCGGCGGTGTGGACTCCTCCGTCGTCGCGGCCCTGCTCATCAAGGCGGTGGGCAAGCAGCTCACCTGCGTTCACGTCAACCACGGCCTCCTGCGCAAGGGCGAGCCCGAGCAGGTCATCGAGGTTTTCCGCAACCAGATGGACGCCAACCTCATCTATGTCGACGCGGTCGACCGCTTCCTGGACAAGCTGGCCGGCGTGGCCGATCCGGAGACGAAGCGCAAGATCATCGGCAAGGAGTTTATCGACGTCTTCGCCGAGGAGGCCTATAAGCTCGACGGCATCGAGTTCCTGGCCCAGGGCACCATCTATCCCGACATTCTCGAGAGCGGCCCGGTCAAGTCCCATCACAACGTGGGCGGCCTGCCCGAAGATCTGAAGTTCGAGCTGGTCGAGCCGGTCAAGTTCCTGTATAAGGACGAGGTCCGTGTCGTCGGCAAGCAGCTCGGTCTGCCCGACAACATGGTCTTCCGTCAGCCCTTCCCCGGCCCCGGCCTGGGCGTGCGCTGCGTGGGCGCCATCACCCGCGACCGGCTTGAGGCCGTGCGCGAGTCCGACGCCATCCTGCGCGAGGAGTTCAGAAAGAACGGCCTCGAGGGCAAGGTCTGGCAGTACTTCACCATCGTGCCCGACTTCAAATCCACCGGCATCACCGACGGTCTGCGCACCTACGACTGGCCCGTCGTGATCCGTGCCGTCAACACCGTCGACGCCGTGACCGCCGAGGTCGCGGAGTTGGACTTCAAGCTGATGGCCCATATCGTGGACCGCATCACCCACGAGGTGAAGGGCGTCAACCGCGTCCTCTGGGATCTGACCCCGAAGCCCACCGGCACGATCGAGTGGGAATGATTGCAAAAACGCTGAGAAGGCGCATAAACACTGAATTTTTTCGGTGTGAAAACGTCTCGTGACAACGTTTTGACAACACTTTAAGCATTACTCATAAAAAAGAGCTAACTGATTTTTGTTGGATCAGTTAGCTCTTTTTTGCGATTATTTTAATTCATTTTCTGTGTATATGCGGAAATCAAAAGACATCGAATGTTTGCTTGCGTAGTGATCAAGGCGCTCTTGAAGGCTCGATTTATTTTCGTCAAGAGTAACGATCATTAGAATGCTTTTACTAAGTCGCTGTGATTTCGTTTCATATGCTAACCGTAGGTCTTCCATGCGCTTCACTACACGGTTCAATAAGGCTGCACTGGGAAAACTTGTCCAGTATTTGATCTCAAAAAGGTAATCAATTCTATCAATCTGTGAGACAGCAAGGATGTCACAAGCATAATTATCAACTCTGATGTTTTGCTGGATATTGTAGCTTCGTGAATGCTGTTTAAAAACAAATGAATAGCAAAGGTTTTCGATCTCCAACGCCTTTACAACACGAGACTTTTCTAATGACACGTTAGAATCAATTGATGGCTGATTTTCGTGCTCATCTGCAGCCTCATCAATTGCTTTTTCTGCAATCTCCGTTGCACTAAGTTTCTCAACATTAATCTGCTGCTCTCGTGTTTTTAATTTGGTCTGCTCGTCAATTTCTTTTTGGATGCTATGCCATTTAATGCCGCCATATATTAAGCACCCCAGACCAAGAACAATCAGGCAAACAAGCAACCACGGCAAAACTCTCAGAACATACAGAATGGTTTGATCTCGTTGCTGAATGAATTGCATAGAAGAGTATGATAATTCGTCATACTCGCTTTGACTTAGTAAAATCTGGTTCCCATTACACAGCAAATAATAGAGGCCTATTAAGGGAGCTGCAACTAAAACAACTCCTGCCGAAACCATGAATTTATAGAAACTATCATACTGTAGCTTCCCCATTATTAAGTTCACCTCATATGTTAAAAGTGATTAATAATTCTTGCTAATTATTTTGAGCTTTTATCAAGGCATCGCTTAACTCCTGGGACGGCACTTTTACCCAAATACGAGAGCTGTCGTATTGCGGATAGTTATAGCGCCACTTGTCATATTCTTCCTTGGTAATCTCCCCGGCGCGGTATTTTTCCGCGACAGGAGCCCAGGCATAGACCATTTCCGAGATGCGCGCGGCTTCTCTTCCTCTGCGGGGATCAATACGGAAAACAACTTCTCCGTCTCTGACCTCAATGGTCAGCCCATAGCGATCCTCCAAAGCAAACAGCGTATGCATCAAACCAAGGTAGCTGTCAATATCGGGAATGTCCAGCGCGAGAGGAGAAACCTCCAATGCATTGGCAAGTGCTTTGGTCAGATCTTCCTTGGGGGTGCGTGTCCCGGCTTCATATTGCGCCATACGAATATCCGCGGTCTTTTCAGGAAAGCCAACCAGCGTCCCCAGATACTTCTGTGTCATGCCCCGCAGATTGCGTATAAAGCGGATTCGTTCACCGATGGCCATAATAATTCCTCCTGTACATGCCCTTGCGTTGATTATAGCAGATGTGCTTAATGTCGTCAAGGATAACTTAAGCAAATTTATTTAATTATTTTCTCAGAAGCCCTTGACATAAACAAATTCCGTTAGTATAATAGCGTTCAGAGACTAAACAAATATGTTTATCTTCATTATTGAATGACCGTCTGTATGGGATACTTCGCCACGACCTCTTGGTATGCTGCTAGGCAAGAGCGAGCGAGAAAACACCGCCGACAACAAGGGGGGCAGGAACGGCATACGGATAGAACGGCAGCGCAGGATTCCCGGCATTCCAGTAATAAAATAACTGCTCTCACTTTTTTGCAGGAGGAGGTGAAATCATGTCAAGCAATACATTTATGAAAGTCGATGAAGTAGCGGAAACACTTGGAATATCCAAGTCCTATGCCTACAAGATCGTCCAGAAACTCAATGCAGAGCTGAAGGAGAAGGGGTATTTAACCATTTCCGGGCGGGTCAACAAACAGTACTTTATGGAAAAGACCTGCTACGGAACAAGTGACAGCAAGGAAAGGAAGTGATGTGAATGGCTGTCTATAAAGAAGAAAAAACAAACACATGGAAGGTTTACTACCGCTATACCGATTGGAAGGGTGAGCGGAAGCAGACAACAAAGCGCGGGTTTGCCACAAAAAGAGAGGCACTGGCGTGGGAACGAGAGCAGCTTAACAAAACCCAGGCCGATCTGGATATGACCTTTGCGAGCTTTGTGGAGACCTACACGGCGGACATGAAAAGCCGGATCAAAGAGAACACCTGGCATACCAAGGATCATATTCTCCGGACAAAAATTCTCCCGTATTTCGGGAAAAGGAAGATTTGTGAAATCAAGCCAAAGGACATCATTGCCTGGCAGAACGAGATGCTTAAAGGCAAGGACAAAACCGGAAAGCCATATTCTCCCGTATATCTCAAAACACTGCACAATCAGCTCAGTGCCGTTTTTAATCATGCAGTGAAGTACTACGGACTGCATGAAAACCCGGCTGCAAAAGTCGGAAACATGGGAAAGGCACGGAGCCGGGAAATGCTGTTCTGGACCCAGGATGAGTATCAAAAGTTTTCTGATGCGATCATGGACAAGCCGGTTTCCTTTTATGCCTTTGAGATGCTGTACTGGTGCGGAATCCGTGAGGGCGAGCTTCTGGCGCTCACCCCGGCGGACTTCAATTTTGACCGCAAAATCGTTTCAATCACGAAATCCTATCAGCGTATTGAAGGCAGGGATGTAATTACCGATCCCAAAACACCCAAGAGTATCCGCGACATTGTCATGCCGGATTTCCTCGTCGATGAGATGAAGGATTATCTGAAGCAGTTATATGGGATCGGAGAAAATGACAGGATTTTTGAGATTACCAAAAGCTATCTCCGCCGGGAAATGACCCGTGGTGCAGATGCAGCAGGGATCAAGCGAATCCGTATTCACGATCTCCGGCACAGTCACATCTCTCTCCTGATCGACATGGGCTATTCCGCAGTTGCGATTGCAGACCGTGTTGGGCATGAAAGCATCAACATCACCTACAACTATGCGCACCTGTTTCCGTCGACGCAAGCAGAAATGGCAAACAAACTCAACGATTTCAGAAAGGTGGATTTGTAAAAATGTCAGCCAAAAACAGAGATGAACACAACCGTTTTAGAAATATCACCGTAGGGTTCCGAGTATCGCCCGAGGAAAATGAGCAGATCAACATCGCCGTGGCGCTCTCCGGCTTACCGAAGCAGGAATACTGCTATCGTCGGTGTCTCAACCGGGAAATCGTGGTACAGGGCAATCCCCGCGTGTACAAGGCGCTGCGGACTCAGCTTGCCGCCGTTCTCGATGAGCTGAAACGCATTGAGGCCGCCGGGGAAATCCGGGATGAACTGCTGGACAACATCGAACTGATCACCCGGACCCTTGACGGAATGAAGGAGGAACGACGATGACAGAAGAAAAAGAAACGACTGTCCTCAACACATCTGTTGGCGCAGATGCAGGACAGCCGAATCAAAACCTTTGTGATGACAGTTTAGCAGATTCTCTCGAAGAATACAATAGATATTTTCGCCAGCTGAACGATCCCTCATACTTGCCGACTGTATCTATGAGAGAGCTGTATGAAACCGCGTATGAGAGCAAGCCGCCGCTGATCGACGGCCTGCTCTTTCCCGGAACCTATCTTCTGGTCGGCGCGCCGAAGCTGGGAAAGAGTTTCTTGGTCGCACAGCTCGCCTACCATGTCAGTACCGGGACGCCGCTCTGGAACTACCCTGTGAGGAAAGGAACGGTTTTGTATCTGGCGCTGGAGGATGATAACCAGCGTCTGCAGAGCCGGCTGTATCAAATGTTCGATATGGAGATCGCGGATCAGCTCTATTTTGCAACACGAGCGCGACAACTCGGAAAAGGATTGGACGAGCAGCTGGAGCGTTTTGTCCGCGAGCACCCGGATACCAGACTTAATATCATCGACACCTTGCAAAAGGTTCGTGAGATCGGCGGTGAGGCGTACAGCTACGCAAGCGACTACGATATCATTACCCGGCTGAAAAGCTTTGCCGATTGCCGCGGTTTGTGCCTGATCCTGGTGCATCACACCCGCAAGCAAAAAGCGGACGATGTGTTCGATATGATCTCTGGCACAAATGGTTTGCTCGGTGCAGCGGATGGAGCATTTCTTCTGCAGAAACCCAAGCGCACCGCAAACGAGGCCACGCTGGACATTTCCGGCAGAGACCAGCAGGACCAGAGGCTTCATCTGTTTCGGAATGAGGAAAAGCTGTGTTGGGAGTTGGAGCGATGTGAAACCGAATTGTGGAAGGCCCCACCGGAAGCACTCCTGGATGCTGTCGCCGGACTCGTAAACATCGAACGGCCGGAATGGACCGGGAGTCCGACAGAGCTGGTCGAAGCGCTTGCAGTAGACATGAAAGCAAACGCACTGACCATGAAGCTGAATGTCAACACAGGGCGCTTATATCGCGAGCATGGTGTCCGCTACTGGAACAGCAGGACGCACGATGGGCGAAAGATCGTTTTGCGGTATGAGCCGGAGAGCGCGTGACGATGTGTGACGGTCGTGACGATGTTTTCGGCAGCGGGTACGGTATCCAAAACACCGTCACCATCGACACGGATCGTCACAGGGAGCGGAGGAAAGGTCAAGGGGGCATACCTGCGGGTGGAGATTTCCGAAAGGAAATACGACCCGAACCCCTTGAGCTTTTCTCACGGAAAACACTCGCGCAACGGAGGGGAAAGAGAATGCTTTCCCCTCCTGCCTAACAGCGAGTGACGCGGCTCTTTATGCTTGCAAAATGAAAGCATTGTCATGATGGCCATGCTTTCAAATTGCAAGCATGGATCGGCGCGCGGGTGCAGCGGCGATCCGGTGAAGGGGTACAGGGGAAACGGGTGTTCCCCCTGTGCTCTCGGCAGAGCCCACGGCACTTTGCAACCCTATGGGGCTGAAAGTGTCATAGTGGGTTACACACTTTGAAAAAGTCGTGTAACCGCGCCCTGCTTTACCGTCGCATGGAAAGGAAGTGAGAAACGTATGAATGATAAAAACTACAGTGTGGCCCGCGTCGAGCAGCACACGAAGGCGAGCATCGGAAAATCCGAGCGCCATATCGAGCGCAAGAACGAGAGCTACGAAAATATGAATGTCGATTTGTCCCGGACGCCCATGAATGTCCACTACCAAAGCTGCGGCGATCTGACCTACAACGCCCATCTGGATAAGCTAGTGGAAGAAGGCAGTATCTCTCTCCGGGGCTTGAAGAAGGATGCAAAGGTGTTCGATGAAATGATCTTCGATGTGAACACCGCCTATTTCGAGGAACGCGGCGGCTATGAATATGCCTGTCGGTTTTATGAAGAGGCGTTCCGCTTTGCTCAGAAGGAGTATGGCTCGGAGAACATTGTCTCCGCCGTCATGCACGCTGACGAGCTGAACACTGCGCTGACAGAACAGTTAGGCCATCCGGTCTACCACTACCATATGCACGTTGTCGCGTTGCCGGTGGTTGATAAAGAAGTCCTCTGGACAAAAAGGTGCAAAGACCTGGCGCTGGTAGGAACAGTCAAAGAGGTTATCCATCAGATCAGCCACTCCAAAAAATGGGCTTCACCGAAGATCACGGACGAGAACGGCCGCACACAGATTATCAAATCCTACAGTCTGCTGCAAGACCGTTTTTTCGAGCATATGCGGGACGCCGGATTTGAGGACTTTGAGCGCGGAGAGCGCGGCAGCACAGCCCAGCACCTTTCGGTCACGGAGTTCAAGGTCAAAAAGGAGGCAGAACGGCTGGACAACCTGGAAACTACCGTTGCATTTATGGAGAACAGTATCAGTTTCCTCGAAGGACAGACAGAGGAAGCCCAAAAGAAAGCCGACAAAGCGCAGGCGCGGGTGGACAAGCTTGTCCCCAAGATGGAACAGATCGAAGACCTGGCCCGCAAATATACCAACGATGCGGATCAGGTGCTTCCTCCGCCGGATGTGCTGGAATCCGCCAAGTCGTACCGGGAGAAAAAGGCAATGCCCCTGTACCGGAAGATCATCGGTGTGCTGCGGAATCTATTCGACAAGTATCTGACGCTGAAACATGACTATGAGGATCTGCAGCGTAAATACGAACGGGAGATCGACAGCGGAAATCAAATGAAAAAGACGATCAAGCGCTTGAATGAGGAAAAGGACAGCCAATCCGGGATCGTTGCCAAGTTCTACGCCCTGTGCCGCGGCTTCGGAGAAGAGTATATCGAATCCCAGGCCATGGGCATTCTGGAACGAGAGGCAATGGAACGACAGCAGAAAAAGCTCACCCGCAAGCGGCATGACCGGGATGCAAGGTAAAGGGCGGTCTTTTTTGACCTACCACACAGCATGACCAAATGGTGTTTTTCACCCGGCCGGCCAAAGCGTCTTGACCTGCAGTTGTTGAATACTTGCAAGAGGAAACACAGGAAATAATAGTGCACAGGCTACTTGCCTTTCAATTCTCTCCCTTACGTTTTCGTAAGATTGCCCCGCTGTCGTTGAAAGCGGGGCATTTTTCGTATATAATCCTAGCAAGAGATCACACCTCTTTTGGGAGGATGCTATGCAAACAACGATCCTGCTTGTCGAGGACGATGCCGTTTTGCGCCGTGGGCTCGCGGAGCTGTTTACCCGCGAGGGCTACCGGGTGATCGAAGCCGCGTCCGTGCGTGAGGCAAAGGAAAAACTGAATAGCGAAGTGCAGGCCGTAGTGCTGGACGTTGGCCTCCCAGACGGCGACGGGGTCACGCTCTGCCGCGCATGGCGGGAGGCCGGAGAGCAGAGGCCGATCCTGTTCCTCACGGCAAAAGACGAGGAGCTGGACGTGGTACGCGCGCTGGACTCCGGCGGAAACGACTATGTGACCAAGCCCTTTCGGATGCAGGAGCTGCTTTCCCGCGTCCGTGTCCTTTTGCGCAGCGCAAAGCCCCAGACCGTTCAGCGCGACAGCTTTACCGTTGACGAGAGCAAAATGCAGATCGTCAAGGACGGCACTCCGCTGCCTTTGACGCTGACGGAATACAAGATCGTAAAAATGCTGATGGAGCGTCGGGGCGTTGTGCCGCGGAATCTTCTTCTGGAAGTCCTGTGGGACGACGGGAGCAAGTTCATCGACGACAACACCTTATCCGTTCACATGAGCCGCCTGCGCGAGAAGATCGGCGCGGAGCATATCAAGACGATCCGGGGAGTGGGGTATCAATGGTCGGATACATGATTTCAGCCGTCCTCCTGCTTGTCGTGATCGTGCTGGCCGTGAAGCTCCTGTTGCAAAGGAAGCGCCTGCGGGACTTGGCCGAATCTATGGAGGACTATTTGAACCAGGGCGGCGAGCCTGCGCCGTTTTCTCTCCGCGAGGACACGGTCGCTCCCGTGGAGAACGCTGCCTCGGAGCTGGAAAACCGCATTGCGGTACTGACGGAACGGCTGCGAGAGGAAAACGAGCGTACCAGCTCCCTTACGGCGGACATTTCCCATCAGCTCAAGACGCCCCTTGCCTCCTTGCGCCTGTTTGTGGAGATGGACGAGAGCGCACACATGGCCGAAGAACTCGGCCAGATCGAGCGCATGGAAAGGCTGATCGGCAGTCTCCTGCGGCTGGAAAAGCTCTGCGCGGACGGATATGTGTTTTCCTTTGCCGAGCATCCGATCCGCCCGCTGATCGAGGGCGTATGGGACGAGCTGCACGCCCTTTGGCCGGGCAAGCAGCTTTCTATCGAGGGAGACGCTCTGATCCGTTGTGACGAAAAATGGCTTGGGGAGGCCTTCCGAAACCTCCTCAAAAACGCCTGTGAGCACACAGCGGAGGATGGTCAAATTTGGGTTATACTTGAACAGACAGAGCACGCCTTCTATTGTTCCGTCGAGGATAACGGCGGCGGTGTACGGGAGAAAGATTTGCCGCACCTATTTGAGCGATTCTATCGCTCAGAGGATCAGGCACAAAGCGGCTCCGGCCTGGGTCTTGCCATTGTGAAAGAGATCGTGTACCGGCACCACGGGCATGTCAGCGCTGAGGACACGAGAAACGGACTGCGGATCAATTTGGAGATTCCGATCCTCAACCTTACGAAAACGTAAGGTAAAAGTCACCGAAAAGTAAGATTGACCTTGTATGATACAGCCAAAGGGCAAAACCGCTCTTTGGCTGTATTGATGGAGGAATCTATATGAACATTATCAGCTGTGAAAATCTGACCAAGACCTACGGCAGCGCCGCCGCGCCTGTTCATGCGCTGCAGGACGTGAGCCTCACCTTTGAGCAGGGCTCCTTTACCGCGATTACCGGCAAATCCGGCAGCGGCAAATCCACGCTTCTGCATCTGCTCAGCGGGCTGGACAGGCCGACCAGCGGCGAGGTCATCTATCAAGGGAAGAATCTCTTTTCCTACAACGACAACCAGCTTTCGGTGCTGCGCCGTCGCCGCTTCGGTTTCGTGTTCCAGAGCTATAACCTTGTCCGGGAACTGACGGCACAGGAGAACATCCTGTTGCCCGTGATGCTGGATGGACGCAAGCCGGACGAGGCGCACATCGGCCATCTGATCGAGCTGCTTGGTATTGAGGATCGTCTTTCCCATCTGCCCGGCGCCATGAGCGGCGGCCAGCAGCAGCGGGTGTGTATTGCCCGCGCCCTTTCAAACAAACCCGCGATCCTGTTTGCAGACGAGCCCACCGGCAACCTGGACGGCAAGACCGGGCGCGAGGTACTGTCCCTCATGCGCACTGTGGGCAAGGAGCTTGGAATCACGCTCATCATGGTCACGCATGATATCACTGTGGCAGAGCAG
Organism: Eubacteriales bacterium; assembly: GCA_030531505.1. Taxonomy (GTDB): domain Bacteria; phylum Bacillota; class Clostridia; order Oscillospirales; family Oscillospiraceae; genus Limivicinus. The sequence goes on from JAUNNH010000001.1 coordinate 137,372, forward strand.
GCCGAGCGCGTGATCCGTCTGGAGGACGGCCAGGTGGCCGAGGACAGCGGGGCGGTGAGCATATGAAGCAGCTCAGCATCAACCACATTTCTGCCGCCTCGATCCGCGCCAACCGCAAGACTTACGTCAGCCTCGCCGCCGGGATCGTGCTTGCGGTGGTACTGGCAACGGTCATGACGCTCTGTGCCTTTGGACTCATCGAAGCCCGGGAGCAGCAGGTCGTGCAGACCGTGGGTCATACAGACTGTGTTTTGCTGGACGAGCCGGACATTACAGACGAATCCTTGCGACAGAGCGGCTTGTTTGACAGGATCGGGCATCAGTTCGTCGCCGCCTCGATCAAGGACAGCAACGTATATCTGGGTTATCTGGACGAGGCGGGACAGGACATTCTCTGCCGCGCCCTGGCCGAAGGGCGTATGCCGGAAGCCAGAGGTGAGATCGCCATCGAGCGCAGCGCGCTGGAAAAACTGCGGCTGGAAGCGGAAGTGGGCGACACGGTGACCTGGACGCTGCTGCCCGTGGACGGAGTGGAAGAAGAACGCAGCTTTACTATCGTGGGTATTCTTCGGGAGCAATCCGGGGCGCTGGACGTGAGCGGCTTCGCCTGGTCCTCCGATGGCGTTCTGAACTGGCCTTCGGCGCTCATTTCTCCCGAAGAATCCTTTGCAACCGGCCGTCTCGTGCAGCACCGCGCCATGACCTACGCCCCCTTTGCTTCTCTCTCCCAGGTGGAGAAGCGCTATGACTATGGCTGTTTCTTCGGCGTAAGCCGCACCCAGGCCGCAGTTTATCCCGTCGATCCCGCCGATACCGATATGGCGGCGTACACACAGTTGACGGGTATGCTGCTCATTCTCGGCGGTGCGCTGCTGCTGGCGGTCTGCATCGGTATCTCCTCGGCGATGGAGGGGGTGCTCGCCTCCAAGACCGAAGAGATCGGGATGCTGCGTGCTGTCGGCGCGACCAGGCGGCAGATCCGGCGCATTTTCGGACGCGACGCCTGGCTGCTTAGTCTCGTGGCGCTGCCTGTCGGCTTGCTGATCGGTCTTGCGGTCACATGGCTCCTTTGCCGCATGGCGCCGGACGAAATGGTCTTTGCCCCTCGTCTCTGGCTACTGTTTCCGATCCTGCTCATTTCCGCGCTATGTATTGTGATCGCGTCCGGCCTCCCTCTGCGCCGGGCGTCCAGGCAAATGCCCATGGGCGTACTGCGTGATACGGCGCTGCTGCGCAAGGCGGGCAGCTTCAAGAGCAAAAGCAGCTTTCACGCTACCCAGCTGATCGCTGCGAGGCAGCTGCGTATCCATCCCTGGAGGCAGATCGGCGCCGCCCTGCTGGTGGCGGCCACTCTTATCTGCGCCGCGATTATTGGTGAGCAAAGCTACGATGCGGTGGCGGAGTTTGCACGCAGCCGACCGGTGGCCTTCTCGCTGACAAACCAGAAAGCGACCTTCTCCAACATGCCCTTTTCTGTGGTGCGGCCGGAGGTGCAGCTAAGTGAACAGGACGTGGCGCAGGTTCGAAATCTCCAGCTGGTGGACTATGCCAGCCTGGAGGCGGAAACAAAGGTCAATATGCTTCTTTACGGTGAGGTGCCGGATTACTTTCTGCCCTTTACAGGCGGCATCCTCGGCCAAGGGACGGACGGGGACGCCACCTGGATCTACAACATCTTCGGCGGAGGCAGCGGTCTGAACTATCTCAGTATTTCGCCGGACGACCCGGAGCCTCCGGCCCCGGGGAAGGACGCCAGTACGACCGAACGGCAGCAGAGCAGAGCATGGGAACAATATCGCCAGATGCGCGCCCTCATGGAGGCGCAGGGGCTGGCGGGAAAGCCGGTACGCTTCACGCTCTATGTCACCGATCTAAGCCGGGTGGATTACGCCGACCGGATCGCCGAGGGCAAGGTGGATCTGGCAGCCATCGACGCCGGACAGCAGGTGCTGGTCTACGCGCCGACCTATCATCTTTTCCGTCTGGAGGACGGGATGCGCATCGCCGCCGCCTCGGACGCCTGGGGCCGCGCGGCGTCTGAGGCGGAATTTGAAAACGACTTTTTTCACGCGGGCCAGACGCTGGAGCTGGTGCAGTTTGTACAAGAGCACCTGTTTGACGATATGAGCGAAGAGGCTCTGCGAACGAACTTTGCGCAGTTAACAAGGCACGATGCCTCGGTCACCGTCGGTGCCGTTTTGAACGGCAAACCGATCCGCAACAGTGAGGTTTGTATTTTAACTACAGAGGCCGGCGCAAAAGCGCTGGGCTTTGAAATGACAGAAATCACCGGCATGGAAATTTCTCTGACGCAGGACGTGGACAGGGAGACGGAGCAGGCGCTGGAAAAGCGTCTGGAGCGGATCGCCATGCGCGGCGATATGACGCTCTTCAACTGGCTGCAGAGCTGGCGGGATGAGGTCGCCTCTATTCGCTCCGCCATGGGCCTGTTTGCGGCTATGCTGCTCCTATTCTTCACGGTCGCTGTCGCCATGCAGGTGGGCAATGCCGGGCGGCGCATCCGCGCGGACGCCCGTATGATCGGTACGCTCCGTGCCGTGGGCGCGGATGAGAAAGCTCTGCTGGGCTGCTACCGTCTGCCGCTGCTGTTGACCACCGGCATCGGCGCTGTTTTGGGTGCCGGTGCGTACATCGCTGTTGCGATTTGGTATCATGCGCAAACGACGATGCACATGCACACGATCCCTGTCCTTGCCGCCATGCTGATCCTCGCCGCTCTTTGCGCTCTGTGCTGCCTTGCCGGGCTGCGGATGCGGCTGAAAGGCGTGTTGGATCAGAGTATCGTTGAGAACATTCGGGAGCTGTGATATGAAAAAATTTCTTTCTATTCTTTTGCTGGCCTTATTTGTCGCGGCCATGATTCCCCGCGCCTATGCCGAAGGTACGGACGCCTTTACCATTGATGAACGCGCCGTTTTCAATGACATGAGCCGGTCTTATTTGCAAGGCTATGAGCCCGTTATTTCCTGGGATCGTCTGACGCTGGTGATTCCGATCCGTTCGGAAAAGGCGGTCGGCAATATCCAGGCGGAGCTGATCGTTGCCAACGAGGATATTTCTCCCTTCAAGCCACAGAGTATGAGTGCCAGGACGCAGCGCGTGGAGGACGGCCTTTGGGCGGTACGCTTCAATCTCAACCTGTTCTCTGACCGCACGAATGGAGACTACCCCTGCACCGTGCGGATCAGCGGAGCAGACGCGGACGGCAAGGAGCTGACGACAGATCTTCCCACAGTCATCCATATCCGGGACGGTCAGACAAACACAGAGCCTGCGCAGATCAGCATTTCAGAGAACACATCGAGCTTGAGCGTGGGTGAGGATGGTGTAATTGCAGTCAAACTCACAAACGCAAGCCGTAGCATCGGCTTTGAAAACCTGTCTCTCACGTTGAGCGATCCCAGCGGCGATATTCTCCCCAAGGAGCTGGACACTGTTGTGCTGGGCGATCTGATGCCCGGCGAAAGCCTTGATCTCTCTTTCCCCGTCACTGTGCTTTCTTCCGCAAAGGTTACGCCGCACAGCCTGCACTTTGATTTCAGCGGGCAGTCTTTGGGGCAAGAGGCAAAGCTCTCCGTCAGCTATACCATTCCTGTCCGGCAGGAGATCCGCCTGGAGCAGGGCGGGCTTCGCATGGCTGAAAGCGTCGTGGCCGGGGACTCCATCACGGCGACATTGCCTCTTATGAACATGGGCAAAGCAGACATTATAAACGCTATGGTCACAATCTCCCTGCCGGGGATCACCGAGCGCCAGAGTGTGCTTGTCGGCACGATCCAGCCCGGTGAAACAAAGCAGGCACAGATTACCCTCACCGCGCCGAAAAATGCTTTGGGTGAGAGTAGTGGAACGGTCACCGTCTCCGGCGAGGATAATGACGGCAATTCCGTCTCCTTCGATCTCCCCGTCAGCCTCAACGTTGAGGAAGCCGTCAAAACTGACGCACTGGACACCCAGGGGACGGCCAAACAAAAAACGCCTGCGTCTGTGATCGTCCTCTCCATCATCTGCGCCGTGCTTGTCGCCGCACTGATTGCACAGAGCATTCTCCTCAGAGGCAAGCTCCACAGGCTGGAAGAAGAACGACTGTAAGATACTTGACAAATAAGCGAACACATGATAGAGTATCGACAAATCCAGATTCCGTTTCTGGATTTGTCGATACTTTTGTTTTGGTGATCTATATGAACTATATTAAGCGCAGTATTGAGGATTTAGTTAGATCCTCGGACAAGACCTTTAAATGCGTGCTGGTCACTGGCGCAAGGCAGACAGGGAAATCCACTATGCTCAAAGCCCTGTTTCCCGACAAGAAGTATGTGCCCATTGACGATCCCTTTATCGAGGAACAAGCGAATGAGAATCCCAATATGTTCATGATGCTCAATCCGCCCCCTGCGTTTTATGATGAGGTGCAGCGCGCGCCGGGTCTGTTCCGCTTTATCAAAATCAAGTGTGATGAAAGCGATAAACGCGGGCAATTCTGCCTGTCAGGATCACAGCCTCTGGAACTGATGGAGAGCGCTTCCGAATCCTTATCCGGCCGTGTCAGCATCATAGAATTGGCCGGCTTATCTCTGCGTGAGATCCAGGGGTCCCCGTTCAACGAACCGTTTGTCCCGACAATGGAGCATGTGCAAAGACGCAGCAGTTCCGCGAAAGCACCTGATAATCTCTGGGCCATTATCCATCGCGGAAGCTATCCAGAGTTGCAAAACCCGGAGTTGGACTGGTCGGCGTTTTTCTCAAGCTATGTGAAGACCTATCTGGAGCGCGATGTGCGCAAGCTGTCTGCTGTCCAGGATCTGGACGATTTCCGCCGCTTCATGGTAGCGGTGGCCGCCAGAACCGGGCAGATGTTGAACTATGCAAACATTGCTGACGAAATCAGCAAGGACGCCATGACGGTCAAAAAATGGATGTCCATTCTGGAGGCGTCCGGAATTGTGTATTTGTTGGAGCCCTATACACCATCCGTGCTAAAAAAAGCAATCAAGACCCCGAAGGTCTATTTCCGCGATACTGGCCTAGCTGCCTATCTCACTCGCTGGCTCACGCCAGAGGCACTTGCTTACGGTGCCATGAGCGGCGCTATGTTTGAAACCTTTGTCATTTCAGAAATCCTGAAATCCTATTCCAATCGCGGTATCGATTACCGGTATTGCGTTTCCTATTACCGTGGCCGTGATAAGAAAAAAGTCCGAAAGGATGGGCAAGAATACGAGACCGAGAGCGAAATTGACCTGATCATTGAAGAAAACGGAACGCTCTATCCCATTGAGATCAAGCAAAGCCCCGCAGTCACGGCAGATGAGGCAAGCACGTTCACCGTACTGGACAAGGTTGAGGAAAAGCGCCGTGGAATGGGAGCAATCATCTGCACTTGCCCACAGCCCAATTTGCTTAGGGATAATTTGCTTCAGTTACCGGTGTGGTATATCTAATAAGCAAGGAGGATATCTCAACTTTGTTAAATCATTTGATGAGATATGAGTAGCAATTGTTTGGAGTAAATGCTATATGGTAAAACATACGAGACAATCGAAGATAGAATCGTATTTTTATAATGAAACAAAAGGACTTGAAATTTCAAAAATAACTTTAATCGAGACAAAAGCAACATATCTATGGGCACTGGATTGTTATCTGATAGAAACGGTCCAAGGCCCTCGCTTTTATGTCTTCGATGGAGATACTCTTCCTATTAATCTTTATCCTATCACTAAAAACGAGTCGCTTGATGAGTGTTATTATCTGCATATCGGATTAATGTCTGAACTTTGTTCAAAATCTATTGCAAACAACTTCATCCTAAATTTCTTGAACAATTACTCGATTTTTCCTGTAATTGACAGGCGAATAGCTGAGATTGAAAAGGATATTACTCTAGATAAAAACGCCAGTCAGCTATCTGGACTTGCAAATCAAATTCGAGATTGCTACTTAAATCTAACTGATTATCTTATGAACAAGGTTCGAAGTAACAATCCGTCGTTCAAAAATGATAATTTTACCGATAACCTCGAAGAATTCCTTAAGACTATACTTCCTGGAAAGCAATCAGAAACAAGGCGAAATACAATTAACGGTATCGCTCAGAAAGGCTGGAAACTAAACTCAGAGCTTGTGCACAAAGAGTCTGTAACTGTTTTCGATATTATGATCTCTTTTAATATATTTCAGCTCATAGTTTCCATTCTCTGCAATGTGATTGTTGGAAACAACATGCCGTTCAACAAGATAAAGTGTCCAACTTGCCAAGGAGAGGATCATGATCTGATAAAGACAAATAATGCGGAGTACGAATATGTCTGCAGAAATTGCAAGACCCATTTTGATGTTGCGCTGGAGGACATTATTAAAAAGATCTAATGTGTTCATTGTTGTGTTGTGACAACACAGTGACAACAAAAATCTTGATAGCCCATAATTTATAGGTAATGCAAATAATCCTGATAATCTAAGCTAAATGGTCTATACAAAATCGTTTAGCTCATGGTTTGCAGGAGCGAGTGGGAATAATTTCGATAAAATTAGCAACCCGAAAACCCTTGATTTATCAGGGCTTTCGGGTTTTGTTTTTTCTCCTTTGCCTCCTGATTATACTGAATTATTACTGTATGATGGAACAAAAAGGAGGTGTATTTTTTTGGAGAAATATGTTGCCTCGTGTTCTGTCTTGATTAAGCTAAAAAAGGGTAAGCGCTTCGCACGATATAGTCAGCTATGTAGAGAAGCTTGACTTTCTGACTTGCTACTTTTGGCATAGTTCTCTTATTTCCTACCTCTGCTATCTAAACTATCAACATATTCTAATAGTGCTTTCCAATAGTCCTCGTGGTATTGACTTCTTTTCACTTCATTGTGAAGCCTTCTTGCTTCCGCTATGTCCATCATTGAAATATGGTATTCTTCAATTTCCTCTTCAATTACATCACGCTTTTGGGGGGAGTTGTATTTGCTGAAGGGTTTTCGCCTTCCCATTTCTTCTATCTCATTCTTCCAAGGTTCCTGTTCTTGCCATAAGGTTTCAAGAGCAAAGAAGTCTTCAACATTCAGCTCATTTGACATAGCAATATCGTGAAGAGAAACAATTATGCTCTGTTCTTCTTGCCTGATAATTCTATGAAAAACATCCCCTTCAGCTCCTGTAAAAAGGCACACGCTATAATTGGGCTGATAGATTGGCGGTCCTTCTTCTACAAATTTCCTTCTGTAGAGCCATTTGAAGCTTTTTGATTTATATGGTCCTTCGGCTCTCCAATTATTCTCTTTTGCTAATTTCCCATTCTTGTTGTATTTCTTGTTGTATGACTCTTCATCAGCGTCTTTCCAGCTTTCATCAAAGAGCCATACAAGCCTTCGCCCTTCTTTCAGATGGAACATTGTCCTATCTAAAAACTCTTTCTTCTTTATTGAGCTATATTGAAACTCTAATACAGTATTAGCTTCTTTGATGAAAACATCTGCGATATGCTTTTCACCTGTCGTTTTTTCTGTGAAAATATGCTCTCGCTCTTCTTTTGGAAAATACTCCTGCATTCTAATATGCCATTCAGACATATTCTTGTAGTCAGCATTATAATCATAAGGGCACTTCACATCATTTCTCTTTCTTGGGTCATGAGCAAAATGGTGTCTGTTAGTATCCCCTCGCCTTTGTATAACAGGACTACCGCAAGCAGGGCAAACACAATGCGTAAACTCGCCATCTTCAGCATTTACTCTAATGTTATTTTCATCTAAAGCGAAAAACAATTTTGCCCCTCCCGATACTTGATAAAAAAGGGGTAGAACAATCTACCCCTTCTTGCGCTCTCTTGCCTCAACTAACCACGATACTCATAGCTATCCAAGTTATTAAGACATTCATCAATCGCATTTCCAAAGTTCATCAGCAGAACCTTCTCTATGAAATCATCAGGTATTTCTTTCAATTCCCATATCTTACTTGAGTTCTTTATACAGTCAAAGCGAACTTTTGTAAAAGTCTCAGTTGGCTTTGTTTTTGCTACCGCTTCTTTAATTGATTGCGAGATTAAAGGCATTAACAAATCCATCAATTCATCCTCGTCTTCAGGGACTTCTACACCTGAAGCGTCAAGGTCCATAACCTTGTTGTAGAAAATGCCCAAAGCGCTATCAATTACAGGGGACATATCAAAATGTGTTATTAGAACTGTAACTGTAGCCTTGTCTCCATTGATTGTTGTATTAGTGATGTTATAGCTAATACAGCGAACATTATCAAGCAGTAACGATTTTACGCTTGAAGAAGTAAGAACATCTACCCAAAAGGCTGTAGCAATATCATCTACATCTTCAGAAGAAAAGTCATCAAACCTTGATAATACCTCCATCAGACTGTCTTGCGTCATAAACTCATTCACAGCATCTTCAGGTTTGCTAAGGAAGGGGACGCTGAACTCACATCCGCAAAGCATAGCTGTCATAGCCAATATCAAGACAACAGCAATAATCTGACGCTTCACAATGCTTTCCCCCTTAGGTCAGTTTAGAAAAATAATAGCATATACTCTATCTTCTTTCAAGAAAAAGCGCCTTCTTCTTTACTGCGACAAGCTGTTTTCTTCCCTCTTATCAGCGTGCTCTTGGATATACCTGTCAGTTCCTCAACCTGTCTGTAGGTTTTACCCTCTTTCAAAAGCTCAAGCGCGTGATTGAGCTGTGAAGGAGAATACTTATATACAAGTCTGAGGTTGTTAATATATGCATCTTGTTTTTGGCTTGAATAGTGAAAGCAACCAGACAGAGAAGCCTTGATTTTACTGGCTTTTTGGGGTGCTCTTTTTCGCATTTGGCCTTTGAATTTACTGAACATTTACTGTACGATGCGTCCTGAACGGAATCAGTTAAGTCCTGCCGAGCAGGAAAAATAGGTTCACCGCAAGACAAAGCGGCGGGGATTACTCCCCGCCGCTTTGAAACTATGCCGGTGCATCTTGTCGCGTCAAAATGCATCTTGGGCGCCGCACCCTTGAAAGAAGCGGAAAAACCGGTACAATAGCGCCGAAGCTTAATGAAAGGTACGGTGACCGATATGGGTATGACCGCGTTTGTTGTTTTGGCTGTGCTGGAGATTGCACTGGCCGTGAGGACCTGCCGGCGGAAACCGGACAAAAAGACCTGGCGCCGGGATCGGCTGGTGATCCGCCTTGTGGAGACCGGTGCCCTGGCCCTGTGCCTGGTGTTCTCCGCAGCGCAGAAGTGGCGCTTTGTGCCCGCCCTCTGCCTGCTCGCGCTGCTGCTGGTGATCGCGGCGCTGGCCTGGCTGATCGGGCGGAAGAAGAGCGGCGTGAAGAAGCCTGCCGGGGCCATTGTCGGCTGCCTGCTGTGCGTGCTGCTTTTCTGCATTCTGCTGGTCCCGGCCTTCGTGTTTACGGACTATAACGGGCTGCCGGTATCCGGCACGCATCCGGTCGGGGAGGCCGCGGCCATCCTGATCGACGCGTCCCGGACGGACCCCTTTGAGCAGGACGGCAGCGCCCGCGAGATGCCGGTGCACTTCTACTTCCCGACCGACGGCGGCGCGGAGACTTATCCGCTCATCGTCTTCTCCCACGGCGCCTTCGGCTATTATCAGAGCAACACGTCCACGTATACGGAGCTTGCGAGCAACGGCTATGTCGTCGCCGCGCTGGATCATCCGCACCACGCCTTCTTCACGCAGGACACGGACGGGAAGATGGTGCTCGTGGACAGGGACTTCATCAGCACCGCGCTGAACCTGAACAGCATTGCCGACAGAGAGGCGCAGTACGCGCTCTACCGGGAGTGGATGGGGCTGCGCGTGCCGGATATGAGCTTTGCGCTCGATGCGATCAAAACCGCGGTGCAGACCGGCATGACGGATGAGAGCTGGTTTATGACCGACAAGGATGCGGAGGGGATCCGGACTGTGCTGAGCATGACGGACGTCTCCCGGATCGGCCTTATGGGCCATTCCATGGGCGGTGCCACCGCGGTGGAGATCGGCCGGGAGCGGGACGATATAGCCGCTGTCGCCGACCTGGACGGGACCATGCTCGGGGAGTATCTGGGCGTGGAAAACGGGGAAATGCTCGTCAGCGATACCCCTTATCCCATTCCGGTGCTTGATTTTAACAACTGGGAATCGTATAGTGATAATCAGGAATACTTGGCCGAGGGCTACCGTTATCCGAACACGGAGGTGATCGGCCATGCCGCCGACGGCTTTGCCGTCGCGATCCGGGACACCGGGCACATGGATTTCACCGATCTGCCGCTGCTCTCCCCGACGCTGGGGAAGCTGCTCGGCAGCGGTGAGCGCAGCACGGAGGAAACCATGACCATCGTCAATTCCCTGGTGCTGTCCTTCTTCAACTGCTATCTGAAAGGGGAGGGCGTCTTTACCGCACAGGAGATCTATTAAGCGCCCAAAGGGAAACGCATGGACGTTCGCATCGAAGAGATCGGGAAAGAGGGCGAGGAACTCGTTCTGATCCGCTGCCGCGCGGTTACGGAGGAGGTGCGCGAGATTGCGGCCTTCGTCAAATCCCGGCAAGGCAGCCTTTCCGGCACCGCCGACGCCAGACAGTACGAAGTCGCCGTGGCGGACATCTGCTATATCGAGTCGGTAGACGGCAAGACCTTCCTCTATACGAACGAGCGGGTCTACGAGACGGCGTACCGGCTCTATGAGCTGGAGGAGAGGCTGCAGAGCAAGCATTTCCTCCGTATTGCCAAGTCCATGCTGGTCAACCTCATGAAGATCCAGTCGATCCAGCCCGCTTTCAACGGACGCTTCACAGCGGTGCTGCGCTCCGGAGAGAAGATCATCATCTCGAGAAGCTACGTCAAGGCGCTCAAAGCGGCGCTGAAGGGAGAATGACACGATGGAATTCAAGCGTTTTCTGATCCATAAGCTGAGTCTGTTTTTCATGCTGTCGACGCTGATCACGCTTGCGGTCTCCCTGCTCGGCACCGCCTTCGACAGCGGGGCCCGTTTCGGCTACGACACGCTGCTGACGCCGATCAAATACGCGGCGCTCTGCCTGCTGCCGACCTTTGTGACCTGGTCGCGGCATGAGCTCTCGCTGAAGGCGCTTCTCCTGCGCAAGGCGCTGATGCTCGCCCTCATCGAGGCGGAGATCCTCCTGATCGCCTTCACGAGCCCTGCCATTGACACCGAAAATCCGCTGGTCGTCCTCAGCCTCGCGGGGAGCGTGCTCGTTATCTTCGTGCTGGCCAATTTCCTGACATGGATGCGGGAGACCGCAGAGGCGAAGAAAATGAATCTCGACTTGGCACGCTTCCAGAAGCTCCATGAGTGATCACGGAGAGAAGGAGAGGATGACAATGTACAGCTTTATCCATTATCCGTCCCCGCAGGGAACGCTGACGGTCGCAGAGGAAAACGGCGCTCTGACGGCGCTGGTGATCGAGGGGCAGAAGTATGCCGACCGGCATCTGGCCGGAGAGGGGCGGGAAGAGGAAACGCCCGTCCTCCGCGCGGCCGCGCGCTGGCTGGACGATTACTTCGCCGGAGAGAACCCGGACCCGACTGCCCTTCCGCTCTCACCCAAGGGTACGGCATTTCAACTGCGTGTTTGGCGGGAGCTGCGGCGCATCCCCTATGGAGAGACCGAGAGCTACGGCGCGCTGGCCGCACGTCTCGGCAGCTCCGCGCGGGCGGTCGGCAGCGCCGTCGGACGCAACCCGCTTTCCATCCTGATCCCCTGCCACCGCGTCCTCGCGGCGGACGGCAGCCTGACCGGTTATGCGGGCGGGCTGGAGAACAAAGCGAAGCTGCTGCGGCTGGAAGGGAGCCTCGGCTGAAGCGAGTTTCTCAGCATTGAAAAGGCGCCGAAGCCTATCGCTTCGGCTTGAGCGGCAAAAGGGGAACCCCCGAAAGAGTGCCCCTTTTGCTTGAATCAAATGCGAGAGGGAATACCCAATCCCCTCTCGCGCTCTCCCCATGCTCGTTCCAACCGCCTGTGAGTAGTTTGCCTACAGTCTGAGGCGCCGAAGCATATTGCTTCGGCGCCTTTTGGTCACCATATTATTTTGCGACGGAGGAGTGGATCCAGAGAAATTTCGCCTTCCGCCTGGAGGGGTTCCACCAGCTGTGCAGATCGGAGCCGCGGTAGTAGAAGGAATCGCCCGCGTGCAGCACATAGGGAGGACCGTCGTTGATCCTCAGCTCCAGCGTGCCGGAGAACATATAGATGAACTCCTCGCCGTTGTGGGTGTGGGGCGATTTATTGCCCGAGCCAGGCTGTACCTCGCAGAGCACGGGATACATGATGTGATCGCGCATGGCCACCAGTGAATGCATATCGATCCCGGGGTCGCCGTTGAGATCGAGCGGATCACCGCTGCCTTTCTCCACCAGATGCTTTTCGTCCCGTACGGGCTCGAGGAAGTACAGCGGGCTCTCGCCGTAGAAGTGCGCCAGGTCGCGCAGCAGCTCGAGTGAGACATTGCCCCCGTTTTCCAGCTTGCTCAGATGAGCCACCGAGATGCCGACACCGTGGCTCACATCCTCAAGCGTGTAGCCCTTCTGCTTGCGCAGCTCGCGCCATTTCTCGCTTGTCAGCCTCTTGGAGTATTGCTTCTCCGCCTGCTGGCGGATGCTCTCCTCAAAATCACTGGAGCCTTCGCCGCCGCCCAGCAGGAGCTTGATGGCCTGCGCGCCCATGTGCTTGTCGATAGAGTACTCCTTGACGCGCCGCAGCGTCGCCAGGTCATCAACGGTGAAGATTCGGTAGTTGCTGTCCGAGCGCTTGACGCTGATCAGCCCGGCCTTTTCCCAGTTGCGGATGGTGCCGGGCACCACGCCCAGCATTTTGGCCACCTGACTGATGGAAAATGTAATACTGTCGTTATGATCCATAAAAACCAGAATCCTTCGCACTTTATAAAACAATTCTACGGGATATGGAATGAATTGTCAAGAAAAACCCCCGTGCCGGAGCACGGGGGTTTGCCATTTGTCAATCGCGGCGGATGCGTCCGTCAACGGCGAAGAAGCCCTGCCGTTCGGGATCATAGATCAGGGGGTTGATATCCATCTCCTGGATCTCCGGGTGATCGAGCAGGAGCTGGTTGACGCAGTAGAGGATGCGCAGGAATTTGGCCTTGTCCACCGGGGCGCTTCCGCGGTAGCCGTCCAGCAGCCGGGCGCAGCGCAGGGAGGAGAGCATCTCCTCGGCGTCGGTCGGGCTCAGCGGGACATGGCCGATCGCCACGTCCTTCAAAACCTCCACCAGCGTGCCGCCCATGCCGGTCAGGATGCTGTGGCCGAGTGCGGGATCCACCGAGGCGCCGATGATCATTTCGAGCGAACCGGAGACCTGCTGCTGCACCTGAATACCGCGCAGGCCGGGGAACTTCTCCGTCCACTCCGCGAGCAGCGCGCCGAGTTCCTCCGCGCTTCCAACGCCGAGCCGCACGCCGCCCACGTCGGATTTGTGGACGATGTCGGGGTGGTCGATCTTGGCGACGACAGGATAGGGCAGCGCCAGCGCGGCCGGATCCCCGCCGCAGGGGAGATAGGCGCTGGCAGCCACCGGGACGCCATAGAGCGCGAGGAGACGGAAGCAGTCGTCCGGGGCGAGATAGGCGCCGCGCGGCGTATGCGCGAGGATGGCGTTGGCCTCGAGACGGGCGTCCAAGCTGAGCTGGTTTTCAAAGGCGAAGGGCTCACGCTTCGGCTTCTCCACCATATAGGCCATCGTGCGGACCATCTGATCGGGGAAGGAGAAGGTGGGGATGCCGCCCTTCTTCATCACGGCGCGCCCCTTGGCGCCGAGGTTCGGGCCGAAGAAGCAGGAGAAGATCGGGGTGTCGGTGGAGTTGAGGATATCGACCATGGCCTGCGCCACCTCGCCGGTATCGATCAGCGCGGGCGGGACGCAGTCGACGATGATCGCGTCGTAGCGGCCGCTGTCGATCATGGCGTGGGCCGCGGCGGCATAGTGGGCCGGGGGCGCGGGAGCGACCAGGTCCAGCGGATTGTGGGTGGAGGCCTCCGGCAGAAGCTGCGGCGCCAGAGCCGCCTGCTCTTCGGTGCTGAGCTCCGGCAGTTCGAAACCGTACTTGACCAGCACGTCGGTCGTGAGCGTGCCGAGACCGCCGGCGTTGGAGATGATACCCACGCGCTTGCCCTTGATGCGCGGCATCTTGCCCATGGCGGAGGCCAGCAGGAAGGCGTCCTCCAGGTTCTCGGCGCGGATCACGCCGCACTTGCGCAGCAGCGCGTCGGCGACGTTGTCGTTGCAGGCCATGCTGCCGGTGTGGGAGCTCGCGGCCTTCGCGCCGGCGGCGGTACGGCCGGACTTGACCATAATGACGGGCTTGGTCATCCGGGCCATGACGCGCTCGAAGCGATAGGGCTCGGGGAGCGTCTCCATATACATGCAGATGAGCTCGGTGTTTTCGTCCTCCTCCAGCATGGGAAGCAGGTCGCAGGGGTTGATGTTGGCCATATTGCCGAGGGAGACCACGACACTGAAGCCCACGTCCAACTCATCGGCAAAGTCGATCAGGCTCGCACCGAGAGCGCCGGACTGGGTCAGGAAGGCGACGTGGCCCTTGCGGGGGGACTTGTCGAGGATCGTGGCGCTCAGACGCACGCGGTCGTTGGTGTTCGCGAGGCCCATGCAGTTGGGACCGGTGACACACATGTTGTATTTGTCCACGATCTCGAGGAGCTTCCGCTCGCGCTCCACGCCCTCGCCACCGACCTCGCGGAATCCGGCGGTGATGCAGATCATGGCCTTGACGCCCTTTTTCCCGCAGTCCTCCGCGACGCTCAGAACGCCGGCGGAAGGGACGGCGAGCACGGCGGTGTCCACCGTGTCGGGGATGTCCAGCACCGAGCTGTAGCCGGGCACGCCGTGGACAGGCTCACCCTTGCGGTTGACCGCGTAGAGCCGGCCGGTGTAGCCGAGCTCCAGCATGTTGTGGACGATGGCGTTTCCCATACCCGGACGAGAGGAGGCGCCGATGACCGCTACGGAGTCCGGGTAGAACAGCTTCGTGCGGTCCCGCTCAAAAAAAGGTTTGTTCTCTTCCCAGCTCTCAAAGCAGAGCCCGGTGGGCGCAGGCGCGCCCTTGTAGAAGAGGCGGCCTTCCTCGTCGGTGGTGAAGTTGCCGAGCGCGAGCTCCAGCACGGTGCGTGCGCCGACCAGACGGGCCTGATCGTTGACGAGCTTCAGGTAGTGGCGGAAACGCTCCTCCTCATCGGTGAAGAGACTGTAATCCACCGGCACCTTGGGGGAACGGACCAGCAGAGGACCTGCGTCCAGCTCCTTGGTGGCGATATGGGAGCTCGCGCGCAGATAGTCCATATTATAGGAGAAGGCGGACTTGATGCCGTTGGCCCCGGCGAGAAGACGGTGCCCGTCCTCACCGGTGACGGCGAGATCGGCGGGATGCACGTTCACGACCGTGTAGCGGTCGAGCACGGCGTCGGTGGTGGCCCAGACATAACCGGCCAGCAGGATCATGTCGGCCTGGAAGGGCTCGACCTTCTCCAGCACTTCGCGGTCGAACTCCGCCCGGACTTCACGGTCCTTGAGAGGCTTGTTGCGATCGGCGTAATACTGGCGGATGTCGACCGCCACATAGGGCACGCCATAGGCCTGCGCGGTTGCGACGGCCTTGGAATCCGGCTTATCGGCGAAAATGCCGACGATTTCGAAGGGGCAGCCCTCCGGCATCTTCTCCATTTCTTTCTGGAGCTCGTAGGCCTTCCACAGCGTATTGCCGGAGCCGGAGCAGTAGCCCAGGACACGCAGCTTGCCGCGGGCGGGGTCGATGATGGGTTTCAGCATGTTAGATTCCTCACTTTATAGAAAACTTATTTCAGATACTCGTTGATCGCCTCGGCCAGGATCTGGATGCCGCGCTCGATGTTCTCCTTGGAGGGCGTGGAATAGTTCAGACGGAAGGCGGGGCAGGGGGCGCTGTCGTTGACCATGAAGGAGCAGCCGGGCACGAAGGCGACGCCCTTCCTGGCGGCCATGTTGGCGAAGTCCAGGCTGTCGTAGCCCTCGGGCAGCGAGCACCAGAGGAACAGACCGCCGTCGGGGTGGGTCCAGGTCACGCGCTTGTCGACATACTTGTCGAGGCAGCTGAGCATGAAATCGCACTTGTCGCGGTAGATGCCGCGGATCTTCTCGATGTGCGCGGGCACGTCATAGTGGCGGAAAAACTCGTCGCAGACCATCTGGAAGAAAATGTTGGTATGACAGTCGCCGCCCTGCTTGGCGATGATGAGCTTCTGGATGATGGGCTTCGGGGCGCAGATGAAGCCGATGCGCATGCCGGCGGAGAGCACCTTGGAGTAGGAGCCGTTGTAGACAACGAGCCCCTCGGTGTCCATGGACTTGATGGTGGGCACGTCCTCGCCGCGGAAGCGCAGCTCACCGTAGGGGTTGTCCTCCAGGATGATGATGCCGTGCTTTTTGCAGAGCTCATACACGTCCTTGCGGCGCTGCAGGCTCATGGTGGAGCCGCGGGGATTCTGGAAGGTGGGGATCAGATACAGGAGCTTGACGTTCTTCTGCGTCCGGACGGCCTCCTCCAGCAGGTCCATGCGGATGCCCTCGTCGTCCATTTCGATGCCGACGACGTTGGCGCCGTTTGACTTCATGGCGATGATGCCGCTGACGAAGGAGGGGCTTTCGACGATCACGGTGTCGCCGCGGTTGATGAGCACCTCGGGCGTCATGTAAAGGCCCTGCTGGCCGCCGGTAGTGATGATGACGTCGTTTTGCTCGGTGTCGATGCCGAAGACGTCGTGAAGACGCTGCGCCGTGATCTCGCGCAGGGGACCGTAGCCTTCGGTCACGCTGTACTGCAGGGACTGCAGCGCACGCTCGCGGAAGATCTTCTCGGAGATCTCGTGGATCGCCTCCACGGGGATCGCTTCATTGGACGGGCTGCCGGTGGAGAGGGAGATGATGCTCGGGTTCGCGGCCACCATTTTCAGGATCTCGCGGATCGCGGAGGGCTTGACGCTGGAGATGTTGTCGGAGAAGGTGTAGTTCATGACAAGAACTCCTTTCATGCTTTTTTTCCGTTGAAACATCCGTGTTTCTCTCGCTGTTAACAGTATATCAAGGGGCGGAAAACTTGTCAATCCGCTTGGTAAGCTTAGGAAAAGAGGCGTACAGGACAGGAAAACGCCTGTTTCCGGCATTGTGTCAAAAAAGAGGAGACGTTTTTTGTCGCTTTAGCCGGCACTTGCCGGGCAACGGGGAATTATCCTGTGCCAACTGCACAAAAGACAGCCTGTATTTTTATCGAAAACAGGGAATCGATTCTTTTAACATTAACTCAAATGTTGACAAGGTTTGCGGCGTATAGTATTGTTTGAGATGAACAGTAGAAGGGGGAGGATCGCTATGCTTTCCGACGGCTTCTTTTTTCCGGGATCCGTTGCGATCATCGGTGCCTCCGAAACGCCCGGCCGCATCGGCAGCGGCCTCTATAAGAGCATGCGCCCCTGCGTGGAGACCCTCTGGTGTGTGAACCCCAACCGGGAGACGCTGTTCGGGGAGCCCTGCTACCGCTCCGTGGAGGAGCTGCCGGGTCGGCCGAGCCACGCCTGGATCGCCGTGCGGCGGGACCTGGTGCTGCCGTATCTGCGCGCCTGCGCGGCGGCGGATATCCGCAATGTCGTGGTCATCAGCGCGGGCTTCAAAGAGACAGACGCCGCCGGGGCCGCGCTGGAGCGGGAGATCTCTGTCCTCGCACAGCGGGAAAAGATGAACATTCTGGGGCCGAACACCCTGGGTTTTATCCATACCGGCATCGGCTTCAACGGGAGCTTTCTGCCGGCGGAATTTGAACGAGGCGGCATTTCCGTCATCAGCCAGTCCGGCGGCGTGGGCATGGCCCTGCTGGCCTCGCTGGCGGACCAGCGCTGCGGCGTCGCCAAATGGGTCGGCGTCGGGAACGAGGCCGGGATCACGGCCCTGGAGGTGCTGGAGTATCTTGCGGAAGATGAGGAGACGCGCGCGATCGCCGTATGCTTCGAGGGCCTGCGCGAGCTGCCGCGTTTTCTGCGCCGGGCGGCCGAGGTGAATCGGGTGAAGCCGGTCGTGCTCCTGCGTGACGGGAAGAGCCGCGTGGGACTGCAGGCCGCCGCCTCCCATACCGGCGCGATGGTCTATGCAGGGAACGTGCTGCCCTCGTTGTTCAATCAGTTCGGGCTGCTGGAGGCCGCCTCCTGCCGGGACTGCGCTGTGATGCTCAAGGCCTTGAGCCTTGCGCCCCGCGCCGCGGGGGAGCGCGCTGTGCTGCTGACAAACACGGCCGGGCCCTCTGTGCTCGCGGCCGACCGGCTCGAGGAGCTGGGGGTAAGCCTGCCGCCCGTGCCGGAGACGTTGCGGCGGGAGATCGACGAGGAAGCGGGGATCCCAATGGGCCTCAAAAACCCGGCGGATATCTCCTCCAACGGGCTCGACCCGCGCAATTACGGCATTGCGGCGCGGCGCCTGCTGGCCAGCGAAAGCTACGATCTGCTGCTGGGCTTCTTCTCACTGAATGACCATTTGCGGCTGCCGGAAGAGCAGTTGATCGACGCGGCGCGCCTGACCGGGAAACCGGCCGTCGCCTGCTTTCTGTCCACACAGCGGCGTTTCGCCGCCTATCCGCTCACGCCGGAGCACGCGGGGATCCCCTGCTTCTGCGATCCGCAGGACGCCGCCGTCGCGGCGGCGGCCATCCTCCGCTACGGGGAGGCGCTGCGCCGGAAGGAGCAGGCGCCCCCGGCGCTGAAGGAGACGCAGGAGCAGGCCTGTGCGGCCTGGCTCGCGACCTTCGATGCGAAGGGTGGGGAACGGCTGCTCTCCGAACGGGAAAGCCGCGAGCTGCTGAGGCTCGCCGGCGCGGAGCTTACGGTGCCGCTGCGTGCCCTATCCGCGGAGGAGGCGGCCGAGGCGGCGGAATACTGTGGCTTCCCGGCCGCGCTGAAGCTCGAATCCCGGCACATCACACACAAGAGCGCCGTCGGCGGCGTGCGATTGCACCTGGCCTCGCGCGAGGCTGTGCTGGCCGCGGCGGAGGAGATGCTGCCTCGCCTGCGCGCGCTGGATCCGGATGCGGCGCTGAGTGTGCAGCCGATGGCGGGAGACGGCTTTGAGATGATCCTCGGCGCGGTGCGCTCGCCCCTGGGCGTGCTGTTGATGGCCGGCATGGGCGGGAGCTTCGCCGAGTCTATCGGGGACGACGCCTTCTGCGCGCTCCCTGCCGGGCGGGAGGACATGCGCCGGATGCTGCGTGCCCTGCGCTGTGCGGGCGTTCTCTATACGCCGGACGGGACACCGCTTCTGGATGAGGCGGGGCTGCTGGATCTGCTGGAGATCCTTGCCGGGCTGATGGCGCACTTCCCGCAGATCGCGGAGCTGGAGATCAATCCCTGTCGTGTGGCAAAAGACCGTGTGAGCGTGCTGGACGCCCGGACGGTCCTGAGATACGAATAATCTTTTTTTAGGAGGTACTGAAGCTATGGGATTCAAAGAAGAGGGGAAATGGTGGGTAAGCCCCGGCGATTATGACGAGCGCGTCACCTGCGAATACGCTTTCCCCGAAAAGATCGAGATCCTCGACACGACCCTGCGCGACGGCGAACAGGAGGCCGGTATCATCCTGACCAAGGAGGACAAGCTCGCGATTGCGAAGAAGCTGGACGCCGCCGGTGTGCACCGCATCGACGCCGGCTGCCCCGCAACCTCCGACGAGGACGCCGAGGCCCTGCGTGAGATCTGCGCAGCCGGGCTCAATGCCGATATCTACTGCTTCGTGCGCGGCGTGCTTTCCGACCAGGATCTGGCCAAGTCCTGCGGCGTCGACGGCGTCATCATCGAGATCCCCGGCAGTGAGCACATGCTCTCCGGCGGTATGCGTTGGACCCCCGAGAAGGCGGTCGAGGCTGCGATCGCGGCGACCCGCCACGCCCATGAGCTGGGCCTGAAGGTCACCTACTTCCCGTCTGACGCCTCCCGCGCCTCGCTGGACTTCCTCATCAACCTGCTCAACGCCATCCTCGACGGCGGCGGCTGGATGGACTCCATCGCCCTGGTCGACACCTTCGGCGCCTTCTCGCCCGAGGGCGCGGCGCTCTACACCCGCGCGATCCTCGAGCGCGTCGGCAAGCCGGTCGAGGCCCACTTCCATGAGGACTTCGGCCTCTCCGTTGCCACCACCATCGCCGCGCTGAAGGCGGGCGCCTTCTGCGCGCACGTCACGGTCAACGGCATCGGCGAGCGCGCCGGCAGCTGCCCGATTGAGCCGCTGGTTATGAGCCTGCTGTGCCTGTACGGCCAGGACACCGGCGTCAAGACCGAGAACCTGATCGACCTTGCGAAGGAAGTCGAAGTGCGTTCCGGCAAGCCCATCCCGCCCACGAAGGCCATCGTCGGCGACCGCCTCTTCGGCTGGGAGACCGGCCTGCCCGTCGGCTACTGGCAGAAGGCGAAGGACATCAATCCGCTCATCATGCTGCCCTATCTCTACACGATGACCGGCCAGAATCCGCCGCACATCTACATCGGCAAGAAGAGCGGCGGCGCCAACGTCGCCCTGGTCAACGAGCGCCTCGGCCTGCCCCCGGTGGAGGACAAGGACGTTGTGCGTGAGATCCTGGCCAAGGTCAAGACTCTCTCGCTCTCCCTCAAGCGTGACCTGAGCGACGAGGAGTACACCAAGATCTACCACGAAGTGGTGGGCTGAGGCATGGTTCATTGACGGCCCGCAACGGCCGTTCATGATAAAACGGAAAAAAGGGAAAAAAGTTAGGAGGTACATTTATGGACAACAAGAAACCCCGTGAACAATGGTCGGGGCGTCTCGGCTTCGTTCTCGCTACAGCGGGCTCGGCGGTCGGCCTCGGCAACATCATGAAATTCCCGTGGATGACGGGACAGAACGGCGGCGCGGCATTCCTCTTCACCTACATCGTCATCATGCTGATCGTCGGTATCGGCATGCTGATCTGCGACTTCCTGATCGGCCGCAACGGCAAAGCCAACGCCGTCGCGTCCTACCGCAAGCTCCTCGGCAACGGCCACTTCACCTGGATGGGCTACCTGGGCATCTTCAGCGCCATGCTGGCCCTGGCTTACTACGCGGTGTTCGGCGGCTGGATGCTGCACTACATCATCAATTCCTTCACCACCCTGGCCCACATCGACCCCGCTGCTGTCGGTGACTTCTTCGGCGGCGCAGTCAGCGCGGTCTGGACCCCGATCCTCGGCACCTTCATCTTCCTGGCGATCACTGTCATCATCGTCTGCGGCGGCGTCAAGAAGGGCATCGAGGCGGCCAGCAAGTTCATGATGCCGGCTCTGATCATCATCCTGATCGTCCTGATCTTCCGCGCCGTCACGCTTCCCGGCGCCGGCGAAGGCATCAAGTACTACCTGAAGCCCGATCTGTCCAAGATCACGCTCCCGGTCATCGCGGCGGCCGTCGGCCAGTGCTTCTTCTCCCTGAACGTCGGCACCACCGGTATGGTCAACTACGGCAGCTACCTGAGCGACGACGAGGACGTGTTCAAGTCCACCATGCAGGTGGCCTTCACCGACTTCGGCGTGGCCTTCTTCGCGGGCCTCATCATCATCCCGAGCGCCTTTGCTTTCAGCATCGACGTCGGCTCCGGCCCGGGCCTGCTCTTCGTCACCATGCCCTCCCTGTTTGCGCAGCTCCCGGCGGGCGGCTTCTTCTGCTTCCTGTTCTTCGTGCTGCTGCTCTTCGCTTCCCTGACCTCGTCCGTCTCGATCCTGGAGATCTTTGTCCCCTTCATGACCGAGACCTTCCCCAAGACCTTCAACCGCACCAAGGCCTCCATCCTCGGCGGCATCATCTGCCTGGTGCTCGGCATCCCCGTGAGCCTGAGCTTCGGCATCTGGGGCGACGTCCGGATCCTGGGGCAGGACATCTTCAGCCTGTATGACAACTTTATCTGCATCTTCGCCTATCCTCTGATCGCCCTCTGCACCGCCATCATCGTCGGCTGGGTCTGGGGCAAGAAGAACGCGCTGGATGCGATCTCCAACCATGGCAAGCTCGGCCACCGGAAGGTCTACGATGTGTGGTTCTTCCTGGTCAAGTTCGTCTGCCCGATCCTGCTGCTCGTGGTCGTCATCACCGGCCTGAAGAGCTTCTTCGGCTTCTGATCGGCCCTCACCGGCAAAACGCAATTATTCTGAAAAAAACACCCCGGATACCGCTGTATCCGGGGTGTTTTTACTGTTTTCCCCGTTGACAAGCGGGCGGGGATACCGTATACTGAAAGTGGAAAAAAATCCACTAACCTTAATAAAATCAATATCAAGATGATGAAAAACACAGGAGGGACCAGCATGAGCTTTAAATCCGATATCGAGATCGCCCAGAGCTGCGAGAAACAGAAGATCACCGCGATCGCGGCGCGCGCCGGGATCGACGAGCGTTATCTGGAGCAGTACGGCAGTTATAAGGCCAAGGTAGACCTGAGCCTGCTGCGGGATCTGGCAGACCGGCCCGACGGCAAGCTGGTCCTTGTGACCGCGATCACCCCCACCCCTGCGGGCGAGGGCAAGACCACGACCAGCGTGGGGCTGGCCGACGGCCTGCGGAAGATCGGCAAGAATGCCGTTGTGGCGCTGCGCGAGCCCTCGCTCGGCCCCGTGTTCGGCATCAAGGGCGGCGCGGCCGGCGGCGGCTATGCGCAGGTCGTCCCCATGGAGGACATCAATCTCCATTTCACCGGCGACTTCCACGCCATCGGCGCGGCCAACAACCTGCTGGCTGCCATGCTCGACAACCACATCCAGCAGGGCAACGCCCTCGGCATCGACCCTAAGGCCATCACCTGGAAGCGCGCGGTGGATATGAATGACCGGCAGCTGCGCCACATCGTGGATGGTCTCGGCGGGCGCATGCAGGGCGTGCCGCGGGAGGACGGCTTCGAGATCACGGTCGCCTCAGAGATCATGGCGGTCCTCTGCCTTTCCTCCGGCATCCTCGATCTGAAGGAGCGCCTCGCACGCATCATCGTGGGCTACACTTACGACGGGCGGCCCGTCACCGCGCACGACCTCAAGGCCGAGGGCGCAATGGCCGCGCTGCTGAAGGACGCGATCAAGCCGAACCTTGTGCAGACCCTCGAGGGTACGCCGGCCTTCATCCACGGCGGCCCCTTTGCGAACATTGCCCACGGCTGCAATTCCATCATGGCGACGCGCCTTGCCCTCAAGCTCGGTGACTACGCCGTCACCGAGGCCGGCTTTGCCGCGGACCTCGGCGCGGAGAAATTCATGGACATCAAGTGCCGTGCCGCGGGCCTGCACCCCTCCGCGATCGTGATCGTCGCGACGGTGCGCGCGCTCAAGTACCACGGCGGCGTGCCGAAGGCGGAGCTTAACCAGGAGAATCTGGAGGCGCTGGAGAAGGGCCTGCCCAACCTGCTGCAGCACGTCAGCAATGTGCGCGAGGTCTTCGGCGTGCCCTGCGTCGTCGCGGTCAACGCCTTCCCGACCGACACACAGGCGGAGCTGGAGCTGGTGGAGAAGAAATGCGCTGAGCTCGGCGTGAATGTGGCGCTCAGCGAGGTCTGGGCCAAGGGCGGCGAGGGCGGCATGGCCCTGGCCGAAGAGGTGGTCCGCCTCTGCGAGCAGCCCAACGACTTCCGCTTCGCCTATGAGCTCGACACCTCGATCGAAGAGAAGCTGGAGACGATCTGCCGCAAGGTCTACCACGCCGACGGCGTGGTGCTCGACGCCAACGCGAAAAAGCAGCTCAAGCAGCTCACGGATCTGAGCTTTGACAAGCTGCCCATCTGCATGGCCAAGACACAGTATTCCTTCTCCGACAACCCTGCCCTGCTTGGCGCGCCGAAGGGCTTCACCGTCACGGTGCGCAACCTCAAGGTCTGCGCCGGCGCCGGCTTCCTCGTCGCCCTGACCGGTGACATCATGACGATGCCCGGCCTGCCGAAGGTCCCGGCCGCCGAGAAGATCGACGTGGACGAAAACGGTGTCATCACGGGCCTGTTCTGATCGTTTCAAAAAAGAATAAAAGACATCCCCGGCTTCGCCTTTGAAGCCGGGGATGTGTTATGACAGGGAGGAGAGCAGCAGACAGAGGAGCGCCGTGGCGCCGACCATGGCGGCGAAGCTGAGCCGCCATTTCCCGTCCCGGTTGAAGCCGTAGAAGTCGTCCCACTGCTTTCGGAATACGACCTTGTTCAGGTACAATAGTCCGTAGAGCAGGACCGGAATCAGACCAACAAGTGAGTGCAGCGGCGGGACCGGCATCCGGTCCCAGGCGAGCCACACGGACAGGGCCAGCAGCGGGCAGATCAGATGCAGCCAGAGATCCGGACCGCTGAAGAGAAGCTTGTAGCCGTAGTGCGGACCGAGGAAGAGCAGCACGGTCAGCAGCGTTACGAGCACGGCGACCGTCGCGGCAAATTTGAACAGAAGCAGCGGACCGGGGACCCCGCCGCGCAGGCGCATCACGGCGACGGCGAGCGCGGCCACGGCACAGAGGACGTTGGACTGCGCCGTGAAGTAGCGCAGGACCAGACGCAGAGAGCTGTGCCGGGCGTGGGCGGCGACGGCGGCCAGGACCAGGACGGCGATCAGCAGATTACAGAGGATCGACCCCATAAAAAACCTCCCGGACGGAAAAGACTGCCCCTATTGTAACACGCTCCGGCCCGGGGTACAAGCCGCAAGACCGGGCTCCTTGCTTGACCGGCTTCCTGCCTTGTGGTATAGTGTCTGGGCAAGCGATCGAACCGGGATCGGACAACTGTCCGTCAACAGGGGAATGAGGGTGCAATTCCCTCGCGAGGCCGTCACTGTGAAGCGGAGCCGGCGGGCTCCCGAAGTCAGAAGACCTGCCCGGGCTGCCCAGATGGACGGCGTCGTGCAAAGTTCCGCGTCACCCGGACAAAACGGAAGCTTGCATGGCTTTGCCATGCCGGTTCTCTCTTTTGCTTTGTGCGATTTTCGATGGGAATATCCCAGAACAAGAAAGGAGAGGATTTGACAATGTCAAAGAAAACAAGAAACATCATCATTGCCGTGGCCGTTTTGCTTGTACTGGTCGTCGGCACCCTGCTGGTCTGGAACCACTTTAAACCTGCGGCCCAGGTCGGCGCGAAAGCCATCGCGCTGGAGGTCGTCCACGGGGACGGCAGCAAGAAAAGCTTTTCCATCCGTACCGATGCGGAAAATCTCCGCGGTGCGCTGGAACAGGAGGAGGGTCTGATTTCGGGCTCCGAGAGCGACTACGGCCTGTATGTGGAGACTGTGGACGGCGAGACGGCCAACATGGACAACCAGGAGTGGTGGTGCTTCACCAAGGGCGGCGAGATGCTGATGACCGGTGTGGACGATACGATGATCGCGGACGGCGAGCAGTATGAAGCCACGTTCACCGTCGGCTGGTAAGCTCAGCGCCCGGGAGCTCTGTATCCTGTCGCTGATGGCGGCGCTGATCTTCGGGACCAAGGTCGCCCTGGCCTCGCTCCCGAACATCAACCTTAACAGCGTCCTCATCATCCTGACGACGCTCTTTTTCGGCTGGAAGGCCCTCTACACGGTCTATGTCTATGTCCTCCTGGAGGGGCTGGTTTTCGGCTTCAGCGTCTGGTGGGTCGGCTACCTCTACGTCTGGGCGGTCCTGGTCGTGGTCGTGATGCTCTTTCGCCGCAACGACTCCGCACTCTTCTGGGCGGTCGTCGCCGGGGTTTTTGGCCTCTGCTTCGGCCTCATGATGTACCTGGAGTGGTTTGCCATCAACGGCGGTTGGGAGGCCTTTTTTGCCATGTGGGTCGCGGGCATCCCCTACGATCTCACCCACTGCGCCGGGAATTTTGCCTTCACGCTGGTGCTCTATCGGCCGCTGCACACGGTGCTGAAAAAGCTCACGGAGCGCTGACCGGGCAAAGAAAAGAATCCATAAAAAGCAGGAGCTGTCTTTGACAGCTCCTGTTTTCATGTGAAGAAGCAGGATCAGATGCCCCTGAAGCAGAAGCTCAGGTGCAGATCCTCTCCGGCGGGGAGCAGGTACTCCGGATGCGTGCGCGCGCCCCAGGTGTCGTCCCCGGCGACGCCCATCTGCTGCAGGGCGACGCGCACCACCGTGTGGTATACCGGCGGCAGCTCGCAGGCATGGAGGGCGTTCTCCAGCTCGTGGGGTGTATAGGGCAGCACGTTCACGGAGAGCTCGTCGCCGCTGAAGAGGAGGCCGCGCCCGCGCCGGTCCGTGACCTTGGCCCAGCGCACGCCGCACTTGTTGCCGCTCTCCTGCGGCGTCAGATAGCGCGCGAGGTTCTCCCCGACGCTCTTCTCATAGACGCCGAGCTTCCCGCCGCGCAGGCGGTCGACATAGGTCTCCTCCGGGCCGAGACCGTACCAGGCGACACGGTCCAGATCGGCATCCAGGCGGAAGAGCATCCCAAACTCCGGCATCTCGGGCAGACCCTGGACAGCCTTGTAGTCTAGCGTAGTGCGGATAGTGCCGTCGCCAAAGACCTCGTAACTCACCGTGCAGGCGCTTGCGGGCACGGTGGGCAGCGAATAACGGAAGCTCACCAGCACGCTGTGCTCGCGCTGTTCCCATACGGGGAAGGAGGGCGTGTCGGGGCCGAGGGGCGTGGGATAGAGGCTCGCGAGCTTCCACTGCCCATAGCGCTGCGGCATGCTGTTGGCGCGGTCATTGTTGTTCGGCGCACGCCAGAAATTCGGCAGGGGGCTCTGCCCGATAAACTCCACGCCGTCATACACGTAGGACGTGAGTCCTGGGCGAATGGCGGAGAATTGGCAGGAGAAGTTCCGCCCGCGCACGCCGAGGTTGCGTTTGCCCTGTACGACCGTCAGCGGCTCACAGCAGGCGAAGGGCGCGCGCTCGCGCTTAAAGACGGTCTGCCCGAAGGCGACTTCATGCCCGGCTTTGGCCCAGAGCGTGTCCTCACGCAGGGTGAAGGAGACTGTAACCGCGAATTCCGGCAATTCTCTGCCGAGAGAGCGGGCGGCGTCTTCCAGCAGCGCCCTCTCCTCCAGCAGCGCCTCCGGCAGCGCAAAGCTCGCTTCGGAGAGCGGGGGCACGGCGACGGTGAGCTCCCAACGCTTCCGTTCCAAACCGTCCTGCAGCAGGATGGCCTCGGCACGGTAGGCGTCGGTATTCAGGAAGAGGTTTTTGTTCCGCACGGTAAAAGAGGTTCCGGAGAAATCGACCGTGATATTCTGGTAGTTGAACTTGACCTCCTGCATCTTGGGGGAGGGGCTGCGGTCGCCGCCGTAGACGATGCCGTTGCCGCTGAACTCATAGTCGGTGGGGCGCTCGCCGCAGTCGCCGCCGTAGGCCTGGTACCACTGCCCATAGCGGTTCTTTTTGTAGAGGGACTGATCCACATAGTCCCAGATGAAGCCGCCCTGATAGCGCGGCTCCCGGTCGCTCAGGTCGGTATACTTGTGCATGCCGCCGCAGGAGTTGCCCATCGCGTGGGTGTACTCACAGCAGATAAAGGGCTTTTCCGGGTGCTCGTGAAGGAAGGTCTCGATCGAAGCGGCGGAGGGGTACATCTGGCTCTCCATGTCGCTCGTGGCGGGGTAGCTGCGGTCCCAGAAGATACCCTCGTAGTGGACGAGACGGTGCGGATCCAGACGGCGGAAAAGCTGGCTCATCTCATAGATCACCTTGCCGCCGTAGCTCTCATTGCCGCAGGACCAGATCAACACGCAGGGGTGGTTCTTGTCGCGCTCATAGAGCGAACGGACGCGGTCGAGCAGCAGCGGCGCGAACTCCTCGTGATCTTTCGGCACGGCAAAATCCGGTCCGGCCTGCTTCTGCAGCATCGCATCCCAGCTCCCGTGAGTCTCCATGTTGTTCTCATCGATCACATAGAGACCGTAGCGGTCGCAGAGCGCGTAGAGTGCGGACTGGTTGGGGTAGTGGGAGGTGCGGATGGCGTTGATGTTGTGGCGCTTCATGGTCACGATATCGAGCAGCAGCTCCTCCCGGTTGGGGACGCGCCCGCTGATCGAGCTGAAGTCGTGCCGGTTCACGCCCTTAAAGACGATGCGCTTCCCGTTGAGGAGCATCAGCCCGTCCCGCAGCTCGAAGCGCCGGAAGCCGCACGCCTGCTCCATTACCTCCGTGACTGCGCCGCACTCATCCAGCACCTCGACGCGCAGCGTGTAGAGCTGCGGAAGCTCCGCGCTCCAGAGCGCGGGCCTCTCCACCGTGAAGAGCCCGACTGCCTCGCCGCTCTCAAAGGGGCAGCGCTGCTCGGCGAGAAGCGTACCTTCGCGCTCAAGGCGCAGACGCAGCGCGCCGCTGCCGCGGACGAGAGCCTTCACCGCGACTTCGCCGCGCGTGAAGCTATCATCCAGCGTCGGGACGACGGAGAGATCGAGCACCGCGGTCCGGGGGACTGCACAGAGCCAGACGCTGCGGAAAATGCCGGAGAAGCGGTAAAAGTCCTGATCCTCGAACCAGCTGCCGGGGGTCCATTTGAACACACGCACCGCGAGCTTGTTGCGCCCCTCATGCAACGCAGGGCTCAGGTCGAACTCCGCGGGGTCGAAGCTGTCCTCGCTGTAACCGATGTAGATGCCGTTCAGCCAGCAGGCGAAGCCGCTCTCCACGCCCTCAAAGAGGATATGCAGCTCCTCGCCCCGCATCCGTTCCGGCACCGTAAACTCCGTCACATAGTCCGCCACGGGGTTAAAAAAGGTCGGCACCTCACCGGGCCGCAGCGCCTCGGCCGCGTCCCAAGGGTACTGGGTGTTCACGTAGGCCGGAACGTCGTGGCCCTCAAGCTGAATGTGCGCCGGGACGCGGATCGTGTCCCAGCCGGCCGTGTCGTAGTCGGCTTTCCAGAAGCCGTCCGGCGCGGTCTGCACAGATTTGGCGTAGTGGAATTTCCACACGCCGTCGAGGCAGAGACGCAGGCTGCTCTCTCCGATGGCCATCTCCTCCGCCGAGCGGAAAGGCAGATGATCGGAGCAGGCGGGAAGGCGATTGTCCGCAAACACGGCGGGGTCCTTGACAAGTTTTTCGTAGCTGTATTCGTTCATTGTTTTACTCCAGACGTAAAAAGGGCGCTCTCCGCGCGTTTGGAGAGCGCGCCTTTTTACAGGGTTTTTATTTGACTGCGCCGGTGATGCCTTCCGCAAACTGCTTCTGCAGGATGAAGAAGATGATGACGGTGGGCAGCGAGCAGAACACAACGCTCATCATCAGCGCGCCGTAGTCGATGGTATAGCCACCGGCGAGGTTCGCGATGAACAGCGGCATGGTCTGTGCCTCCGGGGCCTTCAGCACGACCCGGGGCCAGAGATAGGCATTCCAGGCGTTCATGAAGGTGATGACCGCGGCGGCGGCATAGGTGGACTTCATAACGGGCATGTAGATGCGGAAAAAGATCCCGAACTCATTCAGCCCGTCGATGCGCGCGGCATTCATGATCTCAACCGGGAAGTTCCGCGAGTTCTGGCGGAACATCATGATCATGAAGGGCGTGGCCAGCGAGGGGAGGATGAAGCCCCATACGCTCGAGAGCATTTTCATCTTGCTCATCATCGAGAACAGCGGGATCATCGTCGCAACGCCGGGGATCATCATCGCCATCAGCAGCACGCCGAAGAGCGCGTCCTTGGCCTTGTCATGGTAAAGCTCAAAGCCGTAACCGGCCAGCGAGCAGATGAAGAGGCTCAGGATCGTCTGCACGCCGGCATAGAAGAAGGAGTTGCGCATGGCGCTCCAGAGCTTGGACTGGAAGAAGGGAGCGCCCTCCAGCAGAGTCTTGAAATTCTCGGCACTGAAGGAGCCGAACCAGAGACGGCCGAGCGACACATCAACAGTCGTGTTGGTCGCGGCGGTCACCATCCAGAAGAGGGGAAAGATCGAGAAGAGAGAGAAGAGGATCAAAAAGATGTAGCTGGGGATCAGGCGGCGCTGGATCGCGCCGATCTTTTTCTTCTCAGTCACGCTTATCACCCACTTTCAGGTTGATGACAGCCAGAACCGCCACCAGGATGAAGACGACGAAGGACAGCGCAGAGGCGTAGCCGAAGTTGGCCTTGCCCTGGAAGGCGGTGTTGTAGATGTGGTGCGACATGGTCATCGTCGTGCCCGCCGGACCGCCGTTGGTGAGGTTCACCGACTCGTCATAGAGCTGCAGCGTACCGTTGATGGACATGATGAAGGTCATAATGATGACGGGACGCAGCTGCGGAACGGTGATGTGCCAGAAGGTATCCCAGCCGTTGGCGCCGTCGATGCGGGCAGCCTCATAGACGGAGTAGTCCAGGTTCTGCAGACCTGCCAGGTAGAACACCATGTTATACCCGGTCCAGCGCCAGATCAGCGCGAAGATGATGACACCGCGGGCAGTCTGGGTCTGGCCGAGCCATTTCACGTTCTCATGGATGATGCCGAGCTTCATCAGGATTGTGTTGATCATGCCGGTATCATAGAAGAGCGTGCGGAAGATCAAAGAATAGGAGACGAGGGAGATTGCGCAGGGAAGGAAAATGCAGGTGCGGAACAGCCCGCGGCACTTGAGATTGGGGTTATTCAGCAGCTGCGCCAGCAGGATCGCCAGAACCAGCATGACGGGGACCTGAACGATCAGGTAGAGGAAGGTGTTTTTCAGCGCGGTGATGAAGGTCTTGTCCTTGAACATGCGCACGTAGTTGTTGAACCACGGCGTCGCCCACTTCATATTGGCGCTCGAGCCGGTTTTGAACGAGGTGATCAGCGCGGAGACCATGGGGTAGAAGCTGAAGATGAAGATCATGATCGAGGCCGTGAACAGGAAGGCCCAGCCGACGGCTCTCCGTCTTTTCTCCACAGGAATCCTCCTTTCATGGGAAAGTTGCCCCGCCATGTTCATGGCGGGGCAACGCCGTTTTTATGTTTTGATTCGAAGAAGGGAATCTGCTATCAGCCCATCTCGAACTCGACCTGGTCCTGAGCGTCCTTCAGCTCGCTCATCAGGTCGCCGCCGTTGATGATGTTGGTGATGGCATTGCCGATGTAGGTACGGGCAGTGTAGTGGAAGTCGTTCTGCTCAATGACAGGAACGAAAGCGCCCATGCCGACGATGTCGGCATAGATGGCCTGGCCGCCGAAGTACTCGACGCCTTCCTGATACACGTCGGACTGGCCGGCGCTGATGCAGCAGGTGATGACGCCGCCGTTGCGCAGCGCGTTGTCATAGGTCTCCATGGAGCCCTCACCGCCGCCGAAGGTATAGGCGAGGAATTCCTTGGCCAGTTCCACGTTCTTGCAGTTGCCGGTGATGTACAGGGAGGAGCCGCCGTTGGCCGCATAGCCTTCCTTGCCGCCGTCGAGGGTGGGCAGAGTGGTGAGGCCCCACTTGCCGCTGTTGTCCGCGACCTGCTCGATGGTCGGGATGATCCAGTTGCCGTTCATGACGCCGGCGACCTGGTTGCCGACGATGGTCTGGTCGCAGTACTCGGACCAGGAGTTGGCCAGCAGGATGGTGCCGTCCTTGGCGCCCTGGACAATGACCTCAATGATGCGCTGCAGCGGCTCATTGTCAACGAAGTTGGGCTGGCCGTCGGCCCACTGGGACAGACCCTCGGCCTGCATCAGCATATAGGGCAGGTCGTCGCCGGAGTGGTCCATGGACAGGAGAGCATAGCCGGTCTTGTCCTTGACGTCGCGGGCGATCTCAAGCCAGCGGTCCCAGCTGATGCCGGTGACGTCGGCCAGGGTGTAGCCGCACTCCTCGAGCACGTCGGTACGATAGGCGAAGATCGCGGTGCCGTTGTCCACAGGCACACCGTAGTGCACGCCGTCGATGGTGCTGTAGCTCAGCTTCTCAGCGCCGAAGTCGTCCCAGTTCACACCGGCGTCTTCCATATCCATCCAGCAGTCGGGATAGTCGGCCACGTAGGACTGGATGAAGTGGTCCTGGAACAGGACGATGTCGGGCAGGGAGCTCAGGTCGCCGGAAGAGCCGGCGAGCGTCATGGCCTGCTCCACGTCGCTGGAGCCGGACTGGGTGGCGATGTCAAGTTTGAAGTCGGGATTGACCTTCTGATAGGCGGCCTCGGCAGCCTTCAGAGCCGGAATGTTGAAGTTGGCGTCCCAGGCATAGACGGTCAGGGTGTTGTCCCCGTCGGCAAAGGCGGTGCCGGACATGGCCAGCAGGCCGACCGCCATCGTCAGAACCAAGACAAGTGCGAGAAGCTTTTTCATGATGTGTCCTCCAATATAGATTATTTTGGCTTGCAAGGAAGAAAGAGATGACTGTCTGTGAAAAAGTGACAGTTTTTTGGATCCTTCTCCTGTCGCTGTATATGCATAATAACATGCATGGATGGAATAAAGCAACTGTTTTCAATGAAAAAAACGGCAAATTCGATCATCTAAAAAATAACTTGAGCAGAGTGCACAAATGAAAAGCGGCAGACTTTGTACAGAGTGCTACAATGTCTGCCAGCCCTTCTGCGCGGTGATGTGATACTCCGTGGGAGAATGCAGGTTGCCGCCGCCCCGCTTCCAGTGATAGGGCGTGGTGCCGAGGAATTTCCGGAAATTGCGCGTAAAGGTGGAGATCGAAGGAAAGCCACAGTCGGCCGCGATGATCTCCATGGAGGTGTCTGTCTTCCGCATAAGCTTGCAGGCCTTCTGGATGCGGATCAGATTCAGATAATCCATGGGCGTCATGCTGATATGGTCCTCGAAGACACGGCGGAAATGCGGCTCGCTCAGCCCGCAGCGGCTCGCGAGCTCCGAGGCGCGGATCGGCATGGCGTAATGCTCGTCGATGTGACGCAGCGCGGGCAGGATCTGATTGAGGGAGGCGAGATCCGGCGGCGGGAGGAGCGGCCGCTCGTCGATGCGCTCGCGCTGGATGCGCAGCAGCTCCAGAAGGCAGATCTGGGTGAGGCGCTGCACGGTCTCCCGCTGATAGGGTTTCTTCTGCCTCACCTCCCGCAGAATCTTGCGGACGGTGGAGGCAAATTCCGGCTGCTCCTCCACCGGGAAGAGATCGGCCCGGCTGTTCAGCGCGCGCAGCGCTTCGCCCTGTGCGAGGGGATCGCCGGGGAACAGCTCCCGAATCAGCTCCTCGGTGTCGAGGAACAGGAACTCCCAGGAGTCTACATCCTCGCTGATGGTGATGTGCGGGTAGTGCGCGGGGATGGCAGAGACCATGCCGTCCTCGTAGACGTGTTCCGTCTCTCCCAGCCCCAGCAGGCCGCGCCCGTGGTGGCAGTATCCGATCTCAAGCAGGTTGTGAAAGTGCATGCAGATGTCGTTGTGCCCGTAAGTCCCGATCCAGGATTCGCCGCAGAGGGCGAGGACAGACTCACCCTGCGGGATCTCGTAAAAGCGAAACTCCAGTTTATCCCGTTTCTTGCGGCCCATGCCTCCACCTCCCGACATTTGATAAATCCAGTATACCCCCGGCACCGCGCTTTGACAAGCGCTTCCGGCTTGCAGGCAGGGCAGAGAGCGGGTATAATACTTATTAGATGGAGAACAGAAAACGGACAAGGAGGCAAAACGATGATTCATTCCTTTCGCAGCGACCGGGAGACGGCGCTGGTGCGCACGGCAAAGGGCCTGGTCCGGGGTTATGCCCAGGACGGGCTGCTGATCTTTAAAGGTATCCCCTATGCGCGTGCGCAGCGCTTCCACGCCCCGGAGGAGACGGAGAGCTGGGAGGGCGTGTTCCAGGCGTCCAGCTACGGCTTCGTCTGCCCGCTGCTCTCGAACGACCGGCCCGCCGGCGAGCTGCGCGTGCCGCACCGTTACTGGCCGATGGATGAGGACTGCCTGAACCTGAACATCTGGACCCCGGGGACGGACGAAGCGAAGCGCCCGGTCCTGGTCTGGCTGCACGGCGGCGGTTACTACGCGGGCTCGTCGATCGAGCAGCTCGCCTACGACGGGGCCAATATGAGCCGCTTCGGGGACGCGGTCGTCGTCTCCATAAACCACCGCCTCAACATCCTCGGTTATTTCGATCTCTCCGATTTCGGGGAGGGATATATAAACTCCGGGAATGCCGGCGGGGACGACATCATCGCGGCCCTGCGCTGGGTGCGGGAGAACATCGCCGCCTTCGGCGGCGATCCCGACCGGGTGACGGTCTTCGGTCAGTCGGGCGGCGGGGCGAAGGTGACGACGCTGCTGCAGTCCCCGGCCGCGGACAGACTGTTTGCACGCGGCATCGTGATGAGCGGCGTGATCGGCCCTATGCTCGCCGACGCCGTCGGGAGCGGGCGGGAGCTTGCGGAGGCGATGATGGCGGAGCTCGGGCTGCATGAGGTCCGGGAGCTGGAGACGGTGGACTATCATCTGCTGGCCAAAGCCTATCTCAAGCTGCAGCCCGCCTTTGAGCGGGAGGGGAAATACGTCGGCTGCTGCCCGCACCCCAACGCCTTCTACCGCGGCGATCCGCTCCGGCACGGCTTCCGGGAGGAGACAAAGGATGTGCCCCTGCTGGTGGGGAGCGTGTTCGGGGAATTTGCCTCCTTTACCCCGGCCCCGTATGACCGCGGCCGCATGAGCGAGGAGGAACAGCTTGCGGCGCTGCGCGGCTTCGTCGGCGAGGAGGGCCTCAACGTGCTGCTGCCGCTCTTCCGAACCGCCTACCCCGAGCGGCCGCTGATCGACCTGCTGCGCCTCGACTTTGTGTTTCGCGCGCCCGAAATCGCGTATCTCGCCGCGCGCAGCCGTCTGAACGGACGTACCTGGTCCTATCTCTTCAACATGGACCAGCCCATCGACGACGGCGGCTCGACGCCCTGGCACTGCAGCGACATCCCCTATGTCTTCCGTAACATCGGCCTCGTGGAGCATGCACACGGTCCGCTGGCGGACCCGACGCTCCCGGAGCGCATCCAGGATCAGGTCTTCGAGAGTGTGCTCGCCTTTGCGCGCTGCGGCGACCCGGCGAATCCCGCGATCCCGGCCTGGCCGCCCTGCGGTCCGGACGGGGAGCACACGCTGCTGATCGATGCCAACACGCGTGTGCGCACGGACTTTGATCACGCGCTCATCGCGGCGCAGACGCAGTATATGGGTCCGGTCTTCGAGCGCATGATGCGCGAGCAGGACGTCCAGCACTGACACCCTGAATAACCGAAATCGCCCCGCACATTCGTGCGGGGCGATTCTTTCTGTATGGGGCTTTATTTGTCGGCGAGCTTCTTGTACTTGGCATAGCGCCGGGCCGTGAAGGTCTCGGCCTCCGCGAAGAGGAGCTCGGCCCGTTCGGGGAAGGTGCGGGTCAGGGAGGCGAAGCGGTTTTCTCCCATCATGTACTCGCGCAGCTTGCCGTTGGGTTCCGCGGAGTCGAGCGAGAAGGGGTTCTTCCCGTCCTTCTCGTTGTCGGGGTTGTAGCGGTAGAGGGGCCAGAAGCCGCAGTCCACAGCCGCCTTGCCCTCGTCGATGGAGTGGCCCATGCCCTTGGAGAGGCCGTGGTTGATGCAGGGGGCGTAGGCGATGACGATGGAGGGGCCGTTGTAGGCGGCGGCCTCCTTGAGGCACTTGATGAGGTGCTCGGGATTCGCACCGATCGAGACCTGCGCGACGTAGACATAGCCGTAGCTGGAGAGAATCAGGCCGAGGTCCTTCTTCGGCGTGCCCTTGCCGGCGGCGGCAAACTGCACGGAGGCGCCGGTGGGTGTGGCCTTGGAGGCCTGGCCGCCGGTGTTGGCGTAGAGCTCATTGTCCATGACCAGCACGTTCAGATCGCGGCCGCTCGCCATGACGTGGTCGAGACCGCCGTAGCCGATGTCGTAGGCCCAGCCGTCGCCGCCGACCATCCAGACGGACTTCTTGGTGAGCGCGTCCTCGCGCTCGCGCAGGAAGGTGATGTCCTCGCTCTCCTCCGCGGTCGCGGCCAGCGCCTCGCGCACGGCGTCGGAGAGCGCGGCGGTCTGATCCATGTCATCGCCGTCCTGAAGCCAGGCGTCGAGCGCCGCCTTGAGCGCTTCGTCGCCGCTCTCGGCGAGGACTTTCCGCGCGTGCAGCTTGGCCTGGTCGCGCAGCTGCTCGGCGGAGAGGCTGATACCCAGCGCGAACTCGGCGTTGTTCTCAAAGAGGGAGTTGGAGAAGGCGGGGCCGAAGCCGCGCTTCGTCACGGTCTGCGGATAGGAGGGCGAGTAGAAGCCGTAGGCCTGGGAGCAGCCGGTGGCGTTTGCAACGTAGAGCCGGTCGCCGAAGAGCTGGGTCAGGAGCTTGATGTAGGGCGTCTCACCGCAGCCGGGGCAGGCGCCGGAGAACTCATAGAGCGGCTGCTCGTACTGGCTGCCCTTGGCGGAGAAGCGGCTCATGGGGTTGGGCTTCTCCGAGAGAGTGAGGCAGTGGTCCCAGTTGCGCTGCTCGTCGAGCACGTCGTCCAGCGGGACCATCTTCAGCGCCTTCTCCTTGGCCGGGCAGACATTGGCGCAGCTGGAGCAGCCCTGGCAGTCGAGCACGTCGACCTGGATGCGGTAGCGCAGACCCTCGAAGCCCTTGCCGGGCGCTTTCTTCGTTACGCAGCTCCCAGGCGCGGCGGCTGCCTCCTCCTCGGTGAAGAGGAAGGGGCGGATGGCCGCGTGCGGGCAGACCAGCGCGCAGCGGTTGCAGCCGATGCACTTGTCGGCGTCCCAGACCGGGACGTTGTCGGCCACGCCGCGCTTTTCAAAGCGGGCGGTGTCGGTCGGCATGACGCCGTCGGTGTACTGTGCGAAGACGCTGACCGGGAGCTTGTCACCCTCGGCGCGGTTCATCGGGATCAGTACCTCGCGCACGAAAGCGGGGAGCGAAGCATCCGGCGTCGTATCCTCGTCCTGCAGCGCCGCCCACTCGGCCGGAATCTCGATCTTCACGGCGCCGGTGAGGCCGCGCTCAATGGCGGCGAGGTTCATATTGACGATCTTTTCGCCCTTGCGGGAGAAGGTCTTGACGGCGGCCTCCTTCATGTAGCGCTCGGCCTCGTCGATGGGCAGCACGCCGGAGAGCTTGAAGAAGGCGGCCTGCAGCACGGTGCTCGTGCGGTTGCCGAGACCGATCTCGGCCGCGATGTCGGTCGCGTCGATGACGAAGAAGTTCACCTTCCGCTCGGCCAGCAGGCGCTTGGCGCGGTTGGGGAGATTGGCGAAGAGCTGTTCCCCCTTCCAGCGGGTGTTGAGCAGGAAGATGCCGCCGGGCTTGACCTCGCTCACGATGTCGTAGCTGTGCATGTAGCTCTGCTTGTGGCAGGCGACGAAGTCCGCCATCGTGACGTAATAGGTCGAGAGGATCGGCTCATGCCCGAAACGCAGGTGGCTGCGCGTGAGGCCGCCGGACTTCTTCGAGTCGTACTGGAAGTAGGCCTGGACGTACTGATCGGTGTTGTCGCCGATGATCTTGCAGGAGTTCTTGTTCGCGCCGACCGTGCCGTCGGAGCCGAGCCCCCAGAACTTGCAGGAGATGATCGACTTGCCGGAGGTGACGATGTTCTCGCCCACGGGCAGGGAGAGGAAACTCACATCGTCCGTGATGCCGACGGAGAAGTGGTTTTTCTGCTCGCCGGCCATGTTGTCGAAGACGGCTTTGATCTGCGCCGGGGTGGTGTCCTTGGAGCTCAGACCGCAGCGCCCGCCGAGCAGCGGCAGGTGCAGCCCGCTCTCGAGCAGGGCCGCACTCACGTCCTCATAGAGCGGCTCACCGAGCGCGCCGGGCTCCTTGGTGCGGTCGAGCGTGGTGAGGATGCGGCAGCTCGCGGGGATCGCGGCGGTAAAGTATTTGAGGGAGAAGGGGCGGTAGAGATGTACCTGGATGAAGCCCACCTTCTCGCCGCGCGCGCACAGATAGTCCACGACCTCACGGACCGTGTCGCTCACGGAGCCCATCGCGACGATGATGCGCTCGGCGTCGGGCGCACCGAAGTAGTTGAAGGGCCTGTAATCCCGTCCCGTGAGCGCGGAGATCTTCGCCATGTAGTCTGCGACGATGTCGGGGAAGGCGGCGTAAGTGGGGTTGATGGACTCGCGGTGCTGGAAGAAGGTGTCGTCGTTCTCGCCGGTGTTGCGGATCGTGGGGTGCTCCGGGTTCAGCGCACGGTCGCGGAAGCGCTTGAGCGCGGCGCGGTCGACGAGCTGCGCCATATCCTCGAAGTCCAGCACCTCGATCTTCTGGATCTCGTGGGAGGTGCGGAAGCCGTCGAAGAAGTGCTGCACGGGGAGATGACCTTTGATAGCCGCAAGATGGGCCACTGCGCCGAGATCCATGCACTCCTGGACGCTCGAGGAGGCCAGCTGCGCCCAGCCGGTCTGGCGGCAGGCCATGACGTCGGAATGGTCGCCGAAGATGGAGATGGAGTGGGTACCGACGGTGCGCGCCGCGACGTGCATCACCGCGGGCAGCTGCAGGCCCGCGATGCGGTACATCGGCGGGATCATCAGCATCAGGCCCTGGGACGAGGTATAGGTCGTGCCGAGGGAGCCGGCCTCGAGCATGCCCTGCAGCGTGCCGCAGGCGCCGGCCTCGGCCTGCATCTCCACGATGCGGACAGAGGTCCCGAAGATGTTCTTGAGACCGTTTGCGGACCATTCATCCACATGCGTGGCCATGGGACTTGAGGGTGTGATGGGGTAGATGGCGGCGGTCTCCGTAAAGGCGTAGGAGATATACGAGGCGGCCTCGTTGCCGTCCATGGATTTGAAGACTTTGTTCTTTGACATGTTGGCTGTTCCTCCTGTATGGGCAATGTTATGACCGGATCAGGTGCTTCCAGTATAAACCAAGAGTCGCCACCGCGCAAGACGGAACGAACAGGATCGAACAAAAGAAAGACCCGGCGGATCGAGGGATCCGCCGGGTCGGGGCATTAAAACTTTGTCTCCACATCCGCCAACGGCGGACGTATACGGGCTATAGCCCGAACCTGACGCACAAAGTGCGTTAGGCGGAGACTACGTTGCAACGGTATCCCCGAGAAACACAGATTATTCTGTGTTTTTCATGCGAAGCAGTGTTTCGCATGCGCGCATTTCATGCGCGCGGGGATTTCGTTATGGCGTTTTCCGCGCCGCGGCACAGGAGCAGGCGCCGCAGCTTTGGCAGCTGCCGCCGCAGGCACTCCGGCCGGCCTTCCGGTCCCGGAGCATGCTGCGGATGACCAGACCGACGACCAGCGCCAGCACGGCGAGGATCACAATATTGACAAGATTGGCAGAGAGCCATGTGAGCATGGCGTTCACTCCTTTCCTATGGGATCGGCGCTCTCAGCCGATGCGGAGGGTGGTGGCCTCCTTGTAGGGCCGGAAGAGCTGATAGAGCATGGCGGCCAGCAGGAGCAGCGCCGCAACCAGGCCGACCACGTTCAGGCTTCCGGTGAAGAGTCCGCCGATCTGGTAGACCATCAGGGCCACGGCGTAGGCAAAGACGCACATGTAACCGATCGCGAACCAGGTCCACTTGGCGTTGTTCATCTCGCGCCGGATGGCACCCATGGCGGCGAAGCAGGGGGCGCAGAGGAGGTTGAAGAGCATGAAGCTGAAGGCGGCGAGCTTGCCGTGACCGCCGGAGAAGCGGTCAAAATCGTCGGCGACGTTCGTCCAGATCTGGGAGCCCTCCTCATCGAGCTCCTCCATGACGGCCTCGCCGGTCTCCTCGTCGAAGAGCGCCTCGCCGGTCTCCTCATCCACGGCCTGGCCGGCCTTGGCGTCGTAGTTATACAGCACGCCGAAGGTGCCGACCACCTCTTCCTTGGCGATCAGACCCGTCACCGTGGCGACCGTCGGCTTCCACGAGCCGAAGCCCAAGGGACGGAATATAACGGAGACGGGCTGCGCCGCGCGGGCCAGGATGGAGTCGTCGGTCGCGGTGACGTCCTCCTCGTCCACGCCCATGCGCTCGGCGACTTCGGCTATGTAGGCGCTGTCGTTCTCATCCCAGAGTTCGTCGACCATGCCGAACTTGCCGTTGACGGTGCCGAAGCCCTGCAGGAACCACAGGATGATGGAGGAGAGCAGGATCACCGTGCCGGCGCGCTTGATGAAGGACCAGCCGCGCTCCCAGGTTCCGCGAAGGACATTGCGCAGGGAGGGCACGTGATAGGCGGGCAGCTCCATCACGAAGGGAGCCGGGTCGCCCGCGAACATTTTGGTCTTCTTGAGCATGATGCCGGAGACGATGATCGCAGCCACGCCGATGAAGTAGGCAGAGGTAGCGACCCAGGTGGCGCCGCCGAAGAGAGCACCGGCGATGAGGCCGATGATCGGCATCTTGGCGCCGCAGGGGATGAAGCAGGTGGTCATGATGGTCATGCGGCGGTCACGCTCACTCTCGATGGTGCGGGAGGCCATGACGCCCGGAACACCGCAGCCTGTGCCGACCAGCATGGGGATGAAGGACTTGCCGGAGAGACCGAACTTGCGGAAGATACGGTCCATGATAAAGGCGATGCGGGCCATGTAGCCGCAGTCCTCCAGCAAGCAGAGGAAGAGGAACAGGACCAGCATCTGCGGCACGAAGCCGAGCACCGCGCCGACGCCGGCAAAGATGCCGTCGGCGACGAGGCCGGTCAGCCAGCCCGCTGCGCCCAGGCTCTCCATAATACCGCGCGAGCCCTCGGTCAGCCACTCGCCGCCGAGCACGTCGTTGGCCCAGTCGGTCAGGAAGGTGCCGAGGCCGATGCCGCCGTCGGCGATGGAGCTGCCCATCGAGACGGCATAGACGATGTACATCACGACCGCGAAGATCGGCAGGGCCAGCCAGCGGTTGGTGACGATGCGGTCGATCTTGTCGGAGACGGAGAGCTGTCCTTTGTTCTTTTTCCGGTAGC
Organism: Eubacteriales bacterium; assembly: GCA_030531505.1. Lineage (GTDB taxonomy): Bacteria > Bacillota > Clostridia > Oscillospirales > Oscillospiraceae > Limivicinus. The sequence goes on from JAUNNH010000001.1 coordinate 178,185, forward strand.
AGCCCTTGATGAGATTGGCGATGTAGATATAGCGCTCGTTCGTGATGATGCTCTCGGCGTCGTCATCCAGCTCCTTCTCGGCGGCCTGGATGTCCAGCTCGATGTGGGAGCGGGTTTCCTCGCTCAGCTGCAGCTTCTCGAGCACCTTGTCGTCGCGCTCGAAGACCTTGATGGCGTACCAGCGCTGCTGCTCGTCGGGCAGGGCGTGCACGGAGACCTCCTCGATGTGGGCGAGGGCGTGCTCCACCGGGCCGGAGAAGCTGTGCTGCGGGACGGTGCGGGGGCCGGAGGCGGCCTCCACGCAGGCCTTGACGGCCTCGTCGATCCCCTCGCCCTTGAGAGCGGAAATCTCCACGACGCGGCAGCCGAGCTCACGGCTGAGCTCCTTGACGTTGATGCTGTCGCCCGCGCGGCGGACGAGGTCCATCATGTTCAGGGCCACGACCACGGGGATGCCGATCTCGACCACCTGCGTGGTGAGATAGAGGTTGCGCTCCAGGTTTGTGGCGTCAACAATGTTCAGCACCACATCCGGGCGCTCATCGATCAGGTAGTTGCGCGCAACGACCTCTTCGAGCGTATAGGGGGAGAGAGAGTAGATACCGGGCAGGTCGGTCACGAGGACGTCCTTCTGCCCGCGGACGCGGCCCTCCTTCTTCTCCACGGTGACGCCGGGCCAGTTGCCCACATACTGCTGGGTGCCGGTCAGGGCGTTGAACAGGGTCGTCTTGCCGCAGTTGGGGTTCCCGGCAAGCGCGATGCGAATCGATTTATCCATGTCTGCATTCTCCTTTATTCCACTTCGATCATATCTGCGTCGGCCTTGCGGATCGAGAGCTCATAGCCGCGCACCGTGACTTCGATGGGGTCGCCCAGCGGCGCGACCTTGCGCACATAGACCTCCACGCCCTTGGTGATGCCCATGTCCATGATCCGGCGCTTCACGGCGCCCTCTCCATGCAGCTTTACGACCTTCACGGTCTCTCCGATCCCGGTCTCTTTCAGCGTCTTCATCCTCTTCTCTCCTTTACACCATGATTTTACCAGCCATCTCCCGGCTGATAGCAACGCGGGATTCCTTCACGTTCACGATCAGATTGCCCGCGATGGTATTCACGATCGTGACGGCTCCTCCCACGACGAAGCCCATGTCCTCCAGGTGCTTCTTTGTCTCCGCGTTCCCGCCGACCTTCCGGATGATGTTCTCCTCGCCGACGGATGCGAGCACAAGCGGCATCATGCAGCTCCCTCCTTTGCGCCCAGCCGTTGGATTAAAGCCATTTAACTGCCGGGCAGATAAAAAAGTTAGTTTTGCCTAACCAAACGATAGTTTAACGCATTTAATGATAGTTGTCAAGAGCTAACTTTCGCTTCGGAAAAGCCGACTTGCTTTTTCCCGGGGACGGTGGTATGTTAAAGATATCAAACCAGAAAAGGCGGTGCGCACATGAAGATCCAGAAGGCGGCGGAGGATTATCTGGAGGCCATGCTGATGATGAGGGAACAGCACGGTTATATCCGATCCATCGACGTGGCCGAGCAGATCGGCGTGACCAAGCCGAGCGTCAGCTATGCCACCAAGCGTCTGCGCGAAAGCGGCTATATCACCATGGACCCGGACGGGCTCATCACGCTGACCGACAAAGGCCTTGAAATCGCTGAGCGGATGTATGAGCGGCATAAGCTCCTGACAAAGCTGCTGATCCGACTGGGCGTGGATCCGGAGACTGCGCGCGAGGATGCGTGCCGTATCGAACACGATCTGAGCGTGGAGAGCTTTGATGCGATCCGCCGCTGGTCGGAAAAGATCCTGTAGCACCGACGGGTATAAAAGTTCACACTTCATGGGACAATAACAGCAGCGCCCTACATAGAATGGTGCGGGCCTTTGTTTTACGGAGTGTGAAGGAAATGGTCAAACGAGGAGATATCTACTTTGCCGACCTGAGCCCGGTGGTCGGCAGCGAGCAGGGCGGTATGCGCCCGGTGCTGATCGTGCAGAACGACACCGGCAACCGTCACAGCCCCACGGTGATCGCCGCGGCGATCACCAGCCAGACCGGCAAGGCGCGGCTGCCGACGCATATCAATCTCGCCGGGCGCAGCGCCGGGCTCAACCGGGACAGCGTGATCCTGCTCGAGCAGATCCGCACGCTGGATAAATCCCGGCTGCGCGAGCGCATGGGCCGACTCGATCCGGGCACGATGAGCGCCGTTGACGAGGCGTTGGCGGTGAGCTTCGGACTCGGGAAAACAGAATAAAGTCCGATCCCTGTTCATACGCTGTGAACAGGGATCTTTTGCTGCGGAGGAGGGAAGGGGATGGAGCTGCCGGTCTATGGGGAACGGGAACGGATCGGGGCACTCGATATCCGGCGGGAGGGACTATACCTGGTGTTTCGCGCGGAACTGCCGCTGTGGGACGGCCTGCCGCACCTCTGGCTCTGCGGGGAGGCAGGGTGCGTCAGCCTCGGTCTGCCGGAGCCGCGGGACGGGCGCCTCCGGCTGGAAAAGCGTCTTAGCCGTGCCGCCTGTGCCGCCCTCCCGCGGCCCCTCCTGTGCGCCGTGCTCTCTCCCGAACGGCCTCCGCTGCGGCCTGCACCGACACCGGAGCCGGAGGCGATGGGGGAGCGGCTGATCTTCGGGCGGCGCTTTATCGTGTTTCGCACTTGAAGAACACCGCAAGCGGGTGTAAAATAAATAAAAAAATACCATAACGAAAAGGGGCGTACGGAGATGCAGATGACCGAGCTGCTGGCCAAAAAGCGTGACGGCGGGACGCTGAGCACAGAGGAGATCGACTTCATGATCCAGGGCTATACCCGCGGAACGATCCCGGATTATCAGATGTCCGCCATGTGCATGGCGATCCTGCTGCGCGGCATGGACGAGCGCGAGACCCTGGACATGACCATGTCGATGATGCACTCCGGCGAGACGCTGGATCTCAGCCCCATCCACGGCGTCAAGGCGGACAAGCACTCCACCGGCGGCGTGGGCGACAAGACGAGTCTTGTGCTCTGCCCGATGGTTGCGGCAACGGGGCTGAAAATCGCCAAGATGTCCGGCCGCGGTCTCGGCCATACGGGCGGCACCATCGACAAGCTGGAGAGCTTTCCCGGCTTTTCCACCGCGATCTCGGAGGAGACTTTCTTCCGCAACGTCAACGATATCGGCATCGCCATCATCGGCCAGACCGCCGATCTCGTCCCGGCGGACAAGAAGATCTATGCCCTGCGGGACGTGACCGGCACGGTGCCCTCCATCCCGCTGATCGTCTCCTCGATCATGTCCAAGAAGCTCGCGAGCGGCGCGGACGTGATCGTGCTCGACGTCAAGTGCGGCGACGGGGCCTTCATGAAGACGGAGGAGGATGCGCGCCGGCTCGCGGAGGGCCTGACGCGGGTGGGCCGCCTGGCCGGGCGCAAGTGCGCCGCTGTCATCACCGATATGGATCAGCCCCTCGGCTATGCCGTCGGCAACGCCCTGGAGGTCAAGGAGGCGATCGCTGTGCTGCGCGGCGAAGCGCAGGGCGACCTGCTGGAGCTCTGCCTCACGCTCGGCGCCTGCATGATGGCGGAGGCCGGCGTGGCCCTGAGCGTGCAGGAGGCCAAGCTCGAGCTGATGGAGACCATCGAAAACGGCAGCGCCCTCGGCAAGCTTGCTGCGATGGTGGAGGCGCAGGGCGGGGACGCGCGTGCCGTATACGATCCCTCACTCCTGCCCGATGCCCCGCTGAAGCTGGAGGTCTACGCGGAGCAGAGCGGTTATGTGAGCCATATCCGGGCCGAGCAGGTCGGTCTGGTTTCCATGCATCTCGGCGGCGGGCGCGCCACCAAGGAGGACGTGATCGACCTGAGCGTCGGCGTCGTGCTGCGCAAGAAGGTCGGTGACCGCGTGGCGAAGGGGGAGAGCCTCGGTACGATCCACGCCTCCGATCCCCAGAAAGCGGCCGAGGCCTACGGCATGCTGCGCGACTGCTTCGAACTCAGCGCCGAGCCGGTCGAGACGCCGCCTTTCATCAAGGCGATCATCCGCTGAACATAAGAAAGCCCCGCTCTCGCGGGGCTTTCTTTCATCGCAAACTCTACAGCTACTGGAGGTTTTCCATGGATCTCAAGATCGGCGCTGTCGCCAAAATGACCGGCCTCTCTCCGAGCGGTATCCGCTTTCTCGAGGAGCAGGGTCTGCTCTCCCCCTCCGGCGGACGCAAGGGCAGCTACCGCTCCTACAGCCTCGCGGACGTGGCCACCCTGCTGGACTACCGCAACTACCGCAAATGCGGGCTCTCCCAGGAGACGATCGTACACCTGCTGACGAGCGAAGACGGCGCTGCCGCTTCCGCCATTTTCGAACAGCGCTGCGACGAGCTGGAAGCGGAGATCCTCGAGGCCGCACGACTGTTGCGTTTTCTGCGCCGCCGCAGCCGGGACGCCGTCGACCTTCCCGCAGCGGGGACCGGCTGGGAGTTCACCGAGCGCCCGGCGCTTGTCTGGCTGCCGCTGCGCTCGGAGAACGGGCATGCGGACTGGCCCGAGGATGCGGGCTTTGACATCCCATACACCGACTCCGTCCTGCTCTTTGACGCGGCGGGACTCGCCGCCGGTGAGGATCCTGCGCTGCCCTCGGAGCTCGGGATCGGGCTGCTCGAGGTGGACAGCCTCGGCGGGAGCTTTCTCGGACAGGCTGGCGTGCGCCACTTTGCGCCAGGCCCCGCGCTGCACACCGTCGTCGAGATCACCGACGACTTCCTCCTTGCGGGGGAAAGCCTGGCGCGCTGCCGCGCTGATCTGCGCGAAACGCTTGCGGAAAACGGTCTCGCACTGCGAAGCGATCATCCGGCCGTCACAAGGCGTATCCTTACCATGCGGCGCGACGGACGGCCCCGCCGCTATGACCACCTCTGGGTCGATCTCCAACCTGTGAAAAAAATCACGAAAAGAACTTGACTCTTCAGCGGCTGTAGAGCTTACACTGATCTCAGAGTACGGAGGACCGAAGTGCCTCCGACATAAAAACTACAAAGGAGAAGTGAGATCATGAAAGAAATCAGCCGCCGTTCCTTCCTGAAGGGCACCGTCGCCGCCGCTGCGGCGCTGGGTGTGTCCAGCCTGCATCCCCTCGCCTTTGCCGACGAGGCCGCCGAGGAAAAGCCGGAATTTGCCGCGCTTGACTACGCCGAGGCCGTCGCCGCTGCCGAAGAGGAGACCGACGTCGTCGTAGTCGGCATCGGCGTCTCCGGTACCACCGCCGCTGCGGGCGCGGCCGACAAGGGCTGCCGCGTCATCGCCATCGACCGCGCGGTCGGCTTCCTCGGCACCAATAACGTCAACACCACCGGAGCCTGGCACGTCGAGTCCAGCGAGCAGGTCAAGTACGAGGGTTACCTCACCAAGCAGGAAGCCTTCGAGCACATCATGGCCGGCACGAATTACCAGTGCAACGCCCGCCTGGTCCGCAACCTCCTCGAGGTCAGCGGCCGCGCCATCGACATCGTGATCAACAGCGGCATGCCGCTGCTCTACCCCTTCTCCTTCGGCGCCACCGACTGGCTGAGCCGCGGCGGCCACGTCTATCTGGTGGACGGCTCCGACCGCGTGCCCTTCCTGGAGAAGATCTTCTCCGACCGCCCGAGCATCGACCTGCGCTGGAGAACCCAGGTCACGAACCTCCTGATGGAGGACGGCGCCGTTGTGGGTGTGCTGACCGAGGACCACGAGGGCAACACCGTGAAGATTCGTGCCAAGAGCGTGATCGTCTGCACCGGCGGCTTCCTGCAGAACAAGGAGATGGTCGCCAAGTACTACGGCGGAGCCGAGCTCGTCCCGCAGGACAACATCTACAACGACGGTGAGGGTATCCGGCTGCTGCAGAACGCCGGCGCGCAGATGGGCAAGAACTTCTCCATCTCCATGAACGAGATGGGCGCTGCCAACTTCAAGGCTACCCCGACCTTCTCATGGGCCCCCGGCCGCGGCACCAACGCCACCTTCTATTTCCCCAACTTCGGTCTGATGCTCGTCAACCGCGCCGGCGACCGCTTCATGGATGAGGGACGCATGTGCGAGGCCACCATGTACAGCGGCGAGCAGGCTCTGCGCGAGAGCACCTACTTCACCATCGTCGACCAGGATCTCATGGACCGCATCAGCAGCACGCCCGTTATGGACTTCCTCGGCGAGGGCGCCAAGGCGAACATGGGTCCCGCGCTGCTCGCGGGCTTCGACGGCGTCGTGCTCGACAACATCTATGACGACTTCGAAGAGGCCGTCTCCCAGGGCTGGGCCTTCAAGGCCGACACCATCGAGGAGCTAGCCGAACACTTTGGCATGCCGAATCTCGTCAAGACCGTCGAGGCGTATAACGCCGCCTGCGAGAGTGGTGTGGACGAGCAGATGTACACCCCCGCCGAGTATCTTAAGCCGGTCAAGACCGGACCCTTCTATATGGTCGAGTACAACGTCGGCGCCTGGCTCACGCTCGGCGGTATCAAGACCGACGGCAATCTCGCCGCTCAGACCGCCGACGGCAAGAGCATTCCAAACCTCTTCGTCTGCGGCGCGGACGCCGATCTCTGGAGCGTGCCCTATTATCAGGGCGGCAGCGCGCTGGGCTTCTGCTATGCCTCCGGTCTGCTGGCCGGTGAGAGCGCGGCGGCCAACGCGATGGAATAAGCGAGCCCCTCTCATGAGAAAAATCGGGCATGCCGTTTGGCATGCCCGATCTTTTATTCGGTCCTGTTTATTCCACGGTGAAGACGATCACGGTCCCGCCGCGAAGATGCAGGCGACCGAAATCCGCCATTGTCATGCGGCAGTCCTCCTCCCCGTCGGCGACGTTGAAGAAGCGGAAGGTCCTGTCCTCCGTCCGAATATAGCTGATAAAATGCGGCTCGCGCTTTTCGCGGTAGCGGAAGATGCCGGCACGGCTCCGTGCCGCGGCGGCCAGCGCCTCTTCCCGCCCCACCGTCTCACGGGCCTCGGGGACCCAGCGCTGCAGGTAGGCGCGCATGACCGTCATCAGGGTCGGACCCGGCACGTTCCAGAGATGCATTCCCTCCAGCTCACGCAGCACCTCCCGCCAGTCCGGCTCCTGCCCGAGGAAGCGGCGGAGATTGAAGGCAGCGATCCAGCCGCAGCCGTTGATGTCGGCGGGCATGGTGCGGTAGCGCAGACTGTGGAAGCAGTCCTGGTCCACGATGTACCCGTCTGCGGAAAAGCCCTCTTCGATCGGCTTCGCTTCCATATCTGTCCACCTCCCCGTTTTGTTTTTCCCAGTATAGCACAAAGCCGCGCGGCTTGCAATTTCCCTTGACGGACCTTCGCTGTACGCGTATACTTTGGTTGTTTAAAACTAATTGAAAAGAAGGACAAGTATGGACCGCAGTCAGAAAATCATCCGCACCAGCGTACTCGGGATCGTCATCAACCTGATCCTGGTCGCTTTCAAGAGCCTGGTCGGCCTGCTCAGCCACTCCTTTGCCGTGTTGCTGGACGCGATCAACAACCTCAGCGACGCGCTCTCGTCGCTCATCACGATCCTCGGGACCAAGCTTGCCAACCGTCCGCCCGACAAAAAACATCCCTACGGCTACGGACGCATCGAGTACCTGACGGGCATGCTGATCGCCGTGATCGTGCTCGTTGCGGGTCTGAGCGCGCTGAAGGAATCGATCGGGAAGATCCTGCATCCGCAGGAGGTGAGTTACACCTTGGTCTCGATCCTCATCATCGTCGTCGGTATTGCGGTGAAATTCCTGACCGGGCGGCACGTCAAGCGCGTGGGTACGGAGCTCAATTCCTCGGCGCTCGTCGCCTCCGGCTCCGACGCCTTCTTTGATTCCATCCTCTCCGCCGGCACGCTTGTCGGCGCGCTGCTCAACCTCTTTCTCGGCTGGAATCTCGAGGGTTGGATCGGCGCGCTTATCGCGCTCATCATCGTCAAGGCCGGTATTGAGATGCTGCTCGAGACGCTCAACAGCATCACCGGGGAGCGCGCGGACAAGGAGCTCACGGATGAGATCAAGGCGGCGGTGACAGCCTATCCGGCGGTCCACGGGGCCTATGACCTGACGCTGCACAGCTACGGCCCGACCAATACCATCGGCTCGGTGCACATCGAGGTGGACGACGACACGCCCGCCCGGGAACTGCACCGTCTGAGCCGCCAGATCGCCTCCGAGATCTATCAGCGCTTCGGGGTCGTGCTGACCGTCGGTGTCTATGCCAGCGGCAACGCGGATCCCGCCCATGCCGCTATGCGCGAACAGCTCGAGGGGATCGTCGCGGCGCATCCGGAGATCCTGCAGATGCACGGCTTCTACGTGGACGAGAGCGAAAAGCGCGTCATGTTCGATCTGATCGTGGATTTCAGCGCCGACGCGAAGGCCGTGTGCGCGGCCGTGCAGCGCGAGCTGAAGCCGCTTTGGCCGGACTACCGCATCGATGTCGTGCTCGACAGCGATTTTTCGGACTGAGCCGTTTTGCGTCAAAAAAATAATCATCTCCCGCCCCTCTTGCAAAGAGGGGCATTCTTTTCTATAATGAATAAGTCATACCAGTATACGATCACAAGGAGGGTGTACCTTTGGCCGACGTCTATGTGACCGGGCATCGCAACCCGGATACCGACTCCATCGTCGCCTCCATCGCCTACGCCTATCTGCGCAACGCCACCGGCGACCGGAACTACAAGGCCGTGCGCATCGGGACGATCAACGATGAGACCCAGAAGCTGCTGGACTACTTCGCCTTCGAGGCGCCTCCGCTCGTCAAGAACATGCGCACGCAGGTGCGCGACCTGGATTTTGACCGCCCGCCCGCCTTCAACAGCTCCGTCACCATGGATCTGGCCCTGCGCACCATGCAGGAGGACAAGCTGAACGTCGTCCCCGTCACGGATGAGGAGGGGAGACTGCGCGGCATGCTCTCGATCGGCGATATCGCGGCCTACGATATCCAGACCATGAACGAGAACCGCGTCGACGATCTGCCGCTCTTCAACCTCCTCAGCGTGCTGGAGGGCCGCCTTATCAACGAGTACCACGTGACACGGGATCTCATCGGGGGCGAGCTGTTCATCACGCTGCCCCAGAACTTTGAGGACCAGGCCCTTACGAACCCGGACGCGATCCTGATCTGCGGCAACCAGCCGGAGCTCGTCGAGCGCGCCATCGCCGCAAAGGTGGGTACCGTTATCCTCTGCCGCGCCGACGTGAAGAGCGCCTGGGCCGATACAAGCGGGGACACGGTGCTGATCTCCACCCCGTTGAGCGCACGGCGCGTCTCGCGCATCATCTATCAGGCGCTGCCGGTCGGCCGCATCAGCACGAAGGGCGAGATCGTCGCCTTCCATCTCGACGACTATCTGGACGATGTGCGGGAGACACTGCTGGAGAGCCGGTACCGCTCCTACCCGATCCTCGACGAGAACGAGAAGGTCGTCGGTACGCTCTCACGCTACCATCTGCTGCGCCCCAAGCGCAAGCAGGTCGTGCTCGTGGACCACAACGAGGCGGCGCAGTCCGTCGTCGGGCTCGACCAGGTGGATATCCTGGAGATCATCGACCACCACCGCCTGGCGGATATCCAGACGGGCCAGCCCATCCATGTGCGCAACGAGCCCGTCGGCAGCACGAACACGATCCTGACCTCGATGTATCAGGAGAACGGTGTGGTGCCGCCCCCGAAGATCGCGGGACTCATGGCCGGCGCGATCCTCTCCGATACGGTGCTCTTCAAATCGCCCACCTGCACGAAGAAGGACATCGCCATGGCCGAGCGCCTCGCGCGCATTGCGAACATCTCCCTCGACGAGCTGAGCAAGTCCCTCTTCTCCTATAATCTCGACAAGGATCCCGAGACCCTCCTTCGCACGGACTACAAGCAGTTCCACATCTCCGGGCAGAATCTGGCCGTCAGCCAGATCACCTGCGACGATTCCGCGCAGCTGCTCGAGCGCGCCGAGGAGTTTCTGGAGGTCATGCGCCGCCTGAAGAAGCTCGACGACTTCGACCTTGTCATCCTGATGATCACGGACGTGCTGCAGGAGGGCTCTCACCTGCTCTACGTCGGCAGCGACGATATCATCCAGCAGGCCTTCGGCGTCACACCGAAGAACAGTCATATCTTCCTGCCCAATGTCATGTCCCGCAAGAAACAGATCATTCCGATGCTCACCGCCCTCTGGGGCTGAGCGCGGCCATACGGAAAAACAGGACCCGAACCAGAATGGTTCGGGTCCTGTTCTCTTTCTCTGTTGTGCCGGTCAGCGCTGCACGGCGTGGGTGCGGAGGTACTCCAGCCAGGTGTTGAGTCCGGCGGAATTGAGCGTCTTGCCGTTGGCGGAGGTGTAGTTGGCATCGAGCACGTTGGTGCTGTCGCGCATCTCGCTCGCCACATCGCAGAAGTAGGCGCCCGTATCCCGGCACACCTGCTGGATCCAGTCGTTGGCCCAGCTGATGCCGTCGCGTGTCAGTCCGTCGGCGCCGGCATAGCTCGGCCCGAGGTTGGTGATGGAGCAGCAGACGAGGATCGTCCCGGGGCTGGAGACGCGGATGGACTGGATCAGCGCCTCATAGCTCTGCACGAAGCCCGCCTGATCCACATTCGCCAGGCCGTCCTGACCGACCGAGATCACCAGGATCGCGGGCTTGGAGACCATGGCCGCATCGGCCGGGCTGATCTGGGAACCGTCGGCGGGATAGCGGATGAGACAGTTGGCGAGCTGATCGACCGGCAAGCTCCCGGACTGGCTGCCCCAGACCTGCGTCGTGGCGAGGCCGCCGCTGAGTACCCCATAGTCGCGCAGACCGACGGTCGCGCTGTCGCAGAGGAAGGTGAGGGAGTCAATATACCCCTCCCCGGCGTCCTTCGTCTCCGCAAGCGTGATGAGCTCACCGGTCGCGGTCTGGACCGGCGCGTCGGGCGCCGCGCTGGCGGCAGGATCGGCGCTGTCGCTCTTGAGCGCGCCGAGCTGCACCTGCGGCCGCTCCATCTCCCCGCCGTAGCGGGTAAAGGCGGCGTAGAGCAGGCCAAGCAGCAGCGCCAGCAGCGTTACGCCGATGGCCAGCGCCCAGGCGACGTTTTTGATCGTGTTCAGTTTCCCGCGCATGGCAAAGCCCCCATTCTATTACGGCGCCTCCCGGAGGAGACGCCGTAAGACAGATATCGGAGAGTTACTCGGCCTCGGCCAGCGCCTTGGCCTCCTCGATGACCTTCTGCTGCACGTTGCCGGGAGCTTCCTCGTAGCGGACGAACTTGCAGGTGAAGGAACCGGAACCCTGGGTCATGGAGCGCAGGTCGATGGTGTAGGTGCTCATCTCAGCCATGGGGACCTCGGCCTCGATGGTGGTCATGCCGGCCTCGGCGGGCATGGAACCCATCATGGTGCCGCGGCGCTTGGAGTTGATGTCGCCGATGATGGCGCCCTGGTACTCGTCGGGGATGGTGACGAAGAGCTGGCCGATGGGCTCCAGGATGGTGGGCTTGGCCTTGGGGATGCCGTCCTGATAGGCGAGACGGGCAGCCGTCTGGAAGGCCATATCGTTGGAGTCAACGGGGTGGTAGGAGCCGTCGTACAGGGTGGCCTTCAGGCCGACCAGAGGATAGCCGGCGAGGACGCCCTTCTGCACGGCGTTGCGCAGACCCTTCTCAACGGAGGGGAAGAAGTTTTTGGGAACGGAGCCGCCGAAGACCTCCTCGGCAAAAATCATGTCGTCCTGCTCCTCCTGCGGCTCGAAGCGGATCCATACGTCACCGAACTGGCCGGAACCGCCGGACTGCTTCTTGTGGCGGCCGTGAGCCTCGACGCGGCCCTTGATCTTCTCGCGATAAGCGACACGGGCGGGCTTGAGCTCGGTGTCGACGTTGTAGAGGTTCTTGAGCTTGGAGCAGAGGACCGCGACCTGAATGTCGCCCTGGCCGGAGATGACCATCTGGTGGGTCTCGGCGTTGTTGACGAGCGTGAAGGAGATGTCCTCCTCACCGAGCTTGGCGAGACCGCCGGCGACCTTGTCGTCCTGGCCCTTGGTCTTGGGGGAGATGGCCATGGAGAAGTTGGGCTCGGGGATTTCGATGGCGGGCAGCTCCACATCGTCACGGGAGTCGACCACGACGTCGCCGGTCTTCCAGTCCATCTTGCCGACGGCAACGATGTCGCCGCAGACGGCCTCGGTCACCTCGACGTTCTTCTTGCCGGTGAAGGTATAGAGACGGCCCAGCTTGTCGGTGCTGGAGGCACGGACGTTGTGCAGGGACATGCCGGCGCTGATCTTGCCGGCCAGGACCTTCACGAAGCTGTATTTGCCGAACTTGTCGGACACGGTCTTGAACACGAAGCCGAGCGCGTCACCGGCCTTGTCTTCGGGGGCGGGGCAGTAGTCCGCAATGCCCTGGAGCATGGCGGCGGTGCCGAGGTTGGTCATGCCGTCGGTGGCGTAGACGGGAACGACGCTGCGCTCCTTCACGCCGACCTTGAGGCCTTCAACGATGTCGGCCTCGTCGAGCTCCATCGTGTCGAAGAACTTCTCCATGAGCTCTTCGGTGGCGCCGGCGGCGGCTTCCATCAGCTCGGCGCGCAGCTCCTCAACGTGATCGGCGTCGGCCGCGGGGACGGCGGTCTTCTCGGTCTTGCTGCCCTTGGTGACATAGGCCACGTTGTGCACCAGATCGATGACGCCGTTGCCGTCGGCGGTGGGGATGGTGACGGGGCAGACGCTGCTACCGTACTTGTCCTTCAGGGTCGCGAGAGCCTTGAAGTAATCGCCGTGCTCCTCACGGCACTTGGTGATGCTGAACATCACGGGCAGACCCGCGTTCTTCAGATAGTTCCAGCTGCGCTGGGCGCCGACGGCGACAGACTCGGCGGTGTCCTTGGCGGAGACGGCGATCACGCCGGCTTCGACCGCACGCAGGGCGCAGAGCACATCCCCGACAAAGTCGAAGTAGCCCGGGCAGTCCAGGACGTTGATCTTCTTGCCGGCGAACTCCACGGGCGCGATCGCAGTGGAGATGGTGATCTGGCGGGCGATCTCTTCCGCGTCGTAGTCGCAGACGGTGTTGCCGTCGGCGACCTTGCCGAGACGGTCGATGGCGCCGGTGACGTAGAGCATGCTCTCGGCCAGACTGGTCTTGCCGCTGTTGCCGTGGCCCAGGAGGGCGATGTTGCGAATGTTTTTACTTTCCATGTGTTGCTTCCTCTCTGTCAAATGTATCTTCATTTACGTGAGTGACACGGATACAGAGTATCTCTTTATAAGTATACACTATTTACCGGGGCTTTGGCAATAGCAATTTTTCGGCGGAAAACAAAAAACTCCCCGTCCCGAAGGACGGGGAGTTTGGGAATGCAATGAGGGGAGGATTACTCCTCGCCGAAGGCGACCTTGACGGCCTTGATGCCGAAGGTCATGGTACGGCCCATGGCGATGCCGGCCATCAGGCAGGGATAGTTGTTCACGAAGAAGCCGCCGGAGCAGTCGCCGGTGACGAACAGGCCCTCGATGGGCTCGCTGCTGTCGTCGACGGCCTGGGCCTTCTCGTTGATGAGGATGCCCTGCTCGGTGGTCAGCAGGCAGGCGCCCATCCAGAAGCCGCGGAAGGGAGGCTTCTCGATCTTGGACAGATGCCAGGGCAGCTTGCCGAAGTCCTCGTCCTCGCCCTTTTCCACGAGCTCATTGTAGCGCGCGACGGTGGCGAGGAAGGTCTCTTTCGCCTCACCGGCGAAGCCCAGCTTGTCGGCCAGCTCCTCGAGGGTATCGGCCAGGAAAGCGTTGCCCTTTTCCACCTGGTCGTCGTACATGCGCTCGGCCATCTCGATGCCGTTGCGGGTCTGGGCGGAGCAGCCGATGGTGTGGAAGACCTGCACGTCCTCGCGCCAGTTATCGTCAAAGATCGAGGCGTAGACATGGCCCGGCTGGTAGTAGGAGGCGTAGGACATCTGGTCATAGGTGCCGCTCTCACAGGCGAAGCGCTCGCCCTTGCGGTTGACCTTCAGGAAGGGCTGGGTGCCGATGTTGAACTGGCCCTCGGTGGCGGGGAAGACCTTGTCGCCCGTGGAGGTGACCACAAAGCCCGCATCGATGCCCGGGGCGATGATGCCGCGGTCGAAGAGCATGGGGGCGGGTTCGGCCTGCATGGCGGCGCCGATCCACTTGGCGGCCTTGATGCCGTCGCCGGTGTCGCCGGGCTGGCTGTTGTCGTAGGTGGTGACGGCGGTGCCCATGGGGTCGAGTGCCTCCATCATGGCCGCGTTGCGCGGATAGCCGCCGGTGGCCAGCAGCACGCCGTTCTTGGCGTTGACGCGCAGGAAGGAGCCGTCCTCTTTCTTTGCGATTACGCCGGTCACGCGCCCCGCCTCGTTCTGCTCGAGCTTGACCATCGGGGTGCAGAAGAGGATCTGGTTGCCGCCCTCCTCGATCAGCTGCTGGAACATGTCCAGACGATCAAGCTTGCTTCTCCAGTAATGCTCCTCCGCCGGGAAAAAGTAACCGGACTTCTCGGGGTTGGGCCAGTGGGACTCGTCGCCCGCGGTCACGTCGAGTATCGCTTCGGGATCGTACTTGGCGTAGCACTCCTTGATGAACTTGTGCATGTCGGCAGACTCGTTGAACCAGGTCTGGAAGGTCTTGAGGTTGGTCTTGCCGGAGGAGAACTTCTTGAGCTCCCGGCGCATGGCGGCGCGGTCCATCGGGGCCTCGCCCGCGGCTAGCATATCCTCGGAGTCGCAGGCGCCGTACCAGCCGCGGCGGCGGGCATGGGTGGTGTTCTTCTCGATCACAAGGACATTGTAGCCCTTGCTGGTGGCGTAGGCCGCGGCGGCCAGACCGCCGTTGCCGGCGCCGACGACCAGGAAATCGGTCTCCAGGGTCTCGGCGATGTCCGCCTCGGCAATCTCGGGGGCGGTGCCCAGCCAGTCGGCGGGACCGGCTTCCTCGCCCTCGGCAGTGCCGATGACTTCCACAGGGATCTCGCCCTTGGCCTGGGCAATGCACTTCGCAGCGGCTTCCATCACGGCATTGGAGGTGAGGGAGGCACCGGAGACACCGTCGATCTCCGCGCTCTGATTCTGCATCAGGGCATTGCGCAGCTCTTCGGCGGCGGCCTGACCGATGGAGGCGGTCTCAGCGGAGACGTCGAGCACGACGTCGGTGATCGCGTCTTCGCTGAAGGTCATGGTGACGATCACCGTACCGATACCGGTGGCGGTGGCGGAGTAAGTGCCGGGGGTGTAGAGACCCGCGGCGCGGACGCTGTCGTGGAAGCCGAGGCTGGCGAGAGCCAAGCCGGCGGCGCCGGCGACGGAGCCCTTCAGAAAGTCTCTGCGGGACAGTTCTTTGTTCATGGGAATCGCTCTCCTTTTCTGTTTCAGTCGGTCCGCCCGAAGGGGCGGTTTTCCTGTGCCCAGTATAGAGCTGGGAGTTGGCCGCAGGTCAAGCCCGGATTTTTCCAAAAGCTGCGGCGGCACTTGCGGAGCCGCGGTCGCGGCGGTATAATAAAAAAACAGGAAGAGAAACACAATGCGCCTGTCTGTCCGACCCGGCGCATGATCCGGAGAAGAGAGAATGAAGCAATACCGCATCGGCGATTACGCCCGCTACCTGGGGGTTACCCCCGACTTGCTCAAGCATTACGAGGAGATGGGGATCCTCGAGCCGCAGCGCAGTGAGAGCGGCTACCGCTACTATCCTTTTCATACGACCCGGCTGCTGATCGAGAGCATCCGCCTGCGCAACTACGGCCTCACGCTGCGGGAGATCCGCGAGATCCTGAACGGGCACAGCATGGACAACGCGCAGATGGAGAGCCTTTTCACGCAGAACCTGAATCGCCTGCGCGAGGAGATCCTGCTCGACGAGGCGCTCGCGGCGGATTATGAGGACTTTCTCGCCTGGAAGGAAGGCTGGGAGGCACGCGGCTCGGACTGGGAGATCTGCCGGAGCCGCCCCGTGTGCTTCCTGCCGCACACCGACGGCTACGATTTTCTGGAGGATCCGCGGATCTATGAGATCCTGAACGACTGGATGAGCTACGTCCCCATCGTCAAATCCACCATGCGGATGGAGCCGGACGGCCGCGTCACCTGGGGCTTCTCGGCGGAGGAGAGCACCGCCGCACGGCTGAAGCTGCCGCAGAATGAGGTCGTGGAGCATATCCCGTCCCAGCGGATCTTCTATTATAAGTTCCGCGGGGATGTGCTGCGCACGACCGAGGAGCGGCCCGACAATCCGGAGAACCAGGCGTTCCGGCAGCTGCGCGCGCTGGGACTCCGGCACACCGGGACCTACTACCGCACCTCGCTGATGCCCGGCGACTGGAAGCAGGGTCTGCGCTGCCAGTACGGCTATTACGCGATCCCGCTGCTTGAGGAAGACTGAGAACAGAACATAGGAAGGCGGCCCGGATTTCTCCGGGCCGCCTTCGCGTTTGTATGGAGTTTTTTAAAACCGGATCAGACTCACGAGCGCGGCCGGGATGAGCCAGATCAGCGCGTAGAGGAAGAGCGCTGCCATGGAGATGGTCCCGGCGGTGAGCAGCTGGAAGAAGACAGCAAACACGCCGATCACCGAGGCCAGCAGGCTGATCATGAGATTGATGCGCACGGAGAGGTAGATGCTGCGTCCGGTGTCGGCCATATGCACCAGCGGGCCGAGACCCTCGCGGCAAAGCACCGCCGCGATCTTGCGGTTCTCGGAGGGCTTGGCGTCGGAGATGGCAAAGCGCTCCACGTAGGGCGGGAAGTCGTAACCGTCGGTCGCCACGTCAAAGGTCTCATGCAGCATCTCGGGATTGACGTTGAAGTCCCGGATCGCGAAGACCGGGTGGCGGTTGGAGCGGATCAGGCCGACCAGCGCCTTGCGCACGGTGGGGCTCGGCTCGTACTTCATATTGAAGATGCCGTAGAGCACGCCGTCGATTGCGAGCAGGACCGAAGTCTTGCCCACGAGGCGGAAGGGGATGCGCACATTCATGAGCCGCATCAGTTCCGTCCCGCCGCAGAGGATGCTCTGCCCGTCGATGGTGCCGCGCAGGCCGCCGCCGGGGAGATACTCGAAATCCTCTACCTGGCGCATGCTGCAGTTGTTGCGCTCCATGAGCGCGGCAAAACAGGGCGAGAGGCCGGAGCCCGAGGCGGCGATCATCGAGCCGGCATAGGCGATGACTTTCTCGGAGGGCATGTCGGCAAAGATGCGGATGGTGTCGATATCGACGCAGTTTTCCGGGAAGAGGTCCCGGTCGGTGACGATCAGGTTGTGGCTGCCGCCCACATCGCAGAGGCCGGACCAGCCGGCAATGGCCGCACCGCTCGGGAAGATGCGCTCGGAGCCGATGAAGAAGGGCAGTGCGTAGCTCAGCAGCGCGGTGAAGGGCACGGCGGGAGCAAGGATCGCGGTGAGGATAAAGAGGAAGTCGCTCGGGCTTTTCTTGGCGAGCGCCACGATGAGGCTCATCACGAAGCCCAGCAGGAGCAGCAGGGGAGCGGCCCGGTTATAGGCGACCTCATCCGGCGCGGCCTCCTCGCTGCGGCGAACGAAACCGCTCACGGGCCGGTCGGATTTGATGAGGGTGATCGTGCGCTCGGTGAGCTCCGACTCCGCGGTGACGCTGTAGGCCTTCTTGCCGATGGCGGGCACGCGCAGGGATTTGCGCAGGCCGCGCGCCGACAGGAGCGAGGCGAACAGCACGCCGAGCAGCGAGAAGCTCGAGATGAGGCAGAGCGGAACGTGCGGCGAGCCGAAGCCCTGCAGCATCACGGCCAGCGCGTCGACCGAGGTGAGCAGACAGCTGAGCACGGCCAGCGAATCGGCGCCGAAGCGGCCGCGCGTGAGATTCACGGCGGCGTTGGTCACCACGTCCAGACTCAGAAGCAGAATCCCCAGCTGCAGGCCAAGGCACATGCCGGCAGCGACCTCGATCGTGCGCAGCATGCCGGTGGCCGGGACACCGAGCGAAATATAGGCCAGCACCAGCCAAAGGATCAGCGCGATGCGAAAGCGCAGACGCAGGGACTGCACATGCGCGCCGTAATAGCGGGACGCGGCGGCGGGCTTGACTTCTTCGCCCAGGTCCTCCTCGTCGGCCTCCATCGTCTCACCGCTGTGCGGCGTGCCGAGGCCGCGCACGCGGATCAGCAGGCCGGAAAACAGCCCTGCGAGATATTGCCCGAAGCTCGGGAAGGCGTTGGAGTCGGTCTCCTCAGCCTCGTATTCGTCATCCACGGCGTAGGCCGCGGGTGAGACCTCGCTGTCGTCCAGCCCTTCCGCCGTCTCGCGGACGGGGGCGGGAGACGCAGAAGCGGGGACATCTTTCATTTTCTTTCGCCGTGCGGCGAGACCGCTCAGACGGCCCTTCAGCGCGGCGAGGGGCTTCTTTTCCGCCTCGCCGGCCGGCGCGGCATTCTCCTCTGCCTCGTCGGCGGCCGGGACCTCGGTGTCCTCCGGGATGTCGAAGGCAAAGGCGTCCGCCTCCGGGCGCTGTGCTTCCGGTGCGGCAGTGGGCTCTTCCGGCTCCGCGGCGGGGACGGGGATCTCCTCGTGGGCCTCTTCGATGGGCGCAGCCGGCGCTTCCTTTACGGCACGGCGCACCCCGGAAAAGAGGCGGCGCGCTTCATCCTCCATGGAGGCCCGGCGGCTCTTCCCGGGATGGCGCTCCTCCGCCGGCACACTGTCAGCGGGCAAAACGGGGGACGCTTCTTCCGGCTGAGGCTCCGGCGCCGTGTAGCCGCGGAACTCCGACAGGATGTCCTCGACCGTGAGATGCGCGCTGCGCGGCGTGGAAAAATCCTCCGCGCGGCGATCCTGCAGCGTGCGGATCCCGGCGGGCAGTTCATCCTCCGGCTCCGTGAGCGCGGCGGCGGGACGCGTATCCGGTTGTGCATCCATAGACGTCATAGGCGCATGTCCTCGGTCGGCGGGCGCGGTCTCTTCGGCGGGGCCGTCCCGGTATTCGCTCAGGATATCCCGCAGTTGCGGGCCGCTCCCCGCGCGATAGCCGCCTTCGGCGGCACTGCTTGCCGGCTCCGCGTAGGGGGCGCTGTCGATCCCGCGCAGATGGCTGCCCGGCCCGGGATAGAGCGAGATCTCCGGTTCGTCGGCATGGCTGTCCTTCCAGGAGGCGTGCAGCATGTCCTGCACCGCACGCTCATCCGCCGGGTAGATGGGTTCCGGCTCCTCGGTCGGGGGACCCAGGTATTCCTCCCAGTCATCGGCCTCACCGAGCTCCACGGCCATGGCGTAGCGGGAGGGACTGCTGTCCGAGCGGTACTCCTGCAGGATCTCACGCAGAGAGATGGCGAAAGGCTTGGGCTCCTCTTCAAAGAAGACCTCGCCGCGCTCGGGGAGATAGGTCTCAAGCGCCGACTCGTCCGCTTCCGGCGCCGGAACGGGCCGCTCGGTGTGCGGCGCGGCGTCCGTGCGGGGCGATCCGCTTTTCTTTTTCTTTTTGATTGGCCAGCGTGCCAAGCGCTTCTCCCTCCCTTCGTCTCTTTCTTGCAGGGAATCCTTACAGACTGCGCTGTCTCAAAATCTCATACATGGTGATGGCGGCGGCGGCCGAGGCGTTGAGCGAGCTGAGCTGGCCCTTCATAGGCAGGCTCACAATATAATCGCAGTTTTCCGCAACCAGACGGCCCATCCCGTCGCCTTCGGAACCGATCACCAGGGCCAGCGGCCCGGTGAAGTCGGTGTGCCACAGTTCGCTCGTCCCGTCGGCGGCGGTGCCGTAGACCCAGAGACCGCGTTCCTTGAGCGTGCGGATGGCGGCGGGGAGATTGGGGACGCGGGCGATGGCCATATGCTCGGCCGCACCGGCACTGGCCTTGTCCACCACGGCGGTGAGCCCGGCACTGCGGCGCTTGGGGATGATGACCCCGTGGGCCCCGGCGCACTCGGCCGAGCGGATGATCGCGCCGAGGTTGTGCCCGTCGCTGATCTCGTCGCAGACGATGACGAAGGGGACCTCCCCGCGTTCCTCGGCGAGGGCGAGGATGTCCTCCACCGTGCAGTATTCCCGCACGGCGCAGACGGCGATCACGCCCTGGTGGGCGTGGGTCTGACTCATAAAGTCCAGCTTGCGGCGGTCGCATTCAACGACCACGATGCCCTTGTCGCGGGCTTTGGAGGCGATATGCCCCAGAGTCTTGTCGACTTCACCGCGGCTTATATACAGCTTGTCGATGGCCCGTCCGGCGCGCAGCGCCTCGATGACGGCGTTGCGGCCTTCGATGATCTCGTTGCGGATCCCGGTGTCGTTATCCATGTGCACACTTCTCCAAGATATATTTATACTCATACCAATATAACACAAGATAAGGTAAATGAAAAGCCTTTCTTTCGGTTTTTTGAAAGTATGAAAAAGAAAGTGCCCTCCGTAACCGGAGGGCACTTGGATTCAGTCTTTTGTCAGGATCGCGATGGAGCGGGGTGGCATGCGCAGGCCCGTCCCCTCGGGCTGATAGATGACCACGCCTTCGGGATCCGTGCACAGGTAAGCGGAGAGCGTGTCATAGCCCGGCGCATAGTGCTCCGGCGTGAGCTGCATGGAGCTCACGGAGGGATTCACGACGAGCAGCAGCTCCTCATCCTCCCAGCGCCGTTCGATCAGGCAAATCCTCTCCTCTTCGCAGGGGAGCACGGTGCTCGCGCCGCGTGCGATAGCGGGGAACTGCGCGCGCAGCGCCAGGGCCTCGCGGTAATAGTTCAGAAGCGAGCCCGGGTCCGCGTCCTGTTCGGCGACGGAGGGATAGGCGTATTCAACCTGCGTCGCGCCCGGCGGCGGCGCGATGGTCGAAGCCTCGTCTGTCCAGAGCATGCCGATGCGCTTGTTGGGATCCTCCCCGCTGCCGACCATGCCGATCTCCTGCCCGTAATAGAGGAAGACGGCGCCGCGCATCAGGCAGAGGAGGCCGCCCGCCATTTTCGTCTTGGCGGGATCGCTCCGCCCGGTGAAGCCCACGGTCCGCCCTGTGTCATGGTTTTCCGTGAAGGGGGCCGGGATCGTCCCGGTGGGGAGCGTCTCCTCAAGCAGAGCGGTATACTCCCCGTAGCTGCGCCCGGGATGCCGGTTCGAGCGCGCGAGCGTTTTCGCAATATAGCCCTCGGACTGGGAGACCGGGAAGGTGAAGAAGCTGTCGACGCGGCTCTCGCTGTAGCGCGCGATGCTGCCGAGATCGGTCCAGGCCTCGGCGACCAGGAAGCAGTCCGGCCGGATCGCATGGGCCGTATCGGCGAGCCAGTCAAGGAAGGCAATGTTCCGCTCCGTGTCGCCGGTGTAGTAGCTCGTCACCGCGTCGAGCCGGAAGCCATCGGCGCCGACGTCCTCAAGCCAGAAGCGCAGGATGGCGGCGATCTCCTCCCGGACGGCGGGATGGTCGAGATCGAGATCCGGCATGCTCGCAACAAAGCGGCTCTCATACCAGGCACCGCCGCATTCGCTGTAGCCGTCCTGCGGCTGGCCGCTCCAGCGGAACCAGTCGCGGTACGGCGCGTCCGGCCCCTGCGCGGCGCTTTGAAACCAGGGGTGCTCGCTCGAGCAGTGGTTCACGGGCAGGTCGAGGATGACGCGCATCCCGCGCGCGTGCGCCTGCTCCATCAGCGCACGCATGTCGTCGAGCGTGCCGTACTCCGGATCGATGGCATAGTAGTCCGTCACATCATATTTATGATAGCTGGGCGAGGGCATGACCGGCATGAGCCAGATGCCGCCGCAGCCGAGCGAGGCGATATAGTCGAGCTTCTCCGCAACGCCGCGGAGATCCCCGAGCCCGTCGCCGTCGCTGTCGTAAAACGAGCGGACAAAGATCTCATACCAGGCGTCGGGCGGAGCGTCCTGCGGTGCTTCGCAGGACGCCGCCGGGCAGAGACCGAGCAGTAGCGCAAGGCTGAGAAGCAGACAGAAAATACGCGTGTTCATGCCGGGTGCGCCTCCTTCCTGCCTGTATTATACTGCCCTTTCCGTTCTTCGGCAAGCAGCGATCAGCAGAGCAACATAGGGCCATTTTAGACAAAACAGGATGGAAGATTTTGTGCGTTTGGACAGTTGAAGCCGATACTTTAGCGTGATAAAATCGATGCTGTAAAGAGCGCCGTGCCGCGGCCTGCCCGCTGCGCGGAGAAAAAATTAAGAAAGGACTAAGGAAAAATGAAAAAGTTTTTAGCCATCGTTCTGGCCCTGTGCCTGGTCGTGGCACTGGCTGTCCCCGCTTACGCGGCGGACAAGACCCTGAAGGTCTGGGTAGCCGACGCGGTCGTCGACTTCACGAAGGAGCAGATTGACGCCTTTATGGCCGAGCATCCCGAGTACGCCGACTATGCCGTGACAGTCGAGCCCGTCGGTGAGGGCGACGCCGCCTCCAACGTGCTGACCGACCTGGACGCCGCGGCCGACATCTTCGGCTTCCCTCAGGACCAGTTGGCGCGCCTTGTGGCCGCTGGTGCTCTGATCGAGCTGAGTGAGGAGAACGCCGCCGTCGTCGCCGAAGAGAACAGCGCCGGCTCCGTCGCCGCCGCCACCATGGGCGATCTGGTCTATGCCTATCCGCTGACCGCGGACAACGGCTACTTCCTGTATTATGACAAGAGTGTCGTCACCGATCCCAGCTCCCTCGAGGCCATCGTGGCCGACTGCGAGGCCGCCGGCAAGGGCTTCTATATGGAGATCAACTCCGGCTACTACATGCCCGCCTTCTTCTTCGGTGCCGGCTGCACCCTGACCTATGACGCGGACGACACGGGCGCCTTCACCGCCTGCAACATCGACTATGCCTCCGACGCCGGCGTCGGCGCTCTGAAGGCCATCATCAAGCTGGCCCAGTCTCCCGCCTTCCATAACGGCTCCTCCATCGGCAACGCGACCAATGTCGGCGCGATCGTTGACGGCACCTGGGATGCCAATGCTGCCAAGGAACTGCTCGGCGAGAACTATGCCTGCGCGAAGCTCCCCACCTTCGACTGCGAGGGAACGCCCACTCAGATGAGCGGCTTTGCCGGCTTCAAACTGCTCGGCGTGAAGCCGCAGACCGATGACGAGAAGCTCGCGCTCTGCGATGAGCTCGCGCTCTTCCTCGCGAGCGGCGAGGTTCAGGTCGCCCGCTACAATGCCGCGGGCTGGGGCCCCTCCAACCTGGCTGCCCAGGCCGATCCCGCCGTCCAGGCGGACGAGGCGCTTTCCGCCTATGCTGCGCAAGGCGCATTCACCATCCCGCAGGGCCAGTACCCCGGCGACTACTGGTCGCTGGCCACCGCTCTGGGTGATTCCGTCATCGCCGGCGATTACAACAGCGCCGACGACGCCGCGCTGCTCGCGGTCCTGCAGAACTTCCAGGATACCTGCATCGGTTACGCCAAGTAAGACTATTCTTGCCTGGAGGGAGATGCGGCAGAGCCGCATCTCCCTCTGCTTTTAACATTTTATCTTGGGAGGGGAAAAGATGATCTCGCGCTTTTTCCGCTGGCTTGGGACCGATTTGAAGGAGATCGGGCTGACCTTCGCCGAGGGAGACTGGAAGACGAAGCTCAGCTTCCTCCTTATGGGCTTCGGCCAGCTCCTGCGCGGACAGATCGTCCGCGGTCTCACAATGCTCGCCCTGGAGGGCGGCATCCTGTATTATCTGCTGGACTTCGGCTGGGGCTATCTGAAGAATATCCTCACGCTCGGCGTTGTGGAGACGCACAAGGAGGGCCGCCGCACCGTCTACGGAGACAACAGCTTCCTGATCCTGCTCTACGGTCTGCTGACCATCGTCATCATCCTGGCGCTCATCTATCTCTGGCGCGTCAATGTCCGGCAGAACCGCGAGGCCGAACAGCGCCTCAAGATTGGAAAGCGTCTGCCGACCAACCGCGAGGATCTCGCCTCGCTCTTCGACAAGAACTTTGACAAGACCCTGCTGGCGCTGCCGGTGCTGGGCATCTTCGTCTTTACGGTGCTGCCGATCATTTTCATGATCTGCATCGCCTTTACGAACTACGACGTCACGCATCAGCCCCCTGCCAAGCTCTTCACCTGGGTGGGTCTGGAGAACTTCAAGGCGCTCTTCGGCCTCGGCGGCGAGGGCTTCGGCGGTACCTTCTTCTATGTGTTGGGCTGGACGCTGGTCTGGGCTTTCTTTGCAACCTTCCTGACCTACTTCCTCGGTATGGCCGTGGCCATTATGATCAACAAGAAGGGCATCCGGCTCAAAAAGCTCTGGCGCACGATCCTGGTCATGACCATCGCGGTGCCGCAGTTCGTGTCGCTGCTGTACGTGGGCAAGATGTTCGCGACCGACGGCCTCGTGAACTCCTATCTGCTCAAGTGGGGCTGGATCCAGTCGGCGATCCCGTTCTGGGACAACGCCACCTATGCCCGTATCCTCATCATCCTCATCAACCTCTGGATCGGCATCCCCTACACGATGCTGATCGTGACGGGTCTGCTGATGAACATCCCGGCCGAGCTCTATGAGAGCGCACGCATCGACGGAGCCAACCCCTTCCAGACCTTCCGGAAGATCACCCTGCCCTACATGCTCTTCGTCACCGGCCCCTTCCTGCTCACGCAGTTCATCGGCAACCTCAACAACTTCAACGTCATCTTCCTCCTGAACCGCGGGCGGCCGCAGTCGATGAGCCTCACGAACAACGCCGGCTCCACCGACCTGCTGGTCACCTGGCTCTACAAGATGACTATCAACGACTCCAACTACAAGATCGCCGCCGTCATCGGCATCATGGTCTTCGTGGTCACCGCCGTGATCTCGCTGATCGTGTACAACACGATGCCGTCGGTCAAGGATGAGGAGGGATTCCAGTAATGGCGAGAAGAAGAAAAATCAGCAACGCGATCGTCTACCTGATCCTGATCGTGATGAGCATCATCTGGCTCTTCCCCTTCGTGGGCCTGGTGCTGCAGAGCTTCCGCGGCGAGTACGGCGGCATGGTCAACTACCTGGTGCCCAAGCAGTGGTCGCTCGCCAACTACCAGTTCCTCTTCGGCAGCGGCAGCAACTTCCCCCGCTGGTATACGAACACCCTGATCATCTCGATCGCGGTCGCGGTGCTGCAGACCGTCATCGTCATCTGCGTGAGCTACGCGCTTAGCCGCATGCGCTTCAAGGGGCGCAAAGCGCTCATGAACATCTGGCTGGTGCTGGGCATGTTCCCGGGCTTTTTGACGATGATCTGCCTGTACTACCTGCTCAAGCAGCTCGGCCTTACGGAGGCGGGCGCCGTCCCCGGCCTGATCCTGATCTCGGTCGCGAGCTCCGGTATGGGCTACTATGTCTGCAAGGGCTATTTCGACACGATCCCCAAATCGCTCGACGAGGCGGCGATCATCGACGGCGCGACTCGCGCCCAGATCCTGTGGAAGATGATCATCCCGCTCTCCAAGCCCATCATCATCTATACCGCGCTCGTCGCCTTCATGGGCCCCTGGTGCGATTA
The DNA here is from genome assembly GCA_030531505.1 of Eubacteriales bacterium. Classification (GTDB taxonomy): domain Bacteria; phylum Bacillota; class Clostridia; order Oscillospirales; family Oscillospiraceae; genus Limivicinus. Next base: position 203,605 of record JAUNNH010000001.1, read on the forward strand.
CATCTTCGCCTCCTACGTGGCCTTCGGCAACGAGAAGGGCTACAACGTCGCCGTCGCCATGACCCGCTGGGTCTGGACCAACGACTACCAGGGCTACTTCACCCGCTTCTGCGCGGGCGGCATCCTGGTCGCGATCCCCGTCACGATCCTCTTCATGTGCCTGCAGAAGTACTATGTCGAGGGCGTCACCGGCGGCGCGGTCAAGGGATAAAAAGATCCTGTACAGCAAAAAACAGAGGGTGTGGTTCACACCCTCTGTTTTCGTATATACCATTATTCCGCCCCGAGCTTTTCGACCAGCTGGTGCAGGGCCTGCGAGCGGTGGCTGATGCGGTTTTTCTCCTCCGGTGTAAGCTCGGCGGAGGTGCAGCCGTACTCCGGCAGATAGAAAAGCGGGTCGTAGCCGAAGCCGTTGGCCCCGCTCTCGCCGTGGGCGATCACGCCGTAGAAGTAGCCCTCGGCCGAGACCTCCGTCCCGTCGGGCCGCGCCAGCACGATCGCACAGGTAAAGTGCGCGCCGCGCTGCTCATCCGGCACGTCCGCCATGTCCGCGAGGAGCTTGCGGTTGTTGGCCTTGTCGTCCCCGTGCACGCCGCTGTAGCGGGCCGAGTAGATCCCGGGCGCGCCGCCGAGCGCGTCCACGCAGAGGCCGCTGTCGTCGGCCAGTGCGCAGCAGCCGGAGATCGCCGCGATCTCCCGCGCCTTTTTCGCGGCGTTTTCGAGGAAGGTCTCGCCGTCCTCCACGGTCTCGTGCTCGATCCCCGCCTCGCGCAGGGAGAGGATCTCTTCAAAACAGCCGCCGAGGATGGCCTTGATCTCGACGAGCTTGTGGGCGTTATTGGATGCGATGATGAGTTTCATGGGTCGTTTTCCCGCCTTTCAGAAGTCCTGTCTACTATAGCCGAAAAACCGGGCGATTGCAAGAGGCTTGCCAAGGCCCGTAATAATCGATATAATTAGAACAGAAAACAGGAGGGGGGGGGAACGAACGGATGAAACTCCGACGCCGCTGGTATGACTGGCTGCTGTTCGGCCTTGCGCTGGCTGTGCTTCTTGCTGCCACGGTATATGTGTTCGTCGTCTGGAAACGTCTTCCGGAGCAGATCCCCAGCCATTACAACGCCATGGGACAGCCCGACGCCTACGGCCCGCGCAGCGGGATCCTGTTTCTGCCGACTGTCGCGTGGTTCCTGTTCATCCTGATCAGTGCGGTCGAGTGTTTCCCGTCTGCCTGGAATACCGTGAGCGGGATCCGGCGGGAGAATATCCCCGCCGCTCTGCGCCTGTCAAAGATCTTGATCGGGACCACCCGGCTGGGGCTGTCGCTCAGCTTCGCCTGGATGATCCTCTGCACGGCGCGCTCGGTCCCCATGGGCGCAGCGGCGTTGCCGCTGCTGCTTGCGGTGACGTTCGTGCCGGTCATGGTGATCGTGGCGCTGCTCCTGCGTCTGCGGTGAGCGGCGAAAAACCGGGAGGTATACAATGAACGAATCCCTGCTTGATTTTACCGGGGCGCTGGCCTCCGCCGCGCCCACGCCGGGCGGCGGCGGCGCGGCGGCCCTGATGGGCTCGCTCGCGGCCTCCCTCGGGGCGATGTGCGCCCGTCTCAGCGCCGGGCGAAAGCGCGCCCCGGGTGCAGAAGAGCTGGACAAGATCACAGCCGCCTGTGAGGAGCTGCGGCTTTGCTTTCTCGAACAGATCGAGGTGGACGCCGAGGCCTTCCGGCCGCTCGCGGCGGCGTACAGGCTGCCGAAGGAGCAGCCGGATCGGGCGGAGGTCCTGCGCCGCTGTTCTCTCGGCGCCTGCACGGCGGCGGAGACGATGCTCGTCCTCTGCTCGCGCACGGCGGCACAGCTGCAGCGGCTGCGTAAGCTCGCGGGAGCGCTGCTGCAGTCGGATGTGGGCTGTGCGGCGGCCGCCTGCCGGGCGGCGCTGCTGAGCGCGGCGTACAATATCTATGTGAACACCAGAGCTTATCCCGACGATGCGGAGGCGCAGCGCCTGGAGAAAACGGCAGAGGCGATGCTGCAGGCGTGGCTTCCCCCGCTGGAGGAAATCGAGCTGCGGGTCCTGATGGATCTGAGAAACGAGGAGACATGAGCGAGATACTATATGGCGGCCCGGTAGCCGAGCGGCTGCGCGCCGAGCTCCGGGAGCGGATCGCAGCGCTGCGGGCGCGGGGTGTCCGGCCCTGCCTTGCGATCGTGCGCGTGGGCGAGGAGCCGGTGAGCCTGAGCTATGAGCGCGCGATGCTGCGTGCCTGCGAGAAGCTGGGGACCGCGGTGCGCTGTGTGCAACTGCCCGCGGACTGCGGCACCGAGACGCTGGAAGAGACGCTGCGCGCGATCAGCGCGGACAGGACGGTACACGGCTGCCTGCCGCTGCGCCCGCTGCCGCCGCAGATCGATGAGGCACGCGCCTGGGCGGCGCTGAGCCCGGAGAAGGATGTGGACGGCGTAACGGACGCCTCGCTGCGCCGCGTCTTTGTCGGGCGCGGCCCGGGCTTCTGTCCCTGCACGCCCGAGGCGGTGCTGGAGCTGCTGGCGTATTACGGGATCTCTCCCGACGGCGCACGGGTGAGCATCATCGGGCGGAGCCTTGTGGTCGGGCGGCCGCTGGCGCTGCTGTTGACGGTGCGCAACGCCACCGTAACAATCTGTCATACCCATACCCGCGACCTCGGCGCGGCCTGCCGCGAAGCGGATATCCTGGTCGCTGCGGCCGGGGATCCGAGCCTTGTGACGGCGGAGCTTATCCGGCCGGGACAGATCATCGTCGATGTGGCGACCAGCGTGGGCGCGGACGGTAAGCTCCACGGCGACGCCGCCTTTGACGAGCTCCTGCCGATCGCCGGCGCGATCAGCCCGGTACCGGGCGGTGTCGGCGCGATCACGACGACGGTGATGATCCGGCATGTGGTCGAGGCGGCGGAAAAACACACTTGACTTGCGGCGCGTACCGCCGTATGATGATTCTATAAAAGAAGGAACGGATACGCCGTTTTCGCCTATGCAGGCGGAAACGGGGTGAAGCGAGTTCCTTCTGACGACAGAGTAGGAGCAGCGCGTTGACCGCCGTCGGCGGTCTGGAGTGCCGCGGGATGGGAAGTTGCCTGCGGACGAAATCGGTGCTGCTGCCGCTTCCGCTGCCACAAAAGGACGGAGCTCCTTTCGTGGCGCCTGCCGCGAAAGGAGTCTTTTTATGCCCAAATTCACGACCAGAACCCTGACACTCACCGCACTGCTCACCGCACTGGAGATTGTCCTCTCCCGCTTCCTGTCGATCAGCGCCTGGAACACGAAGATCGGCTTTGCCTTTGTTCCCGTTGTGATCGCCGCGCTGCTGCTCGGCCCGGTCTGGGCCGGGATTGCGGCCGCGCTGGCGGACTTCCTCGGGGCCGTGCTTTTCCCCGTAGGGCCCTACTTCCCCGGCTTCACACTGACGGCCTTTCTTATGGGCGCGGTCTACGGGCTGTTCCTGTATCGCCGGCAGAGTATCGGCCGGATCCTGGGCGCGGTGGCGGTGCACCAGCTCGCGCTGAGCCTGCTGCTCAATACGCTCTGGATCTCCCTGCTCTACGGCTCGCCCTACGGCCCGCTGCTGATCACGCGGCTGCCGCAGTGCGCGCTGCTCGCGGCGGTGCAGATCGTCGTGATCCAGACCATCGTGCGTCTGCTGCCGCAGCTCAGGAGAATTACGCCATGAACACGAAGGCGGAACAGAAAAAGCAGGCCCTTGCCGCACGCCGCGCCTTGAGCGCAGAGGAGCGGAAAGCCCACAGCGCCGCGATCTGCGAGCGTCTGCTCACGCTCGCGGAGCTTCGGACGGCGGGTACGATCCTGAGCTACCGCGCGATGCCGGACGAGGCGGACCCCGCCGCGCTGGAGCGCGTGCTGCCCGCGCGCTTTGTCTATCCGCGCTGCCTCGGCGGCGGCGTGATGGAGGCGCGACAGCCGACCGGGCCATGGAAGCCGGGACTCTTCGGGATCGAAGAGCCGGACCCGGCCTGCTCTGTGCTTGTCCGACCGGAGGAGATCGACGCGGTGCTCGTGCCCTGCGTGGCCTTCGACGAATCGGGCGGCCGCCTCGGCCACGGCGCGGGCTATTACGACCGCTATCTGGCACGCTGTCCGCGCGCTGCGCGCATCTGCCTCGCCTTCAAGGCGCAGCGTCTGGATCGTGTGGTCACAGAGGCGCACGACCTGCCCATGGACTGGATTGTGACGGAAAAAGAAAGCATCAAGCCCTGACGGGATACCGTCAGGGCTTTTCTTATGCGATCGCGGCGAGCTGCGCGATCAGCGCACAAAGGCAGAGCCCGAGTACCGTCGGGAGCGCCGCGGCGAGCAGGGCCCAGCGCCAGCGCCCGGTCTCCTTTTTAATGGTCAGCAGCGTCGTAGAGCAGGGCCAGTGCAGTACGCAGAAGACCAGCACACAGAGCACGGTCATGCCGGTCCAGCCATGCTCCAGCAGCAGGCTGTGGAAGACGGCGGTGTCCCCGATCTCACGCAGCGTCCCCTCGGCGGTGTAGATCATGAGCAGGATGGGCAGCACGGTTTCGTTCGCGGGAAGCCCCAGCAGAAAGGCGAGCAGGATCGCGCCGTCCATGCCGAAGAAGCGCCCGAGCGGGTCGAGAGCGGCCGCGCAGCGGCCAAGGAGGCTGACACCGCCCGGCGCAAGATTCGCGAGCAGCCAGAGCAGCATGCCTGCCGGGGCGGCCACCAGCGCTGCGCGGCCGAGCACGAAGAGCGTCCGGTCCAGCAGCGAGCGCAGCAGGACCTGCCCAAGCTGCGGGCGGCGGAAGGGCGGGAGCTCCAGCACGAAGGAGCCGGATCTGCCGCGCAGGACGGTGGCCGAGAGCAGGGCCGTGGCGAGAAAGCTCATGGCGGCACTGAACACGATCACCGCGGTGAGGCCCAGCGCGGCCCCCCAGGCCGAGAGCCCGGCCGCCGAACAGAAGAGACTCAGCAGCGTCAGCAGCATCGGGAAACGCCCGTTACAGGGCACGAGACTGTTCGTGAGGATGGCGAGCAGCCGCTCGCGCTCGGTGTCGATGATCCGGCAGCCGATGACCCCCGCCGCGTTGCAGCCGAGCCCCATGCACATGCTTGAGGATATTTGCGGTGTGTCACCGCCCTCTGTCAAAGCGGTAGACGATGCGGATTGTCTGCCGTTTTGTGCGTTTCCCGTCCGGCCCCGTTTCGTAGTGCCCCTGTTCCACCTCGATCCGGTCGATCAGCCGGTGGAGCAGATCGGCGCTCAATTCGTCCACACGCAGCAGGTCGTCGAGGCGAGCGAGAAAGGCTCCCTCGTCCTCGGCGGGACTGTCCGGTGCGAGCGCTTTCCGCAGCCACCGGACCGAACGCTCCAGCCCGGCCCGCTCCGTTTCAAAGCCAGCCAGCAGCTGCGCACAGCTCGCTGTCGACGCGCCGCCGAGCGCGCTGAGCTCAAAAGCGCGCCGGATCAGCAGCTCCAGCTCCCGGAGCCGGGCCTCCTCTTCCCGGAGCCGGCGTTCCCGCGTCCCGCGCTCCGCCGCGGCGCGCGCAAGCGCGTCCCGCCTGTACATGGCAAAGAGCTGCGCCCGCTCCGCGCCCGTCATGGGAAGAAGCGTCCGCAGCTCTGCCTGTACGATCCGGCAGAGCGTATCGTAGCCGATGAAATGGTTGGAGCATGCGCCGGCCCCGCGAGCCTTGTACGTCCCGCAGCAGAGGTCATAGATCCGACTCTTCTTGCGCGAGGGGGCAATCGTCATGGCGCGGCCGCAGTCGGCACAGAAGGCGAGCCCGGAAAAGAGATTCCGAAAGCCCCGGCCCGGGGAGCAGCGCCGCGCGGCGGTACGCCGCCGGACCTGCTCGAACAGCGCATCCGAAACGAGCGGGGTGTGCGTGCCCTCGACGGTGATCCAGTCCTCCCTCCGGTTTGACAGCGTTTCCCGGCTCTTGAAGGAGAGCTTCGTCGTCTTCCCCTGCGTCGTCTGCCCGCGGTATACGGGGTTTCGCAGCAGCTTGCAGAGCATGGAAGAGGTCCATTCCCGGCGGCCATCGGGTTCCGGGCCCGCCTTTGCACTGTGCAGGCGGCGGTATGCCGCGGGCGTGGGGATCTGCCGCGCATTGAGCGTGCGCGCGATGTCGCTCGGACGGCAGCCGTCCGCGGCCATCCGGAAGATGGAGCGGACAATCTCGGCGGCCTCCTCGTCCGGAAGCAGATGATTCCTGTTCTCCGGGTCCTTCCGGTAGCCGTAGGGGGCGAAGGGCCCGATGAAATCTCCTCTTTCCATTTTGGCCCGGAGGGAGGAGCGGATCTTCTGGCTGATATCGCGGGCGTAGGCCTCGTGCAGGACGAGCATGAAAGGCGCGGCGAGGGCCATCCCGTTCGAGAGCGCTCGGGAATCGAAGCCGTCGGAAACTGAGAGGAAGCGGACACGATGCCGGGGGAAAACCTCCTCCAGCAGCTCCGTCGTCCGTGCGCTGTTGCGGCCGAGGCGGGACAGATCCTTGACCAGAACACAGTCGATCTCTTCTGCCTCGATCGCGGCCAGCATACGGCGGAAAGCGGGGCGCTCAAAGCTTGTGCCGGAGTACCCGTCGTCCACGAACTCCTCCGCAATCGGGATCTCCTCCCGCGCCGCGAAACGGCGCAGGATTTCCCGCTGTGTAGCGATGCTCGCACTCTCGCCGACGCCCTCGTCGTCTTTGGAGAGACGCATGTACAAAGCGGCGCGCCGCGGCGCCTCAGGCCCCGCCATCAGTCCGCCTCCTCTGCGCGGAGCGCGCCGCGGCATCGCCCCTGCGGCCGCTCTTCCAGCAGCTCGTAAAGCAGCGCTGCGGCCGGCCGCTCGCCTCGGAAGTCACGCTCCACGCAGATTTCTGCCCCGTCGATCCGGTAAAGGCAGGCGTTCATATCAGGCTTCTTGTCCAACAGGATCATCCCGCCGCCAGTATATGCGCGCGGCCCGGCCGCAAGGACGAAAAAAGGCTGTGGGCAATTCAGCCCACAGCCTTTTGTGCTGCGTGAAACATGTTATCCCGCGAAGCCGAAGCCGAAGGGGAAGGGAAAGAAATCGCCGGGATCGGCGCTCCCGGAGCCGTTTTGGAAAGACTGGCCCTCCTGCTGCTCGTCGACAGTCGAGGTCTTGGCCTCCTGCTGCTGCTCGCCGAGGACCACGTGGATGTTCAGCAGCTCACTCTCGCCGCGGCGGTACACGCTGAGCGTCAGCTCGTCGCCGGGCTTGCAGGCGGAGACAAAGCGGACCAGATCGCTGCTCGAATGGATCTCGGTTTCGTTCACGGCGGTGATGATATCCTTCTCCTGCAGGCCGGCCTTCTCGGCGGGGGAATCCTCATTAACGGCCTGGACGGAAGCGCCCTGCGGGATGCCGTAGCTCTGCAGCTCCTCGCTGACATTCGCGATGGAGACGCCGAGATAGGGCTTGACGATATAGCCGTAGGCGATGATGCTGTCCACGATGACGCGCACCTGGTTGATCGGAATGGCAAAGCCGATGTTGTCGATGGAGGCGGAGCCGCTCATGGCATTGGTGGAGAACTTGGCGTTGGTGATACCCACCACCTCGCCGTAGAGGTTGAAGAGCGGGCCGCCGGAGTTACCGGAGTTAATGGCGGCGTCGGTCTGGATCAGGGCCATGGAACTGCCGGAGGAGAAGGTGACCTCGCGGCCGACGGCGCTCACGATGCCCATGGTCAGGCTGAAGGTCAACTCACCGAGAGGATTGCCGATCGCGAGGACATAATCGCCCACGCGCAGCGCGTCGGAATCGCCGAGGACGACCGGCTGCAGATCCTGGGCGTCGATCTTCAGCACCGCGATGTCACTGCGCTCGTCGCAGCCGACGACGGTGGCCGGATAGCTCTTGTTGTCATAGGTCGTCACGGTGATGGAATCGGAGTCGTCGATGACGTGGTAGTTGGTGACGATGTATCCGTCCGCCGAGTAGACGAAGCCGGAGCCGGAGGCGGCCGCCTTGGTAGTGTAACCGTAGTAGTTGGTGGTGGTCGAGGTCGTGATGCCGACGGCGGCGTTCACGTTGTTCGCGTAGACGTCGCTGGGCATGAGCGGCTTGCGCGTCTCCGTGCTTTCGGCAAAGGCCAGGCCGCTTCCAAAGCAGCCGACCATCAGCGCCATGACCAGGACGAGGGCGAGCGCACGGCTTGCCCGGCTGGAGACGGATGAGGATTTGCTTTCTTTGGTAAACATGAAGGATGCTTCCTTTCGTTCTTTAATTTGCGATGTTAAGATAGCGCGGAAAAGTGAATCCACCGTGAAAAAAATTTGAAGGAACTGTTAAAAGCCTTGAAGGAATTGTGAACTTTTCCGGTGCCGCCCCTCTCTCCGCCATCGGTCAGGGAGGCACTTGTCCTGCGGGAGCGGAGATGCTATACTGATCGTACAGACGGATAAGACCGATGCAAAGGGATGGGATGCTTATGGGACCGATCAAAGTGTTTATCACAGAGGATGAGAGCATCGTGCGGGAGGGCCTGCGCGATATGATCCCCTGGGCGCAGTATGGCTTCGCCTTCGTCGGCGACGCGCCGGACGGCGAAATGGCGCTCCCCCTGATCCGCAAGCTCAAGCCCGACGTTCTCATTACGGACATCAAGATGCCTTTCATGGACGGGCTCGCGCTCAGCGGCATCGTGAGTCGGGAGTTCCCGGACACCAAGATCATCATCCTCAGCGGCTACAGTGATTTTGAATACGCGCGCCAGGCGATCAAGCTGAATGTGGACCAGTATCTCCTCAAGCCCATCACCAAGGCCGCGATGATCCAGGCGCTGGAACAGACCCGCCGCAAGATCGAGGAGGAGGACGAGCAGAAGGGCTTCCTGCGCCGGTATGAGCAGGAGTTCAAGAAGTTCGAGCGCTTTTCCCGCCGTGCCTTCTTTGAAAAGCTCGTGGAGGGTTCCATGCCGGTGCAGGAGATCTACGAGGAGGCGGAGAAGCTGCATCTGGACCTGGATGCGGACGGATACAACCTGGTGCTCTTCACGCTCCGCAGCGCCAGCGACACGGAGTATTCCGAGACCGCGGCCGAGGTGCAGGAGAGCCTGCTGGACGGCTTTCTGCGCTACCCGGATTTCCTGCTCTTCCGCTGCGGCCTGCTCTCCTACGCGCTGCTCATCAAGAGCGACCGGGAGGCGCTCAACGCGATGACCGAACGGAGCGTGGAGATCATCCGCCAGCGCTGCGAGGCGGAGCCCTCGCTGACCTGGGCCGTCGCGGTCGGCACGCCGACCTATCGGCTCAGCGGTCTGCCCAGGTGCTATGCCGAGGCAAGTCATGTTCTGGCCTACCGCCACATCCTGCCCGAACGGCACATCTTTACGACCGATATGCTCCGCGTCGAGCACGAAGGGGATCCCGCCGCCGATCTGGAGTCGCTGGAACTGGGAAAGATCGACCCGACGCTGATCCGCGGCTTTGTGCAAAACGGCACCGTCGAGGAGACCGAGGCCTTTGCCCAGGAGTATCTGGAAAACCTCGGCGGTGCGGTCCACTCGGTGATGCTGCGGCACTACCTGATGGTGAGCGCGCGCCTCAACGCCGAGCTCGTGCTGCAGAGCCTCGGCTGCGAGTTGGAGGAATACCGCCGCCGGGTCCCGCCGGCAGAGCTGAACCTGCAGGCCGAGGGACTGAAGGACTATCTCACGGGCGTGCTGCGCCCGGCGCTCGAATTGCGCGACGAGGCAGCGCAGCGGCAAAACGGCGACATCGTCCAGGACGCGCTGCGCTACATCGACGAAAACTATGCAGACGGGAACATCTCTCTCAACAGTGTCGCGCAGGCCATCAACATCAGCGCCAACTATCTCAGCGCGATGTTCAGCCAGAAGATGGGTGTCTCCTTTGTGGAGTATCTGACGCAAAAGCGCATGGCGCGGGCGCGCCAGCTCCTGCGGCAGACAGGCAAGCGCTCGGGTGAGATTGCGGCGGAGGTCGGCTACCGTGATCCGCGCTACTTCTCCTTCGTGTTCAAAAAGACACAGGGTTGTACGCCGAAGGCCTACCGCGCGGGCGGACAGGAGAGAGAGGGATGAGAGGACAGATGGACCGCGGCTCGATCAGCGGGCGCATGTCGCGGCTGATCGTCAGCATGGCGCTGCCGATCCTGCTGGTTTCGGTGCTGCTGCTGGGGCTGCTGATCGCCTTCAACCTCCAGTATTCCGCCGTGAACAGCAACATCACCGACGCCTCGGGCTTCAACCAGGACTTCAAGAACGAGGTCGACCTGAAGATGTACAGCTATGTAACCGGCAGCAGCACCGTGCTCCCCACGGAGGAGATCGAGACGGCGCAGCATCTGGCGGAAAAGCTGCTGCAGAACACAACCAACAGCGAAAGCCGCAAGGCGATCAACAACGTGCTGCACCTCTGCGCCAGCCTGGAGAGCAGCATCGACAAGCTATGCGGTACCGAGGGCTACGACCAGCGCATGGAGCAGCTGGAGACGAATGTCTACGTCATCACCGAGCTCATTCAGGAGCATATCTATACCTACCTCTTCCACGAGGCGGGCGAGATGGCCCGGCTGCAGCAGCGGATGGACGCCTGGCTGGTGCTGGAGATCATCGCGGTGCTCCTGGTGGTGGTGATTGTGCTCCCGACTTCGATGCGCAAGGCGCTCAAGATCAGTCGCAGCATCTCCGATCCAATCGACGCGCTCTGCGAGCGCGTGGAGGAAATCGGCGCCGGAGACCTGGAAGAAAAGACTCCGGTGGAGGCGGAGGACAAAAAACTGCGCACTTTGAGTGCAGGAGTGGAGGATATGGCCGGGAGACTGAGCCAGCAGATCGAGCTGAACCGGCAGGAGCAGATCAAGCTGCGCGGGATCGAGCTGAGTCTGATTCAAGCACAGATCAACCCGCACTTCCTGTACAATACCCTGGACGCCATCGTCTGGCTGATCGAGACGAAGAAGAACGAGGAGGCGGAGGAGATGGTCACGAGCCTCTCGACCTACTTCCGCTCTTTCCTCTCCAACGGCAAGGATATCATCACATTGGGCGAGGAAGTGCAGCATGTGCGCAGCTATCTGGAGATCCAGCAGGTGCGTTACCGGGACATCCTGCGCTATGAGATCGACGTCGATCCTTCGATCGAGAGCTGCCTGATCCCGAAGATGACACTCCAGCCGCTGGTGGAGAACGCTATCTATCACGGCATCAAGCCCAAGCGCGGCGTCGGGCTTTTGCGCGTCGCCGGCACGAAAAGCGGCGGCTTCGCCATGCTCCGCGTTGAGGACAGCGGCGTCGGCATGACGCCCGGGGAGCTCGAGGAACTGCGGCGCAAAGTGGACGGCGAGGACGAGACGAGCTTCGGCCTGGTCGCGGCGAGCAAGCGGCTGAAGCTGATGTATGGCAGCGCGTGCGATTTTTCGATCGGGAGCGAGGCCGGGCAGGGGACTGTCATCTGCATCCGCATCCCGATAAAGGAGGATGGCTATGAGAGTTAAGATAAGGTTGATAGCCTGTGCGCTGGCGCTGCTGTGCCTCGCGGGCTGCGCCTCCCGCCCGACGGCCAAGCCGCAGGACAGCGAGCTGCTGGTCGTGGGCTTTTCCCAGCTCGGCTCCGAATCCAGCTGGCGCCTTGCCAACACCGCCTCCATGACCGCGGCGCTCAGCCGCGAAAAGGGCTATGAGCTGCTGCTGGAGAACGCCAAGCAGAAGCAGGACAACCAGCTTGCCGCCGTGCGCAACTTCATCCTCCAGGGTGTGGACCTCATCGTGATCGCGCCCGTGGCCGAGACCGGCTGGGAGAGCGTACTGCAGGAGGCGAGAGACGCGCAAATCCCGGTCATCATCATGGACCGCGCGGTCGCGGTGGAGGATGAGAGCCTGTACCTGAGCAACGTGGGCTCGGACTTCCTGCGTGAGGGCGAGCGGGCGGTCGAGTGGCTCCGGGAGGAGCTGGAGCGTCGCGGCCGCGGGGAGGACGAGATCCGCATCCTCCACCTGCAGGGGACCTACGGCGCCACCTCGCAGCTGATGCGTACCAAGCCCATCGAGGACGCGGTGCGCGCGATGCCGAACTGGACCATCGCGGCGCAGCTCCCCGGGGACTATACCGAGGCCAAGGGCTATGAGGTGGTGCGGGATTATCTGCGCGGCGACCGGGATATCGACGTGATCTACAGCGAGAACGACAACATGACCTTCGGCGCCATGCGCGCGCTGGACGAGGCGGGGCTGCGCTACGGCGAGGGCGGGGACGTGATCCTGATCTCCTTCGATGCCGTGCGGGAGGCGCTGCAGTACTGCCTTGAGGGCAAGATCGACCTCTGCGTGGAGTGCAATCCCCTGCACGGGCCGCGCGTGGAGGAACTGATCCGCCAGTATGAAGAGGGAGAGAGCATCCCCAAACATATCTATGTGGAGGAGCTGATCTTCACGAAGGACCGCCTGACCCAGGAACTGATCGACAGCCGCGAATACTGAATGCAGCATGCAGCAGGGCCGTCTCCGAAAGGAGACGGCCCTGCTGGTATAAGACACTCAGGTGCTCGCGCGCTCGACAAGAAACCAGGGGAGCGGCGCGGGGGATTGCCCCGTGCCCGCGATCGCCGCGAGGACGGCCTGTTCGACCGCGTCGGCCAGCGCGTGAGCGCGGTGCCCGAGTGAGGTGATGCCGACGCTCCCGGCGGAGGCGTAATAGCTGTCGTCGAAGCTCGCCACGGCCAGATCGCCGGGGACGCTCCGCCCGAGGCGCTCCAGTTCGCGGATCAGGTGATAGGCCAGCTCGTCGTTCTGACAGATCACCGCGTCGCAGTCGTACCAGCGCTGACGCAGGAAGAGGCGGAGAAGCTCCGTGTCTCCGTCCACAATGCGGCGCCGGTCCTCGGTATCCAGCCAGGCGAAATCACGCCCGCCGCTCACAAGAGCGAGCTCGGCGCAGCGCCGCATCGCGCCGGCGCAGCGCGCATAGCCGCGGCTGTCGTCACAGCGGAAGAGTCCGCCGATCCGACGGTGGCCCCGTTCGGCCAGCCGATCGACGAGCAGGGCCGCGCCGTCCCGGTCAGCCTCGGTGACGCAGGGCGCTTCCGCGCCGCCCGCGTAGGCGCCGAAGAGATAGGCGAGCGGGATGCCGGCAAGCGTGAGCTCCTTCAGCAGCTCTTCGTTCGGATTGGGGAACCGCTCCCCGATAGGCTCGAGCAGCACGGCGGCAGGGGGATCGCGCAGCAGCTCAAGCAGCAGCGCGCGCTCCTGCGCATGGCTGTCTCCTGTGCTGCGGCAGAGCAGATGAAGCCCCTTCGCGGCAAAGCGGGGGCGCAGTTCCCGAATCAGACCGGGATATCGATATTCGTTCTCGTCCGGGACCAGCAGCATGACCCGGTCGTCCGGCCGCGGACGCCCGTCTGCAAGGTAAGAGCCGCTGCCGCGCTTTTTGCAGATCAGACCCTCCTGCTCAAGCTGAGCGAGCGCCGCGCGGATCGTCTGTCGGCTGCAGGAGAAGCGGAGGCAAAGCGCCTGTTCGCTCGGGAGCCGGTCGTCCCCCTGCCTTTTGAGCTGAGCACACAGACGCCGCAGCTCTTCCGCCACCAGACTGTATTTCGGCATGTCCTTCGCCTCCGTTCTTTTTATAATTAAGTTTATAACTAAGTATACCACATCGGTGCCCGGCCGTAAAAAAGTTTTTTGCGGACCGCAGAACCTTCCGAAATTCAAACAGGTTTTTTTGCTCGCGCGGAAAAAAACCGACTCCCGGGCCGCGCTGTGGTCAAATTGCGGAAAGAAGACGGGGCCGGATCGGACTGCGCGATCGGAGAATTTCCAACAGTTTCCGGCCTGAATCGTAAGAAATCAAACAGAATCGGTGCGAATTGGAAACTTGTACCAAGTCCCGGAAAAAGCTGTATTTGGTGCTTTCGCTGATTTGCCTCCGGTGCCGGCCGGGACGGTTGACGGGGTGTTTCTTTTGTGCTTTTATTTAGACAAGGACACCGAAACGGTCCAAATTTATTATGAAAAAGTGAGGGAACAACCATGAAGAAAATCATCGCTGTCGCGCTTGTTCTGGTCATGTGCCTGTCCCTGATCCCCGCGGCTTTCGCGGCTGACGATCTGATCAAGGTCGGCATCATCAACCTCGATCCTTCCGAGTCCGGCTATCGCCAGGCCAACGTCAAGGATCTGACCGACACCTTTACCAAAGAGAACGGCTATGACGCCACCTTCGTCACCGCTCCCACGGCTGATAAGCAGCTCGAGGCGGCCAAGGGCTTCATCACCGCTGAGGTGAAGTACATCCTGGTTTCCGCTGCTGAGACCACCGGCTGGGACGAGGTCCTGGAAGAGGCTCAGGAGGCCGGCATCAAGGTCTTCCTGTTCGACCGTATGATCGACTGCGACCCCAGCCTGTACACGGCTGCCGTTGTCTCCGATATGCGCCAGGAAGGCGAGACTGCTGTTGCCTGGCTGGAGAGCCTTGGGCTTGACGAGTACAAGATCCTCCACATCCAGGGCCAGCTGGGCAGCGCCGCTCAGATCGGCCGCAGCGATCCTCTGACCGAGAAGTGCGAGGCCGAGGACAACTGGACCATCGTGCGTGAAGGCACCGGCGGCGACAGCTGGGATCCCAACGAGGCCCGTAAGATCGCCGAGGCGGCGATCGACGCCAACGAGGACTTCAACATCGTCTATGCCGAGAACGACGGCATGGCCGACGGTGTTGTGGCCGCTCTGGACGCCAAGGGCATCACCCACGGTGTGGACGGCGACGTGATCGTCATGGGCTTCGACTGCAACAAGTGGGCGCTTGAGAAGCTGCTCGCGGGTGAGTGGAACTATGATGGCCAGTGCAGCCCCTTCCAGGCCGGCGTCATCGATGAGATGATCAAGACCCTCGAGGCCGGCGGCGAGATCGAAGGCCTGAACGAGCTCAACCAGATCATCTCCGTGGAGAAGGGCTTCGATGCCCGTGAGATCACCCAGGAGGACATCGATACCTACGGCCTCGGCTGATGCTTCCGGGAAAAGCTGAGCAGTCATAAAGGAAACGAACAGCGCGGTGTGGGGAAGTGGAGCAATCCGCGGTCCACACCGCGCCACTTTAACTTGAGCGACAGGAGATGAGCGGATGGAAGAAGAAATCGTTTTGACCATGCGCGGGATCTGCAAATCCTTTCCGGGCGTAAAAGCTCTGAACAATGTGGACTTCACCCTGCGCAAGGGGGAGATCCACGCGCTTATGGGAGAAAACGGCGCAGGCAAATCGACGCTGATCAAGGTGCTGACCGGTGTATACGAGAAGGATGCCGGGAGCATCCGGGTGGACGGCGCCGAGGGAGAGGCGCATATCCATTCTCCCCAGCAGGCGCAGCAGATCGGCATCAGCACGGTTTATCAGGAGATCAGCCTCTGCCCGAATCTGACGGTGGCGGAAAACATGTTCATCGGCCGGACGAGCGGGAGCAGGGTAAACTGGAAGGAATATGAAAAGCGGGCGACCGAGATTCTGGGCAGCCTCGGCATCCCCGCCCAGGCAAAACAGGAGCTGTCGCGCTGCTCCCTGGCGGTGCAGCAGATGGTGGCCATCGCCCGCGCGGTGGACATGAACTGCAAGGTGCTGATCCTGGATGAGCCCACCTCCTCGCTCGACGAGAAAGAAGTAGCCATGCTCTTCAAGCTGATGCGCGATCTGAAGAGCAGGGGCGTCGGCATCATCTTCGTCACGCATTTCCTGGAGCAGGTCTATGAGGTCAGCGACCGCATCACCGTGCTGCGAAACGGTGAGCTTGTCGGCGAGTTCACGGTACAGGATCTGCCGCAGGTCCAGCTTGTCGCCTCGATGATGGGCAAGAGCCTGAATGACCTGGCGGAACTCGAGCAGATCGGGCAGAAGAGCCGGGGCGACGAGGACATCGTCTATGAGGCGCAGGATCTTTCGAGCGCCGAATGCCGGCCTTTCGATTTCAGCATCCGCCGCGGCGAGGTCAACGGCTTCACCGGACTCCTCGGCTCCGGCCGCAGCGAAAGCGTGCGGGCAATCTTCGGCGCGGACCCGGTGACGGGCGGCAAGGTGCGCGTAAAGGGGAAGAATGTGCGGATCACCAGCCCGCGCGACGCCATGAAGAACGGCATCGGCTACCTGCCGGAAGACCGTAAGCGCGACGGCATCATCGCGGATCTCTCCGTACGCGAGAACATCAATCTGGCGCTGCAGGTCATGCGCGGCTTCTTCCACCCCATGTCCAAGGCCCAGATGCGGAAGTTTGCGGACGAATATATCGAGGCGCTGCAAATCAAGACCGCCTCGCAGGATACGCCGATCAAGTCTCTGTCCGGCGGAAACCAGCAGAAGGTGATCCTGGCCCGCTGGCTGCTGACGCATCCGGATTATCTGATTCTGGACGAGCCCACGCGCGGCATCGATGTCGGCACCAAGCTGGAGATCCAGCGGCTTGTTCTGAAGCTGGCCGAGGAGAACATGAGCGTGACCTTCATCTCCTCGGAGATCGAGGAGATGCTGCGCACCTGCTCGCGCCTGATCGTCATGCGTGACCGCAAGATCGTGGGCGAGCTGACGGGCGACGAGCTGACACAGGCGCATGTGATGAAGACGATAGCGGGAGGTGAGGCGTGATATGAGCAAGAAGACAAAAAGCTCCTCCGGACTCGGTCAGCTGCTGATCCCGCTGGTCGCGCTCGCGATCCTGATCGTGTTCAATCTCTTCCGGGACATCAGCTTCTTCTCCATCGGCATGAAGGTCAACAACAGCGGCAACATCGTGCTGACCGGTAACCTCATCAGCATCATCGACAGCGCGAGCGAACTCGCTATCATTTCAATGGGCATGACCCTCGTCACCGCGGCCTGCGGCGGGCAGGACATCTCGGTCGGCGCGGTGGGCGCCATCGCCGGCGCGGTATTCGTGAAGGTACTGCAGGGGGCCGGGACCATCACCGTCGGCAGCGTGATCCTCGGCATCGTCCTCTGCTGCCTCGCCACGATCCTCTTCAAGCTCTTTAACGGCACGCTGGTCGCCGTGTTCCGCATCCAGCCGATGATCGCGACGCTGATCCTGTATTCCTGCGGCCGGTCGATCGCCTACTGGATCAACGGTGACGCTACGCCGCAGCTCAACAGCCCCATCATCAGCTCCCTCGGCATGACGATCCCCGGCATCCCCGTGCCGACGCCGATCTTCGCAGTGCTCCTTGTGGGCCTGCTGCTGTTCCTGGTGTTCCGCTTCACGAGCCTGAGCCTCTATACGCAATCCGTCGGTATCAACCAGGGCGCCGCCCGTCTCAACGGCATAAATCCCACGCTCATCAAGCTTTTGAGCTTTATCCTGCTCGGCGTCTGTGTGGCGGTGGCCGGTGTGATCGGCGTCTGCCGTCTGGGGCAGCTCAACCATAAGACCCTGCTGGTCGACATCGAGATGGATGCGATCCTCGCGGTGGCTATCGGCGGGAACAACCTGGGCGGCGGCCGCTTCAAGCTGAGCGGGAGCATCCTGGGCGCCTATATTATCCAGATGCTGACCACTACGCTGTATGCCATGAACGTGGCCCCGGTGAACGTGAAGGCCTATAAGGCGATCGTGATCATCATCATCGTCGTGGCCGGCTCCCCGGTGGTAAAAAGCCGGCTGACGGCGCTGTGGAACCGTCGGCGGTCCGAACCGACGCGGCGGGCCGAGCCGAGCAAGGGGGTGAGCTGAATGGCGGATGAAAAACGGACAGCCCAAATCCGACGCCGGGAACCGCTGAGCGATGCGCAGATGCTGATGCTGATCAGTATCGGTATCTTTGCCGCAATGTATGTTCTCGCCATGCTCACGCTGAAAGGCGGCTTCCTGAAACCGCAGCAGATCTTCGACCTGCTCAACGACAACGCCGCGCTGATCATCATCTCCTGCAGTCTGACCGTCGTCATGATCGGCGGCGGCATCAACATCAGCGTGGGCGGCGTGATCGGCCTTACGGTTATGAGCTGCGCCCTGTTCCTGAACAACAACGGCATCGAGAACAGCGCGCTCAGCATCCTGCTTACGCTCCTGCTCGCGCTGGCGATCGGTCTGGGCTTCGGTGTGCTGCAGGGCTTCCTGGTGAGCTATCTGGAGATCCAGCCCTTCATCGTCACGCTGGCCGGCATGTTCCTGGCCCGCGGCCTCACGACCATCCTGTCCGTGAACCCTGTCAAGGTGACCCACGAGGGCTTCCTCGCACTGGTGAAGACCAAGCTCAAGATCTCCTGGCTGGGCTATGTGGCCCAGAACGGCAATCTGATCCCCGCGAAGATCGAGATCGGCGCGATCACCGCGGTCTGCGTGGTGATCCTGATGGCGCTCATGCTCCGCTATGCCAAACTCGGCCGCAACATCTACGCAGTCGGCGGCAACCAGCAGAGCGCGCTGATGCTGGGTATCAACGTCAAGCGCACCATCTTCCTCAGCTATGTGATCAGCGGCCTGCTGAGCGGCCTGGCCGGCTTCGTCTTCCTGATGCACAAGCCCGCGGGCAACGCCAGCGTCGCCATGCGCAGTGAGATGGACGCCATCGCAGCCTCCATCATCGGCGGTACGCTGCTGACCGGCGGCGTGGGCAACGTGATCGGCACTTTCTTCGGAGCCATGATCCTCGCGACGATCCAGAAGATCATCGCGCTCAGCCCGCTGAACGCCTCCTGGTGGCAGGAGATGGCAAACGGCGCGATGCTCGGCTTCTTCATCATCCTGCAGAGCGTCGTGCTCTCCGCCCGGAGCAAGAGCCGGCTGCGCCTGTTCAACAACAAGGCGAGTCCCGGGTCCGGCGGATGAGGGAACACCGTACAAAAAGATAGAAATACAGCACCGGCCCGCCATTCGGCGGGCCGGTGCGCTTCATGGTCACAGGCCCGGTGACTGTCCGTTTTTTCGGACAGCCCCGGGCCTATGCTGTATGCAGAAACATGAGGGAGGGATTCGGATGGAATTTGCCATGGCCGCCTGCCTCGCGGCGCTCCTGATGCGCCGGGGCTGCGACAGACTGAATCGGCAGCGGCGCGAGCGGATCCTGCGCGAGCTGGACTGGGTCGCGGAGGGGATCGACCGGGAGGCGCTGCTCGACGACTGAAAAACTCAGCGCATGCAGTCCCGGAGCCGCTTCTGCAGCCGATCGGCACGCAGATCGTCCAGGTCGATGACCTGGATGTTCAGCTCGGAGGCGCGGTTTCGCATGGGGGCACGCCCGCGCTCGGCCGTGACGATCGCGGCCCGGGCCATCTGCCCGCCGAAGCGGTCGCGCAGCACGGCAAGCTCATTGAGCGCCTCGGTCTTGACATCGCAGGTCTTGCAGCTGATGAAGAGAGGCACCACGCCCTTCGAGCACATGACGTCCAGCTCGTTGCTGACGGCATTCTCCCGCTTCTCGCTTTCCCAGTCGATGATGACGCTGGTGCGCACGTCATCAAACAGGCCGGTGTCGAGGCAGGCCTTGTATACATAGAGCTCGAGGACGCTGCCCACATCCCGCAGCCAGGCACGGACCTGGGCGTCGCGGAAGCAGAACGAGACCTGCTCTTCCCCGATCTGAAGCTCCCGGATCAGCCCGATGGACGCGAGGGAGCGCAGTGCCCCCTCCGGGGCGGAGATGCGGGATCCGCGCTCACCCTTGACCGTGTATGATCCGCCGGCCTCCAGCCGGACCGGGCCGTCTGGCGTGCCGGGGGAGAGGCGCTGTATGTAGGTGACGATCCTGTCCCACTCGCGGCGATTTTCCCGATAGACCGCGAAGAAGGGGTCGATGATATCGAGGTAGCGGGAGAGGATCGTGTTGTCTACGCGCCCTTCCCGTGTCGAGCCGCCCGCCATGAGGAAGAAGTCGTCCACCGCATAGCGCAGCGTGCAGGGGAGTCCGGAGGCGAAGGAGGCGTTTTTTATGTTGAAGAAGCTGTTCTTTTTGCGGCTGTATGTGAAGACCGGGATGTCCGTCTCGGCACTGAGCAGGCCGGCTGCGAAGAGCACGTCGTCGGTGCCGCCGGTGATGTCGATGGCGCAGCCCTGGTAGCGCGCCGTGATCCGGCGAAGCAGATCCAGCACAGCGAGCGCGTCGTAGACGTCGGCCTTGAAAAAGATGAGCTCGACCTTCTGTCCGCGGTGCGAAAAGTACCGGCGCAGCTTCTGCTGCAGCTGCTGATCCTGCGCCGCGCCCACGGGACAGATGTAGACGACCCGCCGGGGGCGGAACATCTCCGCGCCCAGCACGTTTTCCAGCGGGCGCTCGTCGTACAGCTCGATCAGTGTTTCGATGCTCATGGTATCTCTGTCCTTTCCTCTCGGATAGTTCTATTGTAACGGTTTGCCGCGCAAAATGCAATCGCGGCTGTCCGGACACCGCAGTTTTCTCCAAGCACATGGTAAGTGCCTGCTTGCCGCAGGCACGGCAGCGCTGAAAGGGCCGGTCGAGATTGTAGGCGACGCGGGGGAGATAGCCCAGATCTTCCAGCAGAGTGAAGAGCGGGAAAAACACGGCCATCGGCGGCAGCATCACCGCTACCACCCAGCTCAGTACGCGCCAGGCTCCGTCCAGCAGCAGACCGTGCCAGAACGGCGTCAGCCCGACGCGGCTGCTCAGCGCTTCGAGCAGGAGCTCCACACGCGCAAAGAGCGCGCTCAGACCGCCGGAGAGGACGTTGGCCCCGCGGATGGTGAGATAGAAGACCAGCGCGAGCAGGGCGAGCATCAGCGGATAGCCCAGCAGGCGGCCGGTCAGCAGCCGGTCGAGCCGCCGGTCCCGCTCCTCCCGTACGCCTCCCGTCCGGCGCACGACGCCCTCACAGAGCGCGGCGGCCGTGCGGACACGCGCTTCGGCGACGCCGACTGCCTCCCTCTCCGGCTGCGGCGGCTCGTCAAGGAGCCGGTCGAGCGCCTCGAGCAGGACGGCACGGCTGCGCCGCTCCCGCGCCACGAGGCCGACCACCGGCACGCCGAGCCGTTTCTGCAGCAGCGGCAGATCCGCTGTGATGCCGCGCCGCGCCGCTTCGTCGAGCAGATTCACGCATACCAGGACGCGCCGGTGAAGCGGGAGGATCTGCAGAACGAGGTTGAGGTTCCGCTCCAGGCACGAGGCGTCGCAGACCACGACGACCGCGTCTGCCTCTCCGGAGCGGAGATAGTCCCGGGCCAGGGCCTCTTCCGGTGAGGCGGCCGAAAGGGAACAGGTGCCGGGCAGATCCACCAGCGTGTAGCGGCGGTGTGCGCTCTCACAGACGCCGGCGGCAGTGGCTACGGTTTTGCCGGCCCAGTTTCCGGTGTGTTGGTGCAGGCCGGTGAGACGGTTGAAGAGCGTGCTCTTGCCCACGTTGGGACTGCCCGCGAGCGCCGCGGTGACGGCCGGCTTCACGGCGCACCGCCTTCCCGAGCCACGAGGATCTCCCAGCAGTCTATGTCCCGCAGGGCCAGGACCGCGCCGCAGATCCGGTAGGCGGCCGGATCGCCGCCGGGACTGCGCCCGAGGCAGAGAACCGGCGCCCCTTCGATCAGCCCCAGATCCCGCAGGCGGCGGATGAGCGGCTCCGGCCCACGCACCCGCCGCACGACCCCGCCCTCGCCGGGACGCAGTGCGGGCAGGGCGACAAGTTCATTCATAGGCTTCTCCTCCTGCGCCATCCTATGCGCCGGCGCAGGACCTTGACCC
This sequence comes from Eubacteriales bacterium, assembly GCA_030531505.1. Lineage (GTDB taxonomy): Bacteria > Bacillota > Clostridia > Oscillospirales > Oscillospiraceae > Limivicinus. The sequence continues at coordinate 225,240 of JAUNNH010000001.1, forward strand.
GGGACCGCGACTTCGTGTATACTGGATCCAGCCTTAAGAAAAGAGGGATGCGGCATGTTCGCTTTCAACCATTTCAATTTCAACGTCCTGGATCTGGAGCGGAGCCTGAAGTTCTATGACGAGGCGCTGGGGCTTCGGCCCGTGCGCGAGAAAAACGCCGAAGACGGCAGCTTCAAGATCGTCTTCCTCGGAGACGGCGTCACCGGCTTCCAGCTCGAGCTGACCTGGATGACCGAGAGGACCGAGCCCTATGATCTGGGGGAGCAGGAATACCACCTCGCCTTCAAGACCGAGGACATGGCGGCGGCGCACAAAAAGCACGAGGAAATGGGCTGTATCTGCTTCGAGAATCCGAAGATGGGCATCTACTTCATCGAGGACCCGGACGGGTACTGGATCGAGATTATCCCGCTGCGGCGATGAAACGGAAAACGACAGGCTTCGCCTTTGGCGAAGCCTGTCGTTTTGGAGATTGCTCAGTTTTTTGAGGGGAAACCGATGGGGAGCGCGGGCGCCATCTCGTGGATGTACGCGAGCGCCGCGTCCATCTCCTTTTCCTTTTCGCTCATCACATCGGCGATCTCTTTCCCGCCGCGCACGAACACGAGCCGGTAATACTCAAAGGTCGCGTTGCCGCAGCACATGCGGCCGTTGACCTGCTGGACGCGGATGAACACGCGCTCGAGCGAGGGATAGTCGAGAAAACGGGTCTTGAAGCCGTCGCGGAAGTAAACGCCGAGCCGGCCGACACGCACTTTGTCGAAGAGCCTGGCGGATTCAAAGTCGGCGCTCACGGCCGGGGAATCGACGCTGCCGCTCAGACCGGCGAATCTTTTGTCGGACATGGAAGGACCTCCTTAAATAGATTGCACACAACATATCTGTATGATACGCAGAAAAGGCTTGCAAGTCAAGAGGATTGTTTTTATAATGTACAGGCAAAGCAAATCTATAAAAAAAGGAGAACGGGAATGTACTGCACAAGAAAAGTTCAGGACGATCTGATCTGGGTCGGCGCGGACGACCGGAGGCTCGTCTGCTTTGAGGGCGTTTACGGCGTGCCGGACGGCGTCTCCTACAACGCCTATCTGCTGCTCGACGAAAAGACCGTTTTATTTGACACCGTGGACAAGGCCGTCTACAGCACCTTCCTGGAGAATGTGGCACACGCACTGGGCGGGAGGAAGCTCGACTATCTGGTCGTGCACCATATGGAGCCGGATCACGCGGCGACGCAGGAGCTGCTGCTCAGCCGCTACCCCGAGGCGAAGATCGTCTGCAACGCGAAGAGCCTCGCGATGATGAAGCAGTTTCTGGGCTGCGATCCCACCGAGCGCGCGATCGTTGTCAAGGAGGGGGATACGCTCGAGACCGGGCGGCACAGCTTCCGCTTCCTGATGGCCCCGATGGTCCACTGGCCCGAGGTCATGATGAGCTATGACGAGGCGGACAAGCTCCTCTTCACCGCCGACGCCTTCGGCACCTTCGGGGCGCTCAACGGCCGCCTCTTTGCGGATGAGACGGATTTCTTCGCGGAGCATCTGGATGAGGCGCGCCGCTACTACACCAACATCGTCGGCAAGTACGGGCCGCAGGTCCAGGCCATCCTGAAGAAGGTCGCAAAGCTGGACGTCGCCTGCCTGCTGCCGCTGCATGGCTTCGTCTGGCGCAGCCACCTCGGCGACTATGTGGAGAAATATCTGCTCTGGAGCAGCTATGAGCCGGAGGAGAAGAGCGTGCTGCTGGCCTATGCCTCCGTGTACGGCCACACCGAGAACGCGGCGAACATCCTCGCCTGCCTGCTGCAGGAGCGGGGCGTGCGCGTGCGGATGTATGACACCTCCGTCACACCTGCGAGCTATATCGTCTCCGACGCGTTCCGCTGCAGCCATCTGGTCTTCGCCGCGACGACCTATAACGCAGGCGTCTTCGTGACCATGGAGAACCTGCTGCACGACATCGCGGCGCATAATCTCCAGAGCCGCCGTGTCGCGCTGATCGAGAACGGCTCCTGGGCGCCCACGAGCGGGAAGATCATGCGCGAGCTGCTGGCACCGCTCAAGAACATGAGCTTCATCGAGGAGACAGTGAGCCTCAAGTCCGCCCTGGCCCCCGGCCAGGAGGCGCAGCTCGAGGCGCTGGCCGACGCGATCGCGGCCGAGATCGCGCCGCGGCCCGTGACCGCAGCGCCCTCCGCTGCCGCAGCGCCTGCCGTGCCCGCGCCGGACGCGGTCGACAAGAAGGCCTTCAACAAGCTGACTTACGGCGTGCAGGTGCTGACCACCAGCGTGGACGGGAAGGACTTCGGGTGCATCATCAACTCCGCCGTGCAGGTCGCCTCGGGCGAACCGAAGAAGCTCGCGGTCTCCGTCATCGCGAAGAACTACACCTGTGAGATGCTCGCCAAAGCTGGGAAGTTCAACGTCTCCATCCTCACCGAGGAGGCGCCCTACAGCCTCTTCCAGCGCTTCGGTTTCCAGAGCGGCCGCGAGGTCGACAAGTTTGCGGATCTGCCCTATGATGAACGTACGGCCAACGGCCTGCGCTATATCCCGGAGTACACCAATGCCGTCCTCTCCTGCGAGGTGACGGAGGTGCGTGATCTCGGGGCCTCGGTGCTGTTCATCGCGGACGTCGTGGAGGCGAAGGTCCTCTCGAAGGACCCGAGCTGCAGCTATAATTACTACCACGCCCACATCAAGCCCAAGAAGAACCCCGCCCCCGAGCAGAAGGAGTGCTGGGTCTGCAAGGTCTGCGGCTATGTGTACGAGGGCGCGGCGCTGCCCGATGATTTCGTCTGCCCGCTCTGCAAGCACGGGAAGGACGATTTTGAACATGTCGTCCCGGTGCAGCAGCAGAAGCAAAAGGGCTGGGTGTGCACGATCTGCGGGCACTTCGAGCCCTGCGAGGGAGAACTGCCGGCGGACTATACCTGCCCGCTCTGCAAGCATCCGCGCGAGGACTTTGAGCGCGCCGAGCGCTGACTGGAAAAGAGAAGCGGGACCTGTGAAAAATGACGATTCACAGGTCCCGTTTTTCTAATTGTCAGAAACTTGTCTATGTATTTTGACGGTTTTTCGAGGAATTGTGGTAGACACGATGCGACAGATTGTGGTACAATCTTAATGTTAATTACCCTGGAGATTATATTTCGAGGTGAAGCTTATGTCCCAAACGTTTAAAGGCGGCGTGCACCCCAACTATATGAAAGCGCCGGAGATCCCGGTGACTGTCATCACGCCTCCTGCCCAGGTCGTCATCCCCGTGACGCAGCATATCGGCGCCCCGGCCACGCCCCTCGTGAAGAAGGGCGATACGGTGACGATGGGCCAGAAGATCGGTGAGAATCCCGCTCCCGTCTCGGCCCCGATCCACTCCCCGGTGTCCGGCAAGGTCGTGGCGGTGGAGCCGCGGCCGCATCCCTTCGGCGATATGATCATGGCGATCGTGATCGAGAACGATTACCAGGACACCCCCTGCAAGGACCTTGCTCCGCTCAGCGAGAAGGAACTGAAGGATCCCGACGCGATCCTGGAGCGCATCCGGGAAGCAGGCGTGGTCGGCATGGGCGGCGCGATGTTCCCCACGGCTTTCAAAATCCGCGGCGGCATCGGCAAGGTCGATAAGCTCATTATCAACGGCGCCGAATGCGAGCCCTACCTCAACGGCGACCACCTGACCATGCTCAATTACCCCGAGCAGCTGCTCAAGGGCATCGAGCTGGTGCGCATCGCAAGCGGTGTGGATAAGGCCTATTACGGCATCGAGGTCAACAAGCAGGACGCCATTGACAAGCTCAATTCCCTCCACCCCGAAAAGTACGGCATCGAGATCGTGCCCGAAGCGGTGAAGTACCCGCAGGGCGGTGAAAAGATGCAGGTCAAGGCCGTTACCGGCCGCGAGGTGAAGCCCGGCGGGCTGCCCTCCGGCGTCGGGGCGAACGTCGTCTCCACCCGCACCTGCTACGCGATCTATCAGGCCTGCTATGAGGGCAAGCCTGTGATCGAACGTATTGTTTCCGTGGGCGGCAGCGCGCTCAAGGCGCCTGTCAACGCCCTGACCCGCGTCGGCACGCCTCTCGGCTATCTTGCCGAGCAGTGCGGCGGCTTTGTCAAGACCCCGCGCAAGATCGTGCTCGGCGGCCCGATGATGGGCATCTGCGCCACGGATTTTGCGGCGCCCACCGTCAAGGGCATCTCCGGCGTCCTCTTCTTCACCGAGGAGGAGGACCGGCATGTGGACAACCCCACCTGCATCCGCTGCGGCAAGTGCATCGAGGTATGTCCCATGAACCTCGAGCCGGTGTTCATGTACATGTATTACAGCAAGGGCGATTACGCGAACCTCGAGAAGTACCATGTGAACGACTGCTTCGAGTGCGGCAGCTGCGCGTTCAACTGCCCCGCCCGCATGCCTTTGACCCACGCCTTTAAGACGGCCAAGCTCATGCTGCAGGCAAAGGCCGCCGCAGAAAAGGCAAAGGAGGCCAAGTGATGAACGAGAAAAACGAAAGAATCATCCTGGATGTAGCGTTCCAGCCCCAGGTGCGTACGGAGCGTGATACCCGGAGTCTGATGCTGGACGTGATCATCGCGCTGTTGCCGGTGCTCGCGGTCGGTGTCTGGCAGTTCGGGACGCACCCGCTGCTGGTGGTGGCCTGCTCGGTCGCGGCCTGCGTGTTCTTTGAGTGGGGCTATCGCCGGCTGCTGGGCAAGGAGCAGAGCATCGGCGATCTCTCCGCTGTGGTCACGGGCCTTCTGCTCGGCCTCTCGATGCCCTCCACAGCACCTGCCTGGATCCCCGTTGTCGGCGCGTTTTTTGCCATCGTCGTGGTCAAGCAGCTCTACGGCGGCATCGGCAAAAACTTCCTCAACCCCGCCCTCGCCGGGCGCGCCTTCCTGCTGAGCTCCTACTCCCTCGCCATGAGCAACTGGGCGGTGCCCAATTCCCTGCACGGCACGGTCGACGGCGTGACCATGGCCACCCCGTTGAGCTATCTGTACGGTGATACGGCCCTGCCGAAGTATTTCAGCTTCCAGAGTCTCTTCCTCGGCAACACCCCCGGCTGCGTGGGTGAGGTCAGCACGCTGATCCTGGTGGCCGCGTGCATTTACCTGATCGGACGCAAGGTCATCTCCTGGCGCATCCCCGTGTCCTTCGTCGGCACGGTCTTCGTCCTGACTCTGATCTTCGGCCGCAACGGCGATCATTTCGCCTTCGCACTCAACAACGTCCTGAGCGGCGCGCTGCTGCTGGTCGCGGTCTTCATGGCGACCGACTACAGCACGAGCCCCGTCACCAAGGGCGGCCAGCTGCTCTACGGCTTCGGCTGCGGCGCGATCACGGTGCTGATCCGCTACTTCGGCGGCTTCCCCGAGGGCACAACCTATGCGGTCCTGATCATGAACCTCTGCACCTGGGCCATCGACAAGGGCTTCCACCGCCGCCAGTTCGGCGTCAGCAAGGAGGACATCGCGCGGGAGAAGGCTCAGAAGAAGGCAGCAAAGGAGGCGGCGAAATGAATAAGATTCTGAAGCTCACCTTTATCCTGTTCCTGATCTGCGCCATCACCGCCGGTATCCTCGGCGGCGTGAACGAGCTCACGAAGGACCGCATCTATGCGATCAACAACGCTGCGACTATCGCCGCGTATTCCGCGGTGCTCGAAGCGGAGAGCTATGACGAGGTGGCGTTCGATTCCGCCGCTTTCCCGACGATCGACAAGCTCAGCCGCGCAGGCGATGAGTCCGGCTATGTGGCGGAGCTCACGGTCTCCGGCGCGCAGGGCCTCATCACCCTGGCGGTCGGCGTGGACAACGATTACAAGTGCACCGGCATCTCCATCATCAATCACTCCGAGACCTCCGGCCTGGGCGCCAATGCCGCCGCCGATTCTGAAATCGGCCGCAGCTTCCGCGCGCAGTTCGTAGGCGAGGGGGAGGACATCGCTCTCTCGAAATCCGGCGGGCATATCGACGCCCTGGCCGGCGCCACTATCACCTCCAACGCGGTGACCGGCGCCGTGGCGACCGCGATCCAGGCGGTCAAATCCCTTGGCTGAGGAGGTAAGGCTGAATGAACAGAAAACAACAGTTTATCGAAGGCCTGACCACCAATAACCCCGTTCTGGTCCAGCAGATCGGCATGTGTGCCACCATGGCCATCACCACCACGCTCTTCAACGGCGTCGGCATGGGCCTCTCGGTGCTCATCATCCTCACCTGCTGCAACGTGGTGGTCTCCGCCATCCGTAAGATCATCCCGGATGAGATCCGTCTGGCCATCTTCGTGGTCGTCATCGCGGGCTTCGTCACCATCGTCGACCTGCTGCTGCAGGCCTTTATCCCGGCGCTGTCGGCGGCCCTGGGCGTCTTCATCCCGCTGATCGTCGTCAACTGCATCATCATCGGCCGCGCGGAGGCCTTCTGCCAGAAGAACAAGGTGTCCGATTCCTTCTTTGACGGCATCTTCCAGGGCCTCGGCTACACCGTGGTGCTGATCATCATGTGCACCGTGCGCGAGTTCCTGGGCTCCGGCCGTTTCGGCGGCGGCCTCATCGATGTCACCAACGGTTTCCGCTTCACGCTTGACGGCACGGGCTCCGGGATCCAGATCTTCCCGTCCAGCTACGGCGCCGGCATCCTGAATCTGCCCTTCGGCGGCTTCATCACGCTGGGCGTTCTGATCGCCGTCATGCAGTATGCGCTCAAGAAGGGCGCCAAGAAAAAAGCCGCGAAAGAGCATGCCGCCAAGGAAGCGGCCCTGATCGCGGCGGAAGAGGAGGCTGAATAATCATGTTGACTTCCCTTCTGGCGATCTCCCTCGGCGCCATCCTCACCAACAACTTTATCTTCTCGCAGTTCCTCGGCTGCTGCCCCTTCCTGGGCTGCTCGAGCAAGGTGGACACCGCCACCGGCATGGGCATCGCGGTCGTCTTCGTCATGGGCTTGGCCTCGGCCATTTGCTGGGTCATCTACACGTACATCCTCGTGCCGCTGAATCTGGCTTTTCTGAATACCCTGGCCTTCATCCTGGTCATCGCGGCGCTGGTACAGCTGGTCGAGATGTTCCTCAAGAAATCCGTCCCCTCCCTGTACTCCGCTCTAGGCATCTACCTGCCCCTGATCACCACCAACTGCGCGGTGCTGGGCGTAGTGCTGCTGAACGTGCAGAACAACTACAACTTTATCGAGTCCCTGGTCTACGGCGTGACGGGCGGCCTGGGCTTTATGCTTGCCATCGTGCTCTTCGCCAGCGTCCGGGAGCGCATCGCGTTCTCCGATTATCCCGAGTGCTTTGAGGGCTTTCCCATCTGCCTGGTCTCCGCCGGCCTGGTGGCCCTGGCCTTCATGGGCTTCTCCGGCATGAAGATCTTTTAAGGAGGGCAAGAAGATATGAAAACGATCCTGCTTTCCATTCTGGTCCTCGGCGTGCTGGGCGCACTCTTCGGCGCGCTGCTGGCCTTCGCCTCCAAGATCTTCCATGTGGAAGTCGATCCCCGTCAGGCGGCTGTGCGCGAGGCGCTGGCCGGTGCCAACTGCGGCGGCTGCGGCTACCCCGGCTGCGACGGTTATGCCGCTGCGGTCGCCCGCGGCGAGGCCCCCTGCAACAAGTGCGTTGCCGGCGGCGAGGCTACGGCGGCCCGTGTTGCCGAGATTATGGGCGTGTCCAACGACGCGGCCGACAAGATGGTCGCTTTCGTGCCCTGCTCCGGGAGCCATGCCAACGCCGAAGCGCGCTTCAATTACAGCGGCCCGGAAGACTGCCGCGCCGCGATGCTCTTCGGCGGCAAGAGCAGCAAGCTGTGTACTTTCGCCTGCATCGGTCTCGGCAACTGTGCCCGCGCCTGCCAGTTTGATGCGATGCACGTTGTTGACGGCGTGGCCAAGGTCGACCGTCTCAACTGCGTCGGCTGCGGCGCCTGTGTGGACGCCTGCCCGAAGAACATCGTCAAGCTCATTCCCGAGAAGCAGAAGATCATGCCCGCCTGCTCGAGCCTCGACAAGGGCGCGCAGGTCATGAAGATGTGCAAGGTCGGCTGCATCGGCTGCATGAAGTGCCAGCGCGAGTGCCCGGCGGACGCGATCACGGTCGTGAACAACCTCGCCCAGGTCGACATCGCCAAGTGCGTCCAGTGTGGCCACTGCGCTGATATCTGCCCGCGGCACATCATTCACTATTTCGGCAAGAGCTATTTCGTGACGCCCGAAGCAAAGGCGGAATGATTTTTTCTCATCATAAGGGAGTCCCTCCGTCCATCGGACGGAGGGACTCTTTTTGAGCAAAATGAGACTTTTGCCCAAAAACCAGCCAAACAGGTCCGGATAGTCTAAACCGGCTCCGCCAAGCTGTGCTATACTATATCCTGTTATGTTATGCCCGACCTGCAGGGGCGGGATATACTGTATCTTGTGTTTTCGACGCAATACGGCCAATCTTCGGCAAGACGGTCTTTTTCTCGTTTTCAGAAGATAAGCAAACGTATAAGTAAGCAGAAGAATTCAAAACAGCGACAGGACCACCGAGTATGAGAAATATCTTTCGTATTCTATTTTCAGATATACGCGGGCTGTTCTCCAGCTTTTTTGCCGTGATGATTCTGCTGGCCATGTTCATTCTTCCGGCGCTGTATGCCTGGGTCAATATCTACGCCAACTGGGACCCCTATGCCAATACGGGCAATGTGAAGATCGCGCTTGCCAGCGCCGATCTGGGCTATACGACGGCGGAGGGCGAGTATGTGAACATGGGCCGCGAAATCGTGGAGGAGATCGCTTCGTCAACCGCCATCGCCTGGACCGTGGTTGATGACCCCGTCGACGCGGTGCACGGGGTGGAGGACGGCACGTATTACGCGGCGCTCGTCATGCAGCGCAATCTCTCACGGAATATGTATGAGGTCATCGAGGCGCTCAAGGACGAGGAGCCTTCGATCATCTTCTACCAGAACGCCAAAACCAACGCCATCGCCAACAAGATCACGACGACGGCTGCCAATACGGCACGGCACAATATCCAGGTCAAGTATCTCTCTATGCTGATCCGGAACATTTTTGAGCGTCTGGACGGCTATCTGCAGCAGATCGACGCGGAGGGAACACTCGATGATCTGATCGATCTGCTGGGTCGGCTGCGGGACTCGATGCGCGATTATGCGCGCATCATCAATGGCCTGGGGATCATGGACCCGGGGCTTATCGACAGACTGGAGGGCGCCAAGAATATCAGCGGTGCGCTGGAGGCGCTCGACCGGGCGGAGGATGTGATCGACGGAGCGGATCTGATTCTGGACGTCACGCGGCTGGATGTGCTCGACCGGGCGGAGGAGATCCGGGAGGCGCTCAACGCCCTCTCCGCGTTCCTCGGCGGAGCGGATACGCCGCATCTTACCGTCCCCGTGATCGACAATGCGATCGCGCTGGCTGCGCACGCACAGAGCCTGATCGAGTTCATGCGGCAGGCCCTGCCGACCAACAGCAGCGCCTCCGGCATCGCCATTACGGCGAACACCCTGGACACGATGATCCTGCGCCTCACGAGCATCCAGCAGGAACTCACGAACCTCAAGCAGAACACCGCAGACTTCATCTGGACCGGCAATGTCTTTACCCGCCTCGCCGCCGAAGCCGGAACGCTGGCAAAGCTGATCGACAGCGATCTGCTGCCCGGCATCAGCATGCTCTTCGATGGCCTTGACCGGGATATCGATCTGCTCTACAAGATCCTGGACAGCGTGGACGCCACGGTCAACCAGATCCCGCCCACGGTCACCGCGGCACAGAGCACCATCGCCGCGCTGCAGAACACGATGGTCCAGCTCGTCCACTTTCTCAACGACGCCGCAGACGGCCTGAACAACGTGATCGAAAGACTGGAGGCTGCCCGGGAGGACGAGAACCTGAACGAGCTGATTGAGATGCTGCGCGGTGATCCGTCCAAATTCGCCTCCTTCCTGTCCGAGCCGGTTGAGGTCGTGACAACGACCATCTATCCCGTCGAGAACTACGGCAGCGGCATGGCCCCCTTCTATTCCACCCTGGCCATCTGGGTCGGCGGCGTCATCATCTCAGCCGTCATCAAGCAGGAGGCAAACCCGAAGCGCGCCCGGCTGCGCCGCCATACCGAGGGCCAGCTCTATTGGGGCCGGCTGCTGATCTACCTGCTGATCGGACAGGTCCAGGCGGCGATCATCGTCTGGGGCGATCTGCATCTGCTGGGCTGCCAGTGTGTGGAACCGGGACTGCTGTACATGGTGGCGGCGGTCACCTCCTTCGTATTCGTGACCTTTATCTATTCCCTGATCCTTGCGTTCGGGGATATCGGCAAGGCGGCCATGGTCGTTATCATGGTCCTGCAGATCGCGGGCTCGAGCGGCTCGTACCCCATCGAGATCCTGCCGCAGATCTTCAGCGGCATCTATCTGTTTTTCCCCTTCCCCTACGCCATCAACGCGATGCGCGAGACTATGTGCGGGCTCTACCGCTATGATCTGTACATATACCTGGGTGAACTGCTGCTCTTTGCGGCGGCGGGGATCCTCATCGGGCGCGTAGTGCGCCGGCCCTTCATCCAGGTGAACCGCTTTATCGAAGAAGAAATGGAAGAGACGGGAGTTCTGTAAGCGCATGACCGATCCGAAACGCCAAAAACAGCATACAGCGCCCCGCCATCTGAAAGCGCCTGAGCCGCCGCGCCGCGCCGCCCGCGCCGAGAAGACCGCCGCACACCGCGGCACGCAGACGAAGCGGAGCAAACGGCCCGTCACGGCGGCCGCGCCGCGTCAGGAGACGCAGTCATACAGCGACCGCCGCCTCTACGACGAGAAGCTGCTGCCCTATTCGGAGGCGCGCCACCAGGCTAACCAGCGCTCGCTGCGCACCTGCATCGGCTGGCTCTTCGCCCTGCCGCTGATCCTGCTGCTGGTCCAGAAGCTGACGGATCAGTCCAAGATCGGGATCCTCCTCGTCTGGATCGTCGGCATGTTCGTCATTTCAGCGGCGGTGCTCTATATCGCCTATTCCGACCACGAGCTGCAGACCTATCTGCGCAGCCTTGCGGAGTTCGTGCCCGAAGTGGAGGAGCCGAGCCTCGGCAATCTGCTGCCTGTGGATGAAAAGGGCAACTGGACCATCAGCGCCGAGCAGCGGCGCAAGTCTGCCTCCCGGAGCCGCGCCGAACAAAAGAAGAGCGAGGCCTCCATCCGGCCCTCCCGCAAACAGGAGCTGAAACGGCAGCAGCACGGAGAGGAGGGGAAGCATGCGAAACATTCTGCACATCGTTCGTAACGATGCCCGTCGCATCACCCGCAGCGCGGTCGCCATGGTTATTATCATGGGCCTCTGCATCGTGCCCTGCCTCTATGCCTGGTTCAACATCTTCTCCAACTGGGACCCCTACGGCGAATCGGCCACCTCCCGCATCCGTGTCGCGGTCTTTTCGCAGGACAAAGGGGCGGACCTGCTCGGGATCGAACTGAACATCGGCGACACCATCATCGAGACGCTCGAATCCAACGACCAGATCGGCTGGGTCTTTGCCGGAAGCCAGCGCGAGGCGCTGGGGCGCGTCTACAGCGGCGACTGCTACGCGGCGCTGATTGTGCCGCAGAGCTTCTCCAAGGATTTCGTGAGCTTCGTGACGCTCAAATTCAAGCATCCCCAGCTCTACTATTACGACAACGGCAAAAAGAACGCCATCGCCCCCAAGATTACCGGCCAGGCCAAGAATTCGGTCCAGAACCAGGTGAATGCAGCCTTCCTCTCCACACTGGTCTCCGGCGTCGCCAAGGTGCTCGGTGTGCTTGAGTCTAACGGGGTGGACATCCAGGAGACGATGAAGAACCTGAGCGATAAGATCGAGGAGCTCAGCGGCAAGCTGGACTCCGCTGTGACGATCATCGATTCTCTCGCCAATCTCACCGGCGCGAGCCGCAACCTCCTCTACGCCTCCGGCACGCTGGTGGCGGATATGTCGCTGGCCATCGGCTATTCCCAGGACCTGGCGAACATGATGCAGAGCAATATGATCGCCAACGGTTCCACGCTGCGGCAGAACATCAATACCGTCACCGAGGCACTGCTCGCGGCGCAGGACAATGTGGGCGGTTTTTACAACGACCTGAGCCGTCTGCTCGAGCCGGACGGTGCGCTGGACGTGCTGGCCGACCAGGCCATTGCTTCCCGGAGAGAGGCGGCCGTGCAGATGCAGGAAAACGCCGCACAGATGGCGCAGCTCGCCCGTGACCGCGGCCTGAACGGCCTGGCATCGCGCATGGATCTTGCGGCGGAGCGCATGGGAGCCGTGGTCGAGCATATGGATACGCTCCTGAACACCGACCCGCAGAACCCGGACAGCTGGGCTACGCGCCGCGAGGAGATACAGGAGATCCTCGGTGGCCTCAGCGGCGCCAAGGGCGCTTTTGGCGAAGCCGCCGCGGAGGCGGCGAACGCCCTGGGCCTGGAGGTGGAGGATGCCCTCTACCAGGCCAGCGAGTCCGCCGGCGGACTGGCCAGCATGTTGGGCCGTGTGGAGGGCGCGACCGCCAACATCGCAAGCGAGCTTTATAACCTCAGCGGGACTATGGGCAATCTCGAGAGCCACGCCTTCGAGGCCAAGTCGAACATCCTCCGCGCGCAGCAGAGGCTGCGCGACCTGGCGGCGTTCCTGGACGCCCTGGCCGAGAGCGAGTTTCTCAACGAGGTGCTGGATCTGCTGCGGGAAGGGCCCGACGTGCTGAGCGAGAAGATCGCCTCGCCCATCCAGACGGAGGACATTATCCTCTTCAACGCCGAGAGCTACGGTTCCCAGATGGCGCCGTTTTACACGGTGCTGGCCCAGTGGGTCGGCGCGCTCTTCAGCGCGGTACTGCTGAAGACGCGCATCCGGAAGGAGGACCGGCCGCGGCGACTCCGCATGCCGCAGCACTTCTTCGGACGCTATGTGCTCTTCCTCTTTGTCGGCGTCGTGCAGGCGCTCATCGTCGCGGCCGGTGACCTCTGGTATATCGGCATCGTCTGCGAACACAGGGACCTCTTCCTGCTCGCCGCGGTGGCGACCGGCGTCTGCTTTTCGATGATCAACTATGTCCTGGCCTTCACACTCGGGGCGGCCGGACTTGCGGCCTCGGTCATCATCATGGTGATCCAGGTGGGCGGCGCCGGCGGCACTTACCCGGTCGAGGTGCTCCCGCCGATCTTCCAGAAGCTCTATCCCTATATGCCCTTCAAGTTCGCCATGAATGCCATGCGCGAGGCCATCTCCGGCCTCTTCAATGAGAACTACCAGTGGAACATCGGCTGGCTCATGATGATCGTGGGCATCTGCATCCTCTTTGCATTCCTCGCCTATCTCCCCGGCAAGTGGATCAACGGCCTGCTCGAGAAGGCGAAAAAGAAATCCGGCATTATGATATGAAACAGGAAGGCCCTCCCCAAAGGGGAAGGCCTTCCTGCTGCTTTGACGCTTATTTCTTTGCCGTATCGATGCTGTCGCGGTAGACGACGAAGCGCTGGAAGAGAAACTCCGTCACGAAGTTCAGCAGCATGTTGATGCCTGTGACGAGATATTCGTTCCAGCCGAGCTGCCCGGCCAGCAGATGTTCAAGCAGCGTGCTCAGCGGCGTGAAGACCGCGTAATAGCCGGCGACCTTCAGCATCGCGATAGGGACGTTCGCCGCGGACTGGAAGGTGAACTTCCGGTTGAGCGTGAAATTCCAGAGCACGGACAGAACCAATGCGATCAGATAACTCAGCCAGTAGGGGAGATGCAGCAGCTCATTGAAGAGCGTGAAGCTGAGGATCTCGATGAGGCCGGCGCTGATGGAAAACAGGGTGAACTTGGCGGCACGCCATAGCTCTTTTTTCTTATTCGCATCCATAATACAGTACTCCCGGTGCAGATTCTACACCGGGAGTATAACGCATGAAAGCAAAAATTACAACAAATATTTTAATGATTTGCCTCGAGCTCGCTGAGGTGCATATACTCGTCGTAGCTGCAGAGGCGGTCGATGATCCCGTCCTCGGTGATCTCGATGATGCGGTTGGCCACAGTCTGGGTGAGCTGGTGGTCATGGCAGGAGAAGAGGATGTTGTGCTTAAAGGCCTCGAGACCGTTGTTCAGCGCGGCGATGGATTCCAGATCGAGGTGGTTGGTAGGCTGGTCGAGCACGAGGAAGTTCGCGCCGGAGAGCATCATGCGGCTGAGCATGCAGCGGACCTTCTCACCGCCGGAGAGGACCTTCGCCGGCTTGTAAACGTCGTCGCCCGAGAAGAGCATGCGCCCGAGGAAGGTGCGCAGATAGCTCTCGCGCTTGTCCTCGGAGAACTGGCGCATCCACTCGATCAGATCGCCGTCGAAGCCGTCAAAGTAGCTGTTGTGGTCCTTGGGGAAATAGCTCGGCTGGATCGAGGCACCCCATTTCACCGTGCCGGAATCGGGCTCCTCCTCGCCCATGAGGATCTTATAGAGCATCGTGACGGCGAGCTCGTTCTTGCCGACGATCGCGATTTTGTCCTCTTTGCCGACGATGAAGCTCACCTTGTTGAGGAGCTTCACCCCGTCGACGGTCTTGGAGATCTCGGTGACGAAGAGACGGTCCTTGCCGGGCTCGCGCTCGGCCTTGAAGCCAACCCAGGGGTAGCGCCGGCCGGAGGCGGGCAACTCCTCCACGGTGATCTTGTCGAGGAGCTTGCGGCGGCTGGTGGCCTGACGGGACTTGGATTTGTTCGCGGAGAAGCGCGCAATGAAGGTCTGCAGCTCCGCAATCTTCTGCTCGGCCTTCTTGTTCTGGTCGCGGATCAGCTTCTGGATCAGCTGGCTCGACTCGTACCAGAAGTCGTAGTTGCCGACATACATTTTGATCTTGCCGTAGTCGATGTCGACGATGTGGGTGCAGACGTTGTTGAGGAAGTAGCGGTCATGGCTCACGACCAGCACCGTCCCGGGATAGTCCATCAGGAAGTCCTCGAGCCACACCACGCTCGCGAGGTCGAGGTTGTTCGTCGGCTCGTCGAGCAGCAGCACGTCAGGCTGGCCGAAGAGCGCCTGAGCAAGCAGTACCTTTACCTTGATGCGCGGATCGATCTCCCGCATAAGCATCCCGTGCAGACTCACATCGACGCCCAGGCCCTGCAGGATGCGCCCCGCGTCGCTCTCGGCTTCGTAGCCGCCAAGCTCGGCGTATTCCTCCTCGAGCTCCGCCGCGCGCAGCCCGTCCTCGTCGTTGAAGTCCTCCTTTTCGTAGATCGCGTCCTTCTCTTTGCCGCAGTCGTAGAGCCGCTGGTGGCCGAGGATGACGGTCTCCAGCACGGGATAATCGTCGTAGAGGCTCTGGTTCTGCTTGAGAACGGACATGCGCCGCTTGGGCTCCAGCACGACCGAGCCGCTCGTCGGCTCCAGTTCGCCGGAGAGGATCTTGATGAAGGTGGATTTGCCGGCGCCGTTGGCGCCGATGATGCCGTAGCAGTTGCCGGCGGTGAACTGCAGATCGACCTTGGAAAAGAGCACCGAGGGCCCGAACTGCATGGAAAGATCGTTGACGCTCAGCATGGGGAGAGCCTCCTTTAATCAGCGAAATACTTGTCTACAAAGTCCACCTGCTCCACGGTGAATTCCCGGCCGCGCAGGTAGTTGAGGATGCCCGCGTCGCTGGGAAAGGCGAAGACGAGCTTGTAGGAGTAGAGGGCCTGACCCTTCTCGTCGTAGTTTTTGTTGAAGCGCTCGCTGCCGTATTTCCCGTCGCCGAGCAGCGGCCAACCCGCGTAGGCCATCTGCACACGGATCTGGTGCGTGCGCCCGGTGAGCAGATGGCACTCCACCAGACTCAGCGGGCCCTTGGAGCGCAGCAGCCTGTAGTCCGTGACCGCGGTGCGCGCGCCCGGCTCAGGGCGCGGCTTCACATAGACCTGGTTCTTCTCCGCGTCCTTGAAGAGATAGTTCTCGAGCCGCCCCTCCGGTGGCTTTGGCCGCCCGTGAACCGCGCAGAGATAGTATTTCTCGATCTCCCGGTCGCGGATCTTCTCATTGAGGATGCGCAGGGTCTCCGCGTTCTTGGCCGCGATCACGATGCCGCCGGTGTTGCGGTCGATGCGGTTGCAGAGCGCGGGGGCGAAGGCGTGTTCCTCACGCGGCTGCCATTCGCCTTTCTGGGCGAGGTAGGCCTGGATGTGCGCGATGAGGGTGTTGTAGTCCCAGACGCCGGCGCTGTGGCAGAGCACGCCGGGCTTTTTGTCGGCAAGCAGGAGATTCTCGTCCTCGTAGACGATGGTCAGGCGCGGCGTGCCGACCTTGAGCCAGGCGTTGTCCTCCCGGGGCTTTTCAAAAAACTCGTCGTTGATATAGAGCTGCAGGGTGTCGCCGAGCTGCAGGCGCGTATCCCGCTTGGCGCCCTTGCCGTTGAGCTTGATGCGCTTGAGGCGGATATACTTCTGCAGGAGACTCTCCGGGAGCAGCGGCACGGCCTTGGAGACGAAGCGGTCGAGCCGCTGGCCGGCATCGTTGGGGCGGACGCTCAGTTCTTTCATAGCGCAGTCCTCAAAAATCGCAAAAAATTTATGACGAAACGATTATACAACAGAAAATTTCTGTTGACAAGCGTTCTTGATTCAACTATAATACTTAAGCGACTGTGGCGAGAAACCGCTGCGTGCGAGGTGCTTTATGCGGCTGGACCTGAGAGAGATCATATTCGTTCCCGGCGCGTCGATCCCCTTTTCGTGCGAGCTGGAAACCGAGCGGCTGGATTTCCCCTCCGTGAAAGCGTATCGGGCCGCACCCCGAGCCGAAGGCCGGGCCTATAACGAGGCGGGCGTCCTCCACCTGGAGGGTGAGCTGACCGCGGAGATGACCTGTGTCTGCGACCGCTGCGGGGCGGAGTTCGACAGCACGAAGGTGACGCCGCTCGACGCCGTGATCGTCGGGGAGGAGAACGAGGAGTATCCCGAGTACTTCGTCCTCGAGGGAAACGAGATCGATCTGGACGAGATCCTGTCCACCTGCCTGATCCTGGATATGGAGACCAAGTTCCTCTGTTCGGAGGACTGCAAGGGCCTCTGCTCCCGGTGCGGCAGAAACCTCAACCTGGGCCCCTGCGGCTGCAGGAAAGAACCCGATCCAAGATTTGCTGTGCTTGAGCAGCTTTTGGATAAAGAATAACATTTAATCATACAGCTGCTCAGAACAGCCGTAATCAGGAGGTGTCAACATGGCAGTCCCCAAAGGAAAAGTATCGCGTCAGAGACGTGACAAGAGACGTTCTTCTACCTGGAAGCTTACCGCACCCGGCATCATCGCCTGCCCCAACTGCGGCGCTTTCTGCATGCCTCACCGCGCCTGCCCCAGCTGCGGGCAGTACAAGGGCCGCGCGGTCCTGAAGGTCGAGGAGAGCAAGTAAAAAAGCTTGAGGAGGAGAGAGTGATCTCCTCCTTTTGCTTTATGTGAAGCGCTTTCCGCAGCGTGTTCTATAATGATTATCGGATGGCGAGAACGATCGCAAATTCGATCGTTCTCGCTGCCAAACGACAAGTTTGGCAGCGAATGACCCAAAGGGTCATTCGCCCGATGCTCATTGAAATGAATACATGGCCAAACAGCTAAGCTGTTTGGCTGCGCGGCAAAGCCGCGCGGCGAAAAGCTTTTTGGCTTTTCGCTATCATATAGTCATTATCTTTTCAACAGGTGGTGACCCGGCGTGGAAAACATCATAAAGTCCATCGACCCGGGGAGCCCGCTGCGCCACCGCGCCGCACCGGGGGATCGCCTGATCGCGATCAACGGCCACAAGGTGCTGGATGTGCTGGACTATAAGTTCTACGCCTACGACACCCGGCTGGACGTGGAGCTGTGCCGCCCGGACGGGACCGAATACCGCGTGGAGCTGCGCAAGCCGGAGGGCGGCGACCTTGGCGTAGACTTTGAGAGCTATCTGATGGACCGGCCGCGCTCCTGCGCAAACAACTGCGTCTTCTGCTTTATCGACCAGCTGCCGCCCGGCATGCGCCCGACCATGTATTTCAAGGACGACGACGCGCGTCTGAGCTTCCTGCTGGGCAACTACATCACCCTCACGAACCTCTCCCCGCGCGAGATCCAGCGCATCATCGATCTGCATGTGAGCCCCGTGAACGTCTCGGTCCACACCACAAATCCGGAGCTGCGCGTGCGGATGCTGAAGAACCGCCGGGCGGGGGAGTGCGTGGAGATTATGCGGCGCTTCGCCGCGGGCGGGATCGTGATGAACTGTCAGATCGTCTGCTGCCCCGGCTGGAACGACGGGGCGGAGCTGCAACGCACGATGGAGGAGCTCGCGGCGATGTACCCCGCGGTGCACAGCGTGTCCATCGTGCCGCTCGGCGTTACGAAGTTTCGCGAGGGGCTCGAGCCGCTCACGCCGTTCACGCCGGAGCACGCCGCCGAGACCATCGACCAGGTCACGGCCTTCGGCGATACCTGCGTGGAGAGATACGGCACGCGCATCTTCTGGTGCGGGGATGAGATGTATCTGTCCGCGAGGCGCGAGCTCCCGCCGGACGAGTTTTACGAGGAGCACACGCAGCTGGAAAACGGTGTGGGGATGCTCCGCCTGATGGAGACGGAGTTCCGCTCGGCGCTCACGCTCTCCGACGAACCGGATGGCGTGCCCTTCTGCATCGCCACCGGCACTGCCGCAGCGCCCTTTTTCGAGGGCCTGCTGGCGCTGGCCAGGGAGAAGTATCCCCGGCTGGACGGGCGCGTCTACGCGATCGAGAACGACTTTTTCGGTCATTCGATCACGGTGGCCGGACTCGTCACGGGGCAGGACCTGATCGCCCAGCTCCGGGGGAGAGACCTCGGCAGACGGGTGTTCGTCTCGCAGAACATGCTGCGCCGCCAGGAGATGGATTTCCTGGACGACGTGACGCTCGAGCAGGCGGTGAAGGCTTTGGGTGTGCCCATCTATCCGGTCGAGCAGGACGGCTTCGCGCTCTGGGACGCGATCTCCGGCGACATACTGCCGGAGCTGAAATCTCCCCGTCAGGGCGAGGTCACGGAGTATTACCAGTATAATCAAAACTGAGGAAGCACGATGGCACAGGATATCACACTCCCGGCCGGGGACGGCTGGTTCAATCTGCGCGTCGGCGCGATCATCCTGCGGGACGGAAAGGTCCTGATGGTCGGAAACGACCGGGTGGATTACCTGTACTCCGTCGGGGGACGGGTACAGTTCGGCGAGAGCCTGGAGGACGCGGTGAGGCGCGAGGTGCGGGAGGAGACCGGCGCTGCGCTGGAGATCGAGCGCCTCGGCTTTGTACACGAGGATTTCTTCCTCTGCGACCTGCCGGACAAGCTCGGCCAGCCGATCCACGAGCTCGGCTTTTATTTCTACATGAAAACACCGGCGGACTTTGAACCGCTGTGCCAGAGCTGGGCGGTGAACGGGGGCGAGGAGTTCCTCGAATGGATGCCGCTGGACAGGGTTCGGCCGGCTTTCCCCGCTTTTTTCTTCACGGAGCTTTTGCATCCGGATCCCTCCGTGCGCCATATTGTGACGCAGGAAATGCCTTGAAAAAGAAAGGAGGCTTGTCTTATGGCAAAACCTCTTGTTGCGATCGTGGGCCGACCCAATGTGGGCAAGTCCATGCTCTTTAACCGCCTCGTCGGGCAGCGCCTCTCCATCGTGGAGGACACCCCCGGCGTCACACGTGACCGGCTCTATGCCGAGTGCGAGTGGTGCGGACGGAAATTTGATATGGTGGATACCGGCGGCATCGAGCCGACGACCGACAGCGAGATCCTGCTCTTCATGCGCGAGCAGGCGCAGATCGCCATCGACGCCGCGACGGTCATTATTTTGGTCACCGACCTGCGCACCGGCGTCACCGCCGCGGACAAGGACGTAGCCAACATGCTGCTGCGCTCGAAGAAGCCTGTGGTGCTCGCCGTGAACAAGGCCGACTCCACCGGCGCGACCGACCTCGGCGTGTATGAGTTCTATTCGCTCGGCCTCGGCGATCCGATCCCGGTCTCCGCCGTGCACGGCCACGGCACCGGCGACCTGCTGGATGCCTGCCTTGCGTACTTCCCCGAACCCGGGGAAGAAGAGGAAGAGGACGATCTGATCCGTGTGGCGATCATCGGCAAGCCGAACGTCGGCAAGTCTTCGCTTGTGAACCACATCCTCGGGGAGAAGCGCGTCATCGTGAGCGACATGGCGGGCACGACCCGTGATGCGGTGGACACGGTCTATGAAAATGAGCTCGGCCGCTACATGTTCATCGACACGGCGGGTATCCGCCGCAAGTCCAAGGTGGACGAGCGGGTGGAGAAGTTCTCGGTCATGCGCGCGCAGCTCGCCATCGAGCGGGCGGACGTCTGCCTCATCCTGATCGACGCGCGCGACGGCGTCACCGATCAGGATACCAAGATCGCCGGACTCGCCCACGAGGCGGGAAAGGCCAGCATCATCGTGGTCAACAAGTGGGACCTGGTCGAGAAGGAGACAGGCACCATGGAGAAGATGCGCAAGGACATCATGCGCGACCTGAGCTTCATGAGCTACGCGCCGATCCTCTTCATCTCCGCCCTGACCGGTCAGCGCACGAACCGGCTCTTTGAGCTCATCAACTTCGTCAACGACCAGAGCAGCATGCGCATCACCACCGGCATGCTCAACAACGTCCTCGCCGACGCACAGGCGCGGGTACAGCCGCCCACGGACAAGGGCCGCCGCCTGAAGATCTACTACATGACGCAGACCGGCGTCAAGCCCCCCTGCTTCGTTATCTTCTGCAATTCCCGTGAGCTCTTCCACTTCTCCTATCAGCGCTATATCGAGAATCAGATCCGTTCCGTCTTCGGTCTGGAGGGCACGCCCGTCCGGATCGTCATCCGTCAGAAAGGGGATCAGGAATAAATGTTTCTCTATATGCTCCTGTTCTCGCTGGTGGCTTTCGTCTCCTACACGATCGGCAGCATCGGCACGCTGCGCGTGGCGGGTCAGTTCGTGTTCCGCCGGAATCTGAGCCGCCTCGGCCGGGGCAACCTCTTCATCTCCAACTTCCGGCGCCTCTTCGGCGTCTCGGGCGTTATCAAGCTCACGCTGGTGGAGATCGTAAAGGATCTGCTGCCCATCCTCTTCGGCTCGCTGATCCTCGGCCTGAAAGGACAGGCGGAGGTTGGCCGTGCCTTTGCGGGCTTCTGCATGCTGATGGGACGGCTCTGGCCGGTCTTCAACCGCTTCAACGGCTGCCACGCTACCGTGGCGCTGGCGATCGCGGGCGCGCTGATCGAGCCCTCGGTCGGCGCCGCGGCGGCGGTTGTCAGCGCGGCGGCGATCTGGTTCACCCGCTATATCTCCCTCGGCACGCTGATCGGGGCTGTTATGATGATCATCACCAGCATCCTCGTGGTGGAGAATCAGCTCCCTATGCTGCTGCTGATTGGCTGTGCGGCGCTCGTCATCGTACGGCATCTTCCCGCCTTGCTGCGCATCAGCCGCGGACAGGAGGAGCGTTTGAGCTTCAAGAAGGATCTCACCTACAAGCTCGACTCCAAGTTCTGAAATGCAAAACGAAAGCGAGGCTGTCCCGGATGGAGACGGCCTCGCTTTTGCTGTTGATTTTTGAGGGGCTTTCCTGTATAGTATAAACGTACGAATTTGTCCAGATAGTTTTTGCGGATAGAATGAAAGGAGAAAACAACCATGGGTCTTGTTTCTGCAGCTCTCAGCTCCGCCGCCGGCGTGATGGCGGATCAGTGGAAGGAATACTTTTATTGCGACGCGCTGCCTGAGAATGTTCTGGCAGTCAAGGGAAGCAAGCGCAGCAGCACCTTCGGCAACAAAGGCAATGACAACGTGATCTCCAACGGCTCTGTGATTGCGGTGGCCGACGGCCAGTGCATGATCATCGTCGATCAGGGCAAGGTGGTCGATCTCTGCGCCGAGCCGGGCGAGTACGTCTACGATATGTCCTCGGAGCCAAGCCTGTTTTACGGCGATCTGAGCACCAGCATCAAAGAGGTGTTCAAAAACATCGGCAAGCGCTTCACCTTCGGCGGGGAGATCCCCAAGGAGCAGCGCGTTTACTACTTCAATACCCGCGAGCTCACCGGCAACAAGTACGGGACGCCGAGTCCTGTTCCCTTCCGCGTGGTGGATCGGAATGTCGGTCTGGATGTCGATATCGCGATCCGCTGCTTCGGTGAGTACAGCATCCGGCTCGTGAACCCCATCCTGTTCTACACCAACGTCTGCGGCAATGTTACGAGCGCCTACACCACCGACAAGCTCCTCGGCCAGATGAAGACCGAGCTGCTGACGGCACTGCAGCCCGCCTTTGCGAAGCTCTCCGAGCAGGGTATCCGCTACTCCGCGCTGCCCGGCCACACCATGGAGCTCGCCGACGCGCTGAACGAGGTCCTGTCCGCCAAGTGGCGCGACCTGCGCGGCATCGAGATCGTCTCCTTCGGCGTCTCCAGCGTGAAGGCCAGCGAGGAGGACGAGGCCATGATCAAGGAGCTGCAGCGCAACGCGGCGCTCCGCGACCCGACCATGGCGGCGGCACACCTTGTCGGCGCGCAGGCGGCGGCGATGAAGGACGCGGCGAATAACCAGGGCGGCGCGGCCATGGCCTTCATGGGCATGAACATGGCCGGTCAGGCCGGCGGCTTCAACGCCCAGAGCCTGTATCAGATGGGCCAGCAGGCAGCCCCCGCGCAGCAGCCGGTGAGCACCCCGGCGGCGAACGCCTGGTACTGCCCGAGCTGCGGCACCGCCAATCAGGGCAAGTTCTGCACCGAGTGCGGCACGAAGAAGCCCGCCGGCGTGCTGCAGTACCGCTGTGACAAGTGCGGCTGGGAGCCGGCGGATCCGTCCAATCCCCCGAAGTTCTGCCCCAACTGCGGCGACCCCTTCGGCGATGAGGACATCGTCGGCTGATCGAAAACGGAAAAAAGGGAGCACATTCGAGAGAATGTGCTCCCTTTTTGTTCAGCGGTTGAGCATCCAGACGCCGTAGTTGAGGTAACCGGCGAAGAAGACCCAGAGCAGATAGGGCAGCTGCAGCCAGGCCGCCGGCGCGTCGAGCTCACGGAAGACGAGGATCATGCGCACGATCAGCGCGACGAGCAGCACCAGCCAGAAAAAGGATAGGCTGAAGGCCTGGAAGTTGAAGAACCAGATGCTCCAGAAGAAGTTGACGGCGAGCTGGATCCCAAAGAGCCGCAGCGCCGAGCGACGCGCATCAGAGGTAGGGAGCTGCCAGATGCGCGCGGCGCTCACGCCCATGAGCGCATACAGGATCGTCCACGCGATCGGAAAGACCGAAGGGGGCGGGGAGAGCGGCGGTTTGCGGATTGTGAGGTTGTAGAGCTTGGTCCCCTCCTGCGTCAGCAGCGCGGCGAGCCCGCCGACCGCTTCGGTCAGAAGGATGCCGAAGAGATAGGCTTTTCCGGATCGTTTTGTCATATTCATCACCCGGAAACAGCATATGCCGGATCAGCGCTTTTTATACAAGCTGCATTTCATCCTGCGTCATCAGCCAGGCGCGGCACGGAGAGCCGTCGCAGCCGGCCAGATTCAGCGGCGCGGCGTTCAGCAGATAACGTCCCTCCGGGACACCGCCGAGAACCAGCCCTTCCAGCAGCGCCGTGCCGGCGCCGAGCAGGAGCAGATGCACCTCCCGCGGCGCGTCCTCCGGGCCGACGGTCTGGCTCTCGTTGCCGAGGAGAAGCAGCTTGGCCGCAGCAAAAACACGTGCGGCCTCCGCCGTGACCGTGGCGGGCCCGGCGATCAGCAGCCGCTTTTCCGAAGCGTCCCTGAGCATCCGCCGCGCGTCCGCGGCCGTCACATCTCCGCTGTGACGGAAAACCCGGCAGAGTCCCACAAAGGGTTCAAGTCCCAATTGATCGATGGTGCAGCCATCCGGGAGAAAGTGGAAGGGCGCGTCGACATGGGTGCCGTTATGCGCACAGAGGGAGAGCGCAGTCAGGTTGCAGACCTCTCCGTCCGCCATGGACAGGAGCTGCCGCCGCTTCGGGGCGGGATCCCCGGGATAGACCCGGCAGGAGAAAAGCTCCTGGCTGATGTCGTAGATCATGGTGTGTCCTCCCTGGGACGGTGATGCCAGGCGTAGAGCTCCTCGGTGGCAAGCGCGAGCTTCGTCACGGAGAAGGCTTCACTCTCGGGGTAGATATACAGCGTGTCGGTGGGCGTGTTGAGGTCGATGCAGTCACCGTACTTGCCGAGGTATTCGTACTCGATATGGCAGGAATACTGGTTCTTTGCCGGGATGTGGACGGTGCCCTCGCGTTCGGTCTCCAGCGTGAATCCGCTCATGTCGTGGGTGAGACGGGCTTTGCCGATCGGAATGTAGCGGTCCTTCGGCAGCGCGTCCACATGGGCGGGGCAGGTGAAGCGATAGGTGCCGCTCTCGACCTCGCGCCGGACATTCTTCCGTTCCCATTCGTACCAGGCGGGGATGTGGGAAAAGCGCGTCTCACCGGTCAGACAGCGCAGCTCCCCGAGCTCCGTCATCTCCCATTCGCTGCCACAGCGCTCGCAGAAGAGCTTCGTCCCGGCGCTGCGCATGGCGTATTCCGTCCCGCAGCAGGGGCATTGATACAGCACCTTGTGCAGCCCTTCCGCCCGCCACGGCGCCGTCACGCGGATGCCGCGCTCCTTTTGCCAGGCGTACTCGTCATAGACAAAGGCTTCCCGGATGCGGCGGTTGATCTCCTCAAGAGGCAGGCTTTTGAGCTCCTCGGGCGTGAGGATGCAGGTCATCTCCGCCTCGGTGCCCTTGACGCCGCGGTCGCGCAGGTTCCAGAAGGGGGAGTTGATGTGGTGCCCATGGCAGAGCAGCACGACCACCGGCACCCCCATCTTCTTCGCCAGCTTGCCGACCGAGTCCGGGATCACCGCCGTCGTGCCGCAGAGCGAATAGCGTGCCTCGGGATAGAGTGCCACGACGTCCCCGGCCTTGGCGGCGCGCAGCATGTTCTTGACCAGGGGCAGGTCCACCGTGAACTTGCGCGTGCAGATGCAGCCGATAAAGCGCAGCAGCCACTCGCGCTTGAGAAAACCGTCGATGGCGACGATGAAGTTCGCCCGCGCTGGCCAGATCGCCTTGGAGGCGACCATAAAATCCATGAAGGCGTTGTGATTGCAGAGCAGGAAGTACGGGGCTTTCACCCCCTCCATGCGGATCTTCCGGAGGCGGTTGCGGTGAAGCAGCAGGACCGGGATCGAGAGCAGACGGATCAGCCAGCCCAGATGCTGCCGCTGTGGGGGCCGCGCCGTGTCAAAGCGCTTCACATGTTCAAGCATGGCGGCATCCCTCCCATGGTGTCGGTTTCGATCTCATTGTATGCGAAATCAGGGGGCAGGTCAAGCGGCTTTCTGCAGACTTGACAAATACCCCCAGGGGGTATATAGTGCCGGTAGAAAGAAAAGGAGCGTGGTCTAAATGGAGAACGCATGCTGCTGCACGGAAAAGACCAAGGAGCGCAGCGAGGAGGAATACCGGAATCTGGTGAACCGGCTGAGCCGGATCGAGGGGCAGATCCGCGGCATCCGCGGGATGCTCGACAAGAACGCCTATTGCCCGGACATCCTGGCGCAGGCGGCCGCGGCCAACGCGGCGCTCAACGCCTTCAGCCGCGAGCTGTTGTCCAACCACATCCGCTCCTGTGTGGTCAACGACGTGCGCGCCGGCAACGACGAGGTGATCGACGAGCTGCTCGCCACGCTGCAGAAGCTGATGAAATAAGGCGGTGAAGCGATGAAGCAATACCAAGTGACGGGCATGAGCTGCGCGGCTTGTCAGGCCCGTGTCGAGAAGGCGGTCTCCGCCGTCCCCGGGGTCGAGAGCTGCGCGGTGAGCCTGCTGACCAATTCCATGGGCGTCGAGGGCGCGGCGGCGGAGAGCGCCGTCATCGCTGCGGTCGAGGCAGCGGGTTACGGCGCGAGCGTCAAGGGCGCCCCGGCGGCGTCTGCCGCCAGTGCGGACGAGGACGCGCTGGTGGACCGGGAGACGCCGGTTTTGAAGAAACGGCTGCTGCGCTCGCTGGGGCTGCTCGCGGTGTTGATGTACCTCAGCATGGGGCACAACATGGCGCATTTCCCCGTCCCGGCCTTTCTGGAAAACCATGTCTCGATGGCGATCACCCAGATGCTGCTCGCGCTCTGGGTCATGTATATCAACCGCAAGTTCTTCACCAGCGGCTTCGGCTCGCTGCGCCACGGCGCGCCGAACATGGATACGCTGGTCGCCATGGGCTCCGGCGCGGCTTTCATATACAGCCTGGCCGAGCTCTATCTCATGTCCGCCGCCCAGGGGACGGGGGATACAGGACAGCTCATGCACTATGCGCACAATCTGTATTTTGAGACCGCGGCCATGATCCCCTGCCTCATCACGGTGGGGAAGATGCTCGAGGCTATGTCCAAGGGCCGCACCACCGACGCGCTCAAGAGCCTGATGAAGCTCGCGCCGAAGACGGCTGTTCTGCTGCGCGACGGTCGGGAGTGCGAGGTCGGGATCGACGAGGTGCAGGTGGGCGATGTGTTCGTCGTCCGGCCGGGAGAGAACATCCCGGTCGACGGCGTGGTGCTTGAGGGCAGCAGTGCCGTGAACGAGGCGGCGCTGACCGGCGAGTCGATCCCCGTGGACAAGGCCGCGGGCGACCGTCTCTCCGCCGCGACGCTGAACCAGTCGGGCTATCTCAAGGCGCGCGCAACGCGCGTCGGGGAGGACACGACCCTGAGCCAGATCATCCGCATGGTGAGCGACGCGGCAGCCACCAAGGCCCCCATCGCCCGTATTGCGGACCGGGTTTCAGCGGTGTTCGTGCCGGCAGTGATCGGCGTTGCGCTCTTCACGCTCGCCGTGTGGCTTCTGAGCGGACAGAGCTTTGCCTTCTCCATCGCCCGCGCCATCGCGGTGCTGGTGATCTCCTGCCCCTGCGCGCTCGGCCTCGCGACGCCGGTCGCCATCATGGTCGGCAGCGGCCTTGGCGCGAAAAACGGCATCCTTTTCAAGACGGCCGTGTCCCAGGAACTCGCGGGCGGGATCGATATCGTGGCGCTCGACAAGACCGGCACGATCACTTCCGGCGAGCCTGCCGTCACCGATTTGTTCCCGGCAGAGGGCGTGAGCGGGGAGGAGCTGCTGCGCCTCGCCGCAGCGCTGGAGCAGCATTCCGAGCACCCGCTCGCCAAGGCGATCCTGCACCGCGCGGAGGAGGACGGGCTCGAGACCATGCCGGTGACGGACTTCCGCGCCCTGCCGGGCAACGGCGTGGAAGCCGTGCTCGCCGGGGAGACGCTCCGCGGCGGCTCAGGGACCTATATGGCCGGGTGCGCGGCGATCCCCGCTGCGCTGCAAAAGCAGGCCGAGTCACTGGCCGCCGTCGGGAAAACACCGCTCTTCTTCGCCCGGGGCGACGAGCTGCTCGGCGTGATCGCGGTGGCGGACCGCATCAAGGACGATTCGGCCCGGGCGGTGAAGGAGCTGCGGGGCATGGGGCTTGAGGTGGTCATGCTCACGGGCGACAACGAGCGCACGGCGAAGGCCATCGGCGCCGAGGCCGGGGTCGATCGCGTCATTGCCGGGGTCCTGCCCGACGGCAAGGAGGCGGAGATCCGCCGACTGCAGCGCAGCGGCAAGGTCGCCATGGTGGGCGACGGCATCAACGACGCGCCCGCGCTCACGCGCGCGGATCTGGGCGTCGCGATCGGCGCCGGGGCGGATGTCGCGGTCGACGCGGCGGACGTGGTGCTGATGAAGTCCCGCCTTACGGACGTGTCTGCGGCGGTGCGTCTCTCGCGTCTTACGATCCGCAATATCCACGAAAACCTTTTCTGGGCCTTCTTCTACAACCTCATCTGCATCCCCCTGGCTGCGGGCTTTTATCAGAAGCTCTTCGGCTGGAGCTGGGAGATGAGCCCGATGCTCGGCGCGGCGGCGATGAGCCTCTCGAGCTTCACGGTCTGTATGAACGCCCTGCGGCTGAACCTGTTCGACATTCACGATCCCCGACATGATCGTGTGAGAAAAAAGAAAAGCAAATCAAACAAGGAGGGAATACCCATGGTCAAGACTCTGAAGGTGGAGGGCATGATGTGCCCGCATTGCGAAAAGCGCGTCCAGAAAGCGCTGGAGGCCCTCGAGGGCGTGGAGAGCGCCGTCGCCAGCCATGAGGCCGGCACTGCCATCGTCACGCTGAGCGCCCCTGTCAGCGACGAGGCTTTGAAAAAGGCCGTCGAGGAGCAGGACTACGAGGTCAAAGGCATCGAGTAAAACGGCCCCATATAAAAGAGGAGAGAACGGGAGCTTTCGTTCTCTCCTCTTTTGTGTTACAATAAGGAGCATCAATGAATAAAGGATGACGGACCATGAAAACACAACGGGACTATCCGCGCTTTACGGTGAGCGCCAAGGGTACGCGCTGGGTAGAGCAGGGGCACCCCTGGATCTACGCGGCGGAGGTGCTCGGCGAGGAGGGCGAGGCCGAAAACGGCGCGCTGGCCGACGCGGTCAGCGAAAAAGGGAAATATCTTGGGACCGGCTTTGTGAGCCGGGAGAGCAAGATCCGCCTGCGCCTCATCTCCCGCAACGCCAACGACCGCTTCGACGAGGCCTTTTGGCGCCGTCGCCTGCAGTATGCCTGGAACTACCGCAAGACTGTCATGGGCGCGGATACCGACTGCTGCCGCTTGATCTTCGGCGAAGCGGACGGCTTCCCGGGCCTCACGGTGGACCGCTTCCACGATCTGCTCGTGGCGCAGACGCTCTCGGTGGGCATCGAGCGCCTCAAGCCGCTGCTTTTCCCCCTGCTCGTCGAGCTCCTGCGGGAGGATGGGCAGGAGATCCGCGGCCTCTATGAGCGGAACGACGTCGCCATTCGCGCCCTCGAGGGGTTGGAGCAGGGCAAGGGCTGGTTCCCGCTGCCGGGCCTTCCGACACCGGAGAGCCCTGTTACCGAAATCTGCGAGAACGGGATCTACTACGCGGTGGACGTGGAGAACGGGCAGAAGACCGGCTTCTTTCTCGACCAGAAGTATAACCGCCTCGCTGTTGCCCGCCTCGCGAAGGGGCGGCGCGTGCTTGACTGTTTCACGCACACCGGCTCCTTCGCCCTGAACGCCGCGAAGGGCGGCGCCGAGCACGTGACGGCGGTGGATATCTCCGCCTCCGCGATCGAGATGGCGAAGCGCAACGCCGTGCGCAACGGTCTGGACGGGAAGATGGACTTCATCGCGGCGGACGTGTTCGAGCTGCTGCCGAAACTGATCGAGCAGGGCGGTCATCCCTATGACTTCATCATCCTCGACCCGCCGGCCTTCACCAAGTCGCGCCGGACGGTGGACTCCGCAAGCCGCGGCTATAAGGAGATCAATCTCCGCGCGCTGCGCCTGCTGCCGCGCGGCGGCTATTTCGCCACGGCCTCCTGCAGCCATTTCATGGAGGACGCGCTCTTTGTGAAGATGCTGCGCGCCGCGGCGCTCGACGCGGGCGTGGAGCTGCGGCAGATCGAGGCGCGCCAGCAGGCCCCGGACCATCCGATCCTCTGGAACGTGCCCGAGACGGATTACCTGAAATTCTATCTCTTCCAGGTGGTGTGAGGAGAGCGAGCGCCGCCGGGCTTGACAGAAGCGGCGGCGTCTGGTAGAGTTGATACAACGTTAAACAGAAAGGTGCATCGGCGCGAACATGAAAAAGGCCTGATCGATTTGGTGAACACAGAGGAAGCTCTCCGTTCGGAGGGCTTGGGTCTGCGTGCGCCGGATCGGGTCGGGTCCCTTTCATCCGCCTGTTTTCCCCGGGAGGGGGAAGGCTCTGTGCGCCGCGGCATAGCCGGAGAGGATCTCGGTCCGTCTGCTCACGCAGGCGGACCGTTTTTCTATGGGAGGAACTATGCTGCAAATACGAAAGCTGACTTTGATACACAAGAAAGATCTGCATGTGCTGCTCCGGGATTTCGAACTGGTGCTCAACGCCGGCGACAAGGCGGTCGTCATCGGCGAGGAGGGAAACGGCAAGTCCACGCTGCTGCGCTGGATCTGTGACCCGGCCCTGGTCGAGCCCTATGTCGAGGCCGAGGGAGAGCGTGTCTGCCGCGGGAAGCTCGCCTACCTGCCGCAGGAACTCACGGAGGAGGAAAAGCAGGGGAGCGTCTACGCCTATTTCAGCCGCTTCGACACCTTCTGGGATGCCGGGAGCGGCGAGCTGCGCCGCATCGCCCGGGAGCTGGGGCTGCCCGGCGATATCTTCTACAGCGAGCAGACGATGGCGAGCCTCTCCGGCGGCGAGCGCGTCAAGGTACAGATGGCGCGGCTCCGGCTGGAGCGGGCGGATCTGCTGCTGCTCGACGAGCCCTCGAACGACATCGACCTCGAGACCCTCGCCTGGCTCGAGCGGCTTATCCTCGATTGGGAGGGCGCGGTGCTCTTTATCTCGCACGATGAGACGCTGATCGAGCGCACGGCCAACCGCGTCGTCCTCCTCGAGCAGCTGCATCACAAGACGATCGCGCGCTGGAGCGTGGTGAACACGGACTACGCGGCCTTCGCCGCCGCGCGCCGCCGGAGCTTCGAGAAGCAGAAGCAGCTCGCCCTCTCCGAGCGGCGGGAGGAGCGTGAGGCCATGGAGCGCTTCCGCCGTATCCAGCAGCGTGTGGAGCACGAGCAGCGCACGATCTCGCGCGACGATCCGCACGGCGGGCGGCTGCTTAAAAAGAAGATGGCCTCCGTCAAGGCGCTTGAGCGCCGCTATGAGCGCGAGCATGCGGAGCGGACGGAGCGCCCCGAGACCGAGAGTGCGATCAGCGTGCGCCTGAACGAGCAGAAGCCGCTTCCGGCCGGGAGGACCGTGCTGGAGCTGGCGCTCCCGGAGCTCCGGACTGAGGACGGCAGGCGGCTGCTCGCCCGGGATCTGCACCTGAGCGTGCGCGGGGCGCAGAAGCTCTGCATCGTCGGGCGAAACGGCTGCGGCAAATCCACGCTCCTGCGCCGGATCGAGCGGGAGCTCCGGGAGCGGGAAAACCTGCGCGTCTTCTATATGCCGCAGAACTACGAGGAACTGCTGGACGGGGAGCAAACGCCGGTGGACTTCCTTGCCCCCTCGGGGGAGAAGGAGGAGCGCACCCGCGTGCGGACCTTCCTCGGCTCGATGCGCTATACCGTGCAGGAGACAGAGCGGCCGATCCGGGAGCTCTCGGGCGGGCAGAAGGCCAAGGTGCTGCTGCTGAAGATGGTGCTCACGGAGACGGATGTGCTGCTGCTCGACGAGCCGACCCGCAACTTCTCCCCGCTCTCGGGCCCGGAGATCCGCGCGATGCTGCGCGCCTTTCCCGGCGCGATTCTCAGCGTCTCCCACGACCGGAAATTCATCGACGAGGTCTGCGGCGCCGTGTACCGCCTGAGCGAAGAGGGGCTTGAGCGCCTGCGCTGAGAGCGGGAACCTTTTTATCCCCACTGCGTCCTAAAGACACAGACATAGAGAAAAGGAGGAAAAACGATGTTTATTCTGGTAATTGGCCTGATCCTGTCCGCTGCGCTGTTTGTGTTCCTCGGCTTTGAAAACAAGACCGTTGCGGTGCCGGACGGCCGCGGCAATATGACGCAGATGCGCAGCAGCGAAAAGGAGTGGAAGACTCGCCCGGCCCAGCTTGCGGCCCTCGCCGTGCTGCTGGTGAGCTTGCTGCTCTCGAGCGTCACGGTGGTCCCGACCGGCTACACCGGGATCCTCACCACCTTCGGCCGCGTGGAGAACCGCACTATCGGCGCCGGCGCCCACCTGATCCTGCCCTGGCAGAACGTCGTCAAGATGGATAACCGCACCCAGAAGGTGCAGATCACGACCGAGGCCTTCTCCAGCGACATCCAGCAGGTGAACCTGGTGCTCTCGGTGAACTACTGCATCGATCAGAACACCGCGCAGGTGCTCTACCGCACCGTCGGCGCGAACTACTACGAGAACGTGATGTATCCCCGTATCCTCGAGAACACCAAGGCAGTCTTTTCCCGCTACACGGCGGAGAATCTGATCGCCCGGCGCAACAGCCTCTCCGATTCGATCGCGGAGGACACGGCCTCGGATCTCCAGCGCTACGGCATCACGATCGTCTCCATCGCCATTGAGGATATCGACTTCACCGACGCCTTCACCACGGCCGTCGAGGCCAAGCAGGTCGCCGCGCAGAACAAGCTGACCGCCGAGACCGAGCAGGCCCAGAAGACCATGGAGGAAGAGGCCACCGCCAAGCGCGCCGTCATCGCGGCCAACGCCGAGGCGGAAAAGGCGGTCATCGCGGCCAACGCCGAGCTCGAGGTCGTGAAGGTCCAGGCCGAGGCGGCCCTCTATGCCGGCGAGAAAGAAGCCGAGATGAACAAACGTATCTCCGAGTCCCTGACCGATGGACTGATCGACTACTACTGGATCAAGCAGTGGGACGGGCAGCTCCCCAGCACCGTGCTTGGAGAGAGCGGCAGCTACATGATCGACCTGACGAAGTAAAGCCCGCAACCATACGCAAACGGCCCCTGTGCACAAGGCACAGGGGCCGTGTTTTGCTGTCGGGAGACTTATTTGCTCAGCAGCACCTGATCGCTCTCGATCGGCGTGCCGGCCAGGGCGGCGAACTTGTCCACCAGCTCCTGACGGGTGAGGTGCTTTTTCTCCTCTCCGCTCACGTCGAGGATGATGTTGCCCTCGTTCATCATGATGAGGCGGTTGCCGTGCCGGATGGCGTCGGACATGTTGTGGGTGATCATGAGGGTGGTGAGCTTGTTCTCGGAGACGATCTGCTCGGAGAGCTCCAGCACCTTGGCGGCCGTAGCCGGGTCCAGGGCGGCGGTGTGCTCATCGAGCAGGAGGAGCTTCGGCTTGCGCAGCGAGGCCATCAGCAGTGTGACGGCCTGGCGCTGCCCGCCGGAGAGCAGCCCGACCTTCGCGGTCATGCGGTCCTCCAGGCCGAGGCCCAGGGTCTTGAGCACCTCGCGGTAGCGGATGCGCTCATCGCGCGTTACGCCCCAGCGCAGCCCGCGTTTCTGCCCGCGGCGCAGGGCCAGGGCCAGATTCTCTTCGAGCTGCATGTTCGGCGCGGTGCCCATCATGGGGTCCTGGAAGACGCGGCCGATGAGTGAGGCGCGCCGGTGCTCGGGCAGGGCGGTGATATCTGTCCCGTCGAGGAAGATACGCCCCTCGTCCACAGGCCAGACGCCCGCGATGGCGTTGAGCATCGTGGATTTGCCGGCGCCGTTGCCGCCGATGACCGTCACGAAGTCGCCCGGCTTCAGGTGCAGGGAGAGGTCGACCAGCGCTTTTTTCTCGTTGATCGTGCCGGGGTTGAAGGTCTTGCTGATGTGCTCGAGCTTAAGCATGATCGGCGCCTCCTTTCCGTCTGAGTTTGGCAAAGGAGCTCCTGCGCTGCCCGCGCAGATAGGGAACGGCCAGGAACAGCGCCACGACCACGGCGGTGAAAAGCTTGAGGTCGTTGGAGTTGAGGCGCAGCCACAGCACCACGACGATGACCAGGTAGTAGATCACGCCGCCGACGACCGTAAAGCTCAGCGTGCCGTAGAAATTCAGATGCTTGCCGAGCAGCGCGCGGCTGATGACCTCGCCGATGATGACGGCGGC
This sequence comes from Eubacteriales bacterium, assembly GCA_030531505.1. Taxonomy (GTDB): domain Bacteria; phylum Bacillota; class Clostridia; order Oscillospirales; family Oscillospiraceae; genus Limivicinus. Next base: position 258,863 of record JAUNNH010000001.1, read on the forward strand.
GAGCCCGATCACGATCGCACCGCGGCCCATATTGATGTCCGCGAAGCCCTGGTACTGGGCGAGCAGCCCGCCGGAGAGCGCCACGATGCCGTTGGAGATCGCAAGCCCCAGCACCTTCATCGAGTCGATGTTGATGCCGAGCGCGCGGCTCATGGCGGGATTGTTGCCGGTGGCGCGGATCGCCGAGCCCTGCTCGGTGCCGAAATACCAGTAGAAGACGCTGACAAGCGCCAGCGCGACCAGCGCGCCGGTCAGGATCGCGGAGGGGATGTGCCGCGAGGAGAGCAGCAGGTGATACTTGTCCACACTTACGGCCTTGTTGGCCGCCATGCCCATGATGCGCAGGTTGATCGAGTACAGGGAGAACTGCGTCAGGATGCCCGCGAGGATGGCGGGAATGCCGAGCTTGGTGTGCAGGAGGCCCGTCACGAGGCCCGCGAGCAGGCCTGCCAGCACGGCGACGAGCAGCGCGACCCAGGCGGGCTTGCCCGCCAGGATCAGCATGACCGTGACGGCACCGCCCGTGGTAAAGGACCCGTCGACGGTCAGATCGGCCACATCCAGCAGACGGAAAGTGATATAGATACCCAGGGCCATGATGCCCCAGATGATGCCCTGCGAGACGCCGCCGGGCAGGTTCCGGGCCAGCTTGAGCAGATTCAGGGAGGCGAAATAGGCTGCCATACGAACTAACAGACTCCTTCATTTACGATATGCCCCTGCGGACTGCGCCGCAGGGGCAGAGAATGCGAATGGAAAGCGCAGCGCGATCAGCCCTCGGTCTCGATGGCGATGAAGTCCTCGGGGACCTCGATGCCGAGGATGCCGCAGTTGACGTCGTTGAACTTCTTCTCGAAGGGGGCGTACTCGATCTGCATCTCACCCACCTCGGCCTCGCCGGTCAGGATCTTCGCGGCCATCTTGCCGGTGACGACGCCGAGATCATAGTAGGAGATGGAGAGCGTCACGCAGCCGCAGCCGGCGCAGAGGTTCTCCTCACCGGCGACCACGGGGACCTTCTTGTCGAGCACGACGCTGTTGATGAGCTCGGCGTTGGAGGCGGCGGTGTTGTCGGTCGGAATGTAGAGCACGTCGCAGTCGTCGCAGGCGTTGTTGCTGACGGCGGAGACGTCATTGGAGTCGGCAAAGGTGTAGTCCGCGACCTGGTAGCCCATCTCCTCGAGGAAGGGACGGATCTGATCGGCCTGGAACTTGGAGTTGGGCTCGCCGGAGCAGTAGAGGATACCCACGTTCTTCGCATCGGGGAAGAGCTCGTTGAGGAGCTTGGCGTACTCCTCGGCGGGCACGCCGTCGGAGGTGCCGGAGATGTTGGTGCCGGTGGCGCCGGTCCACTCGTCCTCAGCAAAGTCCAGGGCGCTGGCGTAGTCGGTGACGGAGGTGCCCAGGATGGGGATCTGGTTGGTGGAGGCCTGCGCGGCCAGCAGGGCCGGCGTGGCGTTGGCCAGGATCAGATCAACCTCGTCGGAGACGAACTGGTTGCAGATGATGGCACAGGTGGCGGAATCGCCGGAGGCGTTCTGGTTGTTGAAGCTGACGCTGTCGCCCAGCTCCTCGGTCAGCGCGTCCATAAAGCCCTGGGTGGCAGCGTCCAGCGCGGGGTGCTGAACGAGCTGGCAAATGCCGACGTTGTAGCTGTCGGCGGCGAAGGCGGTCGCGCTAAGCGCAAAGATCATACAGACGGCACACAGGATGGCAAGGATCTTTTTCATGTTTGTTTCCTCCAGTTTCTGGTTTTTCTTTCGGGCAGGGAGAGCTTCTCTTCCGCAAACAAAAGAACCGCCCGGCGGTCCGTGCGGCTCTGGAGAAGTCCCGTTCTGTGAAACGACTTCGATTTGCAGCACAAAACCCTTTTACTTTTTGCGATAAAAGTAAAAGCGGTAATATCGTGCGGCAAACCGAACGCTCATGAAACTGCCCTCTTTCTGATTCAGGTCGATTTGTACTTTAGCACTTTTAGGTGTTGAAGTCAAGCCCCAATTGCAAGTTTCCCTATTTGCCCAAAACACGGCCCCGACGAGCTGCCTTTTTCGGAGTGTTCCATAATAAACGGGGCACGAGCGCGATATACTATCCGTGAAACAGGGAAACCGGGACAACCGGATAAAGGAGCGAGTATGGACAAAAAGAACAGGAAAGGGATCCGCCTTGCACTGGGGATCCTGTTGGGGCTGCTGATCCTGCTGATCGGAGCGGTCTGTGCCTTCCGGATTTGGGCGCGCGCACCGGAGGTGACAGCGCAGACCCGGCCGCTGGTGGTAGCGGTGAGCAAGCCCGCCGCGCGCCGTGCGCCGGCCGAAGCGGCGGAAAAGACCCGCACACGGAAAGAAGGGGTATACACGCTGCTGCTGGCGGGGCAGGACAACGGAAACGGCAATACCGACACGATGATGATGCTCCGGCTGGATACGGAGAGCCGCACGATCGACGCCGTCTCGATCCCGCGGGATACGATGGTGAACGCTCCCTGGCAGATCCGCAAGCTCAACGCCGCCTACGCCATGGGCGCCTGGAATGGCGGGAGCGGCGCGGAGAGCCTGCGCCGCCATGTTGCGAAGCTCACGGGCATCGAGGCGGACAACTACGCCATCGTGGATCTCGACGCGTTCGTACAGGTGGTGGACGCGCTGGGCGGCGTGGATTTCGACGTGCCGGTCGCGATGGACTACGAGGACCTCGGTCAGGATCTCACGATCCATCTGCAGCCGGGGCCGCAGCACCTGAACGGCTACCAGGCCATGGGGCTCTGTCGCTTCCGCAGCGGCTACGCCGACGCCGACTTCGGCCGCATCGACATGCAGCACCGCTTTCTCAAAGCCTGCGCCGCGCAGTTTCTCTCCCTCGGGAACATCCCGAATGTCGGCCGGGTCGTAGAGATCCTCTCGCACAGCCTGGAGACGGATCTCAGCGGCGGCAACATCGCCTGGTTCCTGCGGCAGTTTCTCAAATGCCGGAGCGAGGATGTCCGCTTTCACACCGCGCCGAGCTGGCCGACCGATGCGAACGGCATCAGCTATACGGTGCTCGAGCTGGATCCCTGGCTGGAGATGATCAACACGAGCCTTGACCCCTATCAGGAGCCGGTCACAGCGGAGGATCTCGACCTTGTGTTCAGCCGCGGCGGCGCGATCGGCTGTACGACTGCGCGGCGGTTCTAGACGCAAAAAAGGAGGACGCGGTCCGCGTCCTCCTTTTTGTGTTTATCCGATATTGGCGAATTTCTGCCTGACCTGCTGGAGCTGCTGGGGCTGGGCCTGCTCCGGGGCGTACCAGCCATGGCTGGCCATCTGGTTGTAGACCGCGTTCTGCATGCACAGCGCGGAATCGAGCGCGGTGTGGAAGGCCTCATGCACCTTGGGGGTGCTGGATTCGATCGAGCCGTGCAGATACAGATCGCACACGCCCTTGGTGGTGAGCAGAATGCCCTCCAGGATTTCCTTGTCGTTCATCTCACAGCCTCCTTATACAAGCTCATAGAACTGCCGGAAGAGCTGCTGATTGCTCTCGAGCAGTTCCTGCACCTGCGTGCGCAGAGCGGGATCGCTGAGCTGCGCCGCTGCGGTGCGGCACTGGGTCATCAGAAACTGCGTATGACCGAGCGCGTCCTCCACATATAAGACTTCTTTGGGAGTCATGTTTCATCACCTCGGTCTTAGTATGAGCGGCGCAGGCAGAAATATAAGCGGAAAAAAACGCAAATTTGCATTGCCGCGGCGGCGGCTTTGTGCTACACTCACGGTATCGGAACAGACAAAGGAGAGAGACTATGCAGTATGTCTGGGGTGCGCTGGCCGGCCTCGTGTGGGGCGCCCTGGCCGCGTTTGTGAATTATCGTATCAACAAGGCGGCGGTGAAAAAGAACAGCAATGCGTCGATGCTCACAGCGAACGCCGCGCGCATGGGCGTGGACCTGATTACGCTGGGCGCGGTGTATCTGCTGCGCAAACAGCTTCCCTTCAGCTTCGAGGCGACAATCATCGCTGCGGCGATCGCACTCTCGATGCTGTCGATCGTGTTCGCCTATCGGCTCATCAAGCCGGAAAAGAAATGAGGAGATCCCCCGGGATCTCCTCATTTCTTTTTGAAGACGAAAAACTTGCTGATGATGTAGTTGCCGATCACGACGAAGACAGAGGCGACGACCGTGCCGATGAAGACGGAAAAGCCGAGGACATTCACGATCAAAAGATTCAGCAGCCAACCGATCAGCATGGTCACGAGCCGGGAGGTGACGAAGCTGCCTGCCTCCGCAAGCCGGTTCGGGTTCTTGCTCTGGAAGACCCAGGCGCGGTTGGTGGGGTAGGCGAAGGCGATGCCCGCGGCGTTTTCCACGACGGAAAGAATCGTGTTCTGCACGCCGTCCGGGTGCGCGGCGCCGCCGTACACGAGATAATTGAACAGGAACTTGGCTGCCCAGGAGACGATCGTCGTGAGCCCGCCCACGATCAGATAGATCAGGATCTCACGGTGTTTCCGGCAGAGTGCTTTGATTTTTCCGATCACGGCTGCTCCTCCCGGCCGCAGACCGCGGAGACGATATAGCGCGGGCGGCCCTTGATTTCCTCATAGATACGGGCGATATAGAAACCGATGATCCCCAGGGAGATCATGATGAAGCTGCCGATCAAAAGCAGCAGCAGGATGACCGTCGTAAAGCCGCCCAGGGCATTGCCCATGATCTTCTGTACCAGCGCAATGACGCCGAAGATGACCGCCACAGCGAGCATGACAAACCCCAGCAGCGTCACGAACTGCAGCGGTGCGGAAGAGAAGGAACCGATGTTGTTGAGAGCGTAACGGATGAGCGAACGGGTGCTCCACTTGCTCTCGCCTGCGGTGCGTTCACGCACGGTGAAACGGACTTCCGCCTTTTTGAAGCCGACCCAGAAGCTGAGCGCCCGAAAAAAGACGTTGCGCTCGGGCATGCGGTTGAGGGTGTCCACGACCTTGCGGTCCAGAAGCTTGAAGTCCGAAGAGGCGGCCATGTCGAGGCCGGTGGCGCGGCTGATGATCGTATAGAAGCTGTTGGCTGCGAAGCGGTGGAAGCCGGTTTCCGTTCCGCGGTCCTCCTTGATGCCCTCGACAACCTCGTAGCCCTCTTCCCACAGGCGGTACATCTCCACAATCTTCTCCGGCGGATGCTGCAGATCGCAGTCGATCACCACACAGCAGTCGCCGCGCGCCTGCTCGAGCCCGGCGAACATCGCGGCCTCCTTGCCGAAGTTGCGGCTGAAATGCAGCCCGACAACGCGCCCGTCACGCTGTGATGCGCGCTGGATCTCCGCCCAGGTCGCGTCCCGGGATCCGTCGTCGACAAACAGCAGCTCGTGCGCGATGCCGGCCTCGTCCAGGATCCCGGATACGGTCCCGGCTGCGGCGGCGATCATTTGTTCCTCATTATAGGCGGGGAGTATAACCGAAAGCATAGTCTGCCCTTCTCTCTTATCTCACGGGAAAAACAATGACATCAGTATACGACAGATCGCGTGTGAGCGCAAGCAAAAAGGGACGCAGAGCGTCCCTTTTTGCACCGCGTCAGACCTGCGGGCCGTCGTCGGGGCCGGACTGCGTCCCGTCCGCCTCGGTGGCGTTCACGATCTCCTCGAAGTCGGCGATCTCCACCTCGATGTCCGGGTCATTCCGGGCGGCGTCCGCCGAAGCCTTCAGCGTGTCGATCTCGGCCTGCTTGGCGTGGATGACTTCGGTGAGCAGATCCGCCTGACTGAAGAGCGGGGCAAAATAGCCCTCGGGATCGTCGCGGTGCAGCTCGAAATACAGCCGTCCGATCTCTGCGTAGACCCGACCGAGCTCGGTGTTCTGGTTGTTGAGCTCAAGCGTGAGCTTCGCGATGCGCGCGTAAGCCTTGGCGCGCTCGGCCCCTTGGGCGTACACGCCCGCGACGCCGCTCGATTCCGCGGTCTCCCGGATCCGGTCGACGGCATTTTTCACATTCTCGCTCCCGGCAATGTCCCGGGCCTTGTCGGCCAGCGTACCGAGAGTGCCGCTGAGGATGTCCTTCAAATCTGCCATTATAAGCTACCTCCTTCAGATGTGTCTGCCTGTGATTGCTTGATACGGTTTACAAAGAGCGCCTCGGGCGGGTGCTCCTTCCGGCTTTGCAGCAGCAGGAGCAGTCCCATGACGAGCACGAGCACGAGGCTCAGCAGCTGGGAAACGCGGATGCCGGTCGAGCCGAGATACAGGCTGTCGGTCCGCAGCCCCTCGATCCAAGTACGGCCAAGGCCGTACCAGAAGAAATAGATCGCCGCGCACTGGCCGTCCCAGCGCCGCTTGCCGGCACGGGAGAACCAGATCAGAAACAGCAGTCCGATCAGGTTCCAGAGACTCTCATAGAGAAACGTGGGGTGGACATAGATGGTGTTTCCGGCGGGGTCGGTCAGACCCATGCGGCAGAAAACCGTCGTCTCCGCGCCGAAGGCCTCACGGTTCATGAAGTTCCCCCAGCGGCCGAGGATCTGCCCGATCAGCAGGCCGTACACGCCGAGATCGAGCATGGCGGCAAAGGGAATCCTCTTATGGCGGCAGACAGCCGCCATGACGAGCACGCCCGCGATGATCCCGCCGTAGATGGCAAGACCGCCCTCCCAGACCGCGAAGAGCTGCTTCGGGTCTGCGGCGTAGTCCTGCCAGCGGAAGATCACGAAATAGAGCCGCGCGCCGACGATGCTCAGCGGCGTGAGCCAGAGCATAAGGTCGATGAAATCGTCGCTCTTTATGCCAAAATCCGGCGCGTGCTTCGAGCAGTAGAGGATCGCCAGGGCGAAGCCGAGGGCGATCAGCACGCCGTAGAAATAGATGGGCCGTCCGAACACCGTGAAATAGGACGGCGGGTTCAGCGAAAAGTTCCCGAGCAGCGGGAAAGAGATCGCGGAATCGCGCTGGATGGTCTCAAACAAAATGGGAAGCATGCCTCAGCCTTCCTTCTTCGGCTCGATGATGGAGAGCGCAAAGCGCTCCGGCAGGAGGTTTTCGCGCACAAAGGCCTCGCACTCGGCGCGCGTGACGGTCCCGAGCACGCCCGGCGCGTCCAGCGGGCAGAAGCCCTCAAACTGGCCGGTGGCGAGCGCGACACAGACGCTCTCGAAATCCTCCAGACCGCGCAGCCGCGCCCCGTAGGAAGCGCGCTTGGCGCGCTCGAAGGCCTCCGGGTCGAAGCCCTCGGCGCAGACCTTTGCAATCTGCCCGTTCAGCGCGGCGAGGACCGCTTCCGCGTCCTCGCTCTCTCCGCCGAGCAGCATGGTGCCGGTCCCGGCGGAGAAGTCCGCCTCGTAATCGAAATCGCGGTTGAGCGTTCCGGCGGCATAGAGGGAGGTGTAGAAGGGGGAGGAGGAGCCGACCAGCAGCCGCAGCGCAAGCTGGGCGACGATGCGCTGGCGCAGCCCTGCCTCGCCCGTGAAGGCGGGGAGCTTTGCCCCGATGAGAAACTGCGGGGCCGAGACGGGCATGCTCTCGCGGTGCAGCGTTTCAACGGGGAGCGGACCCTCCTCCGGGCCGAAATCGGCCTCGGGAACGGGTGCCTTTTCATCGGGCAGCAGAGAGCGCACCAGCGCCTCGATCCGGTCCGGATCGACATCGCCCTCCACACAGAGACACATGTTCCTCGGGGAATAGAAAACGCGGTGGCAGTCATAGAGCGTCTCGTGGGTGATCTCCGCGATGCTCTCCACAGTTCCGGCCACGCGATCGCGGATCGGGTGGTTCGCGTAGAGCTGCCGGAGAAGGTTATAGTAGACGGCGCTGCCGGGGCTGTCCTCGCCCATGCGGATCTCCTGTGCGATGATGCCCTGCTCCTTTTGTACCGTCTCCTCCGTGAAATAGGGCGTGGAGACGAAATGTAGCAGCAGCCGGAGATTCTCCTCGAACTTCTCGGTGCACTGGAAATAGTAACAGGTGATGTTGCTGGCTGTAAAAGCGTTGGGGTCAGCGCCGTTGGCCGAGAGCAGGTTCAAGGCGTTGTCGCCGTCGGGCAGGTCGAACATCTTGTGCTCGAGATAGTGCGCGACGCCGGCCGGGGTGTCCAGCGTGCGGCCCTCGAGGGTGAAGCGGCGGTGCGCCCCGCCGTAGTTTGCGGCGAAGACCGCGTAGAAGCTGCGAAAGCCCGGCTTGGGGAGCACATGCAGGGTGAGGCCGTTTGGAAGCACACTGCTGTAGAGCGTCTCCCCGAGACGCGGATAGCTTTTACTCTGCATCGCTGTCCTCCTCACCGCCGGCCTCGCCGCTGCCGGTCAGAAAATAGATCATGTCGCAGTCCACGCTCTGCGCAACGGCGGCGACCTCTTCACGCGTCACGTCCTCGCAGAGCTCCGCGAGCTCGAGCGGCGAGCAGTCCGGCCCGTCAAGCGCCTGAGCCAGATAGTAGCCCTCCAGCTCACCCTGTCCGTCGACCAGCGAGCGCAGATCCCCGGCCACGCAGGAGCGCGCGGCCGCGAGCTCTTCATCCGTGACCTCGCCGCGGCGGATGGCCTCGAGCTGCTCAAAGATCTCCGCCTGCGCGGCCTCGCGGTCAGCGAAGTCCACGCCGGAGGACACCAGCAGCAAACCCTTGTGGATGTCCACCAGCGAGCCCGCGTAGTAGCAGAGCTGCAGCTTTTCGCGCACATTCAAAAAGAGCTTGGAGGTACTGCCGCCGCCGAAGACGGCGTTGAACACATAGAGCGCGGCCGGGTCCGGCTCCTCCATGCACTCGCCCAGACGCCAGCCAATGACGAGCTTGCCCTGGTTTACATCCAGAGCCTCCTCCAGGCTGCGGGGCTTGTCCTCGAGCGCGTTCATGCGCACGTCGGTGCCGATATCATAGTCGATCTCGCCGCGCGGCAGGGTCGCGAGCGCGTCGCGCAGCAGCGACACGACCGTCGCTTCCTCCGCCCGGCCGCAATAAAACAGCTCGATCGGGCAGGTCTGCAGCAGGTCGTGATACTGACGCGTCAGCTTCTTGTAGTGGATGCCCTCGCATTCGCTCTCCCCGCCGAGGCGGCCGACCGCGAAATCCTCGCAGCAGCACATCTCCTCGATGCAGCGGAAGAGCGCATAACCGCGCTTGTCGTTCAGGCGGCTGCGGATCGTGTCCAGCAGCTTCTCACGCTCGCTGTCCACATACTGTGGCAGCAGCAGGCCGCCTCGCGTGGCCGGCGCGAGCAGCATCTCACCGAGCAGCTCGGCCGCCTCGCGCAGCACGGGCTTCCCGCCGGGCAGAAAATCCCCCTCGGGGATGCTTGCGTAAAAGCCGAGGCACTGGATCTCCCCGATCCGGCGGACCACCGGCTCGATGGCCGTGCCGTAGAGCTCGTCCATCCGGGCGGAGAGCGCCTCCATATCGCCGTAGCGCCGTGTGCCGCGGCGCAGCACATAGGGGATCAGCGCGTTGAGCGCGGCCGTATCCCGCTTCAGCTGCGTCAGCAGACTCAGACTCAGACAGGCGGTCTTGAATTTGTCCGTGCGCAGGTGGCTCAGCCATACGCCGGGCAGGATCTCCGTTCTCGTCACTTGCATGGAGGCAACCCCTTTCCCTCTGTTTGTTCATACAGTATACCATAAAGCGGGAGATTTTGGTAGACCCCGCGGAAACTTTAGGACCCCTTCGCTTCCGGCTCCTCCGGCGACTGCAGCGCCTCGCGCAGCACGCGCCAGAACCAGCCTGCCGAGCCTGTATACCAGGTCCAGCCGGCCTCACCCTCACGCCCCGGCGCGGCGCAGATATCGGCGGGCAGCACGAAGGGCTCCGCCTCATAGCGCCCGGGGTCGCGCCCTTCCGGCAAGAGCAGCGTGAGCAGGTGCAGAGCGGTGCCGCGGCGCCCGCGCCGCAGGAAGGCGCGGGCAAGCCAGACCGCCGCGTGGGTGTACTGCCCGCCGTTTTCACGAAAACCTGCGCCGTAACTTACCAGATAGCCCGGGCTGGGCTCCGCGGTCGTAAAGGGCGGGTCGAAGAGCTTGATGAGCCGGTGCTCTTCATCCACGAGCCGCGCGAGACAGGCGTCCAGCGCCGTGTCCACCCACGCGCTCTCCGCATAGGGGGAGAGCGCGGCCCAGGCCTGAGGCAGCGCGTCGATCCGGTCCGGGCCGCCGAGCGGCTCGCCGTCGGCGGTGTAGCCGCGATAGAACCAGCTCCCGCCCCAGGCGGCGTTGGCCGCCCGGCCGATCTGCCGCGCCTGCTCCCGGTAACGTGCCGCGCCGGGCTGCTTGAGACGCTCGAGCAGGGCGGCGAAAGAGTCGCAGCAGAGCGAGAGGAACCAGCCCAGCCACACGCTCTCACCGTCCACGGCGTCGAGCCCGTCGTTCCAGTCCCCGCTGCCAAACCAGGGCAGACCGTGGGGGCCGAACCCGCGGCGCAGACAGCAGTCCAGCGCGGCGCGAGCGTGCTCGAGCACGGGGGCGGCATGCGCGGTGACAGAGGGCGTCTCGTAGCGGTCGCGCTCGTCCGCGCGCAGCGGGGGAGAAGAGCGCCAGGGCAGCGGGCTGAGAAAGAAGTCAGTCAGACCGCAGGCCTCGCCGTATTCCCCAAGAGCCCACACCAGCCACAGCAGATCGTCCGAGCAGCGTGTCCGCACCCCCTTGTCGCCCGCCGGGTGGGGGTGCCACCAGTGCATCACATCCCCCTCCTCATACTGGTGTCGGCAGGCTTCCGCGATCCGCTCCCGGGCGAGAGAGGGATCCAGCGGCAGCAGGTTCACGGCGTCCTGGAGCTGATCCCGGAAGCCGTAGGCGCCGCCGCTCTGATAGAGACTGGCGCGAGCCCGCAGGCGGCAGACCAGCGTCTGATAGACAGCCCAGCCGTTGGCGTAGCGGTCCAGCGCATCGACACCGCTGGAGAGCGCCCGCCCGGCCATGAGCGCGGCCCACGCCGTCTGCAGCTCCTTCAGCGCGCGGCGGGCAGCCGCGGGCTCAAGCAGCGCGCGCAGCGCCTCCGCTCCGCAGCAGCCGAGCACCAGCACCGTGTCGGTACGGGCGGGGATGCTCAGCAGCAGGGCGGGCGGCCGCCAGTCCGCCGTCGCCGCACAGCGGACACTGCAGCCGATGAGCAGACGCAGGCCGGGCAGGTAGCTTTCGGCGTTTTCGAACACGTAAAGCCCGTCGAGGGCCTCCGTGCGCAGACAGCTTGTGTCCGTCCCCAGCAGCGGCTGCAGACCGAAGCGCAGTGAGAGCCCGCCTGCGCCGTGTATGAGCAGAACCAGCGCGTTGGTCCCGACCGGGACAAAGGCGGTGGTCGTGACGCGGCGATCATCCAGATGCTTTTCCCAGCTGGCCCAGCCCCGTCCGAAGCGGACCAGGCAGCTCTGCCCGTCATTGGCGGCAAAGAGACTGAGCGCCTTGCCGCCCTGCTCGAGCCAGAGCGCAGCGGGCGGACGGACGCTCCGCAACTCCTCCATCGATGTGATAAGACGCTGTTCCCGGGCGTTTTCCTGCCACAGGGCCGCGAGCCCGACGTCCGCCACGATCGCGCCGAAACGGCCGTTCGAGAGCGGGAGCTGCCAGGCGCGGCCGGGCAGATCACCGCAGACGGTGAAGACAAAGGCCTCGTCTGTCCAGCAGTGCTCCGGAGCTGTTCCGGGGCTGCGCGGCCGACTCAGGACGGGCAGTGACAGCGGCACGCCGCTCTCCGGCCTGCGCCCCGCCGCGTATACGGCCCGGCTGTAAACGACTCCCGCCGCGGTGAGCGGCAGAAAGTGTACGCCGCCGCGGCTGCCGATCAGCGCCTCCAGACCCTGACCGGCGAGATAGGCCGCGATGCGCGCAGCGTAGGGGCGATGGTATTCGCCCTGTTCCTCGCTGAGATAGATGAGCTCCGCCTCCGCTCCGCAGCTTTTCAGCAGCAGCCAGCGCCGCAGCAGCGACAGTGCCTCGACGGCGCCTGCCTCGCAGCAGAGCAGGGGATAGTCGCCCGAAACACCGTAGGGCCAGAGCTCCCGCCGCGGCGCGGCGAGAGCGACTCGGCGCTCCAGCGCGGTGAGCAGCTCCATCGCGGCGCCCGCCTCCGCGGCGTTCATGCCGAGTCTTGCGGCAGCCGCGGAGACCATGTTGCCCCGTCCGTCGTCACGCAGAATGCGCCGTGCGCCGCAGAGAGCGGCTTCCCGGTCGGGACCGGCGCAGAGGGCGAAACGCAGTACGCACGTCTCGCCAAAAGCCAGCGTGAGAGAGAGCTCCAGACCGGCGAGGGGCAGACGCAGATCGCTCCGGCAGACAGCCGGGGCATCGCAGGCGAGACAGAGGAAGAGCTCCGACTGTGTGCCGCGCGGCAGACGGTGGAGCAGGAGCATGCCCTCCGTCTCCTCGCTCTCGATGCCAAGACGCCAGAAAGCGGGGTGGGCGGCCCTGTCCTCCGGGCGGGCCAGCACAGGCCGGAAGCTCAGCCGTATCCGACAATCCGCCGGCTCGAGCGCCCGCAGACGCAGGCAGCGCCTTTCGCCGAGCTCGCCTGCCGCGACCTCCGCCCGGTATTCCCATGCGAGGGACTCGCTCAGCCCCTGCCAGAGGGCTTGGTCTTCGCCGAGCTCCCAGAGCTTTGGGTGCGGGCCCGGGAAGAGCAGCCGCTTTTTTCCACCTTCCCAGAGCTCAAGACAGAGCCCGGGACTCTCCGGGAGCGGCGCGGCGCCATAGAGCCGTGTCTCGCGCAGGGCGGCGCGACTGTGACCGCCCTGATCCAGCAGCAGATGGTAGGTGCCGTTGGAGAGCAGGCAGCGGTGCTGCGGCCCGTCGCCGCTGCCGCGCAGTCGCCAGCGCGGGTCGTTGCGGCCGGGCCCCTCCTCGGGCGCTTCGCTCCGGTCCCGGCGCAGGACCTGCCCGTCGGGGAGCCGCTCCTCCAGCAGCAGGCGGCAGGCGGCCATGGCGGGGATGGAGAAAAAACGCCTCTGCATCGCTCCGCCGCAGAGCGCGTTGTCCGCGGCCAGCACGCTCATGCCGAGATGATGCGCCATATAGCAGCACACCGGCTCACCCTCTCGCCCGCGGCAGCGCCCGGGCGTGAAATCGATCGCCTCGACGAAGCCGTAGCGCCCGCGGGCACCGAAGCGCTCGAGCCGGCGCAGGTTGCGTACTGCGCCGAGCGGGTCGATCTCCAGCGCAAGAAAGCTCGAGTAGGGCGAGACGACCAGGTCGCGGTCCTGATCGCGCTTGAGCGCCAGGGCCGCGCAGCCGTTGGCCTTGTAGCGGTAATTGAGCGCCGCGTCCAGCGAATAGAAAGCGCTTTCCGAGACACCCCAGGGCCGGCCCGGCGGGACCTGACGCTTTTGAGCGTACAGACAGAAGCGGCTGCTCTCGTATAGCAGGCTTCCCCGGCGGTAGGACAGAAAGAGCGCGGGCATACGGTATTCGAACATAGTGCCGGTCCAGCTTGCCAGTCCGCGATAGCCGTCCTTCTGAAGCTGACCCCGACCCAGACGCCGCCAGTGCTTTTTCGGCACGTCTCCGCGGGCAAGGGCGAGATAGCTTGTGAGCATGGCCTCGCTCGCCATCAGATCATACCAGCCGCCCCGGCCGCGCTCCCGGACGGTGTCGTAGCAGATATAGAAGAGGCCGCGCCCTTTGTCGTAAAGGAAAGAGAAGTCCATCGCGCCGGCCAGTGTGTCGACACGGACAGCCGTCTCCTCCGCGCCCCACTCCCGCAGCGCTTCGCCGAGCGTCAGCAGCGCGGCGCAGAGGTTCCCGCTGTCCACGGTGGAGAGGAAGGGCGGCGTGAGCGGGCTGAGGCTGCGGGTGTCGTACCAGTTGTAGAAGTGGCCGCGGAAACGCGGCAGACGCTCCAGCGTATCCAGCGTGCGGCCGATGCGCCCGAGCGCTTCGTCTCGCCCCAAAAGCTCCAGATCGACCGCCGCCGCAAGGGAGAGAAGTGCCAGCCCGATGTTGGTGGGCGAGGTCCGGTGCGCGAGCCCGACGGGCGGCTGTTCCTGAAAATTGTCCGGCGGGAGGAAGTGATCCTCACCGCTCATGCTGTCAAGATAATAGCCGACGGCCTCGCCGGCGGCGGTGCGCAGATAGTCCCGATCGCGCCCGCTAAGCGCTGTTTCGCGGCAAGCTGGCAGCGCGAGAGCGGAGGCGGCCGCCGGGGCGAAGAACCAGCTCAGCCCCGCCGCCTTGCCGATGATGACCGGTGCAAAGAGCAGCAGCAGGAGGCCGAGCAGCATGCTTGGCCAGAGAGCTTTCACATGGCCGGCAAGCCCGTCGGAGCTGCGCGCGGACTGCGCGGCTGTCTGCCATTGGAGCAGCTTCCGGTGGGAGACGAGCATACGCCAGAGGGAGAGGGCAATAGCGGACAGGCTGACCATGGCCTCGCAGGGCAGGAGCCAGAGACGCAGGAATCCGCGCACGATCGCGCCGCCTACCCCGGTCAGGAGCCGTGTGAAGCGGCGCAGCGAGGGCACCGGCCGACGGCGCATACTCCCGTCTGCTAGAGAGAAGAAGAGCTCGCTCAGCAGAGCGAAGAGAGCGGCCCAGGCCGCAACGGCCAGCGCCGCGGGGTGGAAAAAGCCGCATAGGAGCGCCAGCAGCGTGAGCGGCGCGACCAGCGAGCGGCGCAGACTGTCGAAGAGCCGCCAGCGGTCCAGGTCGCGGAGATGCCGGCAGAAGACCCAGGGGAGGTTCTGCCAGTCGCCGCGGATCCAGCGGTGCTGTCGACGGTAAAAAGCAAGGGGCCGGGCCGGGAAGGCGTCGGCAAAGGCCGCGTCGCCGCAAAAGGCGCCGTGCAGAAAAGCCCCCTCCAGCGCGTCGTGCGAAAGCACCCGGTTTTCCGGCAGGCGTCCGGCCGTACACGCGAGCAGGCAGCGCGCATCCAGAATGCCTTTTCCGGCGAAGCCTCCGTTGGCGAAGGCATCCATGTAGAGCTCGCCGCAGAGACCACCGTAGGGATCGCTCCCGCGCCCGGTGGCGAAAACAAGGGCAAAATCGGTGGCATAGGCGCTCTCCAGAGTGGTGTCGATGCGCGGATGGATGAGCGCGTGGCCGCGCGTGACGATGCCGCGTTTCTCATCGAGAACGGGGCGGTTGAGGGGGTGAAGCATCGCGCCGATCAGTTCCCCGGCGGCGCCGGGGTAGAGCTCGGTGTCGCTGTCGAGCGTCAGAATATAGGGAGTACCCGCGAGCGCTTCGGTATCCCCTTCGACCTGGAGCGCGCTGGGCTCGCCGCAGAGGAGCCGCGCAAGCTCCAACAGGGCACCGCGCTTGCGTTCATACCCGGTCCAGCGCTCGCCGTCGAAGCGGCGGGGACGGGTGAAGAGATAAAAACCGCCGCCGCAGCGGCGGTTGAGGTCCGTAACAGCGTCCCGCGCGGCACGCAGGATCTCCTCATCTGCCTCTGTTTGTTCCGACTCGGCGGCAGGCAGATCGGCCAGAAGACCGAAGGACAGCTGCCTCCCTTCGCTGCGGCAGGCAAGGCGCAGCTGCTCGAGCCGGCCGACGAGCTCCGTCACCTCTTCGGCGCTGCCGAGCAGCGCCGAGATGACGCAGAGCGTCCGCCCCTCCGCAGGGACGCCGTTCTCCATATCCAGCCGCGGCAGACGGCGGGGCTTCACGAGACGCAGGAGGAGATAATCCAGTGCGCTCTTCACCAGCTCCGAGACCGGCAGCAGCAGGAGCGGCGCGGCCCAGGCACTGTGCAGGGCGAAGGCGGGCAGCAGAGACAGAAAGAGCGTCAGCAGAACGTTCGCGGCGATATAGAGCCGTGCCGGGGCGGCGGAGGGCTCGCGGAAGAGCAGAAAGCCCACATGCCGTCCCTCCGCCGCGGCTTGCTCGACCAGGCGCGCGGCATAGACCGTCTCTTCCACCCCCTCACGGCGCGCAAGTTGCTCGATCCGGCGAAGATAGTCCTGCCTGCTTTCCCGGTCCATGCGCGGGAAAACGCCGCCGGGATCGGCGGCGAGCAGGGACTGGACCCGGTCCGCCTCCTGCAGAAGAGCGTCGAGGTCCAGCGTGGAGAAGAGGCGCAGAGTCCCGAAGAGCGCTTCGAGCGGCGCCGTCAGAGCGGCGGTATCGGCGGCGGCGCAGAGCTCCCGGCAGACCTTTGCGAGCCTCGCGAGAACCGCGGCGCGCAGCGCCTGCGGGAAGAGCGCGAGCTCCGCACGGCGCAGGACGGTGACGGACTGGAAACCTTTCAGGAAGAGCCGGCAGCGCTCTTCCGTCACACGGCCGCTGCCCGCATCCACCAGCGCCCCGGTCATGGAAAGGATCAGCGAAGCACCTCCGCAGGCGCGCAGGCGCTTTGCACGGCGCAGATCGCCGAGCACGCCCAGCGCCTCACGTCGGGCCAGATAGCGATTGTCAAGCAGCCATTCACAGGCTGCCGGGACAGCGCTCTGCTGCGCGTAGCGGCGCCGGACCGCCTCGTAGCACCGGTCGATGCGCGCCATGTTCTGCCTCAGCTCCGCCGCAGCGCCACGGCCGTCGGTCTCTCCGTCTGTTTGCAGCAGCTGCGCTGTGGAGGCGCCGAAGGCGGCCAGCTTTTCATCCTCAATGTATATTCCGTCCATGGATATCCTCCGCTTTGAGCGTTTTTCCTATCTTTCCCAAAAGGCAGAGACGCTATACAGAAGGAAAAGTGAATCTGTAAAGAAAAAAAGCTTGACAGCGGCGCAGAAAGAGAGTATAGTCTGTTAAGCTGATTCACTTGACAGGGGGCGGTTTCCGTGGAGGACAGCAGGCTGATGCGTTCGATGCTGCTGGATTTTTATGGGGAGCTCCTGACAGAGAAGCAGCGCGAGTGCTATGATCTGCACTTCAACGAGGACCTGTCCCTCTCCGAGATCGCGGAGCAGAGCGGCATTTCCCGTCAAGGCGTGTGGGACAACATACGCCGGGCGGAGGCGACGCTCCGGGATCTGGAGGAAAAGACCGGGCTGGTGGGCCGCGTGATGGAGCTGGAGCGGGAACTCGAGGAGACCCGTGAGGAGCTCCGGCGCCTGCGCACCGGCGCCGGGGACGCGGCAAGAGGATGACGCGATGGCATTTGAGAGCTTATCCGATAAACTGAATGCCGCTTTTAAGCGGCTGCGCGGCAAGGGCCGCCTCTCCGCCTCCGATGTGAAGGAGGCCATGCGCGAAGTGCGCATGGCGCTGCTCGAAGCGGACGTGAGCTACAAGGTGGTCAAGGACTTCACCAAGTCCGTGACCGAGCGCGCCGTGGGCACGGATGTGCTGGAGGCGCTGAACCCGGCCCAGATGGTCATCAAGATCGTCAACGAGGAGCTCACGAAGCTCATGGGCGGGGAGAACCAGAAGCTGAACATCTCCTCGAAATCCCCGAGCGTTGTGATGCTGGTCGGCCTGCAAGGCGCAGGCAAGACAACGAACGGTGCGAAGCTCGCGGGCCTCATGCGCCGGCAGGGCAAGCGGCCGCTCCTGGTCGCCTGCGACATCTACCGTCCTGCCGCCATCCAACAGCTCGAGACCGTCGGTCGGCAGCTGGACATCCCCGTCTTCCAGATGGGGCAGACCGATCCGGTCGATATCGCGAAGGCCGCGATCGAGCATGCGAAGAAGCACGGCAACGACCTGGTCTTCCTCGATACAGCCGGCCGCCTGCACATCGACGAGGCGCTGATGCAGGAGCTGCAGAACATCCGCGATGCGGTAGAGCCGGCCGAGATCCTGCTGGTGGTGGACGCCATGACCGGTCAGGACGCGGTGAACGCGGCGACCGCCTTCGACGAGGCGCTGGGCGTCACAGGCGTGATGCTCTCCAAGCTCGACGGCGACGCACGCGGCGGCGCGGCGCTCTCAATCCGCGCGGCCACCGGCAAGCCTATCAAGTTCATCGGCACCGGCGAGAAGCTCGATATGATCGAGCCCTTCCACCCCGACCGCATGGCAGGCCGCATCCTGGGCATGGGCGACGTGCTGACGCTGATCGAAAAGGCGGAGCAGAGCTTCGATGAGAAGAAGGCGCTCGAGGCGGCCGAGAAGCTGCGCGCCAACCGCTTCACGCTCAGCGACTATCTGGACCAGATGGCCCAGCTCAAGAACATGGGCGATCTTGAGAGCCTGGCTGCGATGATCCCGGGCATGGACTCCAAGGCACTCAAAGGCGCGAAGGTGGACGAGAAGGGCATGGCCCGTCAGGAGGCGATCATCCTCTCCATGACGAAGGCAGAACGGGAGAACCCCGCCATGCTCAACTCCAGCCGCAAAAAGCGCATCGCCGCCGGCTCCGGCACCTCCGTGGTGGAGGTGAACCGCCTGCTCAAGCAGTTCGACGCCATGCAGCAGATGGTCAAGCAGTTCTCCGGCAAGAACATGCGCAAGCTCCAGAAGAAAATGGGGCGCATGGGGGGCATGCCCGGCATGGGCGGAGGCTTCCCCGGCTTTTAAGGGTTTACAGCACACTCTGTGTTTGTAATAAAAAACGAAAACTATTTGGAGGTGAAAATAGAATGGTTAAGATCAGACTTCGCAGAATGGGCGCCAAGAAGGCCCCCTACTACCGCATCGTCGTGGCGGACTCCCGCAGCCCCCGTGACGGCCGCTTCATCGAGGAGCTCGGCACCTACGATCCGATGGCGGACAGCGAGAAGCTGAAGGTCAACCAGGAGCGCGTGGCGTATTGGATCGCCAACGGCGCTCAGCCCACGGATACCGTCCGCGGTCTGCTGAAGAAGGCTGAGGCCTGATAAGGAGTTTCTACCGGCATGAAAGAACTTTTGACCTACATCGTACAGAGCCTTGTGGACAACCCCGATCAAGTCTCTGTGACCGAGCGCAAGGCCGACGGTGAGACCGTGTTTGAGGTCCGCGTTGCCGACGGCGATATGGGCAAGGTCATTGGCCGGCAGGGCAGGATCGTCAAGCAGATCCGGATCCTCATGCGGGCCGTTGCCCAGCGTAAGGGCAAGAAGATCTCCGTTGAGATCATGGATTGACGCGAAAAAGACAGAGCGAAACGCTCTGTCTTTTTCTGTTCCGTGATAGAAGCGCGGATACTCCGCCGCCCTTTTTTCGTTACTCCGCCGCTCCGATGCGGGAGAGGATATAGGGCTCGACCTCCTCGATGTCCATATCCAGCGCGACAGCCAGCTCCCCGTGCAGCATATCCTTGGCGCGCTTCATCGTGGCCTCGGCCCGGCTGCTCTTGGTCTTGCGCTCCGCCATGCGCGTGCTCAGCCCCTTGACGATGGAGACCAGCGCCTCACAGCTGTGAGTGCGGAACAATTCCTTGTAAAACGCGTCTACATGGTTGAAGCGGTTATCCATGCAGATCGCCGGAGCGATGCCGGGCATCGCGTCGATCAATGCCTCGGCCGCCTGCCGGTCCATGACCGGGCGCATGAAAGCCTCGGAATCCACCGGCGCGAAAAAGGTGCCGCTCCCGATCAAAGGGGAGAGATGATAATACAGCTTGTTTTTAGCCACGCCGGACATATCCAGCGGTGCAACTTTTTCCACCGTGCAGACGCCGTGCTCCCCGTATACGATCTTTTCACCGACTGTAAACAAGCTATACTCCCCCCAATCATATTCTATACACTTATATATTATCATATCTTCCGGCGGATTTCCAGTCTTTTTTTGCGGGTAAAAGGACAAAAAAACCGGGATAATCCGGCGGCGAGCCTGTATTTGTTTACCAAATGTTTGCAAATTCCCCCTTGTAATCCCAACCTGGCCGGTGTATAGTGGCGCACGAAAGAAAAGGCGAGCGCCGGGGATCGGCAGACATTTTGTAAGAAGAATAAAACCGTCGCATAAAAGGAGGAACGCATATGAACATCACGCTGGAGAGCATCGACGCCGTGCGCGAGCGCAGCGGAACGAGCTATGAGGAGGCCCGGGAAGCCCTGGAGGCCACGGGCGGGAGCGTCGTGGACGCCCTGATCTATCTGGAACAGAAGAAAAAGAGCAAAACCGACGAGCGGATCGAAAAGCTCAAGGCTATCGTGAAGGACGGCAATGTCAACAAGATCCGGCTGAAGAAGGACGAAAAGGTCCTGCTGACAGTCCCGGTGAACGTCGGCATCGTGGGCGGTCTGGTCGGCCTCGCTGCCGCGCCTTGGAGCATTCTTGCCGCCGGTGCCGCGGCATACGGCTTCGATGTGAAGTTCGAGATCGTCAGAGAGGACGGCAGCGTCAGCGACCTTTTCTGAGTTTTGCACACAGGGAAAGACCACGCCGCAGGGCGTGGTCTTTCCCTTTTGTTTGACAGGTGGAGGCGCGGCACGTATAATACAGAAAAACACGCCGGAGAGGGGGTGCGGGCATGACGGACGAGCAGATCATAGGCGAAGCGGCGGAGCGTTTGGTGGACTGGTACCGTGAGAATAGACGGGCGCTGCCCTGGCGGAACGAGCCATCGCCCTACCACATCTGGATCTCAGAGATCATGCTGCAGCAGACCCGGATCGAGGCGGTGCTCGGCTATTACGCGCGTTTTCTGGAGGAACTGCCGGACCTGCCCGCGCTCGCGGCCGCGGAGGAGGACCGTCTCCTCAAGCTCTGGGAGGGCTTGGGCTATTACAGCCGCGCCCGCAATCTGAAGAAGGCGGCCGTGCAGGTCATGGAACGTTACGGCGGCGTACTTCCGCGGCGGGTGGAGGAACTGAAGGCACTTCCCGGAATCGGGGATTACACCGCCGGTGCCATTGCCTCCATCGCTTACGGTGAGCCGGAGCCGGCGGTGGACGGGAATGTGCTGCGGGTCGTCATGCGCCTGCTCGCCTGTTCGGACGATGTGCTGCTTCCGGCGACGAGACGGCGTGTCACGGGACTGCTGCGCGCGGTCTACCCGACCGGGAAGGATGCTGCGCTGCTGACGGAGGGGATCATGGAGCTCGGCGAGACGATCTGCCTCCCGAATGCGGAGGCTCTCTGCGCCCGCTGCCCGCTGAAGGGGCTCTGCCGGGCCAGCCGGGAGGGGCGCGTGCGTTCCTATCCCTTCCGCTCGCCGCCGAAGGAACGGCGGCAGGAAACACGCACGGTGCTGCTGCTGCGCTGCGGCGGACGTTATGCCCTCCGCCGCCGCCCGGAGAGCGGTCTGCTCGCCGGACTATGGGAGTTTCCCAACTGGGAAGGCGAGCTTGAACCGGCCGCGCTCTCCGAGCGTCTCGGCGTGCCGCTGCGCTGCACGCCCTGCGGGCGGGCAAAACACGTCTTCTCGCATGTGGAGTGGCACATGATCGGCTACCTTGCCGACTGCGAAACGGAACCGGAGGGTTTCCTCTGGCGGACAGCACAAGAGATCGGAGAGGATTGCCCGATCCCGACAGCCTTCCGGTATTACCGGAAAAAGATACTCGAACAGGCATAAAAAGGACGGCAGCAACGCTGCCGTCCTTATACATATGCGGTTTATTCGTCCTCCGGGTCCTCGTCCTCAAGCTCGTCGTCGTAATCATCGTCATAGTCGTCGTCATCGTAGTCGTCGCCGAGGAAGCGCGAACGGACGAAGCGAATCACAAGGTAGATGATCCCGGTCAGGATCCCGAGCAGCACGAGGGCGATCACGCCGCGCAGCAGCCAGATGCTGAGGGAGGAGCCTCCCCTGGCGTGGTCCAGCGTCGGCTGCGGCGTGGACTCAGGCACGGGTTCGGGCGTAGGCTCCGGGGTCGGCATCGGTGTGGGTTCGGGCGTGGGCTCCGGGGTCGGCTCCGGAGTGGGTTCGGGTGTGGGCTCCGGGGTGGTGGTCGGACTGGGCTCCGACACGCCGGCTGCCGCCTCGCCGGTACCCGGCTCGCTTGCCGGAGCGGTGGACGGTTGGCCTGCGCGGAGCACGCTGACAGGCGCCGCAGCCGACCAGGTACGGTTGATGTGCCCGACGCTCCAGAGCATGCAGACGGCTCTCCAGCCATCCATATCCGCCGGGATGTTGTCCAGGACCAGCGTGTCTGTTTCGTTCCCGCTGAATTCAAGGGTGGGGAAGACCTCGGCAATGTTCTTCAGGTTGAACCAGTCATTCCCGTCCGGGCGCTGCAAGCACCACTCGTAGTCGGCGACATAAAGCGCGGAGACGGTGAAGATGGCGCTGCCGCCGACGTTCACCTCCTGAGGTGCGGGATTCTTCTCCACGCTGGGCGCCCAGGCGTCCGGCGTGTATTCATGGCTGCGGGCAGTCAGAGAGGTGCCGGTGTTGGAGACAACGGTCGCGGCGGTGTTGTTGATGTAGACCGCGGCGTCGCCATCAAAGGAATAGCCGCCGCTTGTGCTGAGCTCGACCTCGAGATATACGGGATCCGTATCGAAGCGGTCGCTGAGCGGCGCACCGCCGGCGGTATACCAGGCCGTCTTCGTAACGCGGCAGTTATCCGTCGTCGCCTCAACAGTCAGCGTATCGAGATCCATCAGGGCGATCGGCGTGTAGTTGGTCTGGACACGGACGACAGGGATGGGCCAGCCGTCCGCCGCCTCGCTCCGGGCTGGCGCAAAAGTCAGCAGGGTCAGGGACAGGCAGAGCAGCAAAAAGAGGCTGAGCAGACGTTTATGAGTCGTACGCATGGGAAAGCCCCCTCACTTTGACAATTTTCTTCTTTAGATTATAAACGTATTCTTTATCCGGGTCAAGGAAAAAACACAGGAATTCCCAATAGAGGGGAGAGATGATTGTATTTTCCACTAAATCTGGTATAATGTGTCCCATTGACACAGAACAGGAGAAGGGACGCATGGTGACAGAATTCAAGGCGGGCAGCTGTGATATCGCGGTGATCGGCGCCGGACACGCCGGGATCGAAGCGGCGCTGGCCGCCGCGCGCCTGGGAATGGACACGCTCTGCTTCACGGTGAATCTGGACAGTGTGGGCAATATGCCCTGCAATCCGGCGATTGGCGGCACCGGCAAAGGCCATCTGGTCCGGGAGCTCGACGCGCTCGGCGGCGAGATGGCGAAGGCAGCGGACCGCGCCTGCATCCAGTACCGGATGCTCAACCGGGGAAAGGGGCCGGCTGTCCACTCTCTCCGCGCCCAGGCGGATCGGAGACGCTACCAGGAAGTGATGAAGCAGACGCTTGAGCAGCAGGAGCACTTGCGCGTCAAGCAGGCGGAGGTCGTGAATATCGGGGTGGAGGACGGTCGGGTCGTGAGCGTCCGGACCCACACAGGCGCGGTGTATGCCTGCCGCGCGGTGGTGATCGCCTCGGGCACCTACCTGGACGGGCGCACCATTGTGGGCGAGGTACTGCGCTCCTCCGGGCCCGACGGCCTTGCCGCGGCGACGGAGCTCTCCCAATGCCTGAGAGGACTGGGCCTGCCGCTGCGCCGCTTCAAGACCGGCACCCCGCCGCGCGTGAACGCGAGGACGGTGGATTTTTCCCGTATGGAGCTGCAGCCGGGCGACGAGGAGCCCGAGGCCTTTTCCTTCTCGACGGCCGTTCCGCCGGAGAACCGCGCGGTCTGCTATCTGACCTATACGAACGAACAAACGCATGCCGTTATCCGCGAGAACCTGGACCGCAGCCCGATCTATACCGGGGTGATTGAGGGCGTCGGGCCGCGCTACTGCCCGAGCATCGAGACCAAGATCATGACCTTCCCGGACAAGGAGCGCCACCAGCTCTTCATCGAACCGATGGGTCTGAACACGGAGGAACTCTATATCCAGGGCTTCTCCTCCTCTATGCCCGAGGAGGTGCAGCAGCGCATGCTGCGCACGATCCCGGGCCTCGAACACGCGGAGATGACACGGTGTGCCTATGCGATCGAGTACGACTGCCTGGATCCGACCATGCTGCGCCCGACGCTCGAGTGCAAAACGGTCGAAGGCCTCTATGGGGCCGGGCAGTTCAACGGCTCCTCCGGCTATGAGGAGGCGGCGGCACAGGGCTTTGTGGCCGGGGTCAACGCGGCGCTGAAGCTGAAGGGCGAGGAGCCGCTGATCCTGCGCCGCAGCGACGGTTATATCGGCACGCTCATCGACGACCTGGTCACCAAGGGCACGAACGAGCCCTATCGTATGATGACCTCCCGCAGCGAATATCGGCTGCTCCACCGGCAGGACAACGCCGACGAACGCCTGAGCGGGATCGGACGGCGCATCGGCCTCGTGAGTGAGGAGCGCTACCGTGCCGTGCAGGAAAAATACGCGGCGGTCGAGCGGGAGCTTCAGCGGCTCGAACACACGCACACGCCTCCCTCGGAAGCCCTCAACGCCATGCTGGCAGCCCACGGGACCGCGACGCTGAGCTCCGGGGCCTCCCTCGCGGATCTGATCCGCCGCCCGCAGCTGAGCTATGCGGACACCGCGCCTTTTGACCCCGAACGGCCGGTGCTGGATCGCGCCGTGCGGCAGCAGGTAGAGATCCGCCTGCAGTACGAGGGCTATATCCGCCGTCAGCTGCGGCAGATCGAGGAGTTCACACGCCTGGAGGAGCGGGCGCTGCCGCCGGATCTGGACTATGATCGGGTGACGGGCCTGCGCCTGGAGGCGCGGGAGAAGCTCAAAAGGATCCGACCGGAGAGCTTTGGTCAGGCGAGCCGCATTTCCGGAGTCTCCCCGGCGGATATCTCCGTGTTGATGATCTGGCTGGAGACAGGCAGGTAAGAATAAAGGGCCGGGCTGTGCGCAGGCACAGCCCGGCCCTTTGCAGAGAGCGGGACGCCTTATTTGAGGTGTTTGCCCTGATAGCCGCCGGAGGAGCGGGGACGGGAGAAGAACGACGCATTCGCTGTATCTTCGTCCGCGTCATCCGCATCGCCTGAAAGGGCGTTGGCGCGCTTCGACGAGGCGGCAGCCGCGCGGTCCTGCTGCATGATCTGATCGAAGTCAGCGGCGATGTCGATCCGTTCGGCATCGGCATAGAGCATGTCGTTATCGCGTTCCAGGTATTCGTCGCTCTCGCGGTCTTCCTCATCTGCCGGCTCGTCGCTCCGGCGGAGGAAGGCGGGCAGACGCAGCGGGAGATCAAAGTCCAGGACCTTGGCGCAGAGAGCCTTGTCCGCGTGCTGCTCAAGCAGGTGGAAAATCAGAAGCGTAATGGCGTAGGCGACAGCGGCAGCGAGCAGGCCGATCAGCACGGCAAAAAGCACGTCGGAGGGGAAATGAGCCATCAGATAGTTGCGGGAGACGGCCATCAGCAGCACCCACAGCACAGAGGGGAGGATCCACTTACGGCCGCGGGTCAGGCAGAGGCCGGTGAGACCGGCAACAGCGGCGGTTACGTGGCCGGAGGGGAAGGAGAAGCCATCCTCAGCCGGAGCGCCGAGCGCCTCCCACCACTGGCGGTAGACCGTCATGGACTCAAAGGGGCGTGGCCGTGCGACCCAGTCCTTGAGGATGAAATTGGTGAGGATCGCGCCGCAGGCGATGGCGCCGAACATGCAGACACCGGTCTTGCGCGTGCGGGAGAAGAGCATCAGGATCAGGCTGATCAGAATCAGCACGAGGCCCTTTTCACCGAGGAAGGTGACGACCTTCATGAGCGGGGTCAGCACGCCGCCGAGCAGCTCGGCCAGCCGGTGCATGAAGCGGAGAATGACGCGGTCATAACCGCCGAAGGCGGTGTTCAGCCAGGAGGCAAAAGCGGTAAGTTCCATAGTTTTTTCCTTTCTTTATTGTCCGAAATAGACGGCACGCTCCTCGGGCGTGACGCGGAGAAAACGGCAGAGGGCATCGGTGGAGAGCGCCGCCCACTCTCTATCCCGAATAAAGCTGCGCAGCTCCTCCACCCGGCGGCCCCAGCGGTCGGGCGGCATATCCCAGCGCGTCCAGTCGCGCGGAATCTCGGGGGCGAGCAGGGCCTCCATCTCGTCGATCCGGGCGATCACATGCTCGTCGGAGAGCACGCCCTCCGTGAGCTCCGCCCAGCGACGAAGCACCATGTCCCGGAATTCCGTGTTGCGGCAGAGGCCGATGAGGAGCGGCGGGATCTGCGGCCCGGCATGCCCGTATCCCGCAAGGAGCACGGTGAAGGGATCGGGATTGCGGAAGGACCAGTCGAGATCGTAGAAGACCAGGTCCCAGAGATGATCGTCCGCGCTGGAGCGCAGGAAGCGGATGTTTCCTTCGGTATCCGTGTTGCCGCAGTAGCTCTCCATCAAAAACCAGTCGCAGAGGCTGCGGATGTCCACATTTTCGCAGATCTGCCGGTAGTTTTCCGGCTCACTCAGATCGTGGAACCAGGCGAATTCGATCACATTTTTGTAGAGATCCGCCGAGGTGGGCAGCATGCCGCGCAGGCTTTCCACCGTCTCAACATCGACTCCCCGATGGGAGGCGTAGAGCCAGCGGCTTACGTCCTCCTTGAGGCTGTAGATACCCCAGTATTCCCCGTTGAGATAGAGGATACAGAATTTGCTCGCCTGGGTGAGGACCGCGTCGCTGGCCTCCAGACAGAGATCCTGCACGAGCTCGTTGCGGAATACCGTGAAGGAATAATCCTGCCCGGCACGGATCGCGAGGGAGTGAAAGCGCGTGACGCCGTTGGAGAAAACGTCAGCCTCCAGATCGCCGCCGTCGCGTGCGCGGAAGCGGACGCCAAAGCTCTTCTTCGGCAGACTCAGACTCGTCCAGCCACGCAGGGAGACGCCGCAGGGATGGGAGAAGCTGTGCTCCCCGTCATACAGGGTGAGACAGCCGCTGTATATCGTATACTTGTCGCCCCAGTCGTAGGTGGTCTTGAAGTGCTTCTGATCATTGACCACCAGGCTCAGAACGGGCAGGACATGCCCCTCGTTGAGAATAAAACAGCGCTCGCAGATCGCGCTCGGGATCGCGTCGTCTTCGATGGCGATCGCGCGCAGCAGGCCGGTCTCGCTGATCGTCAGCGCGTCTGTATAGAGAGGAGAATCGGGAGTCGGCGTGCTCCCGTCGAGCGTATAGTGGATCTCCCCGCTGCCGCGGAGCGTCACCGTGACGCTCTCCACTCCCTCGAATACGCCGTCCGCCTCCGGGCTCTCCGGACTCTCGGAGACACGGCGCTGACCGCCGCTGTTCTCCTTGCGCGGGCTCGGAGTGGCATAATACAGAAAGCCGGCGCGGCCGTCCTCGCGCCCGAGCGAGCAGTCCTCGGGGATATCGTGCAGGGCGGCGAAGTCGAGCAGCGTGCCGTCCCCGCGGCTGAGGTAGAGCCGCTCGTTCTCCGCACTGAGCGAAAAGCCGGTGTTGGCCTCGCGGGAGGTGATGTCCGGATCCGTCAGCTCCTCGTCACAGATCACGACGCGCAGCTCGCCCGGCTGAAGCTTGCCGGCGGGAAAGTGCCACAGGTCGAGGCGATCACGGTCATCGGACAGACAGTATTCGCTCAGCTCCACCGCCTCGTTCGAGATGTTTCGGATCTCCACCCAGTCGAAGCAGGGATGCTGGGAGTGGAGCGGGAAGCTCGCGTTGGCGACCATGACCTCGCTGATGATCAGCGGGCCGGCGGGCACACGTTCGGAACAGAAGCGCTCATAACCCTCGGTCCCGTTGGGATAGCCGGGGCTGATCCAGGGGCTTTCCAGGAAGCTGCCGTCCTCCTGGCGCTGCAGCGCATGGTCCGCCGCGCCGGAAGTGAGAAGGATGCTCTCCTGCACGCTCTCGTCCGGGGCGCGCAGCCAGAGCGTCTCGCCGTAGGACAGGGAGAAGTCCGCCCCATCGAGTGTGAGCAGCAGCAGTTCCCCCGGCGCGAGCACGCCGGAGAGCGCCAGCCCCTCGTGACCGGGCCGATCCGAGAGCGTCCAGCCCTCCAGCAGGAGCGGTTCATTCGAGACGTTTTGCAGTTCAATCCAGTCGGGGAAGCCCTCCCGAAAAAAGCTTGCCCGGTTCTTGACGCCGATTTCGACAATCTGCAGCCGATCCCGGTAGTCAGGCGGCGCGCTCGTCGGTTCCGGTGTGGACTCAGACACGGGTTCGGGTGTGGACTCCGGGGTCGGCGCCGACGGCGCGGTGTGCCCGCAGGCACAAAACAGGAGTATGAGCGTAAGAACAAACGGTATGAGAATACGGGGTGTTTTCATATATCTCCTCGTACCAAGAGACAGACAGGCGGATGAATGACCACGTATATTATATGTATTATAGCAGGATAGGAGTCGCGTTGCAACCGAGGAGCAAAAAAACTGCGTTTCAGGTTGACGCGGAAAGAAGAAAAGGGTAAAATAAATCAGTTAAGTTGTATGCAACAGAAGGAGGCTGCCATGGCGGCGTTTACGATCCACGACGCACAGCGTCTGTCCCACGCGTATATCCTCTCCTCGCCGGACCGGGCCGCGTGCCTGGAACTCGCGGAGCAGATCGCGGCGGCGGCAGTCTGTGAACGGGGAACGGACGCGCCCTGCGGCCGATGCCGGGGATGCCGGAAAGCCCGGAACGGCACCCATCCGGATATCCAGCATATCCGCCGTGAGGAGGGCAAGGCCTTTCTAAGCGTCGCCCAGATCCGGGCGATGACGGCCGACGCCTATATTCTGCCGAATGAGGCGGCGCGCAAGGTGTATATCCTGGATGAGGCGGACAAGATGAAAACCCCGGAGGCGCAAAACGCCGCGCTCAAAACTCTGGAGGAACCGCCTGCGGGCGTGATCTTCCTGCTCTGCGCGGAGAACGCCGGCGTCCTGCTGCCGACTGTACGCTCCCGCTGTGTGGAGCTGAGCACCAACAGCGAAAAGAGCGGAGAGACAGACACCGGGAAAAAGCTCGCCCTCGAGTATCTGCGCCTCGCGGCACAGCAGGATGAAGTCGGGCTTTGTGCATGGTGCCTGCAGAACGAGCGGACAGAGAAAGCGGGGTTGGCGGCTTTCCTGGAGAGTACCCAGGCGCTGCTGGCAGAGCTGCTCGCCGGGCGGCGCGCGGAGCCGCGGATGGAACGAGCGCAGCTCTGGGCGCTGTGGAAGCTGATCGAACGCTGCGCTGTGTACCAGCAGGCGAATGTCAGCGGCAGACAGTTATTTGGCCTGCTCGCGGTGGAAAGCATCGCGGGAGGAAGAGAAAGAGGATAAAGCATTGCTTGAAGTAATCAGTATCAAATTCAAAAACCGGGGGAAATGCTATTATTTTTCCCCGCGTTCCCTGAGCATCAAGACCGGGGACAAGGTGATCGTCGAGACCGCTAAGGGACTGGAGATCGCCGACTGCGTCCACGGCAACCACATGGTGGAGGAGGACGCCGTCGTTCAGCCTCTGCGCCCGGTGGCGCGCGTCGCGACGCAGGACGATCTACGCGTGGAACAGCTGAACAAGAAACGGGAAAAGGAAGCCTTTGAGATCGGGCGGGAAAAGATCGCCGAGCACGGGCTGGAGATGAAGCTCGTGGATGTGGAGTGCAATTTCGAGGGCAACAAGACGACCTTCTTCTTCACGGCCGACGGACGCGTGGATTTCCGCGAGCTCGTGAAGGACCTTGCCGGGATCTTCCGCAACCGCATCGAGCTGCGTCAGATCGGCGTGCGTGATGAGGCAAAGATGATCGGCGGGATCGGCATCTGCGGCCGGCCTTACTGCTGCAGCCAGTTCCTGGACGATTTTCAGCCGGTCTCCACCAAGATGGCGAAGGTCCAGTCCCTCTCGCTCAACCCCACCAAGATCTCCGGCAGCTGCGGCCGCCTGATGTGCTGCCTGCGCTATGAGCAGGCGGCCTACGAGGATCTTGTGAAAAAGGTCCCCAAACAGGGCGCTTTTGTCGAGACCAAGGACGGCTATGGCACGGCGGTGCAGGTCAATCTCCTGCGTCAGACGGTCAAGGTCCGTCTGGACGGGGACAGTGAGGATACGCTGAAACTCTTCAAATCCAACGAGCTGGCAGCGGTGCCCGGCGGCCGCCCGAAAGAGGGCGAACCGCTGCCTTCGGTGCTGCACTATGTTCCGGAGCCGGAAGAAGAACCCGAAGAGCCGGCAGATGAGTGGGCCGTGCCGCTGCTGGTCGTCCCCGAACCCGTGCGCCCCGCTGAGAGTGAAGGCAAGGGCGAGGAGAAGAAAAACCGCCGCCGCCACCGCGGAGGCCGCGGCCGCGGCAAAGGCGAGGGAGAGAAGAATGCCCAGCCCCAGGAGGAGAAGGTACCGCATCCGCGCGAGGAGAAGAAGGGGGAGAAACCTGCAAAGCACGCGGAGAAGCGCGGTGGAAAGAAACCGAACGCCGACAAGCAGGCCACCGTCAAGCCTGTGCGGGTAGAGCCGAAGAACGCCGGGGAAGAGAACGGCGCCGAGAAGAGCGGGGAGAAAACCCACCGCCCGAACCACCGCCGCCATTACCGCAAACCGAAACCCAAAACGGGCGGCGAGAGCTGAAAAAGAGAACGCACCCGGGTCGATGACCCGGGTGCTTTTTGCTCTCTGACAGAGAACAGCGCGGTGCCTGTCATGGGACGACGAAAAAACTTTGATAAATAGTTTGACAAGCTTAGAAAAATGCTTTACAATAAAAGCACCGAAGTGTTTCCGGAAAACATATCTAAAAGGAGGATTACCATGAAGAACATTTCCAGAACTCTTGCACTGTCCCTGGCACTCGTTATGGTCCTTTCCCTTTTCTGCGGAGTCAATGCCTTCGCAGCAAAAGAAAAGACCTATACCCTGCGCATCGGCGACGTGACGGCCCCCGGCCATCCGCTGTGCGAGACCCTTGAAGAGATGGCGGCCGCCATCAACGAGCGCTCCGAAGGCCGGATCAAGGCCTCCGTGTACCCCAGCAGCCAGCTTGGTTCTCTCGCCGCCATGACGGAGAGCCTGCAGAACGGCACCCTTGAGATGTGCACCCAGTCCCCCGGCGGCGTCGCCTCCTTCCTGCCCGTGATGGGCGTTCTGGAGATGCCGTACCTCTACAACAGCCATCAGGAAGTCTATGACATCTGCGACGGCGAGATCGGTCAGGAGCTGGCCCAGAAATTCCTGGACGCCACCGGTGTACGCCTGATCTCCTACTGGATGAACTTCTATCGCCACACCACCAACAGCGTGCGCCCGATCAACTCCGTTGAGGACTTCAAGGGCCTGAATCTCCGCGTGCCCGAGACCAAGACTGTTATGGGCTGCATGAACGCGCTCGGCGCCAACGCCACCCCGATGGCGGTCGGTGAGCTCTACACCGCGCTGAGCAACCACACCATGGATGGCCAGGAGAACCCTCTGTCCGTCATCTACGCCAACAAGTACTATGAGGTCCAGGATTATCTCAGCCTGACCGGCCATGTGTACTCTCCCATCATCATCCTCGTGGCCGAGGATTGGTATCAGTCCCTCCCCGAAGATCTGCGCACGATCCTCGACGAGGAGATGACGGCTGCTCAGGCGCGCGCCCGTGCCGCCTCTGAGGCCAGCGACGACGAGTACCTCGAGAAGCTGAAGGCTGAGGGCATGCAGATCAACGAAGTCGATACCACCGGCTTCCGTGAAGCGGTGCAGCCTGTCTATGACGACATCATGAGCTCGGTCGACGGCGCGGCGGATTACATCACCCGTATCGAGCAGGCGCTCGGTCGTTAAGCAGCAGCTTTTGCAGCACGAGAGGCTCACCCCTCTCGTGCTTTCTTTTGAGGAGATCTGCCATGAAAACTAAAATCGATAATGCGCTTCGCGTCATAGCCAAAGTGCTCCTGTCCTGCATCCACTGGGGCCTGATCATCAACCTGGCTGTGATGTTTGTCCTGATGCTTTTACAGATTTTCCTGCGCTCTGTCCTCGGCTCGTCCATCAAGTGGAGCGACGAGCTGCTGCGCTATCAGTTCATCTGGCTGGTGTTTCTCGGCCTCCCGTCCGCAATCTATTACGGCGAGCTCACCCGCTTTGATATGCTGGAGCAGAAGTTCGGCCCCCTGGCCAGAAAGATCCTCTGCACGGTGCTCGATCTGATCGCGATCGTGGTGCTGTACCTGATGTACAAGGGCGCCATGACGCTGGTGACCCGGCAGATGACGCATATGGCCACGACGATGGATCTCCCCATGGGCGTCGTGTATTCCGTGATCCCGGTGAGCGCGGGCGCAGGCATCATCTTCCTTGTCCTGGATCTGTATTTCCGCTGGACAAATGCACCCAGCCTGAGAGAGGGGGTTAAGCGGGTATGATCGGTGGTCTTGTTTTGCTGTTCCTCGGCGTGATCCTGCTGGGTCTGCCGATCGTGTACGCGCTGGGCGGCCTCGCCGCCATCGTGATGGTCTGGCAGGATATCTTCAACCCCGTCACCATTGCGCATAATATGTACGCCGGGCTCGATTCCTTCCCGCTCCTGGCCGTTCCCTTCTTCATGCTGGCCGGCTCCATCATGGAGGAGGCGAAGATCACCAAGCGGCTCATGGATTTCGCCTATGAGCTGGTCGGCCGCTTCGCCGGCGGCATGGCCCACGTGGCCATCCTGCTTGCCATGATGTTTGCCGCTATGTGCGGCTCCGCGGTCGCAACGGCCGCGGCGATCGGCGCGCTGCTCCTCCCGACCATGCGCGAGAGAGGCTATGACGATGGCTTCTCCTCCGCCCTGATCGCCTGCGGCGGCGCGATCGGACCGATCATTCCACCCAGCATCCCGATGATCATCTACGCGGTCATCGCCGGTGTCTCGGTGAAGCGCATGTTCCTGGGCGGCGTGGTCCCGGGCGTGGCCTTCGGCCTTGTCCTCATGGTCTACAGCTTCTTCTACGCGAAGAAGCACAACTATCCGAAAGAGACGGAAGCGCTCACGCTGAAGGACTTCTGGAACTCCTTCAAGCGCGCCTTCCTGGCGCTGCTGCTGCCGGTTATCATCCTGGGTGGTATCTTCTCCGGTATCTTCACGGCGACGGAGTCCGCGGCGGTAGCCGCCTTCTACGCGCTGATCCTCGGCTTCTTCGTCTATCGCACGATCGGCCTCAAGCAGATGCCGAAGATCCTGCTCAGCGCCGCGAAGGGCACGGCGACGGTCATGATCATCGTCGCGGCGGCCAGCGCGCTGGCCTGGGTCCTGACGAGCCAGCAGATCCCGCAGAAGATCGCGACCTCCATCATGGCGATGACCGATAACGCCACGGTGGTGCTGATTCTGCTGAACCTGCTGATCCTGGTCCTCGGCTGCTTCATCGACGCCGTCTCCATCATCATGCTGCTCAGCCCGATCGTGCTCACGGTCATCACGCGCATGGGCGTCGATCCCGTGTTCTTTGGCGTGCTGCTGACGGTGAACGTCTGCATCGGCGCTCTCACACCTCCGGTTGGGACCTGCCTCTTCGTGGCCTCCAAGGCGGGCAACACACGCCTGGCGGATACCTGCCGCGCGGTAATCCCGATGGTCGGCCTGGTCGTGATGGTGCTGCTTTTGTGCATCCTCTTCCCGGGCCTCGTGCTGGGGCTCCCGAATCTGGTGGGCGTCTGACGCGCACCGCAATCGCATAAACATAAAGAATGGCCTGATGGGCAAAGCCCATCAGGCCATTCTTTATGTTTGTATATCGATGTTCATTCCCACTTGCGGACCTGGTTGCCGCCGTCGACCAGACGGACGGTGCCGTAGATGAACTCCGCCTCGTCGCTCGCGAGATACAGCACCTCATTCGCGATGAACTCCGGCTGCCCGTAGGTGCCGTACGGGGTCCAGGCGAGTTTCTTCTTCGACTTCTCCGTCTCCAGCCCGGCGGCGGAGAGCGGCGTATAGGTCGAGCCGGGGCACACGGCGTTGGCGCGGATGCCCTCCCGGCCGTAGTCGAAGGTGATTTGCTTTACCAGGCCGTTCACGCCGTGTTTGGAGGTGGTGTAGGCGGCGCCGCCGTGCCCGGCGATCACGCCCGCGATGGACGAGACGAAGACCAGCACGCCGCTGCCGTTGGAGAGCATGTGGGGCAGGATGTGGCGGCAGATATAGTAATTGCCGTTCAGGTTCACGTCCATGACCCGGCGCCACTGCTCGGGCGTCGTGTCGAGGAGCTTGCGGTAGCCGTCGAAGGCGGCGGCGTTGGACACGAAGATATCCACTTTGCCGAAGGCCTCGATCGCCTTCTGCACCATGGCCTCGACCTGCTCCTCGTCGGAGATGTCCACCTCCACCAGGATGGCCTTGCCGCCCTCATCCAGCACCTCCCGGTAGCTGACGGGGCCGAGCGCCTCGCCCGGCAAGCAGCACATCACGACGTTGGCGCCGGCCCGGGCAAAGCCCAGCGAGACGGCGCGCCCGATGCCGGAGACGCCGCCCGTGACGATCACCGTCTTGCCGGTGAAGTCATAACGGATATTCCCCATCGCGCGCTTACACCTTCGGGATCTGGAACGCGTCCACGATCTCTTCAAACTCTTCCTTGGTCAGATCGCGCTTGACGGAATAGGACTTCTCCTTGATAGCCGTCAGCAAGGCCGACATCTGCTCTTTCGTGAGGTCTGTGCTGCGCCCGGCATCCTCAAGCCAGACACGCACGTTGTCCTTGCCGGACTTTTTGCCGAGCAGCAGACGCGGCATGCGGTGGCCGGTGAGCTTCCAGCTGTAGGGGAGCATGATCAGCGGGTCGACGTTTTTGGCGTTCTCCCAGAGACTGGAAGGCAGGCCGGTCTCCCACTGGAAGATCTTGTCGCCGACGATGGGGCGGATCGGATGGATGGGTACGCGCGTCATGCCCTCGAGCGTCTCGGCCAGGTCCTTGAACATCTCCGTCTTGATGCCGACGTCGATGCCGTAGAGGCACTTGAGCGCCATGACCACGGCCTCGAGCTGGGCGCTGCCGGAGCGCTCGCCGATGCCGGCCACGGTCACATGCGCAACAGACGCGCCGGCGGCGAGACCGGCCAGGGTCGTCGCGACGCCGAGGCCGAAGTCGTCATGGAAGTGGCACTCCACCGGCAGGCCGGGGAAGCGATTGCGGATGGCGTGGACACGGTGCGCGGCGCCCTCGGGGGAGAGCACGCCGAAGGTGTCCACCAGCGTGACGGAGTCGATATGGCCCTTCTCGTTTACCTCGCCGATGAAGTTCAGCAGATAATCCAGATCCGCGCGGGAGCCGTCGGCCGGGAAGAAGCTGACCTTCAAGCCAAGCTCATGTGCGAAGTTGGAGGCCTCCACCGACACGTCGACCGCGCGCTGGTACTCCCACTTCTTGCCGTACTTGAGCAGGTGCTCGCTGCCCATCATCTCGGTGATGATACCGTCCACCCCGCAGTCCTTGGCGAGCTGAACATCCTGCTTCATGCAGCGCACGAAGCAGTAGACCTTGCTCTTCAGACCGCGGCGCTTGATCTCCGCGCAGATCTCGCGGATCGCGTCGGCATCCTCCTTGAGCGCGGCGGGGGTGCCCGCCTCGATGCGGTGCACGCCGGCCTCCGCGAGCTTGAGGGCAAAGGCCACCTTCTCATCCTTCGTCAGGATGATGCTCGGCTGCTGTTCGCCGTCGCGCAGCGTGGTGTCGAGGATCTCGATGTTCTCGGGGAACTCCAGCTTGCTCAGCACCTCGGGGTCATAGTTGCAGGGGCTGACCCACCATTTTCCGTCTTCATGAAAACCCATACATACGCCTCTTTTCTATAGTTTTTGTGGTAAATATGCTATGCATCAAGTTTACCTTATTTTTCATATCCTTGTCAATAGCTTTTATAAGCGACGCGCCTCCGGAAGAAAAACAGAGGCCCTGCAGCGTGTTGCGGCAGGGCCTCTGTCGGTGTTGGGTTATTCGAGTTCGAAAGCGCCGGTATAGAGCTGGTAATAGGTGCCCTTCTCGGCGAGCAGCTTTTCATGGCTGCCGCGCTCGATGATGCGCCCGTGATCGAGCACCATGATGACGTCGGAATCCATGACGGTCGAGAGGCGGTGGGCGATCACGAAGACGGTGCGTCCCTCCATGAGTTTGTCCATGCCGCGCTGCACAATGGCCTCAGTGCGGGTGTCGATGGAGGAAGTCGCCTCGTCCAGAATCAGGCAGGGCGGATCGGCGACGGCCGCGCGGGCGATGGCGAGCAGCTGCCGCTGCCCCTGGGAGAGATTCGCACCGTTGTTGGTGAGCGCGGTGTCGTAGCCCTGCGGCAGGCGGGTGATGAAATCATCCGCGCCGGCGAGTTTTGCCGCCGTGACACATTCCTCATCTGTGGCGTCGAGCCGCCCGTAGCGGATGTTCTCCATGACGGTGCCGGTAAAGAGATTCGTCTCCTGCAGCACCAGACCGAGCGAGCGGCGCAGATCCTTCTTTTTGATCTTGTTGACATTGATGCCGTCGTAGCGGATCTTGCCGTCGGCGATATCGTAGAAGCGGTTGATGAGGTTTGTGATGGTGGTCTTGCCGGCACCGGTGGCTCCGACAAAGGCGACCTTCTGGCCCGGTTCGGCGTAGACCGAGACGTCGTAGAGCACCTGCTTGCCTTCGACGTAGGCGAAGTCGACATCCACCATGCGCACATCGCCGCGCAGCGGGGTGTAGGTCACGCTGCCGTCGGCCGTGTGCGGATGCCGCCAGGCCCAGCGGCCCGTGCGCTCCTCGGTCTCCTCGAGGCTGCCGTCGGCCGCCTCTTTGACGTTCACGAGCGTGACATAGCCATCATCGGTCTCGGGGGGCTCGTTCACAAGGCTCAGCACGCGCTGCGCGCCGGCACCGGCCATGACGATGGAGTTGATCTGCTGGCTGAGCTGGTTGACGTTGCCGGTGAACTGGCGCGACATGTTCAGGAAGGGGACGAGGATCGTGATGTCAAGGACTTTGCCGGACAGGGAGAGGTTCGGGACCTGCAGCAGCAGGAACACGCCGCCCACCAGCGCGAGCGTGACATAGAGGATATTGCCGATGTTGCCGATGATCGGCCCGAGCACGCTCGCGTAGGCATGGGCGCGCAGACTGTCCTCATAGAGCGCGGTGTTGACGCGGTCGAAATCGCGCAGCGCCTGCTCCTCGTGGCAGAAGACCTTGATGACCTTCTGGCCCTCCATCATCTCCTGGGCGAAGCCCTCCATCGCGGCTGTGGACTTCTGCTGCCGCATGAAGTACTTGGCCGAGCCGCCGCCCACAATCTTCGTGACAAAGAACATCGCGACGACGCCGAGCAGCAGCACGAGCGTGAGCCACACGCTGAAATAGAGCATGATAGCGAAAACGATCAGTACTGTGGAGCCGGCGCGAATCAGCGAGGGGAGCGACTGGCTCACGAGCTGGCGCAGGGTATCGATGTCGTTGGTGTAGAAGCTCATGACGTCGCCGGTCTGGTGACTGTCAAAATAGCGGATCGGCAGGTCCTGCATGCCATTGAAGAGTTCCCGGCGCAGCTTGTCGAGGAAGCCCTGGGTCATGACGGCCATAATCTGCGTCTCGAAGAGCTGGGAGATGAGCGAGAGGACATAGAGACCGATCAGGATATAGATATAATGGAGCACCTCGGGTCGGGCAGCAGCCCAGTCGCCGCTCTGGTACCACTTCTCCACAACCGTCAGGATGCGCTGGACGAATAGAGAGGGGATGGCGGAGATCGCAGCGGTGAAAAGGATGCAGAAGACCGCGAGCGGGGCCAGAACGGGGTAAAAGCCGAAAAACTTTTTCAGCGTCCACTGAATGCCGCCGAAGTTCTCGCGAAGCATATCGCCGCGGGATTTATTCATCGCTGTCACCGCCTTTCGTCTGCTGCTCGTATACCTCGCGGTAGATCGGGCTGCTCTTCATGAGTTCCTCGTGGGTGCCCGCAGCGGCGATGCGGCCGTTGTCCATGACGAGGATCATGTCC
The DNA here is from genome assembly GCA_030531505.1 of Eubacteriales bacterium. Lineage (GTDB taxonomy): Bacteria > Bacillota > Clostridia > Oscillospirales > Oscillospiraceae > Limivicinus. The sequence continues at coordinate 296,359 of JAUNNH010000001.1, forward strand.
GCGTCCTGGACGGAGGCAACGCGCTGGGCGATGATGATCTTGGTGGTCTCGGGGATAAAAGAACGGAAGCCCGCGCGGATCAGGGCGTCGGTGCGCGTGTCGACGGCGCTGGTGGAATCGTCCAGAATCAGGATCTTCGGCTTTTTCAGCAGTGCCCGCGCGATGCACAGACGCTGGCGCTGACCGCCGGAGACATTGGCGCCGCCCTGCTCGATCCAGCGGTCGTAGCCATCGGGGTGGGCCATGATGAACTCATCCGCCTGCGCGAGCCGGCAGGCCTCGGCGATCTCCTCGTCCGTGGCCTCGGGATTGCCCCAGCGGAGGTTGTCCCGCACGGTGCCGGAGAAGAGCTGGTTTTTCTGCAGCACGACGGATACGGCGTTGCGCAGCGTCTCCAGGTCGTAGTCGCGCACGTCCACGCCGCCGACTTTCACGCTGCCCTCCGTCACGTCGTAAAGACGGGGGATGAGCTGAATGAGCGTCGTCTTGCTCGAGCCCGTACCGCCCAGGACCCCGACGGTCATGCCGGAGTCGATGTGCAGATCGATGTCGTACAGGGCGTCGTTCTGCGCCTCACGGGAATAGCGGAAGGCCACATCTTGAAAATCGACAGAACCGTCCTTCACCTCGTATACCGGGGAGGCGGGGTTCTGCAGCCGGGGCTCCTCGTTCAGGACCTCGGCAAGACGCTTCATGGACTCGAGGGACATGGTCATCATGACGTAGATCATGGAGAGCATCATCAGGGACATGAGGATCTGCATGCCATAGTTGAGCATGGCGGAGATCTGCCCCACGTCGATGAACTGGCCCTGCCCGGAGATGATGAGCTTGGAACCGACCAGCAGGATGAAGACCATGTTGAAATACATGCACAGGCTCATCAGCGGGCTGTTGAGTGCGACGAGGCGCTCGGCATAGGTGAAGTCTTTGCGGATATCATCGGAGGCCGCGGCGAACTTCTGTTTCTCATAGTCCTCGCGGGCAAAGCCCTTCACCACGCGCATCCCGCGCACGTTTTCCTCCACGGATTCGTTGAGCCGGTCATACTTGTGGAAGACCGCCCGGAAGGCCGGCATGGCTTTGCGGGCGATGAGCAGCAGCCCCGCGACCAGCACGGGGATAACCACCACAAAGGTCAGCGCGAGCCGGCCGCCCATGCGCCAGGCCATGATGACCGAGAAGACGAGCATCAGCGGCGCGCGCACCGCGATGCGGATGGCCATCATAAAGGCCATCTGCACGTTCGTGATATCCGTGGTCAGACGGGTCACGAGCGAGGCGGTGGAGAAGCGGTCGATATTCTCGAAGGAAAAGCGCTGGATGCGCTCAAAGGCGTCGTGACGGACGTTCTTGGCAAAGCCGGCCGAGGCACGCGCACCGTAGAAGCCGGCACCGCCGCCGCATGCGAGGCTAAGCAGCGCCATTGCCACCAGGATCAGGCCAAGCCGCACAACCTCGGCCATCGGGACGGAGGCCTTGATTTCATTGACCAGATCCGCGGTGTAGAAGGGGATCAGCACCTCGATCGCGACCTCGCCGATGATGAGCACCAGGGTCAGGATCGTGGGGAGCTTGTACTCCCGGACACACTTGAGAAAGGTTTTGATCACGTCTGTTCTCACATCCTGTATGATTAATATAGAATCTTTATTATTCTAACAGGATTCCCGCACAAGTCAAGGCGGGAAATGTGAACAAAATCAAGGCTCTGCGCCAATCAGCGCAGAGCCTTGATGATCTGTGACAGACGGATAATTCAGACCTCGCCGTTGAGATAATCCACGCTGTAGCAGACGTAGAGAGCGGTCGCGACGGTAAGGGCGTCCTCGTCGATGTCGAAGTGGGAATTGTGCTGGGAGGCCATGGTGTCGGGCCGGGCCGGATTGCCCGAGCCGATATAGGCGTAAACGCCGGGGACACGCAGGATATACTCGGCAAAGTCGTCCCCGCCCAGGGAGGGCTGCCGCGAGCGGATGACCTTGTCCTCACCGAAGAGAGAGACGGCGGTCTTCTGAGCCTCCGCGGTGGCGGCGTCGTCGTTGATGAGGGGGGAGGTGTTGTCGTTCCACTCAAGCTCGGCGCTGCCGCCGAAGAGCGCGGCCGTCTGCCTGGCCAGCGCTTCGAGACGGGCCTTGGTGAGGCGGCGCAGCTCCGGCGTGAAGACGCGGATCGTACCCTCCAGCTCAGCCTCCTGGGCGATCACGTTGTAGGCGGTGCCGGCACTGAGCTTGCCGATACCAATGAGTACATTGTCCATCGGACTGGTGCGGCGGGTGACGAGCGCCTGCGCGGCCACGACGATCTGGCTCGCGATATAGACGGCGTCCGCGCCCTGCTCCGGTGTCGAGACGTGCGCGCTGAGGCCGTGGACCCGGATGCGGAACCAGTCGACGCTGGCATTGTTCGGACCGGGCATCAGCACGACCGAGCCGACCGGGACGTTGGAAGCGACATGGACGCCGAAGCTGCGCCCGGCCTCGTCGATATCCCCCTCGTCCACGATGATGCGCGCGCCGTAGCCGATTTCCTCGCCCGGCTGCCAGGTGAGGATCACCTTGCCGGCGAAGCGGTCGCGGTTGGCGCTGAGGATGCGCGCGGCGCCGATCAGCGAGGCGTTGTGCCCGTCGTGCCCACAGGCGTGCATCTTCCCGGGGCAGAGACTCTTGTAGGGGGGATCGTTTTCCTGCTGAACCGGGAGCGCATCGATGTCGGCACGCAGGGCGATGCAGCGCGGCTCGCCCTGACAGGGGGCCGTTCCCTCAATCTCGGCGACAACCCCGGTGACCGCCGCGCGGCGGTGGGGGATCCCGAGAAGATCAAGCTCACGCTCTATGGCGGCGGCGGTCTCGAACTCCTCCTTCCCCAGCTCGGGGTGCCGGTGGAATTCGCGGCGCAGGTCCACAACATAGTCGTGATCGGCGAGCACCTGCTCGTACAAGTATTTCTGAAGATCGGTCATAGGAACGTCCTTTCCTGAAAGCGGGCACCTTTGCAGGTGCCCGCGGTTCAGACTTTGCTGGTTTTACTTGGTGCCGGCCGCTTCCTTGAGCGCGTCGACGGAATCGAACTGCTTGGAATACAGGGTCAGGGGAGCCATCAGGGTATCGAAAATGGTCTCGATCTCATAGCCCTGGGAGTCGACCTCCTTGGCGAGATAGGCCTTGTGCTGGAAGGAGTTCAGGTCGATATCGCCGCTGTTGAGAGCCTCGTTGGGAAGATTGTAGGCGTCGAACTCGACGAGCTCGATGTAGATGTTGGCCTCATTCTGATCGAGGACATACTGCACGGCGTTCCAGTGGTCGTTGGACGCGCCGCAGACGCCGACCTTCACGACGGTCTTGCCGGCCTTGTCGGCCTTGTAGCCGTCGACCAGAGCGAGCAGCTCTTCGTCGCTGTACTCGGTGTTCTCATACTCGAAGGCGGGGATGAAGGCCTCACTGTACTTCGCAATCAGATACTGGCCGACCAGATCGCTCTGGAAGGCGTCCCGGATGGGCTGGTAGAGCTCGTTGTCCTTGTCGGCGCTGCGGGCGACGACCACGTTCACGAAGGGGTTGCCGTCTTCACCCGTGGCATCCGCCTGGGACTCGATAGCCAGACCGTCCTTGGAGGGAACAAGGCCGGTGGGGATAGCGTAGGTGCCGTTGATGGTGGAAGCGCCGAAGTCGTCAAGCGTGGCGGGCAGGGTGTTGGCCTGCGTGGGAACGATCTCGATGTTGTACAGATAGTTGGTGATGTCCTTCAGCTCGGGGACCCAGCCGGCGGCGGGATCGACCTCGATCAGACCGACGGACTCGAGCAGCTTGATCGCGCGGCCGCCGTTGGTGGCGTCGTCGGGGATGCCGATGAGGATGTCGCCTGCCGCGGAGGCGCTCGGGGTCAGGGGAGAGAGGGCCAGAAGGGCAACCAGAAGAAGGCTCAGGATGGTGATGATTTTCTTGGACATGATGGATTCTCCTTTTTTAAATTTTTTTTCAAATGTCGATCGTGCGCCGGATGAGAGCGCGGTTGGTGGTCCGTCTCGCCAGCGCGTTCCCGACGCCCTGGAGCAATGACACGAAGATCAGCAGGACGACCACACAGACATTCACGATGTCCTGGTGGTGCAGGTTCTGCCCGTAGTTGATGGCAAAGCTGCCGATGCCGCCGGCACCGACCGCGCCGGCCATGGTGGTCAGGCCGATCAGGCTGATGGCGGTGATGGTGACGGCCCGGATCAGATCGGGCACGGACTCGTGCAGGTAGACGCGGAAGATGATGCCGAGCTTTCCGCTGCCCATCGCGGCTGCGGCTTCGATCTTGCCGGGGCTGACGTTCGCGAGCGCCGCCTCCACCTGGCGGGTGAAGAAGGGCACCGCGCCGAAGACCAGCGGGACGATCGCGCCCTTGACGCCGATGGCCGTGCCGACGATCGTGCGCGTGAGCGGGATCAGAAAGATGAGCAGGATCACAAAGGGGATGGAGCGGAACACGTTGGTCACGATGTTCACCAGATTGTAGACGAAAGCGTTTTCTGCGATGCCGCCCTTTTTCGTCACCGTCAGCAGGACGCCGAAAACGCTGCCGAGCACGAGCGTAAAGCCGCCCGCGATCAGGAACATCTGCCCCGTGGCCATACAGCTCGACCAGAATTTGCCGCTGTAGTCTACCACGTTCGGCATGATACTCGCCAGCCATTCAGCCATGCTCGATCACCTCCACAATGACATTGCTCTCGCAAAGATGTTGTATGGCGGCGCGGCGCTTTTCCATGTCGCCGTCGACGAGGACGACCAGACCGCCAAGTGGACTGCCCTGCAGCAGCTCCAGGCTGCCCAGGAGGATATTCATGTTCACGCCGTAGAGGCGGGACACTTCGGAAATAAGCGCTTCGCCGACGCAGTCCTCGTTATAGGTGCAGCGGATCAGTGTGCCGCCGCCGCTGAGAACGTCGGACTGTTCCTCGATCAGCTTGTTGATGCGGCCAAGGCCGGAGGAGCTGTCGACGAACTTGCGGGTGATGGGCGCCTGGGGAGCCGAGAAGACCTTGTACACATTGCCCTGCTCGACCACGCGGCCGTTCTCCATCACCGCGACCTTGTTGCAGATCGCTTTGACCACCGCCATCTCATGGGTGATGAGCACGATGGTGAGGTTCAGCTTGCGGTTGAGCTCCTTGAGCAGACGGAGGATCGACTCGGTGGCGTCGGGATCGAGGGCCGAGGTGGCCTCGTCGGAGAGGAGGACGCGGGGATTGTTGGCCAGGGCGCGGGCGATGGCGACGCGCTGCTTCTGACCGCCGGAGAGTTCGGAGGGGTAGGCATTGATCTTCTCCCGCAGATCCACGAGATCGAGCAGCTCTACCACGCGGTCCCGGATCGCGGCTTTGCCGAGCCCGGTATGCCGGAGCGGGTAGGCGATGTTTTCAAACACGGTGCTGCGGTCAAGCAGATTGAAGTGCTGGAAAATCATGCCCATATCCCGGCGCAGCGCTTTGAGATGCTTTTCACTCAGCGCGACCTCCGTCCCGCCCTCACTCTGATAGAAGGCGCGGCCGTTCTCGGCGCGGATGCTGCCGAAACCCTGGACGCGGATCAGCCCGCTGTCGGGCCGCTCGAGATAGTTGATGCAGCGCACCAGCGTGCTCTTGCCGGCGCCGGAATAGCCGACGATGCCGAAAACGTCGCCCTCCTGAATGTCGAGCGTCACATCCTGCACGGCGTGGACAGCCGCGCCGGCGGCGGAAAAGGTCTTGTTTAAAGCCTGTAATTCGATCATGCCTCTTACTCCAACAAAAAACCGCCCTTACACATGTAAGGACGGATAATAACCCGTGGTACCACCTTGCTTTACAGCGGAACGGACCGCTGCCTCCTACAGCGCGCCAACACGCGCCTCCTCTGTAACGGGAGTACCCGTCGAACGCTAAGTTTCCATCGCGCCCGCGACTCCGAGACCATGTTCGCCCGCCTTCTTCCTATCCCTTTTCAGCTGCCGGGATTCTCTGCAGAGGCCTCCACCGGGTTACTCTTCTCTTCTTCGCCATTTTGTGGGTGATATGAAGTTGATGGTCGTACTATACCACCCACCCCGCCGGAATGTCAAGGGGAGATTTCCCACAAAGCTGCCTGGAAAAAAGTAGAAAAAGCACCGCACTTTCCACAGAAAGCGCGGTGCTTCTCTTTCATAACGAACGGGGGGCTTACTGAAGCTTCTCGAGGTACTCCACGATGCGGCCGACGGTATAGAGCTCGGCGGCGGCCTCGTCGGAGATGGTGACCCCGAATTCATCCTCAAGCTCCATAATGAGCTCAACGACGTCCAGCGAGTCGGCACCGAGATCATCGATCAGGTTGGTCTCCGGCGTGACGGTGGCGGGATCCAGCTCGAACTGGCTGGCAAGAGCGTCTCTGACTTTTTCAAAAATCATAACAAATCTCCTTACGTGTAATTTGATTATGGATTTTGCGGGGCTCCGGCCATATGGCTCACGCCCACTCGCGGGACTGGGGCTTGTTGCTGGGGGTCTCGGGCTTGACGTAGGAGACGACCACACGGCGATTCGGCTCCACGCCGGTCGAGCTGGTGGTGACGCCCTCATAGTTCTGCAGCGCGGTGTGGATCACATGGCGCTCATAGGAGTTCATCGGCTCGAGGGCCATGCTGCGCTTATACTTGATGGCTTTTTCCGCCATCTTCTCGGCGAGATGGGCCAGGGATTCCTCCCGCTTGCTGCGGTAGTTCTCGGCGTCCACGCTGATGTGCATGTGCTTGTCGTTGCCGCGGTTGACAACATAATTGGTCAGATGCTGGATCGCGTCGAGCGTCTCGCCGCGGCGGCCGATGATGGCGCCCATGCCGTCGCCGGAGAGATTGACGTTGATGCCGCCGTTGTCGCGGCGGCCGATCTCGATGTCGGCCTCAACGCCCATACGGGCCAGCAGACCGTCCAGGAAAGCGCGGATCGCAGCGTACTCGGCATCCTCGTCCGCGTAGACGGGAGCGGCCTTGGGGGCCTCGGGCTTGTCTTCCGCTTTCGGGGCGGCCTCGGCCTTCTTTTCCGCTTTGGGGGCGGGCTTCCGCTCCGCCTTCGGGGCGGCGGGAACCGGCTTCTCCACCGGCTTGGGTGCCTCGGGTACGGGTTCGTCCTTCGCCTCGTAGCTTACGCGCACGACGGCCGGAACGGCGCCGATACCGAGAAAACCGGACTTGGGGCGGGTGACGATCTCATAGCTGTAGCTGACGTCGTCCACGTCCAGACCCAGCTCCGCCAAGGCGGCCCGCAGGGCCTCGTCCACGGTGCGGCCGGATTTTTCCATAGATTTGATCATAGTGTCACTCCTGTATAGTTTCCGTCGTCCCGGCCTCTTCGGATCCGGTCACGACTTCTTCGGACGCTGCGGTCTCCGCGGTTTCGAGTGCGGAGGTGAGGAGCTCTTCCGCGACACTCTCGTCAATGGAAGCGGCGCCCTCGGATTCCAGCGCAGCGGCCTCGGTGGCCTCGGCGGCCGCGTCAGGGTTGGTGAAGCGATCGGGCACATAAGCGCGGCCACGGGCATAGCGGCGGTTGCCGACCTGCGAGGCGGGCTTTTCCGTCTCCTTCACGCCGAGACGCTCCCGGCGTGCGGCGCGGTCGGCGCGCTCCAGCGCGGCTTTGCGCTCTTCCAGCTTCTGTTTTTCACTGGCCTGCAGCTTCTTCTTGCTGGTGTTGACATTGACCTCGGTCTTGCCCTCGGCCTTGAGTCGTTCGGTCTCGAGACGCTTTTCCTCCAGCTCCTTCTCACGCACGCTGCGGCGGGCGGCACGCTCGGCTTCTTCGATGTCGAGCTGCTTGCGGTAGACCTTGGTGAGGATATAGTCGCGCGCCATACCGAAGACGGAGTTGGCGATCCAGTAGATGCCCATGGCGGCGGGCATGACAAAGCAGATCCAGATCGACATGAGCGGCATGACCATGTTCATGCTCTTGGTCATGGCCTGAGCCTGATCGGCGCCGGCGCTGGTGTTGGCGGCGGGCGGGTTGATCATGGTGCTGACCTTCATCGAGGCCCAGGAGAGCGCGGCGGAGACAAAGGGGATCAGGAACAGGCCGATCGCGGCCCAGGTCCAGTTCCCGTTCATGAAGAAGTTCCACTGCGGCTGATCACCCAGGTTCAGCCCGATGAACGAAAAGTCAACATTCAGCAGGTTCGGATCCAGCTTGCCGGCAAGACCGGTCTGGACCATGTCCCAGTTTTCATGCAGGAGCTTGGTCAATTCGATCTCATAATAGGCGCTGGCACGGCCGGAGGCGGCGGTGTAGAGACCCTTCTCCACAAAGAACTCCTGCAGCGTGGTCACGAACTCGGAGCTCACGAACATCATGCGCGTGAGCGGCTGACGGATGACGCTGTAGAGCGCGATCAGGATGGGGAAGGGGATGAGGGACCAGAGGCAGCCGGACATGGGGTTGACGCCCTCTTCGCGGTAGAGCTTCTGCATCTCCTCGTTGAGCTTGGTGGGATTGCCTTCGTGGCGGCGCTGCAGCTCGTTGATTTTCGGCTGCAGGCGGCTCTGGCGCATCATGCTCTTTTTGCTCTTGGCCATGAAGGGGGTCAGGATCAGGTTCACGACTAGGGCGAACAGAATGACGGCCCAGCCGTAACTGCCGGTCAGGTTATAGAGCCAGACCATCAGCTTGGCGAAGGGCCAGGTAATGATTTCCCCGAATGACATAGCATACTCCTTCGTAGGTGGAATGGGGGGCGTGCCCGTTCAGGGCACGGGGTCATAGATGCCGCGCTTCCCGTGATAGAAGGGATGGCAGCAGGAGATGCGGCGCAGAGCCAGCCAGCCGCCCCGAAGGGCGCCGTACTTTTCAATGGCCTGCATCGCATACTCCGAGCAGGTGGGACGAAAACGACAGCAGGGGGCGCGATGAGGGGAGATATGCCGCCGGTAAAAGCGGATGAGCGCGATCAGGATGTGTTTCACAGCGTCAGCTCCAGACTCTCACAGGCGTGCAGGAAAGCGGCGTCGAGCTTGCGGTAGGCGCAGCCCACGGCGCGCGAGCGCGCGACGATCACGAGGTCGTAGCCCTGCCGGAGCCGGGGCGCGTTGAGCCGATAGATCTCGCGCAGGCGGCGGCGCACCCGGTTGCGGACCACGGCGTGCCCGATCTTCACGGACACAGTGTAGCCCAGACGGTTCTCCCCCAGCCGGTTGGGCCGGGCGTAGAGGACCAGATAGGGGGTAACGGCACTCTTTCCTTTTGCGTACAGCCGCCGAAAGTCGCTGTTCTTTTTTAAAGTCCCACGCACTTTCATGGCTGTTTTTGCTCCATACACCGAAAGGGCGGATCGCTCCGCCCTGAAGTATTATATCGTTTTCGACCTGCTCACGGTGGGATCAGTAGGTGAGCTTGGCTCTGCCCTTCGCTCTGCGGCGGGAGAGGACCTTGCGGCCGTTCGCGGTGGCCATTCTCTTGCGGAAGCCGTGCTCTTTCTTGCGCTGACGCTTCTTGGGCTGGTAGGTACGCAGCATTTCCTTGCACTCCTTTCAGGTCAAAAATACTCAACATCCCGCGGAAAACCGCGGAAAGTAGTTGATAAAAGAAACTACTCGGCAGCAGAGGCTGCCGAGTAGTCAGTATACCGTATGAAAGCGGGCTTTGTCAATCTTTTTTTACTTTTTCAGGTCCTCACCGCGGATAAACTTGCCGAGCGGCTTCCAGAGCAGCAGGCCGATGACAAGGCAGAGGATCATGTCGACGACCATGTAGCTGCCGTTATACAGGAAGGAGTAGAACCAGGGGGTGGTCATCGTCATACCGAAAAAGCTCTCCGGCATGTACTCGCCCCAGACCCACACGCCAACCAGATAGTGGACGAGGAAGCGGGCAAGGGAGCCGACGACGGTGCCGGTGAAGAAGCCGAAATACTGTTTGTGGAAGAGACCGGCGAGGCCCAGCACGGTGAAGGCCACGATGTAGTCGCCGAGCATGGACTGCCAGCCCCAGGCATAGGCGCCGTCGAGCAGCAGCTGCAGCACGGAGTAGACAAAGCTCGCGAGCAGGCCCGGGCCGAAGCCCCAGCGGGCGCAGTAGAGGAAGATGGGCAGCATTGCGACGGTGATGGACCCGCCCTGCGGCAGCTCAAAGAGCTTGAGATAGCTGATGACCTGGGCCAGCGCCACGAAGATGGCGCCCTCGGTCAGCGCGCGGAGAGTGAGATTCTTTTTCATGTGTTTACCTCCCTTTTTGTCTGTGGGAAGCGGTGGAAGCAAAAACCGCAGGCTCGAAAAAACGAACCTGCGGTAAAGCGCCTTCACGGTTTCCTACGCCGGCATTATCCGGATCAGGTTCCAGGGTTTCAAGGCTCTCTTGCCTTGTCTCAGCCGGGAGTACCCAGCGCCCCTTTTCAGTTGACGGGGACATTGTAGTCCCGGGCCCGACGTTTGTCAAGCCTTTTTGAAGGTTTCCGCCTTGTCGAGGATGAACTGCCTCAGCCAATCGCCGGCCTCCTCGTTTTCAAGCGCAAAGTCGATGATCGACTCCAGATAGCCCTTGAGGTTGCCGGTGTCATAGCGGCGGCCCTCGAAGTCCACGCCCGTCATCTTCTCGTGGCGCACGAGTTCCTTCATGCCGTCGGTGAGCTGGATCTCGTTGTTGCGGCCGGGGGCGGTGTTTTCAAGGATGTCGAAAATCGCCGGGGTCAGCACGTAGCGGCCGAGGATGGCATACTGTGAGAGCTTTTCCTCGAGGGTGGGCTTCTCGTTCATGTCGCTGATGCGGTACACGCGCTCGCTGAGCTTCTCCTCCAGCTTCACGGAGGAGTATTTGACGATCAGCTCATCCGGGACTTCATGGATGGCGACGGCGCTGCAGGAGTTGGCCTCGGCAGCCTCCACAAGCTGCTTGAGCACAGGCTTTTTTCCGAGCATGATGTCGTCGCCGAGGAGGATGGCGAAGGGCTCGTCACCCACGAAACTCCGGGCGCGCCAGATGGCGTGCCCAAGCCCCTTGGTATCCTTCTGACGCAGGAAGAGGACGTCGGCCATGTCGGCCACGTTGTGGACGACTTCGGCGTCCCGCGTCTTCCCGTCGGCCAGCAGGCGCTCCTCCAGGTCGGGGGCGTAGTCAAAGTAATTCTCGATGGCGGATTTGCCGCGGTTCGTGATGATCAGGATCTGCTCGATGCCGGCGGAAACGGCCTCCTCCACAATGTACTGGATGACCGGTTTATCCACGAGCGGGAGCATCTCCTTGGGGATGCTCTTGGTGTTGGGGAGCAGACGGGTCCCGAGGCCCGCGGCGGGGATAACGGCTTTACGGATGCGCATGACAGGAGCTCCTTTCCGCGCGGGCAGAGACCCGCGGTGTTCAGACTTTGAACTTCTCGATGTACTTCCGGAAAAACTCTTGCGTCGGCAGCCAGCGCATGAGCGGGAGGCCGAGCACGAAGAGAACGACAAACTCACCGAAACCGACGGAGGCGGCTGTCGCCGCGTAGATTCCCCAGTGTGTGAAGGGGTTGATGGTCTCCCCCTCGACGGTGAAGACAGCGGTGACCACGGCGCCGACGATGACGGCGTTGAAGATCACCGGCATCAGGCAGGCCAGGATGCTGTTTGTCAGGGTATGCTCTTTCTTGCCGAACCAGGCGGTGGCGAGCGCCGCGCCGAGCGTAGCGAGCGAGCCAAACACAATGTCAAGAATGCCGCCGCCCATGATGTTGGCGATGGCGCAGCCCGCGAACAATCCCCAGGCGGTACTGGGGATGAAATAGGGCAGGATGCAGAGCACTTCCGATACACGGAACTGGACGGCACCGTAGCTGATCGGGGCAAGCCCGAGTGTCAGCGCGGCGTAGGCGGCGCCGACGATGGCGGCGAGGGCGAGGTTGCGGGTTCGAATGCGGGAACGGTCCATGTTGGGGGTACCTCCATTTTTTATTCTTGACCGCATGGAGGCACCAAAACAGAATGTGCAGAGCACAGACCCATTTTTTAGCCGAACCATCCGGTCCGCACTGGGTGTGGAAACCAGTGTGTTATACGATTGTGAGCAGGGCTATAGCGTCTGCGCGTCATGCTCCTCGCGGGAGCGGAGAGAGAAGCGGCAGCCGCAATAGCGCTGCTGATAGAGCCCGTACTGCCGGGCAAGCTGGGTGGAGCGCTGCTCGCGCCCCTGTTTCTTGAAATCGGAGGGCAGCCAGGGCACGCCGTGTTTGGCGGCAAGCTCCTCCCCCAGGGCGTTGATGCGCACAGCGTCCTTGTAGCGCGAGAGGGAGAGCGTGGTACAGAAGTAGTCAAAGCCGCGCGCCTTTGCCTGCCGGGCCGTCTCCTCCAGCCGCAGACGGAAGCAGGCCGTGCAGCGCTGTCCGCCCTCCGGCTCCGCCTCCAGCCCTTCGGCGGCGGACTCATACTCCGCGCTTCGCCAGGGCTCGGCCAGGATATCGACCCTGTCCGCGAGGCCCATCTTTTCGATCAGCTCGCGCTGGGTGGCGAGACGGCGGTCAAACTCCGCCTCCGGGTAGAGATTCGGGTTATACCACAGAAGCGTCACGTCAAAGAACTGCGTCAGATATTCGAGCACCGCGCTGGAGCAGGGCCCGCAGCAGCTGTGCAGCAGAACACGGGCTCTGCGCCCGTCGAGCGAACGGATGATCCCGTCCAGCTCCTTCTGGTAATTCCGTTTCATGGACTTACTATATCATATAATGCTAAAAAAATCCATAGCATTTTCTTTCTGCTTGACGCGCGGCTGCGGGCGGGGTAAGATAAGAAAAAGACAGCGAAAGGGGACGCCTTTATGGATAACCGGACCAGCAAACAGAATTATTATCTCGACATCGCCGATTCCGTGCTCGAGCGCTCGACCTGTCTGCGCCGTAAATACGGCGCGATCATCGTGCGCAACGACGAGATCATCTCCACCGGCTACAACGGCGCGCCCCGCGGCCGCCGCAATTGCTCCGATCTCGGCTACTGCACGCGCGAGAATCTGCACATCCCCTCCGGCGAGCGCTATGAGCTCTGCCGCAGCGTCCACGCCGAGGCCAACGCCATCATCTCCGCCCCGCGGCGGGACATGATCGGCGCAACGATCTATCTCGTCGGGCGCGACGCGAAGACCAACGCCCTGCTGCCCGACGCGATGTCCTGCTCGATGTGCAAGCGGCAGATCATCAACGCCGGCATCGACAAGATCGTGATCCGCATCTCGGAGACCGAGTACCGCACGATCCCGGTCAGCGACTGGATCGAGAACGACGATTCGATCTTCGCACCGATCGTGATCTGAAATGAAAACAGCAGAGCCGGAGGCGCTTTTTTGAAGCGCCTCCGGCTTTGCTGTATGAAATGGCTGGACAGGTGGAGCCGTATATGATACAATTTCGACATAGTAGTTTGAAAGCAAACTATACATATTTTTTAAGGAGGAAACCTGCCATGAGAAACATTTCCCGCCGGGACTTCCTGAAGGGCAGCGTGGCTGCGGCCGCCGCTCTCAGCTTGACCGGCATCGCCCCCGCCTTCGCGGATGATGCCGCGGAGGAGAAGGTCGCCCTCGTCCCCGATACCACCGTCGACTACGACGCGGTCGTTGTCGGCTGCGGCGCCGCCGGCCTGCAGGCCGCGCTGGTGCTGGCCGCCGGCGGCAAGAAGACGGCGCTGCTCGAGAAGGGCCCCACCTGCGGCACGGCCAACGGCGCTGTCGCCGGCGGTCCGGCTCTGGCCGAGACCCGCGTCCAGGCCGAGGAGAACGCCACCGTTTCCGCCGAGACACTCTACGCCTGCGAGTACGGCTTCAGCCGCGGCACCGTCAACGGCTCCCTGCTGCGCAAGTGCACCGATCAGGGCGAGCGCGTTGTCTCCAACTTCATCGACAACGGCGTCAACATGGACCTGCGCATCGACGCCTACGGCATGGGCTTCCGTGCCCGTCACCGCTTCCTCAACGCCGACAAGTCCGCGCAGATCGCGGGCGCCGGCCGCTTCCAGCCCCTGGTCGACAAGTTCGAGGCCGACGGCGGCGTGTTCGAGGCCAACCGTGAGGCCCTGCAGCTCGTCAAGGAAGGCGACGCTGTGACCGGCGTGCTCGTGAAGAACGTCGAGGACGGCAGCATCATCCAGTACAACGCCAAGGCGATCCTGATCGCCACCGGCGGCTACGCCGGCAACGCCGAGCGCATCAAGCAGATTTACGGCGATATCGAAGTCTGGCCCCTCTGCAACGTGCTCTCTGTCGGCCAGGGCTTCGACATGGTCATGGAGGCCGGCGGCATCGCCGACCGCAACTGGGCGCTCTGCTGCAACGAGTTCGGCGGCGCCAACCACAAGATCCCCGACAAGCCGGGCGCTGCGATGGCCTTTGCCAACCAGGCCCAGAAGTTCGCCATCTACGGCGGCCTGATCGTCAATAAGCTCGGCGACCGCTTCATGAACGAGCAGTATCTGTCCGACCGCCCGCTCGCGCTCGGCGGCGAGATGAGCCTGCGTGAGGGCAAGTACTATGCCGTGGTCGACCAGAAGATGTTCGAGACCTGCCGCGACAAGGGCGTCTTCGCCTACTTCGGCAGCCCCGCCGACTGGTACGTCGCCCAGCAGGCCGCCGTGCTCGACAAGCTCGACGAGGCGATGGCCGACGCCATCGCGCAGGATTGGGCCTTCAAGGGCACACTCGCGGAGTGCGCGGAGCACTTCGGCCTGATCAACCTGGAGAAGACCGTTGAGGACTACAACGCCATGTGCGCGGACGGAAAGGACGGCCAGTTCTTCAAGAGCGATTATCTGATGAAGGCCCTGAGCGGCGACACCTACTATGTCGTCGAGTACGAGCCCTCCATCTGGAGCACCTTCGGCGGCGTCAAGACCGACGATTACTGCCGCGCCCTGGCCAAGGACCAGAGCGTCATCAAGGGCCTCTACGTCGCGGGCGTCGACAACGGTTCCCTCTACTGCAGTCCCTACTACGAGAATGAAGGCGCTTCCCTCGGCATCGCCTACACCAGCGGCATCGTCGCGGGCGACTGCATGCTCGAGTATCTGAACGCGTAAGCTCCCAACATTATAAAAAACGAGCTTCCCGGGAGGGAAGCTCGTTTTTTATCGTATGGGAGGGAGTAAGCTCAGGCGGTCTTGCCCTCGGCGATGTGGTGCTTCTCGGCGTAGCCGGTGAGGAAGAGCGTGAGCGCGCCGTCGCCGGTGACGTTGCAGGCGGTGCCGAAGCTGTCCTGCAGGGCGAAGATGGCAAGCATCAGCGCCGTGCCGGCGTCGTCGAACATCAGCACGCCCGTGATGAGGCCGAGCGAGGCCATCACGGTGCCGCCCGGGACACCGGGAGCGCCGATGGCGAAGATGCCAAGCAGCAGGCAGAAGAGGAGCATCGTCCCGAGACTCGGGAGCTGGCCGTAGAGCATCTTGGAGATGGTCATGCAGAAGAAGACCTCGGTGAGCACCGAGCCGCAGAGGTGGATGTTCGCGAAGAGGGGAATGCCGAAGTCCACAAGGTCGCGGCGCAGCACCTTGCTCTTGCGTGCCCCGTCGAGCGCGACGGCGAGTGTGGCGGCGCTCGACATGGTGCCCACGGCGGTCATATAGGCGGGGCCGTAGTGGCGCAGGACCTCCCAGGGGCTCTTGCCGGAATAGGCCCCGGCGATCAGGTACAGCACCGCGAGCCAGACATAGTGGCCGAGCATGACGATCAGGATGATCTGCACGAAGGCCGGGAGCTGGTGGGTGATCATGCCCTGATAGCTCAGGCTGCAGAAGGTGGCGCAGATATAGAAGGGCAGCAGCGGGATGATGACTTTCTCGACGATCTTCAGCACGATGCGCTGGAACTCCTCCAGCAGATTGCAAGTGAGCGTGGACTTGGTCCACACGGCCGCAAGGCCGAGCATCAGGCTCAGCGCGAGCGCGCTCATGACCGACATGATCTGCGGGATGTTGAGCTGGAAGACCGCCGGCTGCAGCTCGCGCAGCTCCTCAACGCTCGTGTCGATGGCGAGATGCGGGATCAGCACATAGCCGGCCGCCGTGCTCATGAAGGCGGCGAAGATGGAGCTGAGATAGGCCAGGATGACGGCGAGACCGAGCAGGCGGGAGGCGTTGTTGCCCATGCGGGTGATGGAGGGGGCGATGAAGCCGATGACGATCAGCGGCACACAGAAGGTGATGAACTGGCCCAGGATATACTGCAGGGACACCACGATCTTCATGGAGCCTTCGTGGAAGAGCTGGCCGAGGCCGATGCCGATCGCGATGGCGAGGATCAGACGGAAGGGGAGGGACGAGAACAGTTTTTTCATTTTCTACTCCTTATGAGCGCAGGCACGCGCGCCGCCCGGAAAGCGGACAGCGCGCGATATGCGATATTCTCCTGTGCGCAGGGATCAGGCGCCGGGCTTGCCCAGCATGCGGAACATGTTCTTCTTGTAGGCCTCGACGCCCGGCTGGTCGAAGGGATTGACCCGGGACATGTAGCCGGAGATGGCGCAGGCGAGCTCGAAGAAGCAGACGAGAGAGGCAAAGCCCGCCTCGTCGCGACGCTCGACGTGGACGACGAGGTTCGGCACGCCGCCGGAGACATGCGCGTCGCGCACCGCATCGGCGGCGATCGTCGCGATCTCGGCGATGTCACGCCCGGCGAGGTAGTTGAGCCCGTCGGCGTTGGCCTCATCCGTCGGGAAGGGGAAGGCGCTGAGGCTGCGGTCGAAGCGGACGATGGTCTCCATCAGGCTGCGGCGGCCCTGCTGGATGTACTGGCCCATGGAGTGCAGATCGGCCGTGAATTCGACGCTCGCGGGGAAGATGCCCTTGAGGTCCTTGCCCTCGCTCTCGCCGTAGAGCTGTTTCCACCACTCCGCCATGAAGCGGAAGGAGGGCTCATAGCAGCCGAGGATCTCGGTGTCGAAGCCCTTGCCGTAGAGGTTTTGCCGTGCGGCGGCATACTGCCAGGCGGGGTTTTCGGGGCTGCGCAGGTCGAGCGCCTTGAACTCGGCGATCGCGCAGTCAATGACCTTCTCAACATCGATGCCGGCCACCGCCATCGGCAGCAGACCGACCGCGGAAAGCACGCTGAAGCGGCCGCCCACGTCGTCGGGGACAACGAAGCTCTCCCAGCCGTGGTCGTTGGCCAGTGATTTCAGCACGCCGCGTTTGGCGTCGGTTGTGGCGAAGATGTGCTCGTCGGCCTTGTCGCCGTATTTCTTTGCGAGGAGCTCCCGGAAGATACGGAAGGCAGCGGCGGGCTCGAGCGTGGTGCCGGACTTGGAAATGACGTTCACGTCAAAATCGCAGTCACCGAGCTGGGCGATGCAGTCGGTAAGCGCGTCGGCGGAGAGGCCATTGCCCATGAAAAAGACTTTCGGGTCGTCCTTGCCGGGGACGGGGCGCAGCATCTCGATCGCACCGCGCGCGCCGAGATAGGAGCCGCCGATGCCGATGACCACAAGGGCTTTGGAGCGGCTGCGGATGAGCTTCGCCGCGGCGAGGATGCGCGCAAGCTCCGTATCCTTCACACGCTGCGGCAGCGCGAGCCAGCCGGTGAAATCGGAGCCGAGGCCGGTGCCGCTCACGAGCGTTTCATGGCAGAGCGCGGCAAGCGCATAATCGGGGCCGGCGCCGGTGAAGAAGCGTTCTGCGCCGGAGAGATCCACTTTGACCATCTATAGGTTCCTCCTTGGTATATATTTGTTCGCTGTTGTTCATTATATCGTATTTTTGCAGGAATGCAAGGGCGGGTGTTAGAATCCGACAAGAGAAAGCGCGAGCCGTTTGAAGATCCCGGCAAAGCCGATGCGCGGCACGTCCGCCGCAGCGAGGACCGGAACCTCCGCGATACGGCGCTCGCCCTGCGTGACGTAGAGCGTCCCGACGGCGTCCCCGGTACGGACCGGAGCGCTGAGACGCGGGGGGAGGTCCAGTCGATAATCCGGCGCGGCGCCGCTCTTCGGGACGACGGCCCAGGCCTCTCCGCCGAGGACGAGCGGCACATCCGATTCCCGCCCCATCTCCACCGGCAGCACGGGCAGTTCGCCCTCCGGGCGGAGAGGGCAGAGTGAAAAGTTTGCGAAGGCGTAGTTCAAGAGCGTCGTGGCGTCGGCGTTGCGGGAGTCGATGCTCTCCCCATGCAGCACCACGGCGACATACTCCACGCCGCCGCGCTCGGCGGTCGCCGCGAGGCAGTACATAGCCTGGCTGGTGTAGCCGGTTTTGAGCCCCGTGCAGCCGGGGTACCAGTAGACCAGCTTGTTGGTGTTCGTGAGCTCAAAGTCCCCACCGCGGATGCTGTCCATCCAGATGGTGCTGTACTGCTTGATCAGCTCGTGGCGGATCAGCTCCCGCGACATGAGGGCGATGTCCCGCGCTGTGGAGTAGTGCGCCTCGTCTTCAAAGAGCCCGGTGCAGTTGGTGAAGTGCGTGTTCTCAAGCCCGAGCTCGGCCGCCCGGCGGTTCATGCGCTCCACGAAGACCTCCTCCGTCCCGCTTACATGTTCGGCCATGGCGACGGCGCAGTCGTTTGCGGAGACGACGGTGATGCACTTGAGCATGTCACTCACACTCATCTGCTCTCCCTGCTCGAGGTAGACGCAGCTGCCGCCGAAGGAGGCGGCCCGCGCGCTGGCGGTCACGGTGTCCTCCAGCGCGATCCGGCCGGCCTCGACGTCCTCAACGAGCAGGAGCAGTGTCATGACCTTGGTGACGCTCGCGGGCGGCTGACGATGGTCGGCGTCCTTTTCATAGAGGACCGTCCCGGTCTCCTTTTCCAGCAGGATGGCGGAGGGAGCGGCAAGGGGGAGAGCCGCGCTCTCGAGCGGCTCCACCGCTGCGGCAAGAACGGGACGGGACAGGGTGAACAACAGGCAGAAAAGGGAGAGCATTCGTTTCATGACGACCTCCGGGACAGACACAGGATCTTGCTTCCAAACTATGCGGAGGGACGCGTCGGCATGCCCCGGTTGACGAAATTATGAATAAACGACCTCGCCGCGGGAGAATATGCAAAAGCCGACGAGGTGGAAAAAGTGAGTTTTGAAAAGGGTTTTTCAACATTATCAACAGAGTTTCCCACAGCGCACATCCTGCATAAAAACGGGGAAAAGTTAACATAACACATGAAAATAGGGGAAAAAGTAAATTATTACAGAAAAAAGACAAATCGAAACGCAGCTTTTACAAAAAGAGGTTGACGGGTGGAAAAGCAGAGAGTAAAATAAATCCGCTATGGATTTTGAACGGAGGTGGGTCTGTGAGAAGGCGGTTCCATTGGGATAAAAAATATCTGTATTGGGGCGTGACGGCCTTTCTGGTCGTCGCGGCGTCCATCCTGTTCTATATGGCGCTGAACTATATGCCCGTCCTGAAGCAGGGCCTGCGGAAGCTTGCGAATATCCTCAATCCCTTTATCTGGGGCCTGGTGTTCACCTATCTGCTCACCCCGCTCATGCGCACGCTCGAGCGCAGCTGCTTCGGCCCGCTGGGGAGAAAGCTCTACAAAAAGAACCCGGACCAGGCACGGCGTTTCGGCCGCGCGTTCTCGGTGCTGGTGTCGATCATCGTGCTGATCGCCATGCTGACGGCCTTGGTATACATGATCCTGCCTCAGTTATACAGCAGCATTGAGACGATCGTCACGAACAGCCCGGCCTATCTGGAGAACCTGGGGGTCTGGGTGGAGCAGACGCTCAAGGACTTCCCGGCGGTGGCGGACTTCCTCGAGGACCGACTCGCAGAGCTCAATACCAATCTGGGCAACGACCTCTTCGGCTGGATCCAGACCAACGTCCTGCCGCAGCTCGGCAGCTTCGTCACGAATGTCACTTCCGGGGTATACTCGGTGGTGCGCGGGGTGTATAACCTCGTCATCGGCATCATCGTCTCGATCTATCTGCTCAACGGGATCGAGCATTACGGTGCGGCCTTCAAGCGCCTGCTCTACAGCCTCTTCAATATCGAAAGCGCGGAAAAGCTGCTCGAAGGCATCCGCTTTACCGACCGCACCTTCATGGGCTTCATAAACGGCAAGCTCCTGGATTCGGCCATCATCGGCCTCATCTGCTACATTGTCTGTGCGATCCTGAACATGCCCTATACGCTGCTGGTCAGCGTCATCATCGGCATCACGAACATCATCCCCTTCTTCGGCCCGCTGATCGGCGCGATCCCGAGCGCCTTCATCATTCTGATGGTCGATCCGCTCAAGTGCCTGATCTTCATCATCTTCATCATCATCCTCCAGCAGATCGACGGCAACTTCATCGGCCCGAAGATTCTCGGCAACTCCGTAGGTATCA
Organism: Eubacteriales bacterium; assembly: GCA_030531505.1. Classification (GTDB taxonomy): domain Bacteria; phylum Bacillota; class Clostridia; order Oscillospirales; family Oscillospiraceae; genus Limivicinus. Next base: position 316,620 of record JAUNNH010000001.1, read on the forward strand.
GTGGTTTCTGGGTGATGTTCTCCATCATCCTCGGCGCGGGGCTTTTCGGATTCTGGGGTATGCTGCTCGGCGTGCCTGTCTTTGTGGTGATCTACACGCTCCTGAACGGCGCGCTGGAGAGGAAGCTTCGGCGGACCGATCTGCCTGTGGAGGTGAGCGCGTACCAGGACCTCGACCATATCGACGCCGTCACGCGCCAGAGCGTCCGGCGCAGCCAGCCCGCCGAAGCGGCGGAAGAAAATGCGGCGGAGATCTGAGATGCCCATACAAAACGGACCGGCATCCCCCCGGGGGGATGCCGGTCCGTTTTGTTTGTATGTTCCGGTATTACCGGTGGGCAAGGGTCCTGGCGGCCTCAATGAGCCCCAGACAGAGCGCGTCAATATCCTCCTGCGTCGTGTAGCGGGAGAGACCGATGCGGATCGCCCCGTCGATCGTGCGCGCATCCAGCCCGATCGCCTCAAGCACATGGCTGCGCGCGCCCTTTTTGCAGGCGGAACTCTTCGAGACATAGACCTCACGCGCCTCCAGGAAATTCATCAGCACCTCGCTGCGGTAGCCCGGCAGGGAGAGGTTCAGGATGTGGGGCGCGGCGCTCTCGATATAGCGCAGCTCCGGGATCGCGGCGCCGAGCTGCTCGAGGCAGCTCTGTTTCAGAGCGGCCATGCGGGCGGCGTTTTCGCCGAGGCCCGCTTTGGCCAGCGCACAGGCAGTGCCGAAGGCGGCGATCTGCGGCAGGGCCTCGGTCCCGGCGCGGCGGCCCTCCTCTTGCCCGCCGCCGACCAGGAAGGGCTTGAGGCGCAGGCCGGAGCGGATATACAGCGCGCCGATGCCCTTGGGGGCGTGGAGCTTGTGGCCGCTCACGCTGATGAGATCGGCCCCCAGGCCCTTCGCCGTGAAGGGGAGCTTGCCGAAGGCCTGCACGGCGTCCGTGTGCAGCAGCGCGGGGGAACCCGCCTCCTTCAGCAGGCGGGAGATGGCCGCGATATCCGTGACGCCGCCGGTTTCGTTATTGACCAGCATCAAAGAAACGAGTATAGTATCGGGGAGAAGCGCTTCCCGCACCGCCTCGGGCGGGATGGCCCCGCTGCGGTCGGGGCGCAGGCGCGTGACGGTATAGCCCCGGCTCTCCAGCTCGTCGAGTGTGCGGCGGATCGCGTCGTGCTCGACGGCGGAGCTGAGGATGTGTCCGCCTCGGCGCCTCATCGCCTCGGCGCCGGAGAGGAGCGCCCAGTTATCGCTCTCCGAGCCGCAGGAGGTGAAGACCAGCTCTTTGGGCTGGCAGCCGAGAAGCGAGGCGACCTGCGCCCGGCTCTCGTCGAGAAGCTTTTTGGCCTCGCGGCCCTTGGTGTGCGTGGAGCTCGGATTGCCGTAGCACTCCGTCATGGCGGCGAGCGCCGCCTGCGCCGCCTCCGGGCAGACCCGGGTGGTGGCGGAATTGTCCAGGTAGTGTTCCATATTCATTCGATCCCTGTCTGTAAGGTGAAACTATGCATTACATTATAGCGACTCTTGGCTGCAAGGTCAACCAATACGAGACCCAGGCGATGGAGAACCTGCTGCGCGAGCGCGGGCATCTCCCCGCCGCGCCCGGCGAGATCGCCGACGCGGTGATCGTCAACACCTGCGCCGTCACGGCGGAGAGCGGGCGCAAGTCCCGCCAGATGATCCGCCGCCTGCGGGACGAGCATCCCGGCGCCGTCGTGGCTGTGGCGGGCTGCTATTCCCAGCTCAGCCCCGAAGAGAGCGCCGCGATCGGCGCGGATGTGATCTTCGGCACGCACGAGCACACCGCCTTTATCGACGCGGTGGAGAAGGCCGTGCAGAGCCGGGAGGGCGCGCGCTTTCACGACGACCCCTTCCGTCGCCGGGATTTTGAGAAGCTCCCCGCCGGCGCGGTCGGCGGCCGCACGCGCGCGATGCTGAAGATCCAGGACGGCTGCGTGAATTTCTGCAGCTACTGCATCATCCCCTATACCCGCGGCCGCCTCCGGTCCCTGCCGCTCGCCGACGCCGCGGCCGAGACCGCGCGCCTCGCGGCGGAGGGCTACCGCGAGCTCGTGCTCACAGGCATCGAGATCGCCTCCTATGGCGTCGACCTGCCGGGAAAGCCGACGCTGGCAGATTTGATCGAGACCGCATCGGCCGCCGCGGGAAAGATGCGGCTGCACCTCGGCTCGCTCGAACCCACGGTCGTGACGGAGGAATTCTGCTGCCGCGCCGCAGCGACGGGCAAGCTCTGCCGCCACTTCCATCTCTCGCTCCAGTCCGGCTGTGACCGCACGCTCAAGGCCATGAACCGCAAATACGACACGGCGGGCTTCTACACCGTCGTTGAGCGACTGCGCTCGGCCTTCCCGGGCTGTGCGCTGACCGCCGATCTCATTACGGGTTTCCCCGGCGAGACGGAAGAGGACCAGGCCGAGACCCTGGCCTTTCTCGAGCGCTGCGCCTTTTCCGCCGTGCATGTTTTCCCCTACTCGCGCCGCCCGGGCACCCCGGCGGACAGGATGCCGGAGCAGCACACGGCCGCTGTCAAGGCCGCCCGTGCCCGCGAGGCGCAGACTGTCGCAGACCGGACCCGCGCCGCTTTCCTCGAAAGCTGCGTCGGCCAGACCCTGCCGGTCCTCTTCGAGAGCGACGAGGGAGCGGGCTCCGTCGGCCACAGCGACACCTATCTGCTGGTCCGCGTCCCCGACGAGGGGCTGCGCGGCGAGATGCGCCCGGTGCACATCACGGGCGTCGACGGGGAGGAGCTGCGCGGTGAGCTCGCGGCAGAAAGCAATTGACGAATTGCACGAATCTGATTATAATTAATTATTCAATTTGACAAATAGTGAGGGGCGATCCCATGTCACGTGAACAGGTATTCAATTTTGCCCCCGGCCCTTCGGTCCTGCCCGAGAGCGCGCTCAAACGGGCGCAGGAGGACCTGCTGGATTATCGGGGAAGCGGCGTCTCCGTCATGGAGATGAGTCACCGGAGCAAGATGTTCCAGGCCATCTTCGACGAGACAAAGGAAAAGTTCAAACGGGCGATGCGGGTGCCGGACACGCACGAGGTCCTCTTCCTGCAGGGAGGCGGCACGCTGCAGTTTGCCATGGTGCCTATGAACCTGCTCGAGGGCGCCTCTGCCGACTATGCCGTGACCGGGAACTTCTCGGGCAAGGCGGCGAAGGAGGCCCGGAAATACGGCTCGGCCCGTCTCGCGGCGGACACGACCGCGACCGGCCATGACCGCATCCCGACCCAGGCGGAGCTGCGGCTCAATCCGGACGCCAAGTATTTTTACTACTGCTCGAACAACACCATCTACGGGACCGAGTGGCAGTATGTGCCCGAGACGCCGTCGCCGCTGGTGTGCGACATGTCTTCGGATATCCTCACGCGGCCGGTGGACGTGTCAAAGTACGGGCTGATCTTCGCCGGCGCGCAGAAGAACATGGCCCCTGCGGGGCTGACCGTGGTTGTGATCGACCGGCGGCTTGCCGGGAAAGAGCTCCCCATCACGCCGGAGATCATGAGCTATCAGACCATGATCGAGAAGGACTCCATGCTCAACACACCGCCCTGCTGGTGCATCTACATGCTCGGCCTGGTGCTCGACTGGCTGGAGGAACAGGGGGGCGTCGCCGCGATGGAGCAGCGTAAGCACGAGCGTGCGCAGAAGCTCTATGCTTATCTGGATGAGAGCGGCCTCTTTGCCGCGCACGCGCTGCCCGGCTCGCGCAGTGAGATGAATGTGACTTTCCGTACGCCGAGCGAGGAGCTGGACGCAGAATTCGTCCGCGGTGCGGCGGAGCGCGGTCTGCTGAACATCAAGGGCCACCGTATCACCGGCGGTATGCGGGCTTCGCTGTACAACGCCATGCCCATGGAGGGTGTCGAGGCGCTGCTCGCCTATATGAAAGAGTTTGAGGTACACCACCATGTTTAAGATCCTGACCATGAACGCCATCGCTCACGCGGGAATCGACGTCCTCATCCGGCGCGGCTGCACGGTCGGCCCCGCCCTGGACCGGCCAGAGGGTCTGCTGCTGCGCAGCGCCGACCTGCATGAGGTGCAGTTCCCGCAGGAGCTGCTCGCCATCGCCCGCGCCGGCGCCGGCACCAACAACATCCCCCTCGAGCGCTGCACCGAGGAGGGCATCGCCGTCTTCAACGCCCCCGGCGCCAACGCCGAGGCCGTGAAGGAGCAGGAGATGGCCGCGCTCGTCATGAGCTCGCGCGACGTGCTGGGCAGCATCGCTTGGGTGCGCTCCATCGCCGACCAGGGAGAGAAGATCCCGGCCCTCGTGGAGAAGGGCAAGTCCGCCTTTGCCGGACCGGAGCTGCTCGGCAAGACCTTGGGTGTGATCGGCCTCGGCGCCACAGGCGCGCAGGTCGCCAACGCCGCCCTCGCCATTGGGATGGAAGTCGTGGGCTACGATCCTTTCCTGTCGGTGGACGGTGCCTGGATGCTCGCCAAGGAGATCCGCCGCGCCGACCAGCTGGACGAGATCTTCGAGCAGAGCGACTATATCTCCCTGAACATCCCCTATACCGAGGACACCCATCATATGCTTGATGAGGCTGCGTTCGCCCGGATGAAGAACGGCGTGCGCATCCTCAACGAATCCCGCGCCGAGGTCGTGGACGACCGGGCGATCACCCGCGCCCTGGAGAGCGGAAAGGTCGCGAAATACGTCACCGACTTCCCGAACGAGGCCATCCTGAAAGCGCCGAACGTGATCGCCATGCCCCATCTGGGCGCCTGCACGCCCGAGAGCGAGGACCGCTGCGCGGTCATGGCGGCCAATGAGCTGTACGACTATCTGCTCAACGGCAACATCAAAAACTCCGTGAACCTGCCGAACGTCGCGCTCAGCCGCATGGGCGTCTGCCGCCTGTGCGTCATCCACCGCAACGTCCCGCGCATGATCACGCGTATCCTCGACTTCATCAGCGAAAAAAACATCAACGTCGAGCACATGATCAACAAGCCCCGCGGGGAGTACGCCTACACGATCGTCGACCTTGCCGAGAAGATCGGCGAGGACACGGCGGCGGGGATCCGCAGCATGCCGAATGTCCTGCGGGTACGTGTGATCTGAGGAGGATGTGTTTGAAATGAAAAAGATCGGTATGCTGGTCGCAGTCGAGATGGGTGCGGTGCTGAGCCGCTACGGGACGGCGCGCGCCGTCGAGAAGCGGCACGGCTTTGAGGTCCATACCTACGACATGGACGGCTACACACTCTACGTCATGCACTCCGGCGCCGGGGAGATCGCGGCCGCGGCGGCCGCCGCGCTGCTGATCGACCGTTACGAGGTCGAGCTGCTCGTGAACTTCGGTGTGGTGGGGGGCCTCACCCCCGAGATGGCGCAGACGAAGACCTGCGTGGTCGAGAAGGTCGTGCACTACGATTTCGATACCTCCGCCTACGACGGGACGCTTCCGGCGCAGTACGCGGAGTATCCCGACGTGTATATCCCCGCCACTGCCTCGCTGGTGTCGAGGGCTGTGCAGATCGCCCCGGAACTCAGGCGGGTCGTCTGCGCCTCGGCGGACAAGTTCGTCGACGGACAGGAGGCCAAGAGCGCGCTGCATGAGCGCTTTGGCGCGGACATCTGCGAGATGGAGGCCGCGGCCGTGGTGTTGACCTGCAACCGCAGCGGTGTACCCTGCCTGCTCATCAAGACCGTCTCGGACGGGCTGCTGGGCGGCGCGGAGGAGTTCGGCGCCGCGCTGGCGAAGACCTCGGCACTCTGCCTCGAGGTCGCGGACAAGATCATACGGGAACTCTGAGCAAGGGCGGCCTTTGGCCGCCCTTGCCGATAAAGGAGAAAAAACCATGACCGAAAAGCTGTACTATACCGACAGCCACCTGTTCACCTTCGAAGCGGTCGTGACTGACTGCCGGGAGGGGAAAGACGGCTGGCTCGTTGAGCTCGACCGCACGGCCTTCTTCCCCGAGGGCGGCGGCCAGAGCGCGGACACCGGGAGCATCGGCCCCGCGCGCGTCCGGGACGTACATGAAAGGGAGGGGCATATCCTCCATTACACCGACCGTCCGCTCACGGTGGGGGAGTGCTACTCCGGAAAGCTCGACGCCGAGCAGCGTCACCGCCGCATGCAGAACCACTCCGGCGAGCACATCGTCTCGGGCCTCATACATGGACTCTACGGTTTTGAAAACGTGGGCTTTCACATGGGCGCGGAGTGTATGAGCATGGACTACAGCGGCGAGCTCGATGCCGGGCAGCTCGAGAAAATCGAGCGTCTGGCCAATGAGGCCGTGCGCGCGAATCTGCCGGTGCGCGCGTGGTTTCCCGAGGAGGCGGAGCTTGCGCACCTGCCCTATCGGAGCAAAAAGGAACTGGAGGGGGCGGTGCGCCTCGTGTCGATCCCGGGGATCGACCTTTGCGCCTGCTGCGCCCCGCATGTGAGCTTCACGGGCGAGGTCGGGCTGATCAAGATCCTGAACGCGGAGCGGCACCGCGGCGGTGTGCGTTTGAGCGTCCTGTGCGGGCTGGACGCACTGGAGGAATGCCGGAAGCGGCAGGAGAGCGCTGCCGCGATTTCGGCGCTGCTGAGTGTCCCGCGCGACGCGGTCGTCACCGGGACGGAGCGGCTGCTTGCGGAGCGGGACAGCCTCAAGGAGCGCGTGGCCGCGCTGAGCATGCGGCTCGTGGAGAGCCTTGCGGCGGAGCAGGCGGAGACGGAGGGGAACATCTGTGTCTTCAACCCCGGCCTGGATGAGGTCGCCTCGCGCGAGCTCGTGAACCGACTCATGGAGCGCTGCGGCGGATTCGCCGCCGTCTTTACCGGTTCGGACGAGGGGGGCTGGCGCTATATCATCGGGAGCCGCCATGTGGATCTGCGTATCCATGCCCGCACGCTGAATACCGCCCTACAGGGCCGCGGCGGCGGCCGGCCGGAGATGATCCAGGGCCAGGCGGCGGCGAGCGAGGCGGCGATCCGCACCTGGGCGGAGACCGTGCGCCTTGGGTAATCCCATAAAAAGAATAGGAATTTTGCCGGATAAAGTCCCTGTGGACCTTATCCGGCTTTTTGACAAAGCAGCTTCATTATTTTGGACAAATCAGGTTAAAATGTATAGCAGATGTGGATGATTTCGGCACTTTTTTGGCAAAAACAACGGAATATCGATTGACAATCTTCTGACGCTTGACTATAATATGAGATGTAAAAGTGGGAGGCCATCCCCTGCCAGAAGGGGGAGCTGTCCCAGCAGGAAGAAGAAATATTGGAGGGTTATCTGTGAAAGATCTCAAGCATCTGATCTACTTTGAGAATCTGCTTCAGGAAGCCAATAACGATCTGGTAAAGCAGGGGAAGGCGGATGGCAAGCGCGCTATCGGCTACACCTGCTATTTCATGCCTGAAGTGCTTCTCGATCTGCCCGGCTGCTTCTCGGTCCGTCTGAGAGCACCGCGCTGCACGTCCCCGGATATCGCGACCTACTACCTGTCCGGCCGCGTCTGCCACTATGCCCGCTCCCTGATGGAGCGCGCGCTGGAGGGCGGCTACAACTTCCTCGATGCTCAGATGGCGACCGAGACCTGCACGGCCACCTGCCGCTTCCAGGAGCACCTGCAGCAGAAGCATCTCGACTCTGTCGAGGATATGCGCATCATCGACAACGACGACTTCTTCTGCGAGTTCACCGACATCCCCTTTAAGAACAACGAGACCAGCTATCAGCACTTCGAAACCCAGCTGCGCGCCCACGTGCTCGAGCCGCTGCATGAGCACTTCGGCATCGACATCTCCGATGAGACGCTGCGCAAGGCTGTCGAGGACCACAACGAGGTCTGCCGTCTTATCAACGAGATCGGCGAGTACCGCAAGCTCGACAACCCCACCATCACCGGCTATGAGTTCCACGTCATCCAGCTTGTGAGCTTGGCATGTCCCAAGTATCTGATCCTCCCGTATCTGCGTGAGACCGCGGAGGAGCTGAAGACCCGCGAGCCCGACATGAAGAAGAACTTCCGCTGCAAGGTCGTGCTGGCCGGCTCCGAGAACGACGACCCCGACTTCACCAAGCTGATCGAGAGCTGCGGCGCCCTTGTCGTGTGCGACCGCTTCTGCTACGGCGCGGTCGAGAGCCGTCAGCCCATCGTGCTCGAGGAGGGCAAGAGCCCGCTGCGGTGCATTGCCGAGCATTATCTCAAGACCTCCAACTGCCCGCGCTTCATGCCGCAGGATGAGATGCGCGCCCGCAAGAAGAGACTGGCCGAGCTCGCCAAGGAGTACAACGCGGACGGCGTGATCATCGCCTCCAACAAGTTCTGCGAGTATTGGAGCTATGAGCGCGTGATCGACACCTTCATCCTCCAGCGTGACTTCGGTCTGCCCGTCTGCTCCATCGAGAAGGAATACATCAACTCCGCCTCCGGCCAGCTGCGCACCCGTTTCCAGGCCTTTGTGGAGAGCGTTGAAATCAAGCACATCCAGGAGGGCAAGTAAGATGGCGAAAAAGTTTGATATGTCCGGCCTGAAGAAGAGTCTGGACGATATGAAGAAAGCCGGCCTCAAGAAGACCGCGCACGATTTCTGGTACGGCAAGCCCCACTCCGGCGAAGAGGGCGGTCGCCGTCTCGGTGAGATCCTGGAGGACAAGACCCAGCTCTATACCCACAGAGAGTGGCGCGGCGTCAAGGATACGATGTACTACATGTACATGATCTGGGGCTACAACTACGTCCACATGGTCACCGATATCCTCAAGTACTCCAACAACCCCATCGACTTCGTGAAGGGCACCTGGCGCTATCGCTGGATGGGCCAGACCTATCTGCCTGTCATCCACTGGTTCGAGCGCGGCCTGCAGGGCATGCGCGGCGAGGCTCTGAGAGCTTCCGCCTGGCACTATCGCGCGATGGTCAGCGCCTCCATTCAGCAGATCTGCAACTTCTTCAACGCCGATACCCGTCTGCACGGCGGCAAGGAGAATGAGGCCTATAAGACCAGCATCTTTGCCAACGAGACCACCTGCGGCACGCTGTTCTATCCCTGGATGGACGCCGGCTACCGCTACATCCCGCTGGAGATGATCCCCTACTTCGTCACCTGCCACGTCAACTCCCACACCGTGCTCAACTACATCGACGCGGTGCAGTCCCTGGGCCTGCCCGGCGACCCCTGCCCGATGTGCCAGGCCGAGTCCGGTATCTTCGTGCTGGATGACGTGCCCGATTCCTCCCCGATGCTCATCACCTGCAACGAGGCCTGTGACGCGTCCGTCTCCACCTCCACCCTGCAGGACTGGTTCTTCGACAAGCCTCTGTTCGCGCTGCCCATCCCCATGCAGTTCGACGATCCCCTGGTCAAGAAGTACTGCATGAAGGAGATCGAGGACTGCTGGAAGTTCATCGAAGAGCAGACCGGCGTCCCCTTCAGCTGGGAGTCCATGGTCAAGCGCCTCGAGCTCCAGAACCAGCTGCAGCGTGACGAGTGGGAGAAGTGGGAAGTCGCCGGCAAGACCGACTACTATCCCGTCAACGGCGTCGCGCAGGCGCTCTTCCGCATCTTCTCCACCCAGTACGGCATCCAGGGCGACTTCTGGCTGGAAGCCAGCGAGAAGGTCAAGAAGATCATGTACAAGTGCGTCGAGAAGAAGATCAACCCCTTCCCCCAGACCCGCCACCGCGTGATCGCCTGGTCCTGCGCCCCGCTGTATTACTCCAACTGGTGCACCTGGGCTTACAACTGCTGGGGCCTGAACTGCATCATCAACATGGACTCGCTGATGTTCGATATGGAGATCCGCACCGACTCCTACGAGAACATGCTCGAGGACATGGCCACCTATCACATGTGGGCTCCGATGCGCCGCATGGCCGTCGGCGGCATGCACCACATCTTCGAGCTGTGGGATTACATGGAGCGCTTCAACTGCGACATGGTCGCCATGTACGACCAGCTCCAGTGCAAGGGCATGCAGGGCGTGCACGGCCTGTTTGAGGACGAGTTCCGCAAGAGAAACGTCAAGGCCTTCTGGATCCCGCATGCGCTGCCCGACAGCCGTACCGTGTCCCGTGCCGAGATCCGTCGTCAGATCAACGACTACATGAGCACCGTTATGCATGAAGAGCCGTTGGATCCGTCGCTGCTCGACTTTGACGATTCCATGACCTGGTAATAGGAGGATATGAGTATGTGCAAAATCGGTAAATTCTTTCTGAAGCTTCTCGGCATCTTCGTGGCGCTCAACGCGGTGCTGTTTGTCGTCTTCTTCTTTGACCTCGACGGCAAGCTCCTCTTCAACGTGGTCGAGCCCTTCCTGAAGAAGCACTATGATGATATGCCGCGCAAGGACGTCATCAAGCAGCCCTATGAGATGGACAAGTTCCCTCAGTATAAATAAGACAACTGATAACAACGAGGAGATAAAACAGATATGAAATACTTTGGCGGATGCGACGTAGGGTCTACCTACACGAAGGCGGTCATTC
>JAUNNH010000018.1 GCA_030531505.1 Eubacteriales bacterium
CGCAGCCCCTACGAGCTGATGGAGGAGCTGGAGAACGAGTTCGGTATCGGGACCTATCCGATGAACTGGCCCATCGGCTGCGGCCAGGAGTTCAAGGGCGTGTACGACCGCGAGCGGCGGGAGATCCTCGCCTTCAACGAGTTCCACCGCGGGCAGAACAAGATCCGCGCCATCGAGTGCCGCCTTGACGAGACCGAGAAGCTCGACGAGCTGATTGGGTCCCGCCTGCGGCAGAGCCTCGCGGACGACATCGAGCTGCTCGACGGCGCCGGCTACGACTTCGATATCGAGGAGGTTCGCCGCGGCCGCCTGAGCCCGGTGTTCTTTGGCTCGGCGCTCAACAACTTCGGTGTGGAGCCCTTCCTCGAGAGCTTCCTGCGCATGACCATGCCGCCGCTGCCGCGCATCTCAAAGGACGATATCGTCGATCCCTTCGACGAGCATTTCTCTGCCTTCGTCTTCAAGATCCAGGCGAACATGAACAAGGCGCACCGCGACCGTATCGCCTTCATGCGTATCTGCTCGGGCCGCTTCGAGCGTGACAAGGAGTATTTCCATGTCCAGGGCGGGAAACCTCTCCGCCTCGCGCAGCCGCAGCAGCTTATGGCGCAGGAGCGCGCCATCATCGACGAGGCCTTCGCGGGCGACATCATCGGCGTCTTCGACCCGGGCATCTTCTCCATCGGCGACACGATCTGCGAGAAGGGGCAGGACCTCTGCTTCGAGGGTATCCCGACCTTCGCGCCGGAGCACTTCGCCTCGGTCGAGCGCACGGACACCATGAAGCGCAAGCAGTTTGAGAAGGGTATCCAGCAGATCGCGCAGGAGGGCGCCATCCAAATCTTCCATGAGCCGCACACCGGCGTGGAGGAGGTCATTGTGGGCGTCGTGGGCGTGCTGCAGTTCGAGGTGCTCGAGTACCGGCTGAAGACGGAGTACGGCGTGGATATCCGCCGCCGGAGCCTCCCGTACGAGCTGGTGCGCTGGGTGGAGAACGAGGACATCCGCATCCCGGACCTGAACCTTACGAGCGACACGCGCTGGGTACAGGACTTCAAGGGCAACGACCTGCTGCTCTTTACCTCCTCCTGGTGCATCGACTGGGCGCTCAAGAAGAACGAGGGGCTGCGCCTGCGTGAATTCAACCGAGACTGAAGGAGACTACTATGGCCGAAAAACTGACGATCGAGATCTTCCGCAAAAAGGATGCGGAGGACTTTACCCTGGCCCTGGCCGATCCGGAGAGCCGGACGGCGATCGGCAGCGGCGCGGCGATGTCCGCCGCGATCGCCGCGGCGTATCTGCACAGGGCGGCTGCCCTCTGCGCGCGAGAACAGCCGGAGGATGAGCGCCTGGCATGGTTTGTGCGCAACAGCGAGACGCTGCGCAGCTATATGGTCAAGCTCATCGATGAGGACGTGAAGTGCCGCGGTCCGCTGCGCCGCGCGCGCAGCGAGGGCGATGCCCGGGCCATCGAGGCTGCGCACCAGCCGGCCGCCGCGATCGCAAACGAAATCGTGAACATGATGGTCCAGTGCATGGACCTGCTCGAGGAGTTGAACGCACGGGCGCAGGGCGAGGCGAAGACCTATATCACCGCGGCGGCGGAGCTCGCCATGGGCGCGGTCTGCGCCTGCATGCACTACAGCGTGGACCTGAGCCGCGAGTGCTCGGACGAGACCTACCGCTATGTCGTGCGGCGGGAGAACGAGATGACGCTCGAGCAGCTCAGAGCCGTGTACGAGCGCGTGCTTGCCGGATAAACAGGGCTATACGATCCGTGAACAGGCTGCTCCTTCCGGGGCGGCCTGTTTCGCGTAGAAGACTTTTCCATGCGGGATCTGCCCGAAAGGTGTATACTGAGCCGGAAAAAGAAAGAAACAGATGGAGATTCCATGAAAAGATTTTACTGATCGTGCTGGCCCTGTTCCTGATCCTGGCCCTGGAGTTCGTCGTGACGACATTCCGTGCCCCGGCGGAACTCGGCGAGTCGAAACTGTACAGCGAGGAGGATCTGCGCAGCGCCGTCCGGGTCATACGCCTTGACTGCCTCACCGATCTGGACTATCGCCTCAGTCGTCTCCGCTACGCCGGGGACGCGGTGTCCCTGATCCGGCAGGAGTATTTCATCAACTTTCAGGAGGAGTACGGCGAGTTTGATGAGTGCGCCGTTTTCCTGGCCGATTTTTTCTCTACCCGGCATGTGGGAAAAGAACCGGACGATACCGACTGGGAGCTGGTCCTGGCCCGCAAAAGCGGCGGCCGTTGCGGATCCTGACGCAGGGCTGAAAGCGGCCGCGGCGCGATGAAAAAAGGATTTCCCCGTGTTTGGCGCCCTGCGCGCGGAACACGGGGCTTTTTGTGCGCCGGGGAAGCGGCGATCCTTAAGAAAGCTTAATCGCTGTCCGGCTTGCCAATTGTTGGCGGGACGTGTATAATATCCTCATTACGGGAAGCGAAAGGAGCGGGGAACATGGACGAAAAGATCCGAACCCTGAAAACCTGGATCGAGGAGAGCGACAACGTCGTTTTCTTCGGCGGCGCGGGCGTCAGCACAGAGAGCGGGATCCCGGATTTCCGCAGTGTGGACGGGCTGTATAACCAGAAATGGAAGTACCCGCCCGAGACGATCCTGAGCCACAGCTTCTTTGAGCGGGACCCGGCGGAGTACTACCGCTTCCACCGCGCCAAGCTCGTGATCGAGGGCGTGAAGCCAAACCGCGCCCATCTGCGCCTCGCGGAGCTTGAAAAGGAAGGGAAGCTGCGCGCCGTGGTGACTCAGAATATCGACGGGCTCCATCAGGCCGCCGGCAGCAAAAAGGTGCTCGAGCTGCACGGAAGCATCCTGCGCGCTTACTGCTCCAAGTGCCGCCGTCCCTATCCGGCCGAGCAGATGAACCACGGGGAGGGGGTGCCGCGCTGTGTCTGCGGCGGCGTCATCCGGCCCGACATCGTGCTCTACGAGGAGCCCCTGGATCAGGACGTCATGTCCGAGGCGATCCATTACATCCGAAACGCCGAGATCCTGATCGTCGGCGGCACGAGTCTGAACGTGTACCCTGCGGCGGGACTCATCAACTACTATCGCGGCAGCAAGCTCGTCCTTGTCAACCGCAGCGCCACCCCCTATGACAGCTACGCCGATCTTGTGATCCACGCCAACATCGGCGATGTGTTTTCCCAGATTTGAACGGAGAGAAAGAGACCATGGCCAAAGGAAAACTGATCGTGCTCGAGGGCATCGACGGCAGCGGCAAGTCCGCCCAGTACCGCCGCCTCTGCGCGCGAATGGAAAACGATGGAATTGCGTATAATCATATCGTCTTTCCGCGTTACGATAAAGAGAGCAGCGCCCTGATCCGTCTGTACCTGGGCGGCGCCTTCGGCTCGAAACCCGGGGATGTCAACGCCTACACGGCCTCGACCTTCTATGCGGTGGACCGCTTCGCCTCCTACCGCGACGACTGGGGCGAGATCTACGAAAACGGGGGTATCATCCTCTCCGACCGCTACACGACCTCCAACGCCGTGCACCAGGGGTCCAAGCTCCCCGAGGAGGAGCTCCCCGCCTTTTTTGACTGGCTGCAGGATCTGGAGTACGGCAAGATGGGCCTGCCGCGGCCGGACCTTGTGATCTATCTCGACGTGGATGTGCCTCTCTCGCTCGCCCGCATGCGCCGCCGCCAGCAGAAGACCCACACCAGCGCCGATATCCACGAGAAGGACGTCGCCTATCTCGAGCGCTGCCTGCGCACGGCCCGTCTCGCCGCCGCGCATTACGGCTGGACGAGCATCCCCTATCTCAAGGACGGAAAAGAGCGCGAGGTGGATGAGAAGAACCGCGAGATCTATGCCATCCTTCTCGACTATCTGAAATAAAAAAGGGCCCCGAAGGGCCCCGGGGTTTCGATCCGTTCAGTTGCAGCCGCAGCCGTTGTTGCAGCCGCAGTTGTTGTCACAGCCGCAGCCGTAGCCGTTGCCGCAGCCGAAGAGAATGATGATGAGGATCAGGATCCACAGTCCGTTGTTGTTGCAGCCGTTGCAGAACATAGTTGTTTCCCTTTCTCCGCGCAGGGGATGATGGAGACCTCGGCGAGCGCCGCACGGAAGACGACCGCCGTTTCGATGAGAGGCGGTCCTCGCGCCGCCATGCCATACTATGCTGCCCCGGTCGCGGCGGTTAACCTTCCAAGGAGGAGACCATGTCAGAAGAATACGACCAGATCGACGAGATCTTTCGCCGACACGAGGAAGAGCTTGAAGACACGATGAACCGGCAGGCCGCGGAGGCGGAGGAAAAGGGCTGGGAGAAGCTCTCGATGAAGCGCGTGGACAAGCTGCTGATCGACGAGACCGGCGACGAGGCCTTCAACTATACCGGCGATGAGGAGTCCGAGCGGGATTACCGACCGGTCCGGCAGAGCCATGAATACAAGTCCGGCTGCCTCGGAGGCGTGATGTATTTCGTGTTCATCGTCTGCATCAGCATCATCCTGGCCTGCCTCGCCTGGATGGCGAGCAGCGATATGCTGGCGCTGAACAAGCCCGAGTACAGCGCGAGCGTGACGCTCCCCATGAGCATCTTTGAGTCCGAGACCGTGGACACGCTGGACGAATACGGCCGCAAGACCGGCACCAAACGCGTCACCCACGCCGATATCGACTACCTGGCCGACACGCTGAAGGAGGCCGGGCTCATAGAATACAAGTGGCTGTTCAAGGCCTTCTGCCGCATCTCGAACGCGGAGACAAAGGTGAGCCCGGGCGAGTATGAACTGCGCTCAAGCTACGACTACCGCGCGCTGATCCAGCATATGCGCCCCGGCGCGACCGGCGCCGTCACGGTGAAGGTCACGCTGCCGGAGGGCTTCACCATGCGGCAGATCTTCCTGCGCCTGGAGGAGAAGGGCGTGGCCGATTACGACGATCTGATGAACGCCGCCGCGAACTACACCTTCAACTACGCCTTCCTCGAGGGCCTGCCCGAGGGTGACGCCAGCCGTCTCGAGGGCTATCTCTTCCCGGACACCTATGAGTTCTATGTCGGGATGCAGGCCTCCAGCGCGATCAACAAGTTCCTCGAGAACTTCCACTATATGCAGACGGCCGATATGCTGCAGCAGGCGGAGAATCTCGGCATCAGCATGCGCGAGATCGTCATCATTGCCTCCATGATCGAGAAGGAGGCCGCGAACGACAACGAGCGCAGCCGCATTGCCTCCGTCATCTACAACCGCCTGAAGTCGGATATGCCGCTCGGCGTCGACGCGACGATCCTCTATCTCTATCCCGAGCACGAGGGCGCACCGACCCGCGAGATGCTGGAGACCGACAGCCCCTACAACACGCGCATCTATACCGGCCTGCCGCCCACGCCAGTGAGCAACCCGGGCCTCATGTCCATCCTCGCGGCGCTCAATCCCGACCACACGAACTACTATTACTACGCGCTCGACACCGAGACGGGCGAGCACCGCTTCTTCACCAACGCCAACGACTTCAACGCCTTCGTGGCGACGCAGAACTATGGCTGAGGCGCTGGAACTGCTCTCCCCGGCGGGCGACCGTGAGCGTCTGCTCATGGCGCTGCGCTACGGGGCGGACGCGGTGTATCTCGCCGGACGGCAGTTCGGGATGCGCTCCTCGGCCGTGAGCTTTACGGACGAGGGACTGTGCGAGGCGGTGCAGCTCGCCCATGCGCAGGGCGCGAAGCTCTATGTGACGGTCAACACCCTCCCGCGGGAGGAGGAGCTCAAGGCCCTGCCACCCTATCTGGCGTTTCTGCAGGACGCGGGGGTGGACGCGCTGATCCTCGCGGACCTCGGCGCGATGGCACTCGCCGCACGCTACGCCCCGCGCGTGGCGCGGCATGTGAGCACGCAGCTCGGCGTCATCAACAGCGAGACGGCGCGCGTGCTTTACGACATGGGGGCCGACACCGTCGTGCTCGCCCGCGAGACGCCGCTGGAGGACATCCGGCAGATCCGTGCGCACACGCCCGCCGGCCTGCGCCTGGAGGCCTTTGTCCACGGGGCGATGTGCGTATCCTTCTCGGGGCGCTGCCTGCTCTCCAACTATCTCACCGGGCGCGACGCCAACCGCGGCCAGTGTGCCCAGCCCTGCCGCTGGAAGTATCACCTCGTCGAGGAGACGCGGCCCGGGCAGTATTTCGAGATCAGCGAGGACGGCGGCACCCACATTATGAACTCCCGCGACATGCGCATGATCGAGCACCTGCCGGAGCTCATCGAGGCCGGCATTACGAGCTTCAAGATCGAAGGACGCATGAAATCCGCCTACTACACGGCCGTCGTCACGAACGCCTACCGGCATGCGCTGGACGCCGCGAAGCGGGGCGAGCCGCTCGATCCGCTCTGGGTGGAGGAGACCGAAAAGCTCAGTCATCGCCCCTACTCGACGGGCTTCTATTTCGGTGAACCCGGGGAGCACTACGGGGATGCGAGCTATTTCTCCCAGGCGGACGTGGCCGCCGTCGTGGAGAGCTGCGACGCGGAGGGTATGGCCTGGCTCACTCAGCGCAACAAATTCTCCCGCGGCGAGGAGCTGGAGCTCCTGCTTCCCGGAGATAAACCGCTGCGCTTTGCGGCGGAGGAACTATGGGATGAAGAGGGGAGTGCGATCGCGGATACCCGCCGGGCGATGATGCGCTTTCGCATGCAGCTTCCGGCTTGTGCGCCCGCGCTCTCGATCGTGAGAAAAAACCGGGAAAATCCTTGACAAATCTTTCCGGGAACGCTAAACTGTTCTCTGTTATTTGGCTGTGACGAAACGAGTCGGAGCGGAGCATATCAGAGAGGGGCCGGGCGCTGCGAGACCCCATGCCGCACTTCGACAGCCACTTCCGAGCCACTCCGGGAGACCGGGGCGTGTGCCCGCGTTAAGGGCGCTGAGAGGCCGCTTCGGCGGCGAATCAGGGTGGTACCACAGACTGAACCTCTGTCCCTGTCCGGGGCAGAGGTCTATTTTTTGGAGGAGAAAAGGAATGAACTGTCTGCGCTGCGGAGAGCCCATGGAAGATCTCGGCTGTGAGGAGATCCAGCTCGGCCATTACGGTTTCTTTTCCGGCCATCTGAGCAATCTGTTCTCCGGGGCCCTGGACGTCAGGATCTACGCCTGCCCGGGCTGCGGCAAGATCGAATTCTTCAAAGCCGGCCAGGAGAAAACGGAGGACCGTCAGAGCGAGTAAAAAATCCAATTGGAGGAAGAATACATGGAAAAATACGGACTGAACCAGCTGCGGGAGATGTTTCTCTCGTTCTTTGAGACGAAGGGCCATCTGCGCCTGCCGAGCTTCTCGCTCATCCCGCAGGACGATGCGAGCCTGCTGCTCATAAACTCCGGCATGGCGCCGATGAAGCCCTACTTCAAGGGCGAGAAGGAGCCGCCGCGCCACCGCGTCTGCACCTGCCAGAAGTGCATCCGCACCGGCGATATCGAAAACATCGGCAAGACCGACCGCCACGGCACTTACTTCGAGATGCTCGGCAACTTCTCCTTCGGAGATTATTTCAAGCACGAGGCCATCGCCTGGAGCTGGGAGTTTCTGACTTCCCCCGAATGGGTCGGTCTCGATCCGGACCGTCTCTATCCCTCCGTCTATGTGGATGACGACGAGGCCTGGAACATCTGGCATGAGGAGATCGGCATCGCGCCGGAGCGTATCTTCCGCTTCGGCAAGGAGGACAACTTCTGGGAGCACGGCGCCGGCCCCTGCGGTCCCTGCTCGGAGATCTATTACGACCGCGGCGAGAAGTACGGCTGCGGCAAGCCGACCTGCACCGTCGGCTGCGACTGCGACCGCTACATTGAGGTGTGGAACAACGTCTTCTCCCAGTTCGACAACGACGGACAGAACCACTACACCGAGCTCAAGCAGAAGAACATCGACACCGGCATGGGCCTTGAGCGCCTGGCCGTCGTCTGCCAGGACGTGCAGTCCCTCTTCGATGTGGACACCGTCATGAACATCACCCACAAGGTCAGCGAGCTGACGGGCGCCTTCTACGGCCAGAGCCACAAGAGCGACGTGTCACTGCGTGTCATTACCGACCATATCCGCAGCGGCGTCTTCATGATCTGCGACGGGGTGCTGCCCTCCAACGAGGGGCGCGGCTATGTCCTGCGCCGCCTGCTGCGCCGCGCCGCGCGCCACGGCAAGCTGCTCGGCGTGAATGAGCCCTTCCTGTTCAAGGTCGTCGAGACTGTCGTGCAGGAGAACGAGTGCCAGTATCCCGAGCTGCGCGAGAAGATGGCCTACATTGTGCGCGTCATCCAGACCGAGGAGGAGAACTTCGCCCGCACCATCGACGCCGGCATGAAGATCTTTGCCGATCTGCTCGCCGAGCACAAGGCCAAGGGCGAGACCACCTTCTCCGGCGCCGACGCCTTCAAGCTCTACGACACCTACGGCTTCCCGGTGGACCTCACCATCGAGATGTGCGCCGACGAGGGCATGGGCGTGGACGAGGACGGCTTCCGCAGCCTGATGGAGGAGCAGCGCGTGCGCGCCCGCAAGGCGCGTGAGGCGCTGGGCGACCTCGGCTGGGCCGGACTGGAGTTCGGCAAGGACATGCCCGAGACGAACTTCGTGGGCTACGATCAGGCCTCCTGCGAGGCAAAGGTGCTCGCCATTGTTGCTGAGGGCGAGAGCCGCGAGGCGATCCCCGCCGGGACCGAGGCCATCGTCGTGCTCGACCGGACCGTGCTCTACGCCGAGATGGGCGGCCAGGTGGCCGACCACGGCGAGCTGAGCGCCGAGGGGATGCGCTTTGTTGTCGACAACGTCCAGAAGAACAAGGGCGGCAAGTATATGCACTATGGCAAGCTCGTCTCCGGCGAGCTGAAGCTGGGCGATGCCGTGACCGCCTCGTATGACGAGACCCGCCGCGCCGCCATCCGCCGCGCGCACAGCGCGACCCACCTGCTGCAGAAGGCCCTGCGCGATGTATTGGGCGATCATGTGCACCAGGCGGGCTCCCTGGTCGAGCCCGATTTCCTGCGCTTCGACTTCACGCATTTCTCCGCTGTTACACCGGAAGAGCTCCGGCAGGTGGAGACCGCGGTGAACGAGGCGGTGCTGCGCGGCATGGCCGTTGAGACGAAGGAGATGCCGATCGACGAGGCACGCAAGTGTGGCGCGACCGCGCTTTTCGGCGAGAAGTACGGCGATGTGGTGCGCGTGGTGAACATGGGCGGCTACAGCGTCGAGCTCTGCGGCGGCACCCATCTGGACAACACGGCCAAGGCCGGCGCCTTCCATATCCTCTCCGAGGGCTCTGTGGCATCCGGCGTGCGGCGCATCGAAGCGACGACCGGTCTGCGCACCCTTGCGTCTCTGGATGAAACGATGAGTCTCCTTACCGGCCTCGCGGCCGGCTTCAAGGCCACTCCCGCGGACCTGCCCGCTCGTCTCGAGCAGCAGGCGAACGAACTCAGGGAAGCCCGCCGCGTCATCGAGCAGTACAAGGCGAAGGAATCCGCCGGCGGCGCGGATGAGATGCTGCGCAAAGCCATCGATGTGGGCGGCCTGCATGTGGTCACCTGCAGCCAGGACGGCTGCGACGCGGCTAAGCTGCGGCAGATCGGCGACGTGCTGCGCGACAAGGACGGCTCCGTGGTCGCGGTGGTCGCCTCGGTGAACGGGGAGAAGATCACCTTCCAGTGCGTCTGCGGCAAGGAGGCCGTGGCCCGCGGCGTGAAGGCCGGGGATATCATCCGCGCCATCACCGCCATCGCCGGCGGCAAGGGCGGCGGAAAGCCCGACTCCGCTATGGGCGGGGGCAATGATGTGAGCAAGCTGAACGAGGCGCTTTCCGCGGTGAAGGACCTCGTACAGGAAAAACTGTGAGGAGGTCAGCATGATGAAAGACGAAAACTGCCTGTTTTGCAAAATCATAGCGGGGGAGATCCCGAGCAGCAAGGTGTACGAGGACGACTATGTCTTTGCCTTCCGGGACATCAATCCCCAGGCGCCGGTCCATGTGCTCGTCGTTCCGAAGGAGCATATCCCCTGCGCCGATGCCATCGGTGCGGCGAATTCCGTCTATGTGGCCAAGTGCTTTGAGGCGATCGCGAAGATCGCGAAGGCCGAGGGCCTGGACAAGGGCTATCGCGTCATCAACAACTGCGGCGAGTACGGCGGGCAGAGCGTGCAGCACCTGCACTTCCACCTCGTCGGCGGCGTGAAGCTCTCCGAAAAGATCCTTTAAGAACGAAAAAGGGCGTGCGAAACGGCACGCCCTTTTTTACAAGGTGGGACTGCGAAATGCGTGTGCTCGCGATCACGGCGCTGGCCTTCTCGGCCGCGGTCTTCGCGTCGAACTATATCCTGCCGCCCGCGTGGCTGCCCGCGCTGGCACTCCTGTGCGCAGCGGCGGGCGGTGCGATCCTGCTGCCGCGCAGCCGCTGGCTGCGAGGCTTTGCCCTGCTGGCCTTCGGCCTTGCGATCGGCTTCGGCTGCTTCTGGCTGAACGCCCGGCATACGACGGTCCCGGCCGCGGCGCTGGATGGGGAGACCCGTTATATCTGGGCCGAGATCGCCGATTGGCCGCAGTCCTATGAGCGCTATACGCGCGTCGTCATCCGCCTGCGGACCGAGGGACTGCCGCCGCTGAACGCGCTGCTCTACGACAACGAAAACGCTCTGCGCGAAGCGGAGCCCGGACAGCGGATCGAACTGGAGGCGCGGCTGCGCCCGGCGGATCGACGCTATGGGGAGCGATATCTGGGCTATAACGCGCGGGATATCTATCTCATTGCAAGCTCACGGGGCGAGATCGCTGTCACGGAGGATGCTCCCGGGCTGCGGTATTGGCCGCAGCACCTCAACCGCCGCATCCTCGGCCTGGTCCGGACACTCTTCCCGGCAGACACCGCCTCTTTCATTGAAGCCCTGCTGCTCGGCGACAAGACGGAGCTCTATCGGGACGAAGCGCTCTATCAGGCGCTGAACCGCGCGGGCCTGATGCACGTCGTCGCGGTCTCAGGCATGCACATCGCCTTTCTTATTGGCCTCCTGCGGACGATCCTCGGCAGGAGCCGCGCCTGCTCCGTGACCTGCATCCTGATTGTCTGGCTCTTCGTTCTCGTGACCGGTGCGAGCCCTTCGGCGGTCCGCGCCGCCATCATGCAGACCCTGCTGCTCACGGCCTCGCTTTTCCGGCGGGAGAACGACCCACTGACCTCGCTTTCTGCGGCGCTTGCGCTGATCCTGCTGGGCAATCCCCATGCGGCGGCGAGTGTCAGCCTGCAGCTGTCCTTTGCTTCCATCGCGGGTATCCTCTGCTTTTCCGAAGGCCTGGAGGAACCGCTCTATGCCCGGCTGCCCAGCCTGCGCAGCCGCTTCCTCGGCCGCACGGCCGTGGGCGCGGTGACGAACTCGCTGAGCGTCATGCCTTTTGCGGTGCCGCTCATGTGTCTGCACTTCGGCTCTGTGCCGTTGCTTGCGCCGCTGACAAACCTGCTCGCACTCTGGGCTGTGACACTCTGCTTCTGCGGAGCCTGTCTGCTCTGCGCCGTCGGGGCACTCTGCCCGCCGCTGGGAAAGCTGCTGGCCTGGCTGCTCTCCTGGCTTGTGCGCTACATTTTCCTCACGGCGCGCTGGGTCTCGTCGATCCCCTTCTCCACGGTCTATCTCGAGACGCGGGCTGTCTGGCTTTGGCTGCTGCTCTGCTATGCACTCTTTCTTGCTTTCCGCTTTGTGAAAAGGGGAAAGCTCGTTCGCCTCGGCATCCCGGCGCTTCTCAGCGTCCTGAGCCTGGCGGCGCTGCTCACGGCGGCGCGGCTTGCCTATGCCGGGGAGACGGAGACGATCGCCGCGCTGGATGTGGGGCAGGGACAGTGCCTCGCGGTACTGTCGGGCGACAACACCCTCCTCATCGACTGCGGCGGCCTGGGGACGGCGGAGAACGCCGGGGAGATCGCAGGGCGCTATCTGCTCACCCGCGGAAGATGGCGGGTGGACGCGCTGATCCTCACGCATCTGGACACGGACCATGTCAACGGCGTAGATGCGCTGACGGCCCTGTGCCCGGTGAAGACCATGATCCTACCCGAAGCGGAGGACACGGGAAACGGCATGCCTGAGGAGATCAAGGCCGCTGCGGCGCGCAGGGGAACGGAAATGCGCGTTTTGCGGGAGGACAGCCTGCTTGCGCTCGGCGGGATCCGGGTGCAGCTCTTCGCTCCGGAGGAATCGGGCACGCCGAACGAGCACGGCCTCGCGGCAGTTGTCTCACTGGGGGATTACGATATGCTCGTGACCGGGGACATGTCCCGGACAAAAGAGCGGGCGCTGCTGAAACAGCACCCGCTGGAGGGGATCGAACTCTATGTCGTCGGCCACCATGGCTCCCCGTATGCCAGTTCCCGGGAGTTGCTGGAGAGCATCGGGGCGGACACAGCCGTTATCAGCTGCGGCTACAACACATACGGCCATCCCGCGCCGGAGACCTTGCTCCGCCTCGCGGAATGCGGCTATACCGTCTTTCGGACGGATGAGAACGGAACAGTCGAAATACGGATCGGAAGGGACCATGGCTAAAAGAAAAGGCTCGGAAGAGGAAAAACTGAATTACAACCAGGAGGTCCGCCGCCTGAAGGAGGAGGGCCCGGAACGGCTCTACCTGCTCTGGGGCCCGGAGGACTATCTGCGCGAGTATTATCTGGGCGAACTGAAGAAGGTCTGTATCCCGGAGGGGGAGGACGGCTTCAGCTTCCGACGCCTCAACGGGCCGGAGCTGGACGTCCATGCTCTGCGCGAGGCCGTGGATGCGATGCCCTTCATGACGGAGCGCAGCTTTGTGGAGATCCGGGATGTGGACTGGAACCGTCTGAAGGAGAGCGACGCGCTCCTAAAGGTGCTGGGCGACCTGCCGGACTACTGCACGGTCGCGCTGGTGCAGGGAGCAGCCTTTGAACCGGACGGGCGCCTCAAGACGATCAAGGCCCTGCGTGCGCTGGCCCGCGAGCTCAAGTTTACCTCCCAGTCCCAGGAGGCGCTGATCCGCTGGATCAGCAAACGCTTCGCGGCCGCCGGCAAGGGCGTGGAGCTCGAGGCGGCGCAGCGGCTTATCTTTGTCAGCGGGGATCTGATGAACCGGCTGATCCCGGAGATCGAGAAGGTCGCGGCTTACACCAAGGGAGAGAAGGTCACGGCGGCAGATGTGGACGCGGTGGCGAGCCATATCCCCGAGGCCGTTATCTTTGAGCTGACCGACTGCATCTCCCGCAAAGAGTTCAATGTGGCCCTCTCTATCCTCGCGGAGCTGCTCAGCGACAAAAACAGCGAGCCGATCGCCATGCTTGGCATGCTGGGGGTCCAGATGCGAAGCCTCTATGCGGCGCGCCTGGCCATCGAAAAGAATCTCGGCGCCTCGTTCCTGCTCGACAGCGGCGCGGAAAAGTATGATTTCCGTGCCCGCAAAACAATCCAGGCCGCCCGCGGCTTCACACGGGAGCAGCTTCGGCGTGCGGTTGAGATCTGCGCGGAGACAGACTACCGCATGAAGAGCAGCGGCGCGGACGATGCGGCGCTCTTCCAGGAGGCGGTGCTGCGGATCGCGGCGGGGGAGTGCGATGCATAAAATCAGGGAAGTGATCGTGGTCGAGGGGCGTTACGACAAAAACGCGCTGAGCCAGGTCGTGGACGCGGTGATCCTCGAGACCGCGGGCTTCGGCATCTTCAAGGACCGGCAGAAGCAGAAGCTCCTGCGTACCCTGGCCGAGACGCGCGGGCTGATCGTGCTGACCGATCCGGACGGGGCGGGCTTCGTCATCCGCAATTTCCTCAAGGGCTGCACGGATCCGAGCCGCGTCAAACATGCTTATGTGCCGGATATCCCGGGCAAGGAGCGGCGCAAAAGTTCGCCCTCCAAAGAGGGTAAGCTCGGTGTGGAAGGCATGCGGCCGGCGCTGCTGCTGGAGGCGCTGAGACGCGCGGGCGCAAGCTTCGAGGAAGCGGAGGCGGCGCCGGAGAGAGAGCCGATCACCAAGGCGGATCTCTACGCGCGCGGACTCAGCGGCGGCGAGGGAAGCGCCGAAAAGCGCCGTGAGCTGCTGAAAAAACTCGATCTGCCCGAGCGCCTCACGGCAAACGGCCTGCTGGACGTCCTGAACGCGCTGATGAGCCGAGAGGAATTCTACCGGCTTTGAAGCTCCTCCATGCAGACCGAAAGGATCAGCGCGACGAGCAGGATCCCCTGCGCGCTCTCGTTGAGTGACTGGGCGGTCATGTAGAGCGGGTATTTCCCGAGCATATCGCCGTTATACTCCAGCAGCAGCGCAAAGGCGCAGAGCAGCAGCACGCAGCACAGCTGCAGACTTCGAAGGAATATGTACCAGGCGTCGGGCTTCATATCCAGCATGCGCCGGACGGTCTTGCGCAGTTTCATGTACTCACCTCTCCCTGAGTGTAGCGCGGCAGAAGCCCATCCCGCAAGGGCAAGTTTTTTCCAATTTCAAAGAAGAGGACCGCGCGGCTGATTCCAGCCGTGCGGTCCTCTGGCGTTATACGTCAAATCGACCCTTGTCATAGCGCAGGATCCGGCAGCCCAGAGCGGCGGCCTCGGCCTCGCTGTGAGTGGCGAGAAGGATCGCGGCCTCCGGCAGCGCCCGGGATACAGTCGTGATCACGCGCTCGCACAGCGCCTCGTCCAGCCCCTTGAAGGGCTCGTCAAGCACCAGCAGATCGGGCGCGGCGGCCAGGGCGCGCGCCAGAGACACGCGCTGCTGCATACCGCCGGAGAGCTCGGCAGGGTAGAGCTCTGCCGCCTCGCCGACTTCGAGCCGGTCGAGCCAGGCGCGGGCTTCGCCCTCCGTGTCGGGCCCGTCGGAAAGGACAAGATTCACGTTTTCCCAGGCCCTGCGCCAGGGGAGCAGGCGCGGTTCCTGAAAGACGGCGGCCGGGCGGACGAAGCGGTTCCCGATCGCCCCGGAATCCGGACGCTGCAAGCCCAGAATAACGCGCAGGAGCGTCGTTTTCCCGCAGCCGGAGGGGCCCATGAGCGCGCTTCGCGCTCCTGCCGAAAGGCTGAGATCGCAGTTCCGGAGGATCTGCTTATCTCCGAAGGAGAGGGAGATATGTTCAAGCTTCAGCAGCTTCACCGCCCCCTTTCTGCCCGATGCGCTCTACGAGCCGAAGCAGGATCCGTTCGATGACGAGACTCAGCAGGATGACCGTAAGCGTCCAGGCGAAGAGCTCGGGTGTCTCCAGATAGAGCTTGGCCTCGAAGATGTTTTTTCCGATGGAGTGCGGCGGCACAGTCAGCACCTCGGCGGCGATCCCGGCCTTCCAGCCCATCCCGAGGGAGGAGCGCAGCGCCGCGCGAAAATGCGGCAGGACAGAGGGAAGAGTAATGCGCCGCAGCACGCGCCGGCGCGGCAGTCGGTAGACGCGCGCCAGCTCGAGCAGCTGCCTGTCCCGGCCGGAGAGCCCGGCGGAAACATTGGCCCAGACTACCGGCAGCACCATCAGCGCGGTGATGAAGGCCGGGAGAATGTCGCGTCCGAGCCAGAGCAGCGCGAGGATGATAAAGGAGGCGACGGGCGTGCTTTTTACGAGCGTCATGACAGGGGAGAGCAGCTGCCGCGCGAGCGCGCTGTATTCGGTGAGTGCGGCGAGCAGCACGCCCAAGACCGTCGCCGAGAGGAGACCGGCCAACACGCGCAGGATACTGCGGGAAGTCGCAAGCCAGAAAGCCTCTGTGCCTGCCATGGAAAAGAGTTCTTCCAGTACCCGGAGCGGGGAAGGGAGCAGCAGCTCCTGCCCGACGAGCCGCGCGAGCAGCGCCCAGAGCGCTGTCCAGAACAACAGCACGGCCAGCGTCGTGGGGAGCTTTCGCAGCCGGGCTTTCATTTCAGAATGCAGTAGAAGTCCTCGCCGGGCAGTGCGCCGCCGATGGACTGCGGAGCGGACTCAAACAGGATCTCCAGAAAAGCGCCGAGGCGCTGCTGCATCTCTTCACCGACGATGAAGCAGGGATTGCAGCGGGGGAGGGCTTTTTCGGCCACCGCGGCCTTGGCAAAGATGCCGGCCGCTTCGATCTTCTGCGCGGCCGCGGCGGGGTCGGCGCTCAACAGCTCGACCGAAGCGCCGTATTCCTCCAGAAAGACGCGCAGCTCGGCGGGATGCTCGGCAGCGAAGTCCGAACGCACGACGACGCAGCCTTGCACAAGGCTGCCGGGTTCGGCGACCTTGTCCCATTCCTCCGTAAGGTCGAGTGCGACAACAAGGTCCTTATTCTGCGCGCGGGCGACCGTCAGCAGCGGCTCGGGAAGCACGGCGATCTGCACCGATCCGGCGGCTACGGCGCCGTTGAGCTCTGCAGGCTGGGCAAAGCTGTTGTCGATCTCCACGTTCACGCCGTTGGCCTTGCAAAGGAAGCTGAAGAGAAAGCTGGGATTCTGGGCGGGGACGAACACGGTCTCGCCCTCCAAATCGGCAAAGCTCTGAATATCGGCGCTTTTGTCACAGACCAGGTACAGCACGCCCAGCGTGTTGAGGGCAAGCACCTGGACCTTGCCCTGCGTTTTGTTATACAGGGCGGCTGCGGCATTGGTCGGCAGCGCCGCAATGTCGCAGTCCCCGCTCACAAGCGCGGCGGTGACATTGGAGGCGTCGGTCTCGACGCTGAAGCGATAGTTGAGCGCGGCCTCGCCCGCGTCGGACGCGGCGATGAGCCCGGCCATTCCGAAGCCGGTGCTGCCGTTGAGGGTCATGACACGAACGGGGAGAGCCGCATCAAAAGCGGCATCCTCCGCCGCAGCGCAGGCGCAGAGCGAGAGGCAGAGGCTCAGGGCCAAAAGAAGAGCGAGAAGAGAGTGTTTCGTTTTCATGGCATAGTTCCTTTCAGACAGTTTGGTTTTATGCGCGGCTATAGACGGCCTTGGCGCTGACCCCCGGCAGACGTCCGAGCTTGCCGCTCAGGGCGTTGATGATATCCAGCGGCGCGTCCATCGCAAGACAGATGATGCTGACGCCCTTTTCCCGGTAGGGGATGCCCATGCGGCCGAGGATGTGCGGCGCATAGTCGTGCAGGAGGGCGTTGAGCGCCTCAACGGAGGCGGGTTCTTCCACCAGGATCGAGATTGCGGCGATTCGCGTTTCCATGTTTCCTTCCTTTCCCGCCGAAAACAAAAACGCCATGCCGGAAGGCATGGCAAAAAGGAACGCGCAAAATCGCGGCATTATCCAGAGCCGTATCCTTCCGCCTCAAGTGTTGCGTTTCGGCGTCAGTCGCATCGATTCGAGCCTTGCCGCAAGCATTGCTCACGGCTCGGGTCCCTGTTATTGTACCCGCGCGGCCCGGCCTTGTCAACTATTATCTCCCGCGGCGCTCCCGTTATGAGCCGGAGAACAAAAATGCGGGAAAAATTGGCAGCTTGTCAGAAAATAAACAGATTAAGCTTGCCTAACTCGTACGTATTATAGTACAATATCTGTACGTCAAGCATTTCTTTGTCAAAATCCCATTCAGGAGAAAGGATGCATCTTATGATGGAAAACAACGACCTGAAATTCATCGACTCCGTATTGGAGAAATACGGAAACGACAAGGCAAAAATCATCGCGATCATGCAGGATGTCCAGGAGCGCTATCGCTATCTGCCCCAGGATGCGCTGGAGTACATCGCCGGCAAAGTCGGCATGAGCGAATCCAAGCTCTATGGCGTCGCAACCTTCTACGGGAACTTCTCTCTGGATGCCAAGGGCAAGTATGTCATGAAGGTGTGCCGCGGCACGGCCTGCCACGTGCGCAAGAGCGCCACGGTTCTGCAGGCCCTCTATGATGCCACCGGGACGAACGAGCACAAGCCCAATTCCGACGACGGGCTTTTCACGCTGGAGATCGTCTCGTGCCTCGGCGCCTGCGGGCTCAGCCCCGTGGTCATGGTCAACGAGACCGTCCACGCGGCCATGACACCCGAGAAGGCAAGAGCCCTGGTCGAAAAGCTGAGAGAGGAGGCTTGAGTCATGCGGGAGAAAATCAAGAATCTGGAAGAATTCCGTGCGCTGCAGGAGAAGTTCATCCGGGCGCGCAGTTGCGAGAAGCGCAAGGTGCTCGTCTGCTGCGGCACCGGCTGCGCCGCGGGCGGCAACCTCGCGGTGTATGAGGAGCTGAAGAAGCAGATGGCTGCGCATGGCGCGGCATTCGAAGTCTCTCTCAACGACAGCTGCGGCGGCGACGCCACCGGCATCAAAAAGTCCGGCTGCCACGGCTTCTGCGAGATGGGTCCGCTGGTCCGCATCGAGCCGGAAGGCTGGCTCTACACCAAGGTCCACGCCGACGACGTGGAAGAGATCGTGGAGAAGACCATCCTGGGCGGTGAGTTCATCGAGCGCCTCGGCTATCACCAGAACGGGCAGCTCTACAAGCGCCAGGAGGACATCCCCTTCTACAAGAAGCAGACGCGCCGCGTGCTTGAGCACTGCGGCCACATCGACGCCGAGAGCATCGAGGAGTACTTCTCCATCGGCGGCTACAGCGCCCTGGTCAAGGCGCTGTTTGAGATGAGCGGCGAGGAGGTTATCGCCGAGGTCTCCGATTCCGGTCTGCGCGGCCGCGGCGGCGCGGGCTTCCCGACCGGCAAGAAATGGGCGCAGGTCGCGGCCCATACCGAGGAGCC
The DNA here is from genome assembly GCA_030531505.1 of Eubacteriales bacterium. Classification (GTDB taxonomy): domain Bacteria; phylum Bacillota; class Clostridia; order Oscillospirales; family Oscillospiraceae; genus Limivicinus. Next base: position 18,646 of record JAUNNH010000018.1, read on the forward strand.
GGTCAAGTACATCGTCTGCAACGGCGACGAGGGCGACCCCGGCGCGTTCATGGACCGCTCCTGCATGGAGGGCGATCCCCACAAAATCCTCGAGGGCATGATCATCGCCGGCGTGGCGACGGGCTCCACCGAGGGATACATCTATGTGCGCGCGGAGTACCCGCTGGCGGTCTCGCGTCTGAGCATCGCCATCGCCCAGGCGGAGGAGTACGGCATTATCGGCGACGATATCCTCGGCAGCGGCAAGAGCTTCCATATGCACATCAACAAAGGCGCCGGCGCGTTCGTCTGCGGCGAGGGCTCGGCCATGACCGCTTCCATCGAGGGCAACCGCGGCATGCCGCGCACCAAGCCCCCGCGCAGCGTGGACAAGGGCCTCTTCGGAAAGCCCACCTGCCTCAATAACGTCGAGACCTTCGCCAATGTCCCCGATATCATCAAGAAGGGCGCTGCCTGGTTCCGCTCTGTCGGTACGGAGGGGAGTCCCGGCACGAAGGCTTTTGCCCTGACCGGCAACGTGGTGAACACCGGCCTGATCGAAGTCCCGATGGGCACGACACTGCGCGAAGTCGTCTATGATATCGGCGGCGGCATCAAGAACGGCAAGAAGTTCAAGGCTGTTCAGATCGGCGGCCCCTCCGGCGGCTGCCTGACCGAGGAGCATCTCGACCTGCCGATGGATTTCGACTCGCTCAAGAAGGTCGGCGCGATCATCGGTTCCGGCGGACTGGTCGTCATGGACGAGGACAGCTGCATGGTGAACATCGCCCAGTTCTTTATGAACTTCATCTGCGAGGAGTCCTGCGGCAAGTGCACACCCTGCCGTGAGGGCACGACCCGCATGAACGAGATCCTGACCCGGATCACGCACGGCAACGGCAAGATGAGCGACATCGAGGAACTGCGCAGTCTCGCCAAGATGATCCAGATCTCGTCTCTCTGCGGTCTGGGCAAGACGGCGCCGAACCCCGTCCTCTCCACGCTGCAGAACTTCGAGGAGGAATATATCGAGCATATCCGGGATAAACGCTGCCACTGCGGCACCTGCAAGGCGCTCTCGCAGTATGTGATCACCGACAAGTGCATCGGCTGCACGAAGTGCGCGCGCAACTGCCCGGTCAACGCCATCACCGGCACCGTGCGGCATAAGCATGAGATCGATACGACCAAGTGTATCAAATGCGGAACCTGTAAGGCCAACTGTCCGGTCGGCGCCATCAAGGAGGGATAAAGCATGGCAGAAAAGAAAATGATCATCGACGGCGTGGAATGTCCGTTCACCAACGAGCGCAATGTCCTGGAGGTCGCCCGCAAGAACGGGATCGATATCCCCTCGCTGTGCTATTGTGAGAACCTTTCCATCTATGGCGGCTGCCGTCTCTGCCTGGTGGAAAATGAAAAGGGCGTGCTGGACGCCGCCTGCTCCATGCAGCCACGCAACGGCCTTGTGGTCTACACCCACTCCAAAAAGGTCCTTGAGAGCCGCCACACCACGCTGCAGCTTTTGATGAACAGCCACCGCGCGGAATGCCTGACCTGCGAAGAGAGCGGGCACTGCAAGCTGCAGGAGTATGCCCACCGCTACAACGTTGTTGAGCCGCGCTTCGATGAGAACACCTATTCCCACGAGAGGCTTGACGTCTCCTCGCCCTGCATCACCCGCGATCCCTCCAAGTGCATCCTCTGCGGCCTGTGCGTGCGCATGTGCGCGGAGGTCCAGAACATCGGCGCGATCGATTTCTCCAAGCGCGGCAAAAAAGCGATCGTGGGTCCCGGCTTCGGGAAGATGCTGATCGAGACCGGCTGTGTCGGCTGCGGCCAGTGCGCGGCGGTCTGCCCCACCGGCGCCATCACCATCAACCGCCAGATCCCGCAGATGTGGGAGATGCTCAACGATCCGAAGAAGCGTGTCGTGGTGCAGATCGCACCCAGCGTGCGCGTCGGCCTTGCCGAGGAATTCGGTATGCCTGCAAACGTCCCCGTCACTGGGAAGCTGGTCACGGCGCTGCGCCGCCTCGGCGTGGATGTGGTGTATGACACCAACCTCACCGCGGACCTCACCATCATGGAGGAGAGCGCGGAGTTCCTGGAAAAGGTGAAGTCCGGCGCGAAGCTGCCCATGTTCACCTCCTGCTGCCCCGGCTGGATCCAGCATGTGGAAAAGGCTCACCCGAACCTGATGCCTCAGGTCTCCACCTGCGGCAGCCCCATGGAGATGTTCGGCGCGCTGATCCGTCAGCAGTTCAAGGATGAGGACGTCTATTCGGTCGCGATCATGCCCTGCACGGCAAAGAAGTTCGAGGCGCAGCGTCCCGAGCTCGAAAAGGACGGCAAGCGCCTGATCGATCTGGTCCTCACGACCGACGAGCTGGCCCGCCTCTTCAAAGCGGCGGGCATCGATCTGAAGAACCTGCCCGACTCTGAGCCGGACAGCCCTCTCGGCGATTATACCGGCGCGGGCGTGATTTTCGGCGTCACGGGCGGCGTGACCGAAGCGGTCATTCGCCGTGTGCTGGACGACGCCTCGCCCGACGCGCTCAAGACCATTGCGGAATGCGGCGTGCGCGGCCTGGAGGGTATTAAGGCTTTCGAGGTGACGGCCGGCGAACTCAAACTGCGCATCGCCGTGGCCAACGGCCTCGGCAATGCCGACAAGCTGATCGAGAAGGTCGAGAGCGGAGAGGAGTACTTCGACTTTATCGAGGTCATGGCCTGCCCGAACGGCTGTATCGGCGGCGGCGGCCAGCCTCCCGCCTCCAACGCCCGCAAGGCGGAGCGCTTTGAGGCGATCTTCAAGGCGGACGACGCGTGCGAACTCAAGATCCCGCAGCAGAACCCGGCCCTCGGCTATATCTACGACGAGCTGCTCAAGGGCCGTGCTCATGAGCTGCTGCATATCCACTATCCGCTGCACGGGCACCACTGATCCCGGGCAGGCGTCCCAAAAGCATATGGCCCGTCCCTCACCGCGGTGAGGGACGGGCTTTTTCCTGAACAGACCGTAAACTTTCTGCCCGCTCGATTGAAAAAACGGAGCGATGCGAGTATACTGAATAACTGCGAAAATCGGCACCCACGAGAGGATTCGCATGCATTTCTTTTTCGCCTGGCGAAAAAGAAATAAAGGAATTCACCAGTGTGAGCACTGGTTCATGCACATGCCACCGGCATGTGCGGACATGATTCGAATCCTCTCATAGACAAGAAAAATCGTCTCTCAAAAAAAACAAAATCGGAGCCCAGCAAAGCGGGTCCGATTTTGAGAAGGAAGAAGGAGACTGCGGATATGCAGTTTTCGCGGCGCTTACGAAACCGCGGAAACGGAATGGAGCAGGCTTTTTCTGACGTTGGCACCCACGAGAGGATTCGAACCTCCGACCCCTCGCTTAGGAGGCGAGTGCTCTATCCTGCTGAGCTACGTGGGCGTATTGAAAGCAGGAGATATTTTAACGCAGAAGCGAACGCGTGTCAAGGAAGGAATGCCCATGCTCAAGCTCAGCGATATCCGAAAAGACTATCTGGCCGGAGAGTCGACGGTCCATGCGCTCAAGGGCGTGGATCTCGAGTTCCGGGAGAGTGAGTTTGTGGCGATCCTCGGCCATTCCGGCTGCGGCAAGACGACGCTCCTGAACATTATCGGCGGCCTCGACCAGTATACGGCGGGCGATCTTATCATCAACGGCAAGTCCACCAAAAACTTCACCGACGGGGACTGGGACAGCTACCGCAACCACTCTATCGGCTTTGTCTTTCAGTCCTATAACCTGATCCCGCACCAGACGGTGCTCGCGAACGTCGAACTTGCGCTGACGCTCTCGGGTGTCGGAAAGAGCGAACGCCGCGCACGTGCTTCGGAAGCGCTGCGCAAGGTCGGCCTCGGCGACCAGCTCTATAAGCGCCCCAACCAGATGTCCGGCGGCCAGATGCAGCGTGTGGCCATCGCCCGCGCCCTGGTGAACAACCCGGATATCCTGCTTGCCGACGAGCCGACCGGCGCGCTCGACTCCGACACCTCGGTGCAGATCATGGACCTGCTCAAGGAGATCTCGCGCGACAAGCTCATCATCATGGTGACGCACAATCCCGACCTCGCCCTGGAATACGCCAGCCGCGTCATCCGTCTCAAGGACGGTCTGATCGTGGACGACAGCGCGCCGTATTCCTCCGGCATTGTGGAGGAGGCTGTGAAGGGAAAGCGGCAGCGTAAGCCGTCCATGGGCTTCTTCACGGCGCTCGCGCTCTCAACCAACAACCTCCTGACCAAGAAGGCCCGCACGATCCTGACCTCCTTTGCCGGGAGCATCGGCATTATCGGCATCGCGCTCATCATGTCGCTCTCCACCGGCATCCAGAATTATATCGACAAGGTGCAGGAGGATACGCTCTCGAGCTATCCGATCACGATCCAGGCCGAGGCGGTGGATATGACGAGCATGATGACCTCGTTTATGGGCGTGCAGGCGCAGGCGGCGGAAAACCAGCATGCCAAAGATGCGGTCTATTCGAGCTCCGTGCTCTACGATATGATCAACTCCTTCGTCGCCGCCGACGCGGAGACAAACAACCTGCGCGCCTTCAAGGCCTGGATCGAGGATCCGGAGAGCGAGATCACACCGTACCTGAGCTCGGTGCAGTATTCCTATGATGTGGATATGACGCCCTATGCCGAGGACGTGAACGGGCACATCGGGAAGACAGACGCCGTGCAGATCATCCAAACCGCCATGTCGGCGTCCTTCGGCGGGGATTACAGCAACTATTTTTCAACCTACGGGCAGATGTTCTCGACGCTGGATATCTGGCAGGAGATGCTGCCGGGCGAGGAGGATGGGGAACTCATCAACCCCCTGCTCAAAAAACAGTATGATGTCCTCTATGGCCGCTGGCCGGAGCGCTACGATGAGGTCGTGCTGATCGTCAACGAGAATAACGAGATCTCCGACCTGGTGCTCTACTCGCTGGGCCTGAAGGCCACGGACTCCATCAAGGAGAACATGGACGCGATCATGTCGGCCGAGGCGATGGACACCTCGATCGAGAGCTGGAACTACGATGAGATCTGCGGGATGTCCTTCCGCTACATCTTCTCGGCGGACAAATTTCGCTATGATGAGGAGAAGAGGGAGTACGTCGATCTGAGCGAGGAAGAGCTCGGGCTTCGCACGCTCTACAACAACGGCCTCGAGGTGCGCATCGTCGGCATCATCCGTCAGAACGAGGACGCGGTCAGCGCCAACATGACCGGCGCGGTTGGCTACACCCACGCGCTGGTGGTGCATATCATCGAGGAAACGGCGGAGAAGGAGCTGGTCAAAAAACAGCTCGAGGACCCGACACATGAGGTCTTTACCGGGCTGCCCTTCCTCGACCGGGAGGACGAGGCCTCGACCCGCCGAAAAAAGATCGACGCCGCGCTCGACTATCTCGCGAGGGCCGACGAGGCGGAGATCGCCGAGGTCTACATCGCCTTCATGTGCGAGCCGGACGAGGAATACCTGCGGGAGATGATCGACGAGCAGATGGAGGGCACGACACGCGCGGACATCGAGGACATGGTCCTCAAGAGCTATCCCGAGTACGCTTCCATGCTCTCTCAGATGGACGACGATATGCTCTTCAGCTACATCGACCAGATGATGGGCGATCAGATCAAGCAGCAGTACGCCATCCAGATGGGCGCCGTCTACCGGGAGCTCTCGAACGAGGAGCTGGCCCACGATTTCCGCATGCTGGATCTCACGGACGACGACTACCTCTGGATCTACGATAACGCGATCCCACCGGTCTTTTCGACCAGCAATTTCAAGGATACGCTCAAGAAGCTCGGCTATGCCGACCTGGATACGCCCAGCGTCATCAACCTCTACGCTGCGACCTTTGAGGACAAGGACGCCGTCGGGGAGGCGATCAAGCACTATAACGAGAGCGTGGGCGAGGACGACGAGATCAGCTATACCGACATGGTGGCGCTCCTGATGAGCTCGATCACGACCATCATCCGCGTCATCAGCTATGTGCTGATCGCCTTTGTCGCGATCTCCCTGGTGGTCTCCTCGATCATGATCGGCATCATCACCTATATCAGCGTGCTCGAACGCACGAAGGAGATCGGTATCCTGCGTGCCATCGGCGCTTCCAAGCGGGACGTGAGCCGCGTCTTCAATGCCGAGACCTTCATCATCGGCCTCTTTGCCGGTCTGCTTGGGATCGGGACGACACTGCTGCTGAATATCCCGATCAATCTCATCGTACACGATCTGACCGGTATCTATTCGCTCAATTCCACCCTGCCGGCAGCCGGTGCGATCGGCCTCGTGCTCATCAGCGTTTTCCTGACCTTTATTGCCGGCCTGATCCCCTCTGGCCTCGCGGCCAAGAAGGATCCGGTCGAGGCGCTGCGTACGGAATAAGAAGCAGAACAAAAAAATCCCCTCAAGCTTTGAAAGGCTTGAGGGGATTTCGTTTACATGGCCTCGATCTCTTTGATGACGTACTCGTTTCCCGTCACCAGGAAGGTGTTGTCACTCTGGCAGTAGGGGCAGATCTTGGCGTACTGCACAGTGGGGTAGGTTTTTCCGCAGCTCTGACAGTAGGTCACGGCGTGGATCGTCTCGATCTTCAGCTCCGCCTCCTGCAGGTAGGTGGTCTTCTTCTTGGCGTATTCCCAGTAGTCCGAGAGGAAATGGGGAATGATGCCGCTGACCTCGCCGACCTCGAGCGTGACGGATGCGATCTTGCTCAACTGGTTTTCGACCGCAAGCTTCTCCACCGTGTCGATCACATAATGAATGGTTCCCAGTTCGTGCATGTTACTTGTTCTTCCTCATGATTCGGGCGGCGCGCTTGAGAGCGTAGGGCCCGATCGCCTTAAGCTTGTCCTCGGCCTTGACCATCGTGGAGCACTCCGGATGATCCCGGCGCAGATGGATTGCGTCAAACTGGCACTTGGTGGTGCACAGGCCGCAGCCGATGCAGCGGTTCTCGTCCACGATGCAGGCGCCGCAGCTCAGGCAGCGGGCGGCCTCCTGCTTGACCTGGGCCTCCGTGAAGGGCAGGCGGTCGTCGGAGAAGGAGAGCGCCTTGCTTGCGTCCTTGCCCGGAATTTGCCGTTTGGCCTCATCGTAGCAGAGCGGGAGGACGGCGTTTTCCTTGTCGAGCTCGATAAACTCGCGGAGGTTGCGGTGAAGCGTGAGCTGCTGGCCGGGCTGCACAAAGCGATGGATGGAGGTGGCTCCTTCGCGGCCCGCGGCGATCGCGTCGATCGCGAACTTCGGACCGGTCAGCACGTCGCCGCCGACGAAAATGTCCTGCTCATCGCTCTGGCAGGTGACCTTGTGGGCGATCGCACGACCCTTGGCGTCGGTGCGCAGCTTGCCGACGTCCAGCTTGCCCCAGTCGATCTGCTGGCCGGTGGCGCAGATGACGGAGGAGACCTCGATGGTCTCGAACTCGCCGGTGCCGACGGGCTTGCGGCGGCCCTTCTCGTCGGGCTCACCGAGGGCCATGATCTCGACCTTCAGCCCGGTGACCTTGCCCTTCTCATCCCCCAGAAGCTCTACCGGCGCATTCAGGAAGCGGAACTGCACGCCCTCTTCCATCGCGGCCGCGACCTCCTCGGGATCGGCGGGCATCTCCGCCTGAGAGCGGCGGTAGACGATATAGGTGTCCTTCGCGCCGAGGCGGACGGCGGTGCGGCAGACGTCCATCGCGACATTGCCGGCGCCGATCACGGCACACTTCTTGCCGATGCGCGGCTTTTTGCCGAGATTCACCTGACGCAGGAAATCCACGCCGCCGAGCACGTTCTTGAGATCGTCGCCGGGGATGCCGAGCTTTGTGGACTTCTGCGCGCCGATCGCGACGTAGAAAGCCTTGTAGCCCTGCTCGCGGAGCTGGGCGATCGTGACGTCCCTGCCGACTTCGGTGTCGCACTGGAAGTGAACGCCCATCTGCCGCAGCACATCGATCTCGGCATTGATGACGTCGCGCTCGAGACGGAAGGAGGGAATGCCGTGAGTCAGCATGCCGCCGGGGACCGGGTTGCGGTCAAAGACGGTGACGTTCTCGTAGCCCATGTTGGCGAGATAAAACGCGCAGCTCAGACCGGCGGGACCCGCGCCGATGACAGCGATCTTCTCGGGGAAGCGCGCGTCGGGGTCGGAATTGAAGTTCTTGACCGGCGGGATGTAGCGGTTCTCTTCCTTGAGCTCAAGCCCGGCGACGAACTTCTTGACCTCGTCGATCGCGACCGCGCGGTCGATGTTCCCGCGGGTGCAGGCCTCCTCGCAGCGGCGGTTACAGATTGCGCCGCAGACCGCGGGGAAGGGGTTGTCCTGCTTGATGAGTTTGAGCGCGTCGAGATAGCGGCCCTGCGCGGCCATTTTCAGGTAACCCTGAACGGCGATGTGCGCGGGACATGCGGTCTTGCAGGGGGCGGTGCCGGTATCGTAGCAGTTGATCTCGTTGTCGTTTTTGTAGTTGAGGTTCCACTTGGAGGGACCCCAGGGCGTGTCATCCGGCAGCTCCTGTTTGGGGTACTGGATGGGGCCCTGCTTTGTGCAGAGCTTCTGGCCGAGCTTTGCCGCGCCGGCGGGACATACCTCAACGCATTTGCCGCAGGCGACGCAGTTCTGCTTCTCCACATGTGCGACATAGGCGCTGCGGGACATGTTGGGGGTGTTAAAGAGCTGGGAAGTGCGCAGGGCGTAGCAGACGCCGGGGGCGCAGTTGCAGATGGCGAAGATCTTGTTCTCGCCGTCGATGTTCGTGATCTGATGCACATAGCCGAGATCCTCGGCACGCTGGAGAATCTGCATGGCCTCCTCATAGCTGATGGCATGGCCGATGCCGACCTCGTTCGTGTAGTCGGCAAACTCGCCGACGCCGATGCACCAGTCGGCCTCCACATCGCCTGAGCCCTGGCCGCGGGTGCTCTCGCTGCGGCGGCAGGAACAGACAGCCACGCCGATATGACCCTCGTACTTCTTCAGCCAGTGGGAGATATGCTCGATACTGAGCGACTTGCTCTCGGCCGGGATCGCCTTCTCGACCGGGATGACGTGCATGCCGATGCCGGCGCCGCCGGGAGGCACCATGGCCGTGACCTTTTCGAGCGGCAGGAAGGTCATGCGCTCAAAGAAGTCCGTGACCTCCGGGTGCTCCGTGGAGAGCTTGCGGTTCATGTTGAAGAGCTCCGCAGAACCGGGCACAAAGAGCGGGAGGATATAGCGCTTGTTCTCGCGATTGTGGGGGAGCGTCAGCTTGTCGCCCCAGTTGTACTCGAGCAGCCCATGCTCGGCCATGCGCTGGAGCTTGTCGTACAGCGGATCCTCAGGGATCCCGGTGAGCTCGGACATCTCCTTGAGCGAGTAGGGGGTGCGCTGCTTCATCTTCAGCGCGATCTCCACCATCTCATCGTCGAGGATGTTGACCATGCCCCAGAACTCAGGAGACTGCTCTGTCAAAGGTTCGAGCCCAAGCTTCTGGGGGATGCGGTCCGTCATCTTTTTCCCGAGCTTGAGCAGATTCTCTTTGTTATGTACCATGGATTTCCCTCCTTGCTGCGCATTGCGCGCATACATCTTTACACAGCATAACACAGTTCACCTGCCTTGTCACGAACAATTATTCAAATCGACGGCAATCAGCAATATAGAAAAGTGATTTTTGTAAAATATAGCCAAGTGATAAGACAAAAGACGAGTGAGTGTACAAAGAAAAAGCTTTCTGATTTTTTGCTTGACAAGAGGGACGCTTGCCATTATAATATAAAGGCTGTTTCGGGGTGTAGCGCAGCTGGTAGCGCGCTTGGTTCGGGACCAAGAGGCCGGGAGTTCAAGTCTCCCCACTCCGACCAAAAAGACAGGGGGCCATTCGGCCCCCTGTCTTTTTGGTACAGGAGGAGGGGAGACTTGAATCATGTCCACACAGCCCGGTGGGCTGTGTATTCCCCAGTGCGCACACTGGGGAATACGATGATGTTTCGCCGTCCCCCGCAAGGCGAAACATGCAGACAAGTCTCCCCACTCCGGCGACCTCTTGGTCCCGAACCAAGAGGCCGTTTCACGGTCTGCACCGCTTGCAGGGGTCATAGCCCATCGCGATGACTTCCTCCCGTGTGCCGGTGAAGTCCTTTCGATTCTTGGGGTTCATGTCGGCCACGCTGTCGCAGTCAGGGTAGTGAAACTTGTGCGAATTGGTGTTCAACACATAGTCCGGCGCGGCGTCGGTGTCGAGCGCGGGGAGGGCACGGCTCTCCGCCGCCGGAGCGCCGCCCGCCCGCTGCCCCTCCTGATAGCCGAGCGTATAGGCCTCCTGCAGCAGGGACAGGACCTCCTCCAGCGTGAACACACGGTCCGTATCCATCGAGGCGAGATCCTCCAGCGAGATCGAATCTGACGCAGGCGCCGCAGCGGCGCAAGGCACAAGCAGAAAGAGGACCCCGAGCAGAGCGAGAACAAAAGAGAGCAGACGCTTCATTTCCTTCACCTCAGTATTTGGCAGCCTTTACCATATCACTTACGGTTTCCCGGTCGATCAGACGGAAGCGGTCCTCGGACGGATAGAGACAGCCGCCGTAATAGATGGCGCGGTTGTTGTTCGCTGAGGGATCCTCCAGACTGCGGTGGACCGCGATATGTAGCTGATCAGCGCCGGTCTCGGCGAGGATGCGCGCCATATTGCGCGGTGTGACGCCGGCGCCTGGCAGGATCTGGAGCCGCCCGGCGGCGTAGGCGATCATCTCCCGCACGGTCTGGGTGCCGTAGGCAACGTCCGGCTCCTGCCCGCTGGTCAGGACGCGCGTGATGTGCAGCTCGGCGAGCAGATCGATGGCCTCGCGCCAGTCGGGCACCACGTCGATCGCACGGTGAAACACGGCCTCTTTCCCGGCTTCGAGCGCGGCTTCGGCGAGGATGCGCGTGCGTTCGGCGTCGATGGTCCCGTCTGTATGCAGAAAGCCGAAGACCAGCCCGTCCGCCCCGTTTGCGAGCAGCAGACGCGCGTCTTCGCGACAGACGGCAAATTCCGTATCCGTATAGCAGAAGCCGCCTTCGCGCGGGCGCACCATGGTCATGATCGGTAGCGCTGTCTCGCGCTTGGCGACGAGGAGAGAGCCGAGTGTCGGCGTAAGCCCGCCGTGAAAGAGATCACTGTTGAGTTCCACGCGGTCCGCGCCGGCCCTCCAGGCCTCGATCACATCCTCGGCACTGCCGCAGCAGACCTCGATCAATGCCGTTTTCCTTCGCTCCATCCGCCATTCCTCCTCTTTTCGTATGAAACTATTGTACCACAGCCCAAAGCCGGGGAAAAGCCCCCACATTCTCTCTGCAGAGCATTGATTTTCCACAGGAAATTTAGTAGAATAAATACATAAAGAAAAGGAAGAAGGCGCCAATATGAACGAAACCATCTATGCCGCCTATCTGGATATCCTGCGGGAGGAGCTCGTTGAGGCCATGGGCTGTACCGAGCCGATCGCGGTGGCCTATGCCTGTGCACTCGCGCGTCAGACCCTCGGCCGGATGCCGGAGCGGCTTGAACTCACCGTCAGCGGGAATATCATCAAGAACGTCAAGAGCGTCATCGTTCCGCACACAGGAGGACGCAAGGGGCTTCGCACGGCGCTTGCGGCCGGTGTCTGCTTCGGCGAGGCGGAGAAGGAGCTGCAGGTCCTCTCGGATGCCAACGATGAGCAGCTCGCCGACATGGACGCCTGGCTCGACACGGCGCAGATCACGATCCGGGAGTCGAATGCCAACTGTCCCTTCGATCTGCATGCGCTGGCCGGAGCGGGGGAGGACAGCGCCTATGTCCACATCATCTCCCATCACACGAATGTCGTCACGATCCGCCGAAACGAGGAGGTGCTTCTGGAAAAGCCCTTCACCGACGAGGCGGTGCAGGTCCCCGAAAATCGGCGCCTTCTGAATGTGGAGGAGATCGTCCGTTTTGCCGATGAGGTGCGTATCGAGGATGTGAGGGAGCTGCTGCAGCGGCAGATCGACGACAATATCGCCATCGTCTATGCCGGGCTCAGCGGCAAATACGGCGCGGCTATCGGCAAGATCCTGCTGCTCTCCTACGGCAACAGCGTGCAGAACCGGGCCAAGGCCTGGGCCGCGGCCGGGTCGGACGCGCGGATGGACGGCTGCGAGCTGCCGGTGGTCATCAATTCCGGGAGCGGCAACCAGGGCCTGACAGCTTCGGTCCCGGTGATCGTCTATGCGCGGGAGTGCGGCGTCTCGCAGGAGATGCTGTACCGTGCGCTCGTCGTCTCGAATCTGGTGACCATCCATCTCAAAACCGGGATCGGCTCGCTCTCGGCCTACTGCGGCGCGACCAGCGCCGGGGCGGGTGCGGGCGCCGGCATCTGCTACCTGTACGGCGGAGGCTATGACGAGATCTCCCACACCATCGTGAACGCGCTCGCCATCAACTCCGGCATGATCTGCGACGGCGCGAAGGCCAGCTGCGCGGCCAAGATCGCCTCGGCGGTCGAGGCGGGCATGCTCGGCATGCGGATGAACATGCATGACAGCCAGTTCTACGGCGGCGACGGGATCGTCGTCAAGGGCGTCGAGAACACGATCCGCGCGGTAAGCACGATCGCACGTGAGGGGATGCGCAGTACCGACAAGGAGGTTATCCGCCTCATGATGGAAAACAGCTGAGGAATACAAACAGCAAGGAAGGACCGCCCGGCTGGGCGGTCCTTCCTTATCGTCAGTCGTTTTCCGTTTTCTTATCCGGCAGGGGGATCTGGACCAGGATGATGGCCGCGAACATCACGATACAGCCGGCCAGTTCCCGCGGGCTCAGACGCTCGTGAAGCAGCAGTGCGCCGGCCAGCACGGCGAAGACCGATTCGAGGCTCATGAGGAGGGACGCGATCGTGGGATCGGTGTAGCGCTGGGCAACGATCTGCAGCGTGTAGCCGAGACCGCCGGAGAGCAGGCCGCAGTACAGGATCGGGATCGCGGCGGAGACGAGCTTGTCCCAGCTCGGTGCCTCTGTCAGGAAAGCCAGCACAGCGGAGATAACGGCACCGGTGACAAACTGGATCGCGGAGATGCGGATGGGATCCCCTGTACGTGCGAAGTGATCACAGCAGAGGATATGCCCGCTGAAGAGCAGTGCACAGATACAGACCAAGGTGTCGCCATATGTGAGGCGAAAGCTCTCGGTGACGCAGAGCAGATACATCCCGACCACGCCGACCAGCACCGCAAACCAGACAAGCCAGGTGTTTTTTCGCTTGAACAAGAGAAAATGCAGAATGGGGACGAGCAGCATATACATCGCGGTAATGAAGCCCGCCTTGCCCGCTGTCGTGTAGACGACGCCCATCTGCTGGAAGATACTGGCCGCTGTGAGAAAGCACCCGCAGCAGATACCGCCGATCACGCTGCTGCGGCGGACAGCCCGTTCCTCCTCCGCACCGCGGGCCAGGGGATCGCGCCGCGCCCGTCTTCCCGACAGGAGAGCGACGAGTCCGACAGCTGCGGCTGCGAGTGCCATGCGGGCGGCGGTGAAGGTGATCGGCTCGATCGACTCCATGCCCACGCGCTGCGCGACAAAGGCGCTGCCCCAGATGATCGCGGTCAGCGTTAGAAGGATGTTTCCGAGCAGCTTTTTGTTTTTCATCGAGCCTCCGGACTGTTCAAAGCGTATGTTTTGATAAAGGGAGCGGCGTCCGCGCCGCTTTCAAGATAGCGCAGCAGGATCTCCGCACAGGCGCGGCTGTCGCTCCCGGCATGGTGGTGATCCAGCGCAATGCCGTAATAAGAGCAGAGCGCATCGAGCTTATGGCTCCTGTCCGGCAGGAGCCGCCGCCCCATCTGCACCGTGCAGAGATAGCGGGCGCTGCGCTTCCAGGAAATGTCATAGGCCTGCAGGCAGCGCCGCAGTACGCCCATGTCAAAGGGAGCGTTGTGCGCAACGAGGATCCCGCTGTTCAGCAGGGGTTCGATCCGCGGCCAGAGCGCGGCAAAGTTCGGCGCACCGCGGACCGCGTCCGCGTCGATCCCGGTGAGCCAGGTGTTGAAGGCGTCGAAGTCCGTCTCCGGATCGACGAGGGAATAGAAGGAATCGGCGACGGCGCCGTTTTCGATCACACTGATCCCGATGGCGCTCATGCGGTGGTTGAGGTGGTTCGGCGTCTCCACATCGAAGGCAATATAGCGTTCCGTATCCCTCACCTCCCGGGTGTTTCGCTCACATGTTCGCAGAAAGAATCGGCCCGTTACGGACGCCGCAAGCTATGCGCAGAGTATAGCATAATCTGACAGAGTTCGCCAGCCTTTTCGCGGGGACGATGGAAAACGGCCCAAACGGGACAAGGCGAAATGCACATGGTGTTTATCCCATTATTCCGGGATGCCCGCAAGACAGCTATGGTCGCTATGGGTCGGATAATCAGGATTACCACATGGGTACCTTAATCTTCAAGCGTCAGAATATTGATCTTTCCGCTGTATGCGGTGCAGGCGTCCAACGCGATCACCCCGGGGCCGTAGTATGGACTGAAATCCGCGTCCGGCCCGAACTCGGAACCTTTGTGTTCATACCGCGCGTGGCCGTAGGAACAATGCCAGTGGCCGCATAGGATCGTCTTCTCTTCCGTGCAGGCCTGCGCCGCGTCCATCCCGTTACACCACCGCGCCCGGCGCCATTCTTCGGACGTAGCCTCGCGCCAATCGGAGCGGTGGCTGTAGCTGCCGTCACGCTCCTTAATGCAGGGAATCCAGCCATGCACGAAAACGAAGTGCGCGGTTTCAAAATAGTCAACCGTCGCCGGGATGATCTGTCGATAATAGGCTGTGTTCTGCGCCGCCTCGGCGAAAGCAAAATGGCGGATGAGGGCCACCCCGGGGTCATAGCCCGTCAGCTGCAGGGCTGTCCCGTAGGTCCCGTTGCTTTTGTGGTGCCGGACTGGCAGACCCTCGTCGATCGTGATCATTTCCTCGTAGAGATCTTCATGATTCCCGCGGACCAGGATCACGGCGTCCTGCTCCAGAAGGGAGAGAATGAAGCGCTGCATCTCCACGGCTTCCTGCCCGCGGTCGAAGATATCGCCCAGGATGATCAGCTTGTGCGGCTCCGGGTCAGTGAAATACCCCGCCTCATCCAGCGCCTTATGAAATTCGGTATAAAAGCCGTGAATATCGGCAGTGATGTAGTATTTCATTAAGGTAGGTCTTCTTTACATGATAGTCCTCGTTCTTCACGAAGGCGCTCAGCGCGTTTTCACACTTTTCAATAGAATCCGTCACCGGAAAACAACACATTTCAATAGAATATGAACCATTGAAGCAACACATTTCACTATCCATTTTACTCAGAAAACCACACAAATCAATAGACCACGCAAAAAAGAACAGCCCACCTAAAAAGGTGAGCTGTTCTTTTTGTCTGTGTTGCACCAAACGGTGTCCAGAGAAGGGTATTTGCACCAAACGGTGCCCGCAGATTACATCAACAACTTGCTTGGCTTATATCTGATTATCGTCCCAACATATAGTTGTTTTGGGATTATTGTTTTTTCGGGCGCTCCCCGCCAAATGGGCACCAGCGGTCTTGAAAATCCTGTAATCAGATCTCGCCCAGCATGCTCTTCATCGCGATCACACCGAAGGTCATACAGCGGCCGATGGAGAGACCGGGAACGGTCAGAGGATAGTCAACGCCGCCGTAGAACTGGCCGGAGCAGTTTCCTCCTGCGTACAGGCCCTCGAGCACAGATCCTTCCGGGGTCAAAACCTGCGCCTTGTCGTTGATCAGGACGCCGCCGAGCAGGGCGGAAACACGATAGTTCTTGTGGATGCCATAGAACGGAGGCGTATCGATCCTCTTCATGTACTTGCTGTCCTTGCCGAAGTCCTTATCCACGCCCTCATCGCACAGCTGATTATAGCGTTCAACACTGGCGATCAGATTCTCCGCGGGAATGCCAAGCTGCTCCGCCAATTCTTCCAAAGTATCCGCCTCATGGGTATCGATCAACTGCTTGAACACCCCCTTCGGGGACTCCAGCTTACCGGGGATGTAATTGTCGAGGGATTCCAGGGTGCTGGGATTTCCGCCCCACTCCGTCGCCTGCTCAAAGTAGTTGCTGTCAAAAACAGAGGTGCAGCGGCCGGGATTGGGCTGTCTCTTTAAGTAGTTGCAGCGATACTCGTAGACGACCTCTTCATTCATGAAACGCTCGCCGTTATCGTTTACGCACAGGAACGGTTCGTTTCTCATGGGGCCGGAGTCCGCATCGTGGATCATCTTGGTGTGTCCGATGTCCTCCAGCGCGCCGCCAGCCAGGACGCCCATCAGGATGCCGTCGCCGGTCTTCTGGAACTGCTTCTTCTGAAACTCCTTGACATCGGGGCAGAAGCGCTCCACCATCGCCTCGTTGTTCTGGTAGTCGCCGGTGGCGAGCAGAACGCCCTTAGAGGCGTTGAAGCGGATGAGGCGGCCATCCTTGCCGCGGCCGATCACCGCGACCACCTTGCCCTCCTCCTTGACGAGCTGGACACCCGGGGTCTCAAAGAAGAACTCCGCCCCCGCTTCCTCTGCGATCTTTCCGAGAGCCTGCATGCCCAGGCCGTTATCTCTGGGCTTTGCGCCGTAGCCGATGAGGCGGGTGGTCGCTTTGTAGGCGCCGTCCTTGTAGCTGAAGGTCATGCTCCTCTCGCTCAGGCCCTCAAAACCGGTCTCACTCAGGCGATCGTAAACCATCTTTTCAACTTCACCGGAATACTTGCACCATGCCCACAGAAGACTCTCGTCCGGGCGGTACGCGCAGGACTTCACATGCTCATCAATAAAGTACCTCACAGCCAGCTCATCCGTCTCTTCCAGAGCGAGACCGCATCCGCCGGTACCCTGAGAAATAATCATGCCCTGTTTCTGAAGGACAGCGACTTTCGCGCCGTGCTCTGCTGCATAAAGGGCGGCAGGAACGCCGGTGGAGCCTGCGCCGATGATAACGATATCATAGTCCAGCTCCTCATCCCATGCTTTGATCGGTTCGATCTCCGCCGTAGACTCTTCGAACAGATTCTCCGTTAACGGCCAGGGCAGCGCCGTCTGCGCTTTTGCGGTGTCATCTGCGGCTGATGCGGTGACGGGGGCGGCCAGATTGCCTGCAGAAAAAATGGCCGCGCCGGCAGCTACGGCCGCAGCTCCCTTTAAGAACTCACGGCGGGTTAAACTTTCGCTCATCGTGTTATCTCCTTTCCAAGCTCCGATTCAGTCAATCGTTATCCGTATAACACTGAAGCCTCAGTGTATCTGTGTAATGAGTATATCATAATTGAATTGAAATGGCATTTCGATTGTGGTATGCTGTTATAAGAGAATGCTTATAGGAGAGAGTGACGGTATGAAAATCAGCGATCTGGAGCTGTTCACAGCTGTAGCGAAGGAAAAGAGCTTCAGCAAGGCCGCGCAGCGTCTGTACATCTCTCAATCGGCCGTGACGCAGCATATAAAAAAGATTGAGACGGAGCTTGGTTTCGCGCTGTTCGAGCGCAATACGCATTCTGCCGCGCTGACAGAACAGGGAGAGATCATGCTGCGCACCGCTCGGGAGATGCTCAAGCATTATCATAAGGCGCTTGCGATGTGCTCGAGGAGCCTTGAGGCTCCGACGAAGCTGACGGTTTTCTACATCGGCACGGCCAGTCAGCGGTTTCTGCCCGAGGTGCTGAAGCAATTCCACGCGCGTTTTCCCACCTGCTCAATCGCGTCGCGGCGCGTCAGCTCGGCAGAGGCCCGGGAAGCGCTGGAAAAAGGAGAGACAAACCTGCTTATCCTGCCCGCCGACATGTTCAGCGACAGCCAGGGGTGGTCCTTCTTCCCGCTCTATCAGGATGCCTTTTACTGCGTGATGAACGAGAACAATCCCCTTGCCGCACGTGAAGCGCTTGACTACAAGGATCTGGCGGGGACAACGCTTATGGCTCCGTCTCGCGCCAGCTGTCCGGACAGCATGAGGCAGGTGCTCGAACGGGTTCAGGAGGAGGTGAAGAGCTGCGAACTGGTGTGGGAAAACAACATCGACAGCGTGGTTCTGCATCTGCGCTCCTTCAGCAGTGACTGCCTTGCAATCATGCCCGGCCTTGCGCTCCCGGAGCATCGGCAACTTTGCGCAGTGCCGTTTCGGGCCGGGATCAACATACAGGTCGGATTGGCGTATGCGCATCCGATGTCCCGCATGGAGGAGGCCTTTGTATCTTTAGCACGTGATCATACCCGTTTCGGGAAATAATCCTGCAGACCTTACCTTTCAAGACTTCAAATAAACATGTTTCTTGGTCCGAAGCCTTCTGCCTCAACCTTTAAGCGAGACTTCTGCACAGCCCATCTGTAGCAAAAGGTGATTATAATAATTGGACTATTTATGCAAAAAAGAGCTCCCGCGCGATCTATTCGACCATGCGGGAGCTCTTTTTCGTTGAAATTACTGGAAAAGCGGGGATATTCACCTCATAAACATGAAAAATGCCGGATTTGCCTGGTAGACAAATTCGGCATTTATCATGGCAGCGGGAGAAGGATTCGAACCCTCACATACGGAGTCAGAGTCCGCTGTGC
>JAUNNH010000019.1 GCA_030531505.1 Eubacteriales bacterium
GAGCACCTGCCTTTTAAGCAGGGTGTCCGGGGTTCGAGTCCCCGCTGGAGCACCAGAAAAGAGACCGCAACGCGGTCTCTTTTTTGGTGCCCAGCGGGGACTCGAATCATGTCCGAAGCCGCCGGGGGCGGCTTCGTGAACCAGTGCGCATACTGGTGAACTCCTTGATTTTTCGCATGGTTCCCGTTTCGTTTATGCGCAGCAGCTTCCCCTGCGAAAAATGCACACGAGTCCCCGCTGATGAAAAAAGAAGCGGCCGGGGAGAACGGGCCGCTTCTTTCGCAGGATGCTGTTATCTGTTATCCGGGATTATCCAAGCAGCGCTTTGGCTTCCTCTACGATCGCCAGCGCCTGTTCGAAGCACTTCTCGCTCATACCGCCGCCGTAGGAATAGACGCCCTTGGAGCTGTCCGTGCCGTAGTCGGTGTAGAACGTGGCCTTGGCGAGCAGATGACTTGCCTCCGCCTTCACGTCGTCGGAGACGCTCGAAGCTTCAATGGCAGCGCTCAGATCCGCCAGTGCAGCTTCGGCTTTCGCCAGGTTCTCATCGTAGCTCGCTGCCAGCGCAGCTACCGCCTCTTTGCGTCCGTCAACGCCGTCCTGGTGGCAGGCCGCGCAGGTGACGCCGAGACGCTCCATCGTGCTGCCGTAGTAGTTATTGAACGGCATCTCAGTCGTCATACGCGGCTGCATGAAGCCGATCTCATCAAAGTGGTTCCACACGCTCTCCACGTCGATGCCGTACTGCAGCAGCGACCAGGTGCTCGGGTCGGGGTTGCCGTCCTTGTACTCGTCAAAGCCGAGCGCGCCGGCGGCGCCGATGGTAGACCAGTCGGGCAGCGAATGGCACTGCGCGCAGCGCAGGTTCTCCTGCTTGGTCTCGATGCCGCCTTTTTCGGCCGCTTCCGTAATCCAGTAGTTCATGATGGTCGGCTCGCCCGGCTCGTTGCCGTGACAGCTGTAGCAGCCGACGCCGGTGTTGTTCGCCATTGTCGTGATCTCCAGCTGGCTCTGGCTCAGATCGGTCGTGAGCAGATCGTCGCCGTACTTCTCAAGCAGCGGCAGGAAGGTCCCGGAATGGCAGCGGTAGCAGCCGACCATATTGGGCACGTCGCTCTGCACCACAGTGTACCAGGCGTTGATTTTGCCTGATTCGTCAGACTGGCCGTATTCCTCGTGCATGCCCGCGACCCAGGAATTATACTGGTCGGGATACTGCTCCGCCCATTCCATGGGATTCAGGACCTGCACCGCCGAATTGGTCTGGCCTTCCTCGGCAGCGGCCGAGATGCTCAGCAGGCATACGCTCATGATCAGCACAAGAGCAAACGCCAGACAGAGCTTTATTCTCCTGTTCATACTTGCAACATT
The DNA here is from genome assembly GCA_030531505.1 of Eubacteriales bacterium. Classification (GTDB taxonomy): domain Bacteria; phylum Bacillota; class Clostridia; order Oscillospirales; family Oscillospiraceae; genus Limivicinus. The sequence continues at coordinate 1,372 of JAUNNH010000019.1, forward strand.
CTCCTTTCTTCTGAAAATCGCAAACTGTCTCATTTTGAAGCGCCCATCTCCCCGGGAGCGCTCTCAAATCATGTTGTCTGCAACATAATGCTATCATTCATTAGATCCTTTTGTCAAAGTTTCAATCGGATCAAACACTCCCTGAAAGAACAAAACACTTGCTTTTCAGATGAAAATGTGCTATAAACAAAACGCAATGTGTAGCATATGCGTAAATCCGGTTGTGAGAACAACCGGATTTTTTGCGTTCAAAGGAGAAAAACCATGTCTGGAAACAAGCTCTGGAGCAAAAACTTCATTCTGATTATCCTCATCAACTTCCTCGTGTTCATGAACCACCTCATGATCCTTGCGACTTTTCCGTTCTACATTGAAAAGCTCGGCGGCTCGGAGGCGATGGCTGGGCTTGCCGCCGCGCTCTTCTCCATCGTCGCGGTTCTCTGCCGGCCTTTCATCGGGTGGATGCTCAACAGCGGCAAGCGCCGGGTGATCCTGGTGATCGGGCTGCTGGGGATGCTGCTGATGCCGATCGGCTATCTGCTGCTGTCCGTGCTGTACCTGGCTTTTATCTGCCGCATGCTCCACGGCGCGGCGCTGGCGTTTTCCAACACCTCGACCGCGACCATCGCCACGGACACGATCCCTCGCTCCCGTTTTGCGGAGGGCATGGGCATGTTCGGTCTCGCCACTGCGCTGGCCACCGCCTGCGCACCGGCCCTCGGCCTCGCGCTCATGGACAGGCTCGGCTTCGGCGCGCTTTTTCTGGTCGGTGCCGGTTGCGCAGCGCTCTCGCTGGTGTTTCTCGCGCTTATGAAGCTGCCGAAAGCGGAAGAGAAAAAAGTCCCCCTGCGCTTCCGGGACCTGCTGGACAAAGACGCGCTCCCTGCGTCCGTGACGGCGCTGGTCTTCATGTTCACCTATGGCGCGCTGGAAAACTTCACCGCGAAATTTGCCGCGGAACAGGGTCTGCCGAGCGGCGGTCTGTTTTTCACGATCATGGCGATCGTGATCCTGCTTACCCGTCTGGTGGCCGGAAAGGTGACGGACAAGCACGGAGAGAGCTTTTTCGCCTACAGCTGCAACCTGGCCATGCTGGCCGCCTTCCTGCTGATGGGCCTTGTTCCGAACGCGTTCACCTATCTGCTGGCGGCGGTCCTGTCCGGCTTCGGCTTCGGCGGTCTCGAGCCTGCACTGCAGAGCATGGCCGTCGCCATCGCGCCGTCTGAGCGCCGCGGCAGCGCCAACTCCACCTTCCTCTGCGCATACGACATCGGCATCGGTGTGGGCGGCGGCATCGCCGGCAGCCTGATCTCCGGCCTCGGCTACGGGAAGATGTTCGTGCTCATGTCCGCCTTCAATATCCTCGCTGTTCTGATCTATCATGTCTGGGCCAGACGTCACCCCTCCTCCTTCAGCTATCGCAGACGCCACGGTCTGCTCTGATCCTCCCGGTCATTTCTCTGCTGTTCCTCGTGCGCCGTCTCCGGACGGCGGACGACATTTTTCGTGCTTTCCGGTCGGGAATTCATTATAATAAGGCGAGTATTGCTTTTCGAGGTAATTCGACATGAGAGCTCTCCGTTTGTTTGTCCTTTTATTCTGTATGGCCTGCGTCGCCGGTCTGGTCATGCTGCGCATGAATCAGCCCGAGCTGCGCGGCCTGCCTGATTTTGAAAAGGCCTCCCCCAGTCTCGTTTCGCTTCTGAAACCCGACAGCACGCCGGAGCCCTCGGCCCCGGCCGTGCCCTCTTCCATTGGCACAGCTGTCGAGACCGCGGTGTCCACACCCGAGCCGACGCCGGAGCCGACTCCCACTCCCACGCCGATGCCGACGCCCGAGCTCTTCACCATCTCGGTCATCGGGGATCAGACCCTCGCCTCCGCTCCGCAGTTCCGGGACAGCGCAGTCGGCTATATCGCCCGCATGAACGGGGATTACAGCTATCCCTTCCATAACACCGCCGAGTTCTTCCTCAACGACGACTTCACCATCTCCAATCTCGAGTGTACGTTTACGGATAAGACGCTTTATTCCGCCCAGCAGTTCAGCTTCCGCGCGCCGACCGACTACGCCCAGATCCTGATTGAGGGTGGTGTGGATTTCGTCACGACCGCGAACAACCACATGATGGACTTCGGCCAGGAGGGTCTGGACGACACCTATGCCGCGCTGGAGGCCTACGGCATCCCCTACGGCAAAGAGGACGACGCCAATCTCTATACGACGCCGAGCGGCCTCACCATCGGCATTTACAGCGCTTATAACAGCTACCAGCCCAGCAAGGATAAAGCCGCAGCCGCTATCCGCAATCTGCGGGAACAGGGAGCGGAGTATGTGATCTGCGCCTTCCACTGGGGCCAGGAGCTCTACTATCAGCCTAACGCCTTCCAGATTGAGCTCGGTCACGCCTGTATTGACGCAGGCGCCGATCTAATCTTCGGCAGCCACACCCACTGCCTGCAGCCTATCGAGCAGTATAACGGCGGCATCATCCTCTACAGCATGGGCAACTGGTCCTTCGGCGGCAGCACCGCTCCCACCGATAAGGACACCGCTATCGTGCAGATCACCCTCATGCGCGATCTGGACGGAACGCTCAGCGTCGCCGCGCTCAAGCGCATCCCCTGTTGTGTCAGCAGCCGTCCCGTGAAGGAGGGCTACACCGGCGACAACTACAACGATTATGTCCCGACCCCCTACACAGAGGACTCCGATGCATACAACCGTGTCCTCTCCAAGCTCAACGGCAGCTATGAAGCCAAGAGTCAGGGCGCGGATTACTCCAACTGGTACGCGACCTGGGGCTGACGTCAGACGAAACTCGCTTCATTTCAAGAATCCCGACACCTTTTGGTGTCTGGATTCTTTTCATATCCGCTCCTTCCGTCTTCCTCCTTCGTCGGGAACCCACTCCGTTGGGCTTCCCGACGAGAGTACGGGCGCAGGCTCGCTCCCTTCGCTGTTTCTCCTTTATCGCTTCAAACCCGCCTCCGCCGGGCTTTGAAGCGAAGACGCGGAAACCAATTCGAAACTCGCTTCATTTCAAGAATCCCGACACCTTTTCGGTGTCGGGATTCTTTTCCTGTCCGCTCCTTCCGTCTTCCTCCTTCGTCGGGAACCCACTCCGTTGGGCTTCCCGACGAGAGTACGGGCGCAGGCTCGCTCCCTTCGCTGTTTCTCCTTTATCGCTTCAAACCCGCCTCCGCCGGGATTTGAAGCGAGGACGCGGAAACCAATTCGAAACTCACTCCATTTCAAGAATCCCGACACCTTTTCGGTGTCGGGATTCTTTTCCTGTCCGGGTATAAAAAACGGATGTGGGAACCCCACATCCGTTTTTGTTTTTAAAGAGATTACTCCTCCGTCCCGGGAGCAACGCCGGTGGCGGTACCGTCGGCCGAGACCTCATAGACCAGCGCGTCGTCAGCGGGCTCCTCGTCCTCAACGACCTCTTTCTCCTCAACGGGAGCGGCCACGGGCGCGGGAGCGGACAGCGCACGGATGGACAGGGAGATCTTATGCTTCTCCTCGTCGATCGCGGTGATCTTCGCATCGACCACATCGCCCACGGTGAGAACGTCCTCGGGCTTGCCGATGCGGCGGTTGGCGATCTGGCTGATGTGGATCAGGCCGTCCACACCGGGCAGAACCTCGGCGAAAGCGCCGAAGGGCATGAGCTTGACAACCTTGACGCTGGCAATATCGCCGACAGCGTAGCGGCTGGTGAACTGGGTCCAGGGGTTGCCCTCGGGATCCTTGTAGCCCAGGGAGATCTTGCGCTTCTCGCGGTCAAAGTTGATGACGTAGACGTCGATCTCGTCGCCGACGGAGACGACTTCGGAGGGCTGGTGGATACGGCCCCAGCTCAGCTCGGACACATGGACCATGCCGTCGATGCCGCCGATGTCAACGAACGCGCCGTAGCTGGTCAGAGACTTCACGACGCCATGATACTTCTTGCCGACTTCGATCTCGTTCCAGATGGCCTCGGTGCGCTCACGGCGCTCGGCCTGGGCCACGCGGCGGATGGAGCCGACCACGCGCTTGCGGGCCTTGTTGACCTCGGTGATCTTGAGGCGAACAGTCTTCTTAAGCAGATCGGACATGGGAGCCTCGCGGGGCAGATCGGTCTGAGAGGCAGGAACGAACACGCGGATGCCCTTCACGGAGACGACCACGCCGCCCTTGTTGTCCTCGGTGACAACGCCTTCCATCACGGTGCCGTCCTCAACGGCAGCTTCGACGTCGTTCCAGACCTTCGCAGCGTCCAGACGCTTCTTGGACAGGGTGACGACACCCTCCACGTCGTTGACGCGAACGACGACAGCCTCGATCACATCGCCGACCTTCACGGCATCCTCCAGCTTGGTTCCGTCCTCGGTGAACTCCTCGGCGGGGATCACACCGGTCTGCTTGGTGCCGAGATCAACGCTGATCTCGGTGCCGGTGATGGCCACTACAACGCCCTTGACCTTGTCTCCATTATATATAGGCTTCAGAGTCTCCTCCAGCATTTCGTCGAAGGACATCTCCTTCTCGGCTGCGGGTTCCTCAACCTTGATCTCGTCTTTGATTTCGTCGCTCATTTTGTTTCTTACCTCCTTAATTATCCACGCAGGCGTGGATGCCCCCGCTGTGAGCCCGACAACGGCCGCTCCTTTCAACGCTTGCAGATCCAGCTCGTCCGTTCTCTCGATAAACTGTACCGCTTCGCAGTGTTCCCGGCATATCTGCGCCAGGTGGACGCTGTTCGCGCTGTGTCTGCCGCCTATGACGACCATCGCATCACAGTCGGAGGCGAGACGTTCCGCCTCTTCCTGCCGCGTAAACGTAGCAAGACATATTGTATCAGATATTTCCGCATTTGTACATCTTTTTTTTATTAATTCACAACATTCGTTGAAATTGCCTCGCGTCTGCGTTGTTTGGACGACAACCCTTATCGGTTTTTCCCAAAAACTGGGATTGCTATCCAGCCATTCTTGTAACTCTTGCCGATTCTCGAACACCGCATGCTCACCGCACCAGCCGCAGATTGCCGCAACCTCCGGGTGCTGGCGCATGCCGATGACGATCACGAAGCGCCCCTCCTCGCGGGCACGGCGGACGATCGTATGGATCGCCTTGACCTTGGGACAGGTCGCATCGGTTACCTCCGCTCCGGCGGCGCGCAGCGTCTCATACACGCTCTCCGCCACGCCGTGGGCACGGATCAGCACACGTTCGCCGGGCCGGACCTCTTCCGGACTGTCGACGACGCGCATCCCTTTTTCGCAGAGCGCTCTCACCACGTCCTCGTTGTGGATGAGCTGGCCGAGACTCAGGCAAGGCCCCGCCCCCAAGAGCTTTTCCGCCATCTCCACCGAGCGCTGCACGCCGAAGCAGAAGCCCGCGCTCTCCGCCACACGCAGTTCTCTCATGCCTGTCCTTCCCGCTCGCTGACGCCCAGCCGATCCCGGATGATCGAGCAGAGGAGCCGGAAGCTCGCGTCAAAATCGATCTCCGTCGTGTCCACCGGCACGGCGTCCTCCGCTGCCTTCAGCGGCGCGGCCGCGCGGCTTGAATCCTGCTCATCGCGATAACGGATGTCCCGGAGGACCTCCTCGAAGTCCGCCTCCACGCCCTTGGCCTGCAGTTCCTTGAGACGACGCTCGGCCCGCGCTTCGGCACTCGCGGTCAGGAAGATCTTGAGTTCGGCGTCCGGCAGCACCACCGTGCCGATATCGCGCCCGTCCATGATGACGTCCTGCTCGCGTGCCATCTTGCGCTGCATCTCCAGCAGATAGGCGCGCACCGCCGGCAGCGCCGACACATCGGAGGCACAGATCGAGACCTCAGGCAGCCGGATCTCCGCCGAGACGTCCTCACCGTTGAGGAACATTCGCTGCTCACCCGCATCGTTATAGCGCATCTCGATCACAAGCTCCGGGAGCAGTGCCTTGACTGCCTCCTCGTCCCGCCGGTCGATCCCGCGCCGCAGCGCGGCGAGCCCCACCGTGCGGTAGATGGCGCCCGTGTCCACGTATACAAAGCCGAAAGCCGCGGCGCAGCGCCGGGCCAGGCTGCTCTTGCCAGCCCCGGAGGGCCCGTCGATGGCGATGGCGATATGTCCGTTCATAGGTATTCTTCCTTTAACACAGATTTTCCGGCGACATAGCCGGTGGACCAGGCGATCTGCAGGTTGAAGCCGCCGGTATAGGCGTCCAGATCCAGCACTTCGCCCGCAAAAAACAGCCCTGAAACGAGCTTGGATTCCATCGTGCGGGGATTGATTTCCTTCGTGCTCACGCCGCCGGATGTGACGATGGCCTCGTCGATCGGCCGAAAGCCGGACACCGTGACCGGGAACGCCTTGAGCAGAGCGCCGAGCCTTCGCCGCTCCTCACGCGTGATCTCACGCACCGGCTTGTCCTCCGGGATGTCCGAGAGACGCACCAGCACCGGGATCATCGAGCGGCCGGCCAGATCGCCCAGCGCGTTTTTAAAGTCGCGGTTGGCGTATTTCTCGAAATCGCGCAGGATGCGCGCGTCCAGCTTTTTCTCGTCAAGGCCGGGCTTGAAGTCGATCAGCAGGCGATACGCGCTCGTATCCATGTGCCGCATCTTCGCGCTCGCCGAGAGGACCAGCGGTCCCGAGACCCCGAAGTGGGTGAAGAGCATCTCGCCGAGCTCGCGGTAGATGAGTTTTCCGTCTTCATAGGCCGAGAGCGTCACGTTTCTGGGGGCAAAGCCCTGCATCTCGGCGCAGTACGCATCGCTGCTTTCCAGCGGCACGAGCGAGGGACGGCACGGCGTCACGGTATGTCCCAGCGTCTCCGCAAAGCGGTAGCCCGCTCCGGTCGAGCCGGTCAGCGGATAGCTCAGCCCGCCGGTGCAGACCGCCGCCGCCCGGCAAAAGAGGGTCCCCTCCCCGGTCACGACACCGCAGACAGCGCCGTCGGAGACCAGGATCTCCTTCGCCTCGCTGTGCACCAGGCGCACGCCTGCATTCCGCAGCAGCCGGGCCAGCGTCTCGGCCACATCGTTGGCGTTGTCACTCGTCGGAAAGACCCGGTTCCCCCGTTCCGTCTTGAGCGGCAGCCCGTTTCCTTCGAAGAAGTCCATGACCTCCGCCATGCCGAAGCGGCTGACCGCGCTGTACAGGAAACGCCCGTCGCCCGGGATATTGGCCATGAAGGTCTTGATGTCGCAGTTGTTCGTCAGATTGCAGCGGCCCTTGCCCGTGATGCGCAGCTTTCGCCCCAGCTTCTGGTTCGGCTCGAGCAGCACCGTCGAAACGCCGCGCTCCGCCGCCTGCAGGGCGCACATCATTCCGGCGGGACCGCCGCCAATGACCACGAGCTCTGCTTCTCTTATTCTATCCATATCTCTCTCCGCAGCGCCGCGAGCTCCGCCTCCGACAGCGGGCGCCAGCAGCCTGTCCTCAGTTTGCCGAGCCGGAGGCTCCCCTCGCTCACGCGGCGCAGCCGCGCGACCGAAAGCCCCACTCGTTCGCACATCCGGCGCACCTGCCGGTTGCGTCCCTCATGGATCGTCACAGCGAGCCGGGCCCCGTCCGGCAGGGTCTCCAGCCGCTCAACGCGCGCAGGACGGATCGTATACCCGTCGAGCTCCATCGGCTGCCGCAGCACCTCCAGCGTATCCTCCGTGACCTCGCCGCGCACCTGCACCTCATAACGCTTTTCCACCTCGCGCGAGGGATGCATGAGGGCATTGGCAAAGTCTCCGTCGTTGGTCAGGAGCAGCAGCCCCTCCGAATCCATGTCCAGCCGCCCCACGGGATAGACGCGCGTCCCAAGGCCGTCCAGCAGCTCTGTCACATCCCGGCGCCCCTTCTCATCGTGCAGCGTCGTCACATAGCCCCGCGGCTTGTTCAGCATTATGTAAACTTTATCGTCCCCGCGCGGCAATAGGCGGCCGTCGACGCGGATCTCGTCCGTCTCCTCGACCTGCTCGCCCAGCCGCGCGACGCGGCCGTTCACGGTCACACGCCCCGCGGCGATACGCTCCTCCGCCGCCCGGCGGGACATAAGCCCGGCGGCGGCAATCCGTTTTTGCAATCGTTCGCTCATGCTCTCTATGCGGCCGCAGCCGCTCCCTCGCTGAAGATCAGTTCCGCCTCGTTTATCCGCTCTCCGTCCCGAAAGACCTGGACGGAACCCGCATGTTCCCCCGCCGCCACCGGTGCAAAAACAAAGCGCGGCAGATGCGCCGTCAGCGTGATCTGCGCCGTGCGCGGCAGAAACAGCCGCAGCGGCCGCGCCTCGACCAGGAGCAGCGTTTTATCGCCTGAAACGACCGGGATCTCAAGCGAGAGCGCAGCAGTCACATCACGCGTGGCATAGCGGGAAAAGGCCCAGTTGTAGAGGACCTGGTGGTCTACCCAGTCGTTGGGGTCGTTCAGTGTGACGCAGATCAGGCGCGTCCCCTCGCGCTCGCAGCAGCTCACCAGGCAGCGGCCCGCTGCCTCGGTGTAGCCTGTTTTGCCGCCGACGCAGCCGGGACAGAGCGTAAGGAGCCGGTTATGATTCACATAGGTCTGCTCCTTCACGACCGCGCTCGTCTCTGCGAGCAGCGGTGCGAGCCGCCTGTCCTGCATGCAGGCCGCCATCAGGCGGCCGAGGTCCCGGGCGGTAGCGTAGTGCCCCTCCTCGTCCAGCCCATGTGGGTTGACAAAATGGCTGCCGCTCATCCCGAGCTCCTGCGCGCGGCGGTTCATCCGCTCCGAAAAGGCTGTCGTCTCCCCGGCGACATGGCAGGCCAGCGCCGTTGCCGCGTCGTTCCCGGACGCGAGCAAAAGCCCCTCCAGGAGTTCCCGCACGGTGTAGCGCTCCCCCGCCTTCAGATACATGGAGGAGCCCTCCACCTCCGTCCATTCCGGGCGGATGCTCAGTTCCTCGTCAAGCGGGCATGCTTCCACGGTGACAAGCGCTGTGAGCAGCTTTGTCGTGCTAGCGACGAGCGAGCGAGCGTCGGCATTCTTTTCAAACACGATCTCCCCGCCGCCGCTCATTACGACGGCCGAGGCCGCGCTGACCGACGGGTACTCCCCCGCCTGTGCCTGCGGAGCGGGCAGAAGAAGCAGCGCTGCAATAAACAGCAGCGCAAGGAGGATCCCATTTCGTATTTTTTGCACAATAAGCACCGCCCTTCTGAGCAGTGCTTATTATGCGCAGATCGCTCTATTATTATTTGCCCTCGTTCTGCTTGGCGATGAAAGCATCCACCTTATCCATGACTACGGGCACCAGATCGATGATGCGGTCTACGGTGTTGCTGGCGGGCGGCGTGACGTTGATCATGCGGATCACGCCGTCCTTGATGACGAGGAAGCCGATGGGGTTGATCTTTACGCCGGTGGCGTTGCCGCCGCCGTAGGGGCGCTCGCCTCCCGTCTTCTTGGAGTTGAACTCCAGTCCGCCGCCGCCGAAGCCGACGCTGATCTGGGAAATGGGGACAAGCGTGATCCCGTCCGGCGTATAGATGGGGTCGCCCACCACCGTATCCACCTTGAGGATGTTCTTCACGTTGTCCATCGTGGTCTGCATGAGTTCACCGATGGGGTTCTTGATTTCATTCAATTCCATTGCCGTTCTTCCTTTCCTCGACCGGTGCCGGTCCTTCTATAGTCGATTCGCTTTCTTTAGTTTCTGTCGTCTCTTCCGCTTTGATCTCTTCGACCGGTTCGGGCGGTGCGAGCTTTGCCTCGCGCTTGCGTCGGATCTTGCTTCGCAGCAGGATCCGCAGCGCGCCGAAGCCGATCCCCAGCACGGTCCCGAGGATCTGCCCGATCCGGATCGAGAAAGCGATGCCGAGATCCAGGTGCATCCAGTCGGCCGTAAAGTCCAGATCCGTGCTCACTTCACAGTCTTTGACCGTGAAGCGTTCGCGGCAGAGCGGCGCGAGGCTCGAGAGCGCGGCGTTCACCCAGCCGTAGGTCACGGCCACGTTGTATGGATCATAGCCCGCCGCGACATAGCGCAGCACGAAGCGGTCCACCTTGAATTTGCGCCCGAACCTGCCGAAGCCGCGCAGCGCGACTTTCAGGAGTTCAAGCAGCTCGTTGCGGTTGAAGGGCAGCTTCCTCTTTTTCTTCGGCTGCTCCTCGCCGGGCTCCGGTTCCTTCTTCTCTTTTTCCTTCTTCGGCTTTTTCTGCTTCTTCGGCTTTTTCTCGCCGGGCGGCTTGGGATAGAGCTGCAGCAAAATCCCCATCACCTTTGCGGAGACGTGCAGCTTCCCGTCCTCATAACCGAGGTCCGCGCCAACCGGGATCAGCAGGATCAGGCCGATCAGGACCCCCAGTATGATAAGGCCAACCACGTGTCATCACTCCTTCGGCGTATCCGCTTTCCCGTCCAGCTCCGTCAGGCTGATCTGGCCGGGAGTCACGCCGTTTTGCAGTTCATCGATCGCTTTCTGGAGCTTCTCCACGCCCTCGCCGCCGGTCATGTCCGGCAGCGGCGGAAGCTCGGAGAGCCCGGAGATGCCCATGGTGCGCAGGAACACATCCGTCGTCCGGAAGAGCGCTGGGCGGCCCGGCACGTCGAGCCGGCCGCAGACCTCGATCAGCCCGCGTTCGGCCAGCGCGCCGACGGTGTAGGAGCTGTCCACGCCGCGCACCCGGTCCACATAGGCCCGCGTCACAGGCTGGAAGTAGGCCACGATCGCCAGGGTCTCCAGCGCAGGCTGGGAGAGTGCGGGCGGGCGGCGCTGCTCCAGGGTCTTGGTGATGAGAGGGGCGTATTCCGGCGCCGAACACATCTGCAGCCGGTCCTCCAGCCGCAGGATGCGCATGCCCCGCCCCTCGCGGCGGTAGCTCTCCGCGAGCTCTTCCGCCGTGCGGAGGATATCCTCCTCATCGGTATTGAGCACCAGGGACAGGCGCGCCGCCGGCACGCTCTCCCCCGCTGCAAACAAAATGGCCTCCAGGGCCGCTGTTATATCCATATCGTTTCCTTACTCGTCTGCGATTTTTTCCAGGATCTCGTCCACATCGCCGCCGACGAACTCCGCCACATAGTCCCCGTCCTGTCGGGAAATGCGGACACTCCCGAGGCTGCACATCTCCAGCACCGAGACGAAGGTCGCCACCACTTCCGACCGCGAGGCACAGCCGGCGTAGAGCGCGCCGAGGGTGGTCGTACCCCGCCGCAGGCGTGCAAGGATCTCGCGGCTTTTGTCGCGGATGCTGTAGGCGATGCGGTGCGGGATCGCACGGGAGATGCTGTCTTCCTCTTCCGGCGTCCGCACGCCGCGGGAATAGACGGCGAGCAGCGCCCGCAGCAGATCGACCGGCTCGTGACGGTATGTATACTCCTTTGACGTCTTCGGGAGCGGCTCAGGGCGCTTCACGCAATAGAGCAAACCCGTCTCGGAGGCTTTTTTCAGTTCCGGCGTCACTTGCTGGATGGCGGAGAAAGCGTCCTTGGCCTTGAGCTGCTCAAGAGACTGGAGCAACACCTCCAGCTCGGAGACCTCCTCGTCCGCACTCAGGAGCGTGCGCGTCTTGAGATAGAGCAGATGCGCCGCCATCTGAACGAATTCGCTTGCGACCTCGAGGTCCATCCGCTGCATCTCGTCGAGCCAGGCGAGGTATTGATCCAGGATATCGGCAATGCGCAGATCGCGGATCTCGATCTTGTTTTTCTGCAAAAGCATCAGGATCAGGCTCAGCGGGCCCTCAAAATCCTGCAGCTCATTGCGTTCGCGGACGACCGCTTCCAGATGAAAACTCGGGTTTTCCATGTATCCTCAACGTTTACACAAAGTTCTTGGTCAGAGAGAAGCCGGCCCGCGCCAGCGGGAACAGGGCTTTATACACCCCGTTGATCGCAGCGGAGAGCGGGCGGCCGAGCACGCCGGCCCACATCAGGGCGAAAAGCAGCAGCGCAATGTAGCGCTCATAGCGCATCAGTGCGCGATAGCTGCCGGCGGGCAGAAAGGAGAACAGGATCTTGGAGCCGTCCAGCGGGGGGATCGGCAGCAGATTGAAGACCCCAAGCCCGATGCTGATGACGGCGGTGAGATCGATCATCTGCAGAAAGTAGCGTCCAGCCGCGCTCTTGTTCAGCGGGATGTAGCACAGCCCATACAGGAACAGGAACACCGCCGCGATAAGCAGGTTGCTCGCGGGACCGGCGAGGGCCGTGAGAGCCATGCCGCGCCGGGGATCCTTGAAGCGGTTCATGTTTACAGGGACGGGCTTGGCCCAGCCCACGTGAAAGACCATCATCATCAGAAGGCCCATCGGGTCGAGATGCTTGAGGGGATTGAGCGTCAGCCGCCCGGCAAGCTTCGCCGTCGGGTCCCCCAGCCTGTAGGCCACAAGGCCGTGACTGAGCTCATGCAGGGTGATGCAGAGCAGGGATGGGATCACGCTCAGCAGGATGCCGAGCAGATAGCTGAAATCAAAACCGTCTTTGATCGTCTGCCAGGTACTGATCCTCCTCACCCCCAATTGAGAACAGTTTACCAAAAAGCGGCGAAAAACACAAGTCTATCTTGCACCGCCTCACATAAAACGCTTCTGCTCCTCCCGATAGACAAAGCCGGCTGCGGCCAGCTTCTGCTCCAGCGCTTCCCGGTCCAGATCCAGGTCCTCGCACAGCGCCTCCAGCGAATCGTAGTCATCGCGCAGTTTTGTGTTTACATAACTCAATAATATCATCGGGTCCTGCGGCAGCATGGCACTCCCCCCTTTTCTCTGAAACAGCTTACCACGCCCGCCTTTGCTTTGCAAGGTTGGCGGCGCGAGTCATTTCGGTTGCTCGCAATTATCTCGAATGAAAACAATCTGTGAACAGGCTTGACAATTTCCTAGCCCGATGCTATGGTATTCATGTCAGCAGGTATCCGTATCCGGATGCCTCTCTTTTCGGCCAGTCTTTAGCACTTGATCTGTTTGAGTGCTAAAGACATGTCCTGTACGGTTCCCACACAAAGGAGGAGAACATATGACCGTATTTCCCGTATATAACATTCTCGTTGTGCCGGATGCGAGCATCTATATCAAGACCGAAACGTATCAGAAGGTTACGGGCAAAGCGCCTGTTCCGGACGAGAAGCTGGTGGTGCTCGTCGCGAAGGAGGATCTCCGCCGCGAGGATTTCAAGGAGGACAGCTTCTATCCGATCGGTCTGCGCGCCGTGATCACCGAGGTCAATGCCAACGGTTTCCTCATGCTGCGCACCTCGACGCGCGTCAACCTCGACGACGTGGCAGTCTACAGCGACCACACGATCGATCTCTCGCTCTCCCGCCGACCCGACATCGACGACCTGGATCACGAGGACGCCCAGCGCCGTCTGCGGGCTGTCAAAAGCGCCATGATCCAGTTCGCCGAGGGCTTTCAGTGGGGGCAGGCCGCCCGCGCCTTCATCACGCAGTGGAACAGCATCGGTGAGGCCGCGGTCGTCATGTCGCCCTGGATGGTGAACACCAACGCCGAGCGCTACGCCGTGCTGGCGGAGGACAGTCTCTCCCGCCGCACGGAGATGCTCGAGAAGCTCATCTATGAAAATCTCGAGATGGGCAAGGTCAACCGCGAGGCGGAGAGCGCCCAGGAGCAGGACCACCAGAAGATTTACCGTGAGTCCGCCATCCGCAAGCAGATGGAGTATCTGCAGCGGGAACTCGACGAGATGCACCCGGAGAACGTGACAGATCTGCGCAAGCTCGAGATCAAGATCGAGGAGTCCGGCATGAACGAGACGGCGCGCAAGGAGGCCGACAAGGTCCTCAGCCGTCTCAAGCATGAGGGACAGGGCGCGGAATCCGCGCTGCTCTATGACTATCTCGACTTTCTGGCGGGGCTCCCCTGGAAGAAGGAGACCGCCCGCGATATCTCGCTCGACGAGGCGGCCAGGATCCTCGATGAGGACCACTACGGCCTGCGCAAGGTCAAAGAGCGCATCATCCAGCAGCTCGCCGTCATGAGTCTCAAGAAGCGGCAGGCCGGCTCCATTCTGCTCTTCGTCGGTGCACCCGGCACCGGCAAGACCAGCATCGGGCAGTCGATCGCCCGCGCCCTGCAGCGCGAATATGTGCGCGTATCGCTCGGCGGCGTACGCGATGAGGCCGACATCCGCGGCCACCGCCGCACCTACATCGGCGCCATGCCGGGGCGGATCCTCGACGGCATCCAGAAATGCGGCGTGTCCAATCCTGTCATGGTGCTCGACGAGGTGGACAAGCTCTACGGCTCTTATAACGGCGATCCCGCGAGCGCCTTGCTGGAGGTCCTCGACCCCGAGCAGAACAGCACCTTCACCGACCACTATCTGAACGTGCCCTTTGACCTCTCCGACGTGCTCTTCATCTGCACCGCCAACTCTCTCGACTCGATCCCTGAGCCGCTGCTCAACCGCATGGAGGTCATCCCCTTTCAGGGCTACACCCCCATCGAAAAGGAGCAGATCGCCCGCCGTCATCTGCTGCCAAAGGCCATGCAGGCCGTGGGCCTCGCCCCCGAGCAGCTCACCGTGACGGACGGCGCACTGGCCGCGATCATCGCCGACTACACGCGCGAAGGCGGCGTGCGCGGGCTTAAAAAGCGGCTCGAAACCCTCTGCCGCACTGAGGCTGTAAAGCTCGTGCGCGGCGAGAGCGAGAGCCTCACCGTCACGGAGGATAACCTGCGCGACGTGCTCGACGATCACCCGCTCCCTCACCGGCTGGTCCCGGAGAGCGCACGGCCCGGCGTCGTCACCGGTCTTGCCTGGACACAGGCCGGCGGCGAGATCCTGTACATAGAGACGATGTTCACACGCGGCAGCGGCAAGCTCCTTATCACCGGGCAGCTCGGCGAGGTGATGAAGGAGTCCGCCCAGATCGCGGTGAGCCTCGTAAAATCCCTCTACCCCGAGCAGGCGGAGCTCTTTGAGAAGAACGACCTGCACATCCACGTCCCGGACGGCGCCACGCCGAAGGACGGGCCCTCGGCGGGCATCACGCTCACGACGGCGCTCGCCTCGCTTCTCTGCGGCAAGAGCGTCGATCCCCACGTCGGCATGACGGGCGAGGTCTCGCTCCGCGGCGGAGTGAATCCGATCGGCGGGCTGCCCGAGAAGCTGATGGCCGCCCAGCGCGCCGGGGTGCGGCAGGTCTTCATCCCGGCGGAGAACGAAGAGGATCTGCGCGACGTAGCGGAGGAGGTCCGCGCCACGCTCAGCATCACGCCGGTGCACGATGTGACGGAGGTGCTTTCGGCGCTCGGGCTTGCGCCGAAGAAGCCCTCGCCGCGGCCGCGCAGGGCAAAAAATGACGCCCGTCCCGTCCCGCTCGGCGTCTGATCGGATATACAAAACGGATGCGGAAGTTCCTTCCGCATCCGTTTTTCTATTTGTTTGTTTTTACTCTTCGGGGCTGAAATCGTCCTTGCCGACGCCGCAGAGCTCGCAGGCGAAATCCTCGGGAAGGTCCTCCCACTTCACGCCCTGCTCGTCCTCGTCGTAGACCCAGCCGCAGACATTACATACATAACGCATGTCCATATCCTCCTGTTCGATATGTATTCCAGGCCGAGGGCTGCGCCATCCGCCCCCTCTTCCTGACGCCATTATAGCCTAAGCGTGCAGGCTTGTCCACTTCTTTTTCCCACTTGTTGAACCGGGACGGATATGCTATACTGAGTTCGATTCAATCCGTTCTTGAAAGGAGCGATCCCATGATCTGTCCAAAGTGCGGTCAGGAGCTGTCCCGGGGCCAGAAAGTCTGCCCCGCCTGCGGGACCCCCGTCCGGAAACGCGGCAAGCGGATCCTCGGCGGCGCCATCTTTGTCATTCTCTTTGTCCTGATCGTTTCCTGTGTTTTGATCTTTTTCAATCTGAAGAGCCGCGGTGATCTCCCGGACTTCAGCTTCAGCAGCGTCCGCAGTCTCTTTGTCAAAGAGAAGGCCGCAGAGCCCGAGACGCCGGAGCTGGCCACTGAATCTGAGCCCGTCGGAGAACCTGAACCCACTGCGGGACCAGAGCCCGTCGAAGAACCTGAACCCGCCGGTGAGCCTGAACCGGCTGAGGAGCCCGAGCCCACCGAGGAGCCAGCTCCTGTCGGCGAGCCTGAAGCGGCTGAAGAGGCGGAGACGGTCGAGGATGCTGTTTCCGCGGAGCCGGTCGAGGACGCTGTTCCCGCGGAGATGGGATCTGTCGAGCTGGACGCTGTGACCGAACCGCTGGAGGCCTGGCGCGCTCTTGAACGGGATCGCTTTGCCGCTTTGCGCACAGGCTGGTCTGCCTGCCTGGCCGCGGAGAAGGAAGCCCCGGACGCGCTTCTGCGCGGCAACGCCCGGCTGCTGCTCCGCCTCTGCCTGAACGGGATCATCGGCGAGGATCTGCAGCCGCGGCTGAGCCTTCTCCCGGAGGGAGAGGCAGAGAGTTGGGGCCTCTTCCCCGCAGGCACGGAGGATTCCTGGGCCGCTTTCCGTCCCCTGCTCGCCTCGGAGAACTTCCCCTCCATTCTGGACGAGTACCTTGAGCTTATCCTGAACAACGTCGAACAGGTCAGCGTCGGCGAGGAGCTGCTGGAGGCCGAGGGTATCCTGGCACGCTGCCCCGGCAGTTTCCAGATCGAACTCGGTGCATCCGACGTCCGGCGCATCGCCTCCTCGCTGATCGGCGCGCTGCGCTGGGATGATCGGATCGGGCGCATCCTGGACAACGCCGAGGATTATGCCGCGTTCCAGACGCGGCTCGATGAGCTCGACTACGCGCTTGACACCGGGGCCATCCCCGACGGTATGCTGCACATGACCGTGTTTGTCGATGAGGCCGGCCGGTACTGCGGCCGCAGCCTCACTTATGACCGGGCCGGGCAGACCGACCGCTTCCTCCTTGCCCTTCCGCAGGACGAAGAGAACTTTGCTCTGGAGCTGAGTATCCGGAACGGCTCGGGCCTGCGTACTCTCTCCGGCCGCGGCGTGCTGACAGAGGACGCCTTCCGCGGGAGCTTCCGCCTCCTGCAGGACGGCAAGTCCGTCGCCGAGATCCGGGCCGAGCTTGCGGAGTAAGACTTTCCGACGACAAAAAAGAGCTTGCCTTGCGGCAAGCTCTTTTTTATATGTACGGCTTACTTGAAGTATCTCTCCAGAAGGCCCTTGAAGGCCTTGCCGTGTCTGGCCTCGTCGCGCGCCATCTCATGGATGGTGTCGTGCAGGGCGTCGAGATTGTATTTCTTGCAGAGCTTGGCCAGATCGGTCTTGCCCTGGGTGGCGCCGTTCTCGGCGTCGACACGCATCTGCAGATTCTTCTTGGTGCTGTCGGTCACGACCTCGCCCAGCAGCTCGGCGAACTTCGCAGCGTGCTCGGCCTCCTCCAGGCCGGCCTTCTCCCAGTACATGCCGACTTCGGGATAGCCCTCGCGATAGGCGACGCGGGCCATGGCCAGATACATACCGACCTCGGAGCACTCGCCCTCGAAGTTGGAGCGCAGCCCGGCGATGATCTCGTCCTGGACCTCCTGGGGAACGTCCTCACCGAAGACCTTGCCGACGCCGACCACATGCTCGGCAGCCCAGCTCATCTCAGCCGCCTGCTCCACGAACTTGGAACCGGGGACCTTGCAGACAGGGCACTTCTCGGGGGGCGTCTCGCCCTCCCACACATAACCGCAAACGGAACATACCCATTTCTTCATTGTATTATCCTCCTCTATTCTTTAAGGTAAATAATCGAAAGAATCATGTCCTTTCGGGCAGCTTCACTTTACCATGCGCCGCGAGTTTTGTAAAGCGACTTTGCAAAAAGTTCACGAGTTCGACGTCTCTTCCGCGCCGCTCTCCGCCAGTGCGAGCAGTGCCGGCGCCGCCCCGTCCGCAAAGAGCCGGATCGCGGCGAGCGCCTCCTGCAGCGTGTTGCCGCTGCTGCCCACCTCGAGGATCAGGGAGCCGGTCGTGAGATGCTGGTTATAGCGCTGCGCCACAAGCTCGACCGGGCGCATGAGCGTCGGGTGCTTTCGCCCTGCCGCCTCCTGCAGATAGAGCGCGAGGGCCAGGTTCGAGCGCCAGTTCGGGTGCTCGAGGCCGCTCGCGTCCGTGCCGACCAGCAGCATGATCTGGCTGGAAACCGTGCCCTCCTCCTCGGCCATGGTCTTGTAAATCACGCCGTCCGCCCCCAGCGCGTCGCGGTGGATATCCAGCACCACCGCGATGCCGGGGTACTCCTGCAGGTACCGCGCGATCGCCTCGCCGGAGCGGTTATAGGACCCGGTGTAGCTCGGATAGTCGTAGATCTCCCGATCGTGCAGGACACGAAGCCCTGCTTTCTCAAACAGCGTCGTGAGCTCGTCCCCCACCCGCACGATGTTGCAGCTCGTGTCCTCGGTCCGATAGCTGTCGTTGGCCTCATAGCGGTCCAGCCCGGCCTGTGTATAGGCTTCGCTGCCGTGAGTGTGCAGGATCAGGATCTGCGGCCCCTCGGCCGGCAGGCGCAAAGGCGGTCCTTCCAGGAGCAGACCGCCGGTGTCGACGCTGTAGCCGGTCGCGTTCTTGATGCTGAGGCCGCCGGGGATCGTCGTCTCGCGCACGTCCCCACTGCGGGGGGACTCCATCACCTCGACCGGGATCTCCTCCCCGGCGTCCGCCTCCGGGATATGCACCGGCTCCGGTTCCGCCGTCGGCGTGGGCGTGGCGGCGGGGCCTTCCGGCGACGGTGCGGGAGGCACCCAATCGTCCTCCAACAGCACCACGTTCTTCATCCGGCCGCGTTCGACACTTTCGCGGAGCCACCGGAGCCCGCCGTTGACGCGCAGCAGATACAGGCTCAGCATCGCGAGCCCCAGCACTGCCAGTCTTCTGGATGTCCGCATAACCCTCGCCCCCTCCCTATACTCTATGCGGAGGGCGGCGCAAACATGCCGGGAACTGTTCCGCTTCGGCGCTTGAAAGCGGGCGGCAGACGTGCTATAGTTAAGAAAACTGTTTGAAACGAGGTCTATCCCATGCTCTATACCTATCGTCCGCGCGGCGTCTGTTCGCAGCTTATGGAGATCGAGACGGAGAACAACGTCGTCACCGACTTCCGGGTGTTCGGCGGCTGCAGCGGCAACCTGCAGGGCATCGCCCGGCTGGTTGTCGGCATGGACGTCGATGAGGTCATTGCCCGGCTCGACGGGATCCGCTGCGGCTCCAAAGCTACCTCCTGCCCCGACCAGCTCGCTCAGGCCCTGAAGGCCATGAAGGCCGAGGCATGATACGCATGCTCCGTCGGCTGCTCTCGCTGGCGCTGGTGCTGCTGTTTCTCGGCTGCGCGCTGCCGGCAGGTGAAGCCGCACAGGACGGGCCCTCCCCCGTGCGCGTATACGTGGACGGGCTGCTTCGCCTGCGCGGTTATGACTGCGGAGGGACGCTCTATCTCAGCGCCGAGGACGTCTGTGCACTTTTTTCCGTCCGCTGCGAGGCCGCGTGTGATGACAGCGGCTGTATGCTCCACCTCGACGGGCGGGCGTTTTCCGCTCCGGCCGGATCGGAGGTCTATACCATGGACGGCCGCTACCTGTTCTGCCCCGAGGGCTATCGGGAGATCGAAGGGCGCGTCTGTTTCCCCGCGGATGTGATCGAGCGGCTCTTCGGGCTCTCGTTCGCCATGGACGGGCGGCGGGCCGATACGGATACCAGCCGCTTTCAGCTGATGCAGGGCGGTCCGGACTACTACACCGTCCACTTTCATGCGGACGATCTCTTCTGGCTCAGCCGCATCCTGTACGCCGAGGCCCACTGGGAGCCGCTGGAAGGGATGATCGGTGTGGGCAACGTCGTGCTCAACCGCGTCGCAAGCGACGCCTTCCCCGCGACGATCATGGGCGTCGTGCTCGACCGGGAGCACCGCATCCAGTTTACGCCCGTCGAGACAGGCGAGGTCGTTGCCGAGCCGGATGAGAGGGCTGTCATTGCCGCCTGCCTCGTGCTTGAGGGCTACAACACCGTGGGCGACAGTCTCTATTTCGTCAATCCTGACAGCGGCGATGCCTCCTGGTTCCAGCAGAAGCTCACCCCCACCGTCCGGATCGGGAATCATCAATTCTACTCATAGGAGCGTTTCCATGTTGGAAGACATCCTCACCTCCGGCTTGGCGGAGCTCTCCCTCTCCGTCGACCCGCAGGCCATCGCGCGTTACCGGCTCTATTACGATATGCTCGCCGAGCAGAACAAAGTCATGAACCTCACCGCCATCGACGGGGAGGAGGATTCTGCGCGGCTGCATTTCCTTGACTGTGCAGCGCTGCTCACGCTTGCGGATTTCTCCGGCAAGAACGTGATCGACGTCGGCAGCGGCGCGGGCTTTCCCGGCCTCGCACTCAAGGTCGCCGCGCCTGACGTTCAGCTCACGCTGCTCGACAGTCTCGACAAGCGTGTGCGCTTCCTGCGCGCACTCAGCGAACATCTCGGCTTTGACGACGTTGCCTGTCTGCACGCGCGGGCCGAAGAGGCTCCGCCGGAGCTGCGGGAAAGCTTCGATATCGCCTGTTCCCGGGCAGTCGCCCGGCTCAACCTGCTCTGCGAGCTCTGTCTGCCCTTCGTGAAGGTGGGCGGGCTGTTTATTGCCATGAAGGGCCCCGGTGCCGAGGAGGAGCTGCGCGAGGCCGCGAAGGCGATCCGCCTGCTCGGCGGCGAGCTTGAGCGTGTCGCAGTCTATGCGATCCCCGGGACCGACACCCGCCACAGCGCTGTGCTGATCCGAAAGACACATCCGACGCCGAAAACCTATCCCCGCCGCTGGGCGCAGATAAAAAAACAGCCGCTCTGACAAGCGGCTGTTTCAGCTCTTTTCTGATTCAGGCGAGGATCTGCTCCTCCAGTTCCTCCGCGCTGTGCGCGACGGAGACGGCGCCGCAGGCGCGGAGATGCTCCTCGCTGCGAAAGCCCCAGGCGACGGTCAGGCAGTCCATGCCCGCGTTGCGCGCCGTGGCGAGATCGATCTCGGTATCGCCCACATAGACGCACTCATCCACCGTCCGGCCCATCTGCGCCGCGGCGGCCAGCACCGCGTCGGGATCCGGCTTGCAGCGCACCTTCGCGCTCTCACCCACGGCGGTCTCAAGCAGGCCGGAGAAAAAGCGCTCCGCCAGCTCGCGCACGGCGACGTCAGCCTTGTTCGAGATGATGGCCTGCTGGATGCCGCGCGCCTTGAGGCGCTCCATCAACGGCAGGATCCCGGGATAAGGGCCGGTCTCGATGCAGCAGTGCGCCTCATACCAGGGCCGGTACCAGGCCACGATCTGCCTGACAAGTTCCTCCTCTGTTCCGGCCGGGACGCACTCCCGGATCAGCCGGTCGGCGCCGTTGCCCAGGCTCGCGCGCACCTTCTCCCGCGGCACTGCGGGCAGGCCGAAGCGCTGCAGCGCCGTGTTGGCCGCATTCTCCAGATCCGTCAGCGTGTCGAGTACCGTGCCGTCCATATCGAACAATACCGCTTTATATGCCATCGAACAATCCCCGCTTCCTTTATTTCTCTTCCAGTATACACAGTCTGTCAAGGAGTCTGTCATGCGAAAGGCCATTCCCGTCCTGATCCTGCTTCTAGCCCTGCTGCTCAGCGCCTGCGGCGGCCGGGCCGCGGAGCCGTACTCTCTCACGATCTGGTATGTCGACACCCCTCTCTCGCCGGTCGTTGAACGGCTTGCCGAGGACTATAACCGCACACGCGGCCGGGATACTCTCCCGGTAACGCTGCGCGCCTGGGAAAGCAGCGAGCAGCTCCTGAGCACCCTGCAGCACAGCGCCGCGCCGGCGCTCATCCTCTGCCCGCACACGCTCGCCTTCACGCTCTCGGAGGCGGGGCTTCTGAAGAACGCGGGCGTCGCCGCGCCCGCTTATCCCGACTGGCTGTGCGAGCGCGCGGCATGTATCGGGCAGGGCTACTTCCCTGTCGGCTTTTCTCTGCCGCTCCTGTGCGTGCCGGAGGGCACCCCCGATCGTGTCAGTGAGCTGCTCACATACTGTGCCGACCGCGGCCGGGAGACCGGCTCCCCCTGCCTCTTCATCGATCGCTTTGCACCGCTGTTCTATCAGGTTCTGCTTGACAACGGCACCGAGTTTCACGCCCATGCCGCGCGGGATGCGTTTTCTAAAGATTATGTAAACTTATACAACCAGTTGGCCGAGGCTGTTTTCGACGGCGGTCTTACGCTGGATGAGTCTGCCGGGAACGCCTGCCGAATCGAAAGCAGCACCGCGCTCTCCGGCGAAGATCTCGCCGGATGCACGCTGCGGCCGCTCTCAGCCGGTCCTCTGCTCGCCGAGGGCTTCGGCTTCGCTGTTACGGTTCGGGAGACCCGTATGCAGCGCGCGCTTCCCGACTTTCTCCGCTGGCTGCTGAAGCCCGGCCGTCTGGGACAGGCCGCGCTGGACACGGGTCTCATCCCCGCCGTGGCGGACAAGCTCTCTCCCCGCGATGCGCTGGAGGCGGAGCTCGTACGGCTCATGGACCACCCGCTTCATCTTCCGGATCCGGACCGCGAATATTATGTTAACCAATCTGCTTTTGAGGGGGAGTTTCGCGCAGCGATGGAACTCCTGCGCTGAGTATCAGCGTCCCGCCATCCGTGAAAAGGCGAGCGCATCGGTTTTTCGATGCGCTCGCCTTTTATTGGGGAGTCTGTCCGGTCGCCGTCTCTCAGGGCCTCTCCGTGCCGTCCTCCACGAGGACTTTCATCGTGCCTCCGCAGACCATGCCGTCTGACTCGGCCACCTCTCCGGTCAGGTCGATATCCATCAGCTTGTATCGCCCGGTGCCGATGATGCGCACCGCATCCTGGATGACCGCGGCTTCGCTGCAGCCGCCGCCGATACTGCCGGTGACCTGTCCCAGCGGGCTCACGGCCATTTTTGCCCCGGTGCCGCGCGGCGTGGAGCCCTTGGTCTCGATCACGGTGACAACCGCCTTGGGCTCATGGTTCTCCGCGAGATAGCGCAGCGTGGAGAGCTCCAGATCCGAATCGCTGCAGCAGCGCTTCGGGTCGCCGTGCTCGGGCAGGCGCTTGTAGGCGATGACCTCCGAAAGGATGGAGATTGCGATCTCGCCGGGGGTAACGGCGCCGATGTTCAGGCCGATGGGCGTGCAGATCGCCGCCAGGCGATCCGCGTCAAAGCCTTCCTCTTTCAGCATTTCGAGCAGACCTTTCGTACGGCGGCGGGAGCCGATCATACCGAGATAGGCCGGCATCGTGCCCGGCAGCAGCGCCCGCAGGCAGTCCGCGTCATGCCGGTGGCCGCGCGTGATGACGACCACATAATCAAAAGGCGTGATCTTCAGGCGGCGGATACCGTTTTCAAAGCTCTCGCAGAGGACCTGCCCCGCTTCCGGAAAACGGCGCCGGTTGGCAAAATCCGGCCGGTCGTCCACCACACAGACCGTAAAGCCGCAGGCCGCGCCGAACTGGCAGACCGGCAGCGCGATGTGCCCGCCGCCGAGCACGATCAGCCGCTCCTGCGGAAGCACCGGCTCGCGCACCGTAAGCGCACCGTCTTCGCCGCGCTCTGTCGTCACGCTCGCAACGCGCCTCCCTTTGGGGTCTGTGACCGGCACAAGCTCCGTCAGCCGGCGACGCAGGCCGCCAAGGAGTTCTCCGCTCTCCCCGTCGAGCACGGTCTCCACCGAGACCGCGCAGTCCGCGGACAGATGATTCAGGATATCCTCGTAGATGTTTGCCATACCTTCCGCTCCTTTCAAACCACGACCTCGCGGCCGCAGCGTGCATTGATCTCCTCTTTCAGTTTCCGTGCCGTCATTAAGCGGCGGGCGTGTGCCGCGCGGGCCTCGGTGGTCCGGCATCGGCTCTCGGACGCGGCGAAGCGCTCCTCCAGCCCCACGCGCCGCTCCTCCTGGATGAGCTTGTCGGCCAGGTACAGGATCGCCGCCTCGTCCAGTTCCCCCGCCGTCAAATCATGGTGCTGTTCCACCAGTATGGCCGCCCGGTCATAGCCGAGCTCCCGCAACCAGGCGGCGCCGAGCCCGGCGTGCCCCGCCTCCGCGCGCGCGATATCGTGCAGCAGGGCCGCGCTCGCCAGCAGATCACGGTCCAGCGGGAGAGGCAGCGCCTGTGCGATACGGAGCGCCTCCGCAGCCACCGCACGGCAATGGGCCTCGACCCTCTCGCCCGGCGCTGCCGCGCGCAGCAGTGTTTCCGCGAGCGCCGGCGTCAGCGGCAGCTGTGGTGTGAAGGCCGCTTTGATCAGAGAGTATGCGCCGTCCCAGCCGAGGATGGTGCAGCCCGTATAGGGTGGACGCAGAGGCCGGCTCTCCGCAAGGGGAATCCCTTCAATTCGGGCGAGCAGGGTCTGGATCACCGAGGCGTGTGCGACCACGGCGATATCCCCCTCGCTCTGTTCCCGGCGACGTTCCAGCGCCCGCATCGCGCGCGTCTGTACCGCCTCAAAGCTCTCTGCGCCAGGCGGGACAAGCAGCGGCTCGCTGCCCCGACGGGCATAGAGCTCCGGCCAGCGCTCGCGGATCTCACAAAAGTCCAGCCCGTCCCATGGGCCCATGTCCTGCTCGGCCAGCTCCGTCTCCGGGATGGCCGCGAGCCCCAGCGGGGCCGCCGTCTCCCGACAGCGGATGAGCGGGCTCGTAAAGACAGCGCTGAGCGCCGTTTCCCGCATGGCCCCGCCCAGTATGGCGGCCTGCATCCGCCCGAGCGGGCCGAGCGGCGTATCCGTCCGGCCGAGGCAGACGTGTGCCCCGAGGGGGAAGGCCGGATGCCCGTGGCGAATGAGATAGATCCGGCGCATCAGAAGAGCCCCTCAAAATACGTGTCGAAGCACTGGACGGCACTCTCGCGCAGCGCGGCGACATAGGCCTCGTACTGGCCGAGCAAGCGTTCGCCATCCTCCGTGAGCTGGCTCTTGCCGCCGCCGGCCCCGCCCTGGCTGCGCCGGATCAGGCTCCGTCTGACCTGGGATTCGAGCGTGCGGATCACATTCCAGCCGCTCGAATAGCTCATCTGCATGCGCTGACAGGCTTTGCGGACCGACTCTGTCTCCGCCACCAGGCGCAGCAGCATCGCCGTGCGGCTGTCAAAAAAGACCTTTTCTCTGGCAAGCGAGACATTCAGCACAGGACGCACGAGCTGTTCGTTGTGATAGAACAGCAGCGCCCTATAGTCCTCCGGCGTGTCGGCGTCGTGCAGGATGCCCCGATCCCGGACCGGGATGAGCGTCATCGGCACGCCGCAGCGCTCCATGGCACCACGCAGGCCGCCCTCCCCGCTGTCGGCGAGCAGAGCCGGGATCAGCGTGCTCGCGATGAGGATCGGGTGCCCGGTCTCCCCGTCGCAAACGGGGGCCGCGAGATCCGCGCCGCTCGCGAGCAGCGCCTGTACCGTGGCCGCGGTGAAAAGCGGGATATCCACCGGCGTGAAGAGCAAGCGGTCGCACTTGTCCTGCAGATACCGAAGCCCGATACGCGCCGAGTCGAACATATGTGTCGTCTTATAGTCCTCGTTGCGCAGGAAAACGAGGCCGTTCCCCGCCAGGTGCCGCTCCAGCGCCACGGCATTATAGCCCGTAACCATGACGATTTTTTCCACACCTGCCTGCTGGAAGGTGGCCACCACGCGCTGCGCGATGGAGATGGAGCCGATATTCAGCATAGGTTTGAAGTCCCCCATGCGGGAGGACATGCCCGCCGCCACGATCAGCGCGCCGGTCGTCATGCGTCCGCCTCCTTCCCGGCAAGCGGGAAGAAGGGACAGGCCTGTCCAAGGCATTCCCGATTTTCCCGCATGTACGTACAACTAACCTTGCTCAGCGGCATCTCGACGCCGAGCCGTTCCGCCGTAAAGGCAGCCGCCTCCTGCAGCGCCAGCCGGCAGGTCCTCTTGCAGCAGCGCGGTCCCCCGACTGCCGCGATACGCTCCAGGCAGCGGGCGACCAGCTGCATCGGTCCGCCCCAGGCCTCTCCGTTGAGCGGGTTGGAGCCGGTGACGATGCTCCAGTAGATCCCCGCACCCGCGGCGGCGCCGCAGACGCCCCAGTAGCCGCAGGCTCCGCCCGGGACCGCTTTCCCGCGCTGGAGCGCCGCGGCCAGATCCGCCCGCAGGTCGTTCCCGCCGCCGGCGTTGTGGAAAGCGGTGAGCAGTACACAGGGCACGATCGCATGGTGCTCCGGCCCGTGCATATGCACCGGCGGAAGCGCCATCACCGCTTCAAGCAGCCGGATGGGATCACGCTCTTCGCTCTGAAGCAGCAGGGGGATATAGAACACGTCCAGTCCCGCGCTGTGGCAGGCATCGCAGACGAAGTGTCCGTCCTCACAGGCGCAGGCGGAGAGCTTCTCCTCCCCGCATATGCTGCAGCGCATGGGCCGCGCCTCCCGACTGTACACGAGCGGCTTGCCGCAGAGCAGGCAGCCGGAGAAGTGTCCGTCCGAAACCGGGCGAATCTTCTTTTCAGAACATCCCGCCATGATGTGTCACGCCCCTTTCCCGATCGATTTTCTGTCCCCAGTATACCCGATTTGTATTTTCTTGTAAATCGGCAGGTCTACAATTTTCCGTGCACTTTTTTGGCGGATATGTTACTATGGTCCGGAGGAGGGGTACGGATGGAAATCTATGTGTACGGCACCGGCTGCGGTGCAGGCGAGCTGATCGACACGGCTCTGCCCGCCGGGAAGGTCGCCGCCTTTGTGGAGAGCGAGCCTCGTTCCGGGAGCTTCCTCGGCCGGCCCGTCATTACACCCGAGGAGCTCGCCGGTCGGTCCTATGATCTGATCCTGGTCACGACCCGCTCGGCCGCGGCCGTCGAGGCGCGCTGCGCAGCGGCCGGCATCGATCCGGAATGCCTGTTTTATCTGAAAAACCACGCGGAGCTCCGGGTCCGCAACCGCTGCTGGGAAACGGCGGAAGCCGTACTCGGGCCGGCATATATCGCAAAGCTCCGCGGGGCCCAGCATCTGATCCGCCGCCCGCTCTGGTCGGAGCGGGAGATACTTGACGAGAGCGATCTTGAGGGAGACTACGTGCGTCTCAAAACCTTGGAGGCCCTCTGCCGCGATCTGGAGGACGTGCCCGGCGCCGCAGCCGAGCTCGGCGTATACCGCGGCGGCTTCGCCCGCTGTCTCAACGCCCTCCTGCCCGATCGGATGCTCTATCTCTTCGACACCTTCTCCGGCTTTGACGAGGACGAAGCCACCGGCTGCGGTGAGGGCTTCGTGAACGCGCACCGCCAGACCGCGGCAGAGAGCGTGCTTGCCCGGCTCCCCCACCCCGAACGGGCCGTGCTCCGCCCCGGGCTGTTCCCGGGCTCGACCGCCGGGCTGGAGGCGCGTTTCGCTCTCGTGTCGCTGGATGTGGATCTCGAGGAGAGCAGCTACCAGGGGCTTTGCTGGTTCCTGCCGCGCATGGAGCCGGGCGGCTATATCCTGCTGCACGACTACAACGCCCCCGCTCTCCCCGGCGTACGGAAAGCGCTCCGGCGTTACGAAGCCGAGCATGGACGGCTGCATGCGGTACCGCTCTGCGACATCAGCGGGAGTCTTGTCATTTCGTTGTGAATTCTTATATGTTCTGGCGTATCTGCTTGGATACAATTGTATAATCTGTACAAAAAGCAATTCGCAAGTTCTGCGAATTGCTTTTTATTGTAACTTGATGCTTTCCTTTTTTGAAGAGTATCATGGATATGTAAAAGAATGCCTGCTGAAAGGAGGCGAGGCCAATGGGCGAGGAAATCTTCGAGATCGTCGCGCATGTGGTGACGGTTGAGGTCCGCGATGAAAAAACCGGCGAGGTCTACCGCCGGGATCTGCCCATTGACTATTTTGAGAACGCAAACTTCCTCCGCCTGAGCGGGGAAAACCTGGACGGGAGTCTGTCCCAGCTCGTGTTCTATACTCCGCGGGGGATCGAGCGGGTGAAGGACATCACCGGCAAGGGGCCGGATCACGACCGCTGCGGCGGCCACGGCCACGGAGAAGCGCATTGACCCGTAAGGGTGCGAGATAATCCAAAGCAAATCAAAGGAGGTTAACACATGATCAGAAAAACACTTGTTATCAATGGCGTCACCCGGAATCTGGTCCTGGACAAGGACGAGACGCTGGCAACCGTTCTGCGTGAGCACCTGCTCCTGACCGGCTGCAAGATCGGCTGCGGCGAGGGCCACTGCGGCGCCTGCAACGTCATTATGAACGGCAAGGTCACCAAGTCCTGTCTCTTCAAGATGAGCCGGATCCCCGACGGTGCCGAGATCACCACGATCGAGGGTGTCGGCACGCTGAGCGACATGCATCCCCTGCAGGTCGCCTGGATGGCGCACGGCTGCGCCCAGTGCGGCTTCTGCACGCCCGGCTTCATCATCAGCGCCAAGGTGCTGCTGGAGAACAATCCCAGCCCCACCCGTGAGGAAGTGCGCGACTGGTTCAACAAGCAGCGCAACCTGTGCCGCTGCACCGGCTACAAGCCGCTGGTCGACGCCGTTATGGACGCCGCTGCCGTGCTGCGCGGAGAGATGAGCAAGGAAGACCTGGTCTTCAAGCCCACCGGCGACAGCATCAAGGGCACCACCTATATCCGTCCCTCCGCTGCGCAGAAGGTCACCGGCACCTGGGACTTCGGCGCCGATGACGCGCTGAAGATGCCCGGCTGCCTGCGTCTGGCGCTGACTCAGGCGAAGGTCTCGCACGCCAACATCAAGTCGATCGACACCTCTGAAGCCGAGAAGATGCCCGGCGTCGTGAAGGTCATCACCTACAAGGACATTCTGGCCGCCGGCGGCACCAACCAGATCAACGGTCTCGTCATGCTGCCCAAGCACAACAAGACCGACGGTTTCGAGCGCCCGGTCCTCTGCTCCGACAAGATTTTCCAGTTCGGTGACGCCATCGCCATCGTCGCGGCCGACACCGAGGAGCATGCCCGCGCCGCGGCCGACGCCGTGAAGGTCGACATTGAAGAGCTCCCCGCCTACATGAGCGCGCTCGATGCCATGGCACCCGATGCCATCGAGATCCATCCCGGCACGCCCAACGTCTTCTATGAGACCAACTGCATCAAGGGGCCCGACTTTGATTGGGACAGCATCCCCGATGAGCAGCAGGTCGAGATTGAGAGTTACTGCTCCCGTCAGCCCCATCTGCATCTGGAGCCGGACAACGGCTACGGCTACATCGATGAGGACGGCATGGTGACCGTGCACTCCAAGTCCATCGGCATCCACCTGCACATGCCCATGATCGCCGCCGGTATCGGTGTGCCCATGGAGAAGCTTCGCATCATCCAGAACCACGCCGGCGGTACCTTCGGCTACAAGTTCTCCCCCACCAACGAGGCTCTGATCGGCGCGGCCGCCAAGATCATCGGCAAGCCCGTCTCCCTGAACTTCAACCAGTTCCAGAACATCACCTACACCGGCAAGCGCTCCCCCGCCTTCATGCACATCAAGCTTGCAGCGGACAAGAACGGCAAGCTGCTGGCCCTGTGGGGCGACAACTATGTGGACCACGGCCCGTACTCCGAGTTCGGCGATCTGCTGACCATGCGTCTGAGCCAGTTCACCGGCGCCGGCTACGGCATCGACTCCATCCGCAACAAGAGCCAGACCGTGTTCACCAACCACGCCTGGGGCTCCGCGTTCCGCGCCTATGGCTCTCCCCAGTCCTTCATGGGCTCCGAGATCGCCATCGACTGCCTGGCCGCCAAGATGGGCATCGATCCCTTCGAGATGCGCGCCATGAACTGCTACAAGGCCTCTGAGCACACCACCATCCCCACCGGCTACGCGCCTGATGTGTACTGCGAGGAGGATCTGTTCAACAAGGCCCGCCCGCTGTATGAGGCCGGCAAGAAGAGAGTCGCCGAGAAGAACGCTGCCTCCGACGGCCGCTACAAGTACGGCATCGGCGTGTCTCTGGGCGTTTACGGCTGCGGCCTTGACGGCGTGGACTCCTCCTCCGCCTATGCCGAGCTGAATCCCGACGGAACCGTCACCATCTATGTCTCCTGGGAGGATCACGGCCAGGGCGCCGACATGGGCGCGCTCGTCTCCGCTCACGAGACCCTGCGCCAGGCCGGCATCAAGCCCGAGCAGATCCGCCTGGTCATGAACGATACCAAGTACACGCCGAACTCCGGCCCCGCGGGCGGCTCCCGCTCCCAGGTCATGAGCGGCAACGCCTGCCGTCTCGCCGCTGAGAACCTGCTGGCCGAGATGAAGAAGGACGACGGCACTTACCGTACCTATGACGAGATGGTCGCCGACGGCAAGAAGCTGAAGGTCGAAGGCAACTGGGTCACCACCTACTGCGCCGATCACCCGGTGGATCAGGACACCGCGCAGGGCGAGCCCTTTGCCACCTACATGTACACCATCTTCCTGCCCGAGGTCCGCGTCGACACCCAGACCGGCAAGGTCAAGGTCGAGAAGTTCACCGCCGTGGCCGACGTCGGCACTATCATGAACAAGCTTCTGGTCGACGGCAACTTCTACGGCGGCCTGACCCAGGGCATCGGACTTGCGCTGACCGAGGACTTCGAGGATCTCTCCAAGCACACGAGCCTGCTCAAGTGCGGCATCCCGTATCCCAACGACGTCCCCGATGACATCGAGCTGCACTTCAACGAGACCTACCGTCCCAACGGCCCCTACGGTGCCG